>JACJJM010000029.1 GCA_016900015.1 Phocaeicola coprophilus | reverse complement strand
TTCCATGCACGACAACTTGCATGATTATGCTAATTATCGTAACCGTATTCAATTTTCTTATTATAGTTCATTTAAACCGTGGATGGACAACTTATAATTCGCGTTTTCTTCCTTGTTCGCGTCCGGATGTTTGATGCGGTCCCTGTCTCCGTCACGACATTCGTCCGGCAGCCCCTTAACACCGCCCGACCACGGAAAGGAGGGTATCCGAGGACGGAAAGGACTCCGTGGTCGGACGGAAAGGAAGGCGGGCAACGATGCCGTTAAGGCTGTCGCTCGTCTTGCCTGACATTCTGTTTTTCAGTGATAGGGTTGAGATACTCCCGCGCCCTGCGTTTGGTGTTGATGCTAAGCGAATTGTTTTGAATTTCTACAAAAAGTTTTTCTTGGCCTGATGGGTTCGTTTTTGCGTGTGCTTTGGGCGATTATGGATTGTTCGTCTTCGTTGGTTGTGCACGCTGTGTTTGCAGTCCCTTGGGCTGGTATTTGATTCCCGAAGATGATTTTGAACTTCAATTGCGGGATAAAGGGAGGCATCAGTATTCGCAGTTGCTATACACGATGCACCGGATTTATCTTTAAAATCTTCCAGTCTTGTACGGGTGTTCAAAAAGAAACACACATCCAACTCTCTGCAAGTAACTCTGCTGACATTATGCAGGTAAGGATGTTTATAAAGAACTATGTTTTGATATTTCGTCTAGAGCTTTTAACGAATAACAATTTGGATTTTTCAGGGGTAATTGGTTGGATTTCTGTGTAGTAATCGCTACTTTTTAGGAAGTAAAATCATTATTTCTAGGTATTGTGTGTCCTTCTATTTTGGCAGAACTTTGCAACCGAAAAATAACATTTGGTACATTTTTTTAAGCACAACATTTATGAAGTTAAAAGTTTTTTGTTTAGCAATGGCTGCCGTAGGCTTGTGTCTGGCAGCTTGCAGTGATGATGGCGAAGAGAAAAAAGAAGTAGAAGTTACGACAAACGCGATTAGCAATGGCGACTATACGGCCTATGATAGTTGGACATACATCAATCTGGAGACAGGAGCGACCGAGACGCAGGAGGATGCCACGGAGTGGGTCTATACCGACGGCACGACACGCGCCGCCTATACGCCCAGTGCTCTATCTATCGACTGGCACATAGCCATACACCGTTATGAGATAAAGACCAACGGCGGAGAGGTCTATGACACGGGACTGACCAGCATGAGCGCAGTGACCTCGCGCCCGAGCGGAGTGACCTACATGGCCGACACGACGGTGCCCTATGGAACGGGCGACCTGGAAGTCATCACTGACATGTCGAAAATGATGTCGGGCAGCGTGGGCTATGCCGCCAACCCGCAACTGAACACCGTGCTTTGCGGATGGGTGGTTCGCACAGAGACCGGCTCGATGCCTCCCACCATCTATACTCCCACGGATCATGTTTATGTGGTGACTTTTGACGATGGTAGTTGGGCCAAGCTCCAGTTCTCTTATGCCGGGAACACCACTTCCGGCTCATCCGGTTACATTACTTGGAACTACGAATTTTATTCAGCAGAGTGATGAACAGCTTTATCTTTAAAACATTATTGCTCTTGCAGGCAGTGGCGCTCTGCGTCCCTGCCTTTGCCGACGACGCGGATGCCGGGGGCGATGTTGACGACCGCTATCCTTATATTATAGAAGGTGTGGTGGTGGACGAGGCTGGCGAACCTTTGCCGGGAGCGGCTGTCCGTTTGGTCGGAACCACATTTGGCGCGGGCACCAACACGCAAGGCGAGTTCAGCATCCGTGTGAGAAACGACGACCCCTGTGTGTTGCGGGTATCTTTCATGGGCTATGAGCCTACTGAAACGGCCGTGACCCCTTCGGCAAACAAGGGGGAGTGGAAAGTGAAAATAGCCTTACGGGCAGCCACCAACTCGCTTGATGAGGTGGTGGTGACCGGCCTGTTCATGGAGAAACCCCTGAAAGACGTGCCGGTGCTGACACGGGTGATTTCGCAGAAAGACATTCAGGCTCTCAACCCGCAGAGCTTTGAGCAGTTGCTCCAATACGAGTTGCCCGGATTGCAAATATCGTACAACACCATGAGCCAGTTGCCCGAAATCACCTACATGGGCATGGAGGGCGAATACATCCTGTTCCTGATAGACGGCGAACGGGTGAGCGGCGAGGGTGCCGACCACAATGTGGACTTCACGCGCTTCAACGTGGACGACATCGAGCGCATCGAGGTCATTAAAGGTTCGCAGTCGACCATTTACGGCTCGAACGCGCTGGGTGGTGTCATCAACATCATTACGAAGACTGCCTCCAAACCGTTCACTGGCAATCTGAACGCCCGTTACGCCGGTTCTGACGGACAGAAATACACGGCATCGGCAGGTCTCAGGAAAAACCGCCTGACGTCTTATTCCAGCCTGACTTACCGCACACGCGACACGTACTCCGTAAGCGACTTGGACGATGATGGTACGGCCTCCAGCACCACGACGATGTACGGGTACAGCATCTGGGACTTCACGCAGAAGCTGGGCTACACGTGCAACGAACGCCTGAGCGTCGACCTGAAAGGTACTTACTACCACAACAAGCGCGACAAGCGTGAGGGATACTTGTATCAGGACTTCTTCATAGACTATGCCTTGAGTGGGAAAATCAAGTACCTGATTGCCGACAACCAGCAACTCGTCCTGTCCTACATCTTCGATAATTATAAGAAGGATAAGGACTTCTATGTCTCTGGAAACACGCGCACTGACTATCGCAACCGCACCCATACGCCGCGCCTGGACTATACGGGCACCTTCGGACGCCACACGGTGAGCGTGGGAGCCGAGGGCTATTTCGAGTACTTGAAGCACTACTTCATGCCCGATTCCTCGTCGGTGAAGGGAAACAGCGCCGCCATCTATGCACAGGAAGACTGGAAGGTGACGGACAATTTTGATGTAGTACTGGGCGTGCGTGCCGATTGGCATGAGAAGTATGCCTGGCATGTCACCCCGAAAGTGAGCCTTCTATATCGGCCATGGAAGCAGTTGGCTATCCGTGCGGGCTACTCGCAGGGCTTCCGTTCGCCTTCGCTCAAAGAACTGTATCAGGAGTATGACATGGGCGGACTGGGCTACATGATGCTCTATGGAAACGAGAATCTGGAGCCGGAGACGAGCCACCAGATGGCCTTGTCGGTGGAATACACCCAGGGCGGGCTGAACCTGTCGGTGTCGGCTGCCCACAACCGGTTCAAGAACAAGATTACCCTTCAGTCGCTGAACGACGGGACGAATGACGCGCGCTACGAAAACGCCGAAAAGGCCCGCACCACAAGTGTGGAAGCCATTGCGCGTTACAACTTCCGCTTCGGCCTGACACTGACCGGTTCGTATGCCTACACCGACGACTACGAGGAAGTTTCCGGTTACAACATGTCGTACGTGCGTCCACACATGGCCACTTTCAATGTGCTCTATTCGCACAAGTTCGGCAAGATAGGTACGAACATCTCGCTCAACGGGCAGTGGGCTTGCCCCTTCGACCGTTACAGCGTGAGGACTTCAGACGACGGGGAAGCCACCGCCACCAAGCATTCCTATGACGCACGCACCATGTGCTCTCTCAATGCTGGTGTGAGGTTGCCTCGCGGAATATCTCTGAACGTGGGAGTAGACAACCTGTTCAATCACAAGGACAAGTCGTCCGAGAACGGATTGCAGTTGCCGCAAAACGGTATCAGCGTGGTGGGCACCATCAATCTGAACCTCGAAGAGATGTTCAAGCTGTGAGTAGATGGCCACGTGTGGCCGGTCTAAATACGATAAGAATAATGCTAAACGACGTGAGCCCGACATGGGGGATATCCTTGTGCGTACCCTTCTCGTGGCGGGCTCACGTTTAAAACAACAGAACTACAAGTAATGAAAAAGAGTCACATCCTAGTTGCCGGCATTGTCGTCGTAGCCCTGATTGCCATTTGGCTGGGGCTTCGCGCATGGGTGCTTCCGACGCGCATCGCATTCGTGCACTACCAGATAACCAGTCTGGGCGAGATGGCAAAGGCCAACGACAACTCTTTCATCAAAATCATCGAATTGCCAGTCGAGGAAATAGACCGCATCGGTAGCTTCGGCATGGTGTTTATCAACGGCATGGGTCTGCGCATCACCGAAGACCAGCGTGCCATCATTCAGAAAGCTGCCTCCAGGGGCACTCCTATTTTCAGTTCAGCCGTGACCAATCCGGCGAACAATATCAATTCTCTCGATTCCATCCAGGCTGATAGCATCATGAAATATCTGAGCAACGGCGGGCGGCGCAATTTACGTAGCATGCTCAATTATGTCCGGAAAGACATAGACGGCAAGCTGGTGTCCGTCCGCGACCCAGAGCCGTTGGTGAAGCGTTCGAACGACTTGATGTATCATCCCAATCTGGAGAATCCCGACGACGAAGATCTTGGCTTCAACACGCTTCAGGAGTATCATGCCTACCTCAGTAAGCAAGGCTTGCTCAAGGAGGGTGCGCCTGTCATCATCCTGACCGGGCAAATGGGGGAGCCGACCGACCTTATCAAGAAACTGGAAGAGAAAGGCAACGTGGTCTATCCGGTGAGGTCTATCGGTACGTTCATTCGTAGCGGCATGGCCGACAGCATACCCCTCTCGGCCGTCATATACTTGGCGCACGGTCGTCTGGGCGATTCAATGGTGGACTATCTGACCAAGCGCAATGTCCCCATGTTCTCCCCGCTGAATGTCAATCGTTTGGTGGACGAGTGGGAGGCCGATAAGATGGGCATGAGCGGAGGCTTCCTCTCGCAGAGCGTGGTGACGCCTGAAATAGACGGAGCCTTGCGTCCCTTTGCCCTATTCGGACACAACAAGGACGATGAAGGTTTGCAGCACGCCTACACCATCCCTGAACGGCTGGAGACGTTTGTTGAAACCGTGGATAACTACATCGAACTGCAACGCAAGCCCAATAAGGAAAAGCGCATAGCCATCTTCTATTTCGGCGGGGCCAGCGGTATGGAGACCATTCCTTCCCTCTACAACGTGCTGGTGCGCCTGAAGCAAGAAGGCTACGACGTGAGCGGTCTGCCCGCTTCGGTACAAGAGCTGGATGCGCTTATCAAGGAACGTGGCACCGTGTTTGCCACCTATGCGGAGGGCGACATCGCCAAGTTCATGGCCAACGGGCATCCTGAACTGGTATCAAAAGCGCAATATGAAGAGTGGGTGTCGAAAGCCATTCGTCCGGAGAAGTATGCCGAAGTGGTTTCCCTGTTCGGTGAATATCCGGGCGAGTACATGGTCACAGCCGACAGTTGTTTGGGTGTGTCCCGTTTGCAGTTCGGCAATGTGGTGCTGTTGCCGCAGAACGCTGCCGGCGGGGGAAGCAACGCATTCAAGATTCAGCACGGAACCAGTGTAGCCCCGCCCCATTCCTACATCGCTCCTTACCTCTGGGCACGGTTCGGTTTTCAGGCTGATGCTCTGGTTCACTTCGGCACGCACGGAAGTCTGGAGTTCACACCCAGCAAGCAAGTGGCTCTGTGCAGCAACGACTGGCCCGACCGCCTTGTGGGGCCGCTGCCGCACTTTTACGTTTATTCCATCGGCAATGTGGGCGAGGGGGTCATTGCCAAGCGCCGTTCCTATGCGGGACTGCAATCGTACCTGACACCGCCTTTCCTGGAAAGCAATGTGCGTGGCATCTACCGCGACCTCTCAGAAAAGATAAAGATATACAATGATAAGGTGGCAACCTATACGAACGCGGAGGGAAAGCTCGACAACTCGCTCAAGGCGCAAGCCGAACTGCGTCGTGCCTCGCTGGCCGTGAAGGAGGCTACTGTCAAGATGGGCATGCACCGTGAGCTGGAATTGGATAGCGTACTGACCGAGCCTTATACGGAAGAAGACATCCTGCGTGTAGAGAATTTTGCCGAAGAGCTGGCCACAGAGAAGATTACGGGCCAGATGTACACCGTGGGCGTACCTTATGAAGAAGCACGCATCACGAGCAGCGTCTTTGCCATGACGACGGAGCCGATAGCCTACAGTCTGTTGGCACTGGACAAGCTGCGGGGACGTGCCGACGGCGAGACGCTGAAACACAAGTCGCTCTTCACCCGTCGCTATCTGGAGCCTGCCCGTGCGCTGGTGACCAGACTCTTGGCCAATCCGGCACTTGCCACCGACGAACTGATTTGCAACACCGCACACATCACCCCGGCTGAGTTGGCACAGGCGCGTGCCATAGAGCAGCAGCGCAATGCGCCGTCGGGCATGATGGCAATGATGTCGATGATGGCAGCCCCCGCATCGGGACGTCCCGAAGGAGTGTCGTCGGCACAGGCCGCTTCTCGGCGGGGCGCGAATATGCCCCCGCATGGGAATATGCACGGTGCCAAGAGGGAATACAGTAAAGAAGAGATAAACTTCGCCTTAGCCGTCATGGAGGTGGAACGCACCATAAAGAACGTGGGAAACTACCGCCGCGAGCTGCAACAGAGCCCGGAGAAAGAACTGGCCTCGCTGGTCAACGCTTTCAATGGCGGATATACACAACCCTCGCCCGGCGGCGACCCCATAGCCAACCCGAACACACTGCCCACGGGGCGAAACCTGTATAGCATCAACGCCGAGGCCACGCCCAGCGAATCGGCATGGGAGAAAGGCATCCAACTGGCCAACAATACCATTGATATGTACAAGCACCGCCACAACGATAGCATTCCTCGCAAGGTGAGCTACACGCTGTGGAGTGGCGAGTTCATAGAGACTGAGGGAGCCACCATCGCGCAAATACTCTATATGCTTGGTGTGGAGCCCATTCGCGACACGTTCGGTCGCGTGACCGACTTGCGCCTGATACCTTCGAAAGACTTGGGTCGCCCGCGCATCGACGTGGTGGTGCAGACCAGCGGACAGTTGAGAGACATTGCCGCGTCGCGCCTCTTCCTCATCAACCGCGCTGTGGAGATGGCAGCCGCAGCCACCGACGACGTGTATGAAAACGAGGTGGCAAACGGCATCATGGAGGCTGAGCGCACTCTGATAGAAAAAGGCCTGACACCGAAGGACGCGCGCGAAATATCCACCTTCCGTGTGTTTGGTGGTGTCAACGGTGGCTACGGCACGGGCATTCAGGGCATGGTGATGAGCGGCGACCGCTGGGAGAGTGAGGCGGAGATAGCCGACACCTACCTGAACAACATGGGAGCCTACTATGGCAGCGAGAAGAATTGGGAAGCCTTCAAGCAGTTTGCCTTCGAGGCCGCGCTGACGCGCACTGATGCCGTCATCCAGCCCCGACAGAGCAACACTTGGGGCGCGTTGAGCCTAGACCACGTGTACGAGTTCATGGGCGGCCTGAACTTGGCCGTGCGCAATGTGACTGGGAAAGACCCCGACGCCTACCTGAGCGACTACCGCAACCGGAACAACGCCCGTATGCAAGAGGTGAAAGAGGCTATCGGCGTGGAGAGCCGCACGACTATATTCAACCCCACTTACATCAAGGAGAAGATGAAAGGCGATGCCGGTTCAGCCGGGACTTTTGCCGAAATAGTCCAAAACACATACGGATGGAACGTGATGAAGCCCAATGCCATAGACGACGAGATGTGGGATGAGATATACGAAGTATATGTGAAAGACAAGTACGACTTGGGCGTGCAGGACTTCTTCGAGGCAAAAAGTCCTGCCGCGCTAGAGGAAATGACCGCCGTGATGATGGAAAGCGCGCGCAAGGGATACTGGGAAGCCAGCGAAGCTCAACTGAAGGACATTGCCGAACTGCACACCGACCTGGTGCGCCGCTTCGGGCAACAGAGCGGCTTTTCGGGAAACAATGCCAAGTTGCAGGACTTCATAGCCTCTAACGTGGGCATGCAGCAAGCGGCTGAATACCGCCAGAAGGTGACGGAAATGAAGGAAGCCGTGCTGAGCGAGAATGTCGACGCCAAGGGCATGAAGCTGCAGAAAAGCTCCGTGGCATCTGAGATGGAGAAAGACACCAATACGCTGAGTGGCACGTGGGTGGTGCTCGTGGTACTGGTGGTTTTCGTCGCGCTGCTCGTCGTGCTGAGGAAGAAGCGCAAAGGACAAGAAGAAAAATAAGCCTGTACAGATGGAACAGATCGTACTTGTTTTGATGTTGTTTATAGCAATCAACTGTGCCTTCAAGCTCAGTTTCTGGAAATGGTGGCAGGCAAGCATTTATGGCTTGCTGGCCGCCGTTTTCGTGGTGCTGGCGTGTCCGTATGCCATACTCCAGTCGAAGACGCAGATTGCCGAGTACCTGCAAAACACGGAGGCACTGCAAAACATGGCCATCGTCGTCACGGTGGAGTCGGCCGTGTGTTTCAGCTTCTGTGTCATATACCTGCGCGGGCTGGCCGGCAAGAAAAACATCTGGTGGACGGCTGCGCTGTGGTGGTATCCCAGCCTGCTGATGTTGCCCGTGCTGTTCTACTGCCTGACGGAGCTAGTGTTTCGGATGACGGGTGTGCCGTTCACTGTGACGTCCTACGCGCTGGCCGCCGTGGTGCTGGTGGCGCTGCCCCTGCTGTCGCGACTTATCGCGTGGCTTATGCCCGAACCGGACTTGCGCATCGAGGTGCATTTCCTGGTCAGCCTCTTCATCTGCATACTGGGGCTGCTCAGCACGGAAAACGGCCGCACGGTGTATGCCCCCACGGACGAGCCTGTCAACTGGCGGGCCGTCTTGCTGTCCCTAGTGCTGTTTGCCGTGTGCTTCGCCTTGGGCTTTGTTTGGAACAAAATAAAATTTCCGCTGATGCAGCGGTTGAAAACTAAGAATAATCGCAAATAACGAATATGGAACTGATTTCAAAAATGCTTTTCTGGGTGGCCAACAGCCTCCTCATCCCCGATGTCATCATCTTGCTGCTGCTTTTCGCACGCGCGCTCATCCTCATCGGGGGCACTTATAACATGTATATAGCTAAACGCAAAAACGACCGCGCTTTCGATGCCTTGGTGAAAGAGGGGCGGACTGACGAACTGCGCCAGTCGTTGCCGGTCAATGACAATTCGCTCTATGTCTGCTACCTGCGCGACCTGCTCTCCCACACCCCTTCGGACGACTATGCCGAGTTCCTGCTCGCCAAGTTCGAAAACGAGGCGGAAAAAGACATCGCCCTCTCCAAGATGCTGGCCAAGATAGGGCCCGTGCTGGGTCTGATAGGCACGCTGATATCCATGAGCCCCGCGCTGGTGGGACTTTCCACGGGCGACATATCGGGCATGGCCTACAACATGCAGGTGGTGTTTGCCACCACGGTGGTCGGTCTAGTGGTGAGCGCCGTCGGGCTGGTGTCCATGCAGTTCAAGCAGCGGTGGTATGCCAAGGACGTAAACAACCTGGACTACGTGTCGCGCAAATTGATGGAAAAGGAGGCCACCCATGAGAAAGCGTAACCGCCGTGCAGGCAGACTGTACAAGGAGGAAGACACCGACCCGCTGAGCGTGGTGGTCAACCTGTTTGATGTGGCTATGGTGTTTGCCGTGGCGCTCATGGTGGCTATGGTGATGAATATGAACATGACGGAAATGTTCACTGATAAGGACTTCACCATCGTGAAGAATCCCGGCAAGGAGAATATGGAAATCATCACCAAGGAAGGCAAGCAAATCAACCGCTACACGCCATCGAAAGAGCAGGAGGGGACTTCCGGGAAGAAAGGTCGGAAAGTGGGCATCGCATACGAGCTGGAGAATGGAGAAATCATCTATGTACCTGAAAACTGACGTGTACATTTTTGAACGCCCGTGTGCTGGTGTAAGGAATGATTTACGCCCGGCACGCTCTCGGTTCACCGACTATATGTGATTGGTTTTCAATGGGCTTATAGAGACTGAATGCGCGAACCTTTCGGCAACGAGCCGGATAGGTCGCGCATCTGTCTACCCTAAAAACCGCACTCGTCCCGCATTAATGCGGCTCATCCGCCGGCTCATACCCGCGCCGGCTGTTTGCCGTATGTGTGGAAAAATGTACAGGCTGAGGCTTCGCTAAAACTTTATTTTTCATGTCCTATCGTCTTACTTCCAATTTCTGCATCCGTCTCAAATGACAATGGCAGACCTATTTTATATTTTCCTGGAAATAAATCTCCTGTCATGCACTGCTTTTATAATTCATGTTTGTTATGAGGTTTACGCCTCGTGACGCGGGGGGAATAGTAAATAGCATAGCTTCTCCACCTTTCACACGGGCGCAGTTTCGCGTATAGCCTGTTTCCATTTTGTCGGGAAATCCGGGACGGAACGGGTCTTTTTGCTTGGTCGCCGGGCAGGATGCGCGATGAATTTTTCATGCCGTCCGGGACACATTCGCGGATTTTTCCGTAAGTTTGTTCCCGCAAAAGAACTAAAAAATACGACGACATGCATACAAGACAAGAACAACTGGAGGCTTTCGGACGCTTCCTCGACATACTCGATGAGCTGCGCGAGAAGTGTCCGTGGGACAGGAAACAGACCAATGAGAGCCTGCGTCCCAATACGATTGAAGAAGTCTATGAATTATGTGACGCGTTGATGAAGGACGACGCGAAAAATATCTGCAAGGAGTTGGGAGACGTATTGCTTCACATTGCGTTTTATGCCAAGATTGCTTCTGAAAAAGGGCAGTTCGACATCAAGGACGTGTGTGACAAGTTGAGCGATAAGCTCGTATTCCGCCATCCACATGTGTTCGGCGAGGTGAAGGCGGATACCGCGGAGAAAGTGTCGGAGAATTGGGAGCAACTCAAGCTGAAAGAGAAAGATGGCAATAAGACGGTGCTCAGCGGTGTGCCCGATGCGCTTCCGTCGCTCATCAAGGCTTATCGCATCCAGGACAAGGCACGCAATGTGGGCTTCGACTGGGAACAGCGTGAACAGGTCTGGGGCAAGGTGAAGGAAGAGATTGCCGAGTTTGAGGCCGAGGTGGGCCAGATGGACAAGGACAAGGCCGAAGCTGAGTTTGGCGATGTGCTTTTCAGCCTGATCAATGCTGCCCGCCTTTACAAGATAAATCCGGACAATGCCTTGGAACGTACCAATCAGAAGTTCATCCGCCGTTTCAACTATCTGGAGGAACATACGCTTCGCGCCGGGCGTAAGCTCACTGACATGACATTGGCCGAGATGGATGCCATTTGGGAAGAAGCGAAGAAGAATGAAGAATGAAGAATTGCCATGCCGCAGGGCCAACTCTTCATTCTTCGTTCTTCATTCCCTTGTAAACTCTAGGTTGCAATCGTTTGTCATTGTAGTTGCATCGACTGACAAAGTGCGCTCTTTTCCGGGCCGGGACAGATAATTTGCGATTTTTCTTACCTGTCTTAAAACATTCTTTGTTAATTTTGTGGCAACGAAAAGCAAGCTAAGAAGATAATGATCATATAATAACTTTAATAATTACACAACTATGGTAAGTTATAAAGATTTGGGTCTGGTGAACACCCGCGAGATGTTTGCCCGTGCCATCAAAGGCGGATATGCCATTCCTGCATTCAACTTCAACAACATGGAACAAATGCAGGCCATCATTCAAGCTTCAGTCGAAACCAAGTCACCGGTCATCCTGCAAGTGTCAAAGGGTGCTCGCAACTATGCGAACCAGACTTTGCTGCGCTACATGGCTGAGGGTGCTGTCCAATATGCCAAGGAAATGGGTTGCGAACATCCTGAAATCGTGCTCCACTTGGACCACGGAGATTCTTATGAACTCTGCAAGAGCTGTGTAGACCTTGGTTTCTCCTCTGTCATGATTGACGGTTCTCACCTGCCATACGATGAGAATGTGGAACTGACCCGCCGCGTGGTGGAATATGCACATCAGTATGATGTCACTGTCGAAGGTGAACTCGGCGTGTTGGCTGGTGTGGAAGACGAAGTGCAGGCTGAGCACCATACGTACACCCGTCCGGAAGAAGTGGTGGATTTCACGACCAAGACCGGATGCGATAGCCTGGCTATCTCCATCGGTACGTCTCACGGTGCTTATAAGTTCAAACCCGAACAATGTCACGTAGACCCCGCCACAGGCCGTCTCGTGCCGCCTCCTTTGGCATTCGACGTGCTCGACGGCGTGATGAAGGAGCTTCCGGGCTTCCCCATCGTGCTTCACGGTTCTTCTTCCGTTCCTCAGGAGTATGTTGACATGATCAATCAATACGGCGGCAAGTTGGAAGCTGCCATCGGTATTCCTGAAGACGAGCTTCGCAAGGCTGCCAAGTCAGCTGTCTGCAAGATTAACATCGACTCCGACAGTCGTCTGGCCATGACAGCAGCCATCCGCAAGGTGTTCGTGGAGAAACCGGCAGAGTTCGACCCGCGCAAATACCTCGGTCCGGCTCGTGACGAGATGAAGAAGCTCTACATGCACAAGATTGTCAATGTGCTGGGCTCTAACGACAAGTTGGCAAAATAAGAGAAACTTTTTTCTGAATTTATGATAATAAGCCATGAGGAGGGTTGTGCCGTGAGGCACGGCCCTCTTTTTTCTTTATACAGGTCGGTACAATGTTGCGCTAACAGCGTTTATTCAAAGCGAAAGATAATAAGTAAGTCGCAAGAATGGAATGAACATATATATATATATAGGTATTTTTTAGGCGCGGTGTGGATGTAGATTTATATGATACTGTAGAGATTAAGCGTTTTATAATAAAAATAATCCGCGTCTAAATAGTATATAAACTAAATAGGAGTTCTTACTGATGTTAATAGTATAGGCATTTTTTATGAAGCGCACTCGTGAGGCCATTATGAATACTGTATCAGGCCTTCACGAGTGCGATTGTTGCATGTGTGTTCTTTTACCGGCAGATGGCATGGATGCGGTCGTAGACCTCGGCCTGTTCCTCGGGTGTCTCGCAGTAGGTTACGACGATGAGCTTCATGCCCGACTTCCAGAGTTCTTTCACTTTGGACTCCACCAGTTCGGGGTCGCCCACGATGCGGGCATTGAGCACGACTCCCGTACCGGCAAACGTGTCGGCAAATCCTTCTGTCGGGTTTGCGCCCGGGTCGGTGGCTTTGGAGAAGGCGCCGTCGGCCATGCGTATGTTCTTGATGGCGACGATGTCGGCCTTCTTGTCGCTCCAGTTTCCGCAGGAGTGAAACACGGTCCCGCCGAAGGCGTCGCCCGCTTTGGCCATTGCCGGGACGGCCATGTCGACGTAGAGATCAGGTGAGAGCATCGTGATGGTGTCGTCGCTCATGCCGAGGCCGTCGAAAGTGCGACTGGAGGCGAAGCCGTGTCCCGGCTTGGCCAGCGCGTCGCCGATGAGGCGTTGTTGGGCACGGGTGAAGTCGATGAGCAGGTCAGCCGTGCGGTCCATGGCTTTCTTCATGGAGTCCGGGTCGAGGTAGAAGTCCATGTAGAACTGGTTGGAGTCGATGATGTTGCTCAGCGTGTTGAGCGGCGATTGCACGTCGCAGTAGGACATGGGGATGCGTCCCTTGGTCTTGTCGAGGAAGTATTCCACCATGTCGAGCGTGTGCCGGCCGATTTCCGTCTCGGCCACCGGCTTGCAGGGAGCAGCCAGCAGTTCGGCTGTGGAAGCAAACTTGCCGTCGACGGCCGGGGCGAGGTCTTTCTCCCAGATGTAGCCGAAACCATAGGCCGAAGCCACTGTGCCCAGGCCGTACCACGGCTCCAGGAAGTTCGGGATGTCGGCTTTGAATTTCATGCTTTGCTTCAGGGCGCCCAGTTGCCAGTGGAGCGAGTGTTCCATGTCGCGGCAGTCGCCGGCAAACACTTCTTTCACGCGCATGCGGCGGTAGACCAGTACGCCCGAAGGAGCTTCCCAGAAGGCTTTGCACCGGGCGTCGAGTCCGGCGGCATAGTCGGCGTAGGCTTCCGTGTCGAATTGTTCCGGCGTCAGCGGGGTGACGGCCGTAGCCTGTGAATCGGCCAGGCTGGAGTTGAATTCGTCTTTCATCGTACAGTGATATTAAGTGGGTTATTTAAACATTGTCTGTCTGCATTCTTCGGCAATGTCATAGATGGCACACACTTGCTCGTCGCGCACGCGGTCGTCCATATTGATGCAGCAGATGCCGGTCAGGTAGGGGTCTTTCGACTGGGCCACACGTTGCCTGATGGCCTCTTCCAGTTCGGCGCGGCTGAAGTCATTCAAGCTGACAGGGTCGAGCCGGATGTTGAAGAATGTGCCGGGCAGGGCCTCGCGCAGCAGGGCTACGTCGCCACCCCAGCCCAGGTCGAGGAAGTCGAGGTGGGGCACACGGGCGAAGTTTTCGGCATGGCGGTGCGGGTCGCGTCCGCAGTAGTGGATGCCGTAGGGGCGGTATTTGTTGCTCCACTCGATGTCGATGGGGAGGAGGAAATCGCGGTAGTCATCGGTCGAAATCATCGTATGCGAGCACTCCGAATGCAGATAGAGCGAGCCGTTGAGCAGGCGTGCCAGGCGGTTGACGGAGATGGAGGTCGTCTTTGTCTCGCTGTGTATATAGGTGAAGAAGCGTTCGATGACGCGGCCGATGGCGGCAAAGTAGGCTTTGGTCTTTTCCGGTTCCATGATCATGTCCATCAGGATGCTTTCACCCTTGAGGTCGATGGCGATGTTGAGCACGCCGCCCCAGTTGATGTCGCCACACACATAGCCGTATTTGGCTTTCAGTTCCCCGATAAGTTTTTCCAGCTTCTTGAAGGCCGGGCTTCGGAAGGCTGCGTCCTCGTCGATGTCGAATCCTTCATGATGGGGGCAGATGACCTGGGGAGCGGAGTCGGCGGTGTATTCGATCTGGCAACCCAGCATCTCCGACACCAGATAGCCGGCAGCCAGGTGCACGGCCCCGATTTCGGGCAGGTCTTTGTCGTGGTCGGCTCCCAGGCCGTATTGGCCGAAGCGGTCATAAAGTTCTTGCTCCATGCGCCGTTCGTCAGCTACGCGGCGTGCAGGGTTGTAGAAAAAGTCTTCGTCAAACACGATACCCGTGTGTTTGTTCCACCAAGAGGGATGAAATACGATGTCGACAGGCAGTTTTTGTGAGCAGATAGGTTCCATAGTAATTGTATTGTTGTCTTAAGATTCTATTTAGGTGTATTAATTTTTGTTTGCTTGGGCCGTTGGAAGAGTCATCACCTTCGAAATTGCGGAAATTGTCCGGATTGCCGCAGCTGGTATCGCTTTGTTTGAGGGGATAACTCTCTCATGGATGCAAATGTACGAAGAAATGTTGAATGGGAAGGGTGGCTACTGTGTTTTCTTTTCGCAGCCGTCAGTTCGCAGCAGGTTTCCGGTTGTTTCTTCAGAAAATGTTTTGATTTTGTCGTGTTGCGATGTTTGCGGCGGACTTGTTTCGATTTGTGTCATCTGAAGTCCTTCGTCTGTCGTGTGTCGTGGAGCAAGAATCGTTGCATCTTCTTTGCCGTCGTGTGTCGTGGAGCAAGAATCATTGCATCTTCTTTGCCGTCGTGTGTCGTGGAGCAAGAATCGTTGCATCTTCTTTGCTGTCGTGTGTCGGGATGCAGGAAACTGCTGTTTTTCCCTCATTAAGCTGTGCTCCGAAAGGAAAGTTGCCTGTGAGTGGAGTTGAGGGGTGGCAGAACCTTGTGAAGAAGGACGGCAAGGGGTGACGGGCGTTGAGGAAAGAAAATCTGACCTGCCGCTTCGAGGTGCGACGGTGTGACGGCAGGTCAGACTTTGGCTGAATCTTACAGGTCACGCATCAGGCAGCGGATGAACTCCGGCTCTTTGCAGAGTTCGCCCTCTTGCTCAATGCGGACTTTGCCTTCGGGCAGTGTGAAGTGCACTTGGTCGAACTTGATGTGACGCCCGTCGACCATCTTGATGAGCGGGTCGGGGCATTCGATGGTGACATTTTTCAGCACGAAGCCGTCCACGTCTTGGAAGAGCATCAGTTTGTCCGTCTTGGCTGTGACGTTTTCTATCCATACGTTTTCCACCGGCGTTTCAGGGATGCCCTGTGCTTTGATGAACTGTGAGCCTGATTCGACGATGATGTCGCGTGCCGTGATGTTCTTGTAGGTCGGGGTGAGCGGGGTGATGTCTCGTGCCGGCAGTCGCACGGCCAGGTCGCCGACGAAGGTCTTGCTGCCCAGCATGTCCCACACGAAGGGTTGGCCCGTGAGACGCATGCGGATGCGTTCGTAAGTCAGGTTTTCGCCGCCTCCGCCGCGGTTGCGCCGCGTCTTGAAGCGCAGGCCCGTGCCCGTGCCGTCAAACACGCAGTCGTGCACATAGAGGTTGCGTATCATGCCGGCCGTTTCGCTTCCGCAGGTGATGCCGCCGTGTCCTTTCTCGGCCAGGCAGTGGCGCACGACGATGTTTTCTGACGGTTTGTTCACCCGCAGGCCGTCTTCGCAGCGTCCGGCTTTCATGGTGAAGCAGTCGTCGCCGCAGCTCAGCGTGCTGTATTCGATGAGCACGTTGCGTGTCGACTCGATGTCGATGCCGTCACCGCGTGGGATGCCCACGGAGTGTACGGTGATGCCGCGGATGATGACGCTGTCGCAATAGACGGGCACGACGTTCCAGAACGGGGTGCTTTCCAGCGTTACGCCCTCGATGAGCACATTGCGGCAGTTGGTCGGCGAGACGAACATGGGCAGGAAGACGGGCTTGCCCCGCTTGCCGTCATAGACGCGTTCTTTCACAGGCGTGTCGGCGTTGATGTAGGTTTCGATGACTCCGCCTTTCATCTGGCGTTTTTGGATTTCGCAGTCCTGTGACGGACCTACGAGTTTGCCTTTGCCCGTGAGGGCGATGTTGCGTTGTCCGTTGGCATAGATAAGAGCTCCCAGCGAGTAGAGTTCCACGCCTTCGTTGCGGGTGAAGACTGCCGGCTGGTAATCCTTGATGTTGCCGCTGAAGTGGAGTTCTGCCCCTTCTTCGAGATGCAGGTTGACGTTGCTTTTCAGTTCGATGCGTCCGGTGTTCCACACGCCGGCCGGCACGATGACGGTGCCTCCTCCTTGGCGTGCGCTCACGCGGTCGATGGCACGCTGGATGGCACGTGTCGCCATCTTGCCTTCCTTGGCGCCTGTCTCCGTGATGGAGAGTGAGTAGTCGCCGAATTGGGGCCGGGCGAGTTGCGGCATGTCGAAAGGAGCTGTGATGGGAGCGATTTCGGGCGGCAAGGCTTGTGCGCCCACTTGTTCACGCACAGGGATGGCGTCTTTCTTTTCCTGTGCTCCTGCCGGGGATGACAATGAGACCAGCAGGCCGGTCAGCAAAAACAGTTTGCCGATGGATGAGAGTGAGTGTTTCGTGTTCATAATAGATAGTATTAAGTAAAAAACGCACCAAAATTAGGGAAATATTCGCGGTAACATGCCGCTCTTTGTCGGATATTTTATAGATTTGTGCGCAAGTACAATGAATTAACCTTAATTTTAAATCAAAAATGATGGAAAACCTATTGAAAAGTCCTATGAGCGGCATTATCCCGCCGCTGGTGACCCCTTTGAAAGACAATGACACGTTGGATGTAGAAGGTTTGGAACGTCTGATCGAACACCTCATCGCAGGAGGCGTGCACGGATTGTTCATCCTGGGCACGACGGGTGAGGAGCAGAGCCTGAGCTACCACTTGCGCCACGAGATGATTCGCGAGACCTGCCGCATCAACAACGGCCGTCTGCCCGTGTTGGTATGCATCACCGACACCTCCATTGTCGAAAGTATCCGCATGGCTGAGATCGCTGCGGACTGCGGTGCGTCGGGTGTCGTGTCGGCTCCTCCTTATTATTTTGCGCCGGGGCAGCCCGAACTGGCTGAGTTCTATGAAGACCTTGTCCCGCAGTTGCCTCTTCCCGTGTTTCTCTATAATATGCCTTCGCATGTGAAGGTCAGCTTTGCACCGGCCACGGTGTTGCGCATCGCGCAGAATCCCCGTGTCGTCGGTTTCAAGGACAGTTCGGCCAATGCTGTCTATTTCCAGTCGGTCATGCACGTGATGAAGTGTCGCCCCGACTTCGCCATGCTGGTGGGTCCGGAAGAGATGACAGCCGAAGCCGTGCTCATGGGTGCGCATGGCGGTATCAACGGTGGCGCCAACATGTTCCCCAAACTCTATGTGGACATGTATAACGCGGCCAAGGCCGGTGACTTGGAGATCCTGAAACGCCTGCAACCCATCATCATGCAGATAAGCACGACCATCTATACCATCGGACAGCATGGTTCCAGCTATCTGAAAGGCTTGAAGTGCGCGTTGTCCCTCCTGGGCATCTGTGATGACTTCGTGGCGATGCCTTTCCATAAATTCAATGCTCCCGAACGTGAACGTGTACGCTTGGCTTTGGAAGCCCTGCCGGTGATTAAATAAAGCCCCTGACGCGTATGCATATCGTTGACCTTATCGTATTTTTGGTATTTACGTGCGGCGTGATGTTGTTGGGGTGTTCCTTTTTCAAGAAGAAGACCTCATCCGACGAATTTACTTCAGCCGGACGCAGTCTGCCCGGTTGGGTGGTCGGCATGTCCATCTTTGCCACCTACGTGAGCAGTATCAGTTATCTGGGTAATCCGGGCATGGCTTTTGCCGGAGACTGGAATGCGTTTGTGTTCAGCCTGTCCATTCCCGTGGCTTCTTATTTTGCGGCCAAATACTTCGTGCCGTTCTATCGCAACATGGGGAATGTGTCGGCTTATAGTTTCTTGGAGGAACGTTTCGGCCCTTGGGCACGCATGTATGCCTCGATGTGTTACCTCCTGACGCAGATTGCCCGTATGGGTTCCATCCTCTTCTTGTTGGCATTGCCGATGAATAGCCTCATGGGCTGGAACATCCCCTTGGTCATTGTGGTGACGAGCATTGCCATCATCGTCTACTCCATGATGGGAGGTATGAAGGGAGTCATCTGGACGGAAGCGATGCAAGGATTCATCCTTATAGGCGGTGCGGTGGTGTGTCTGTTCGTGCTCCTGTTCAAGATGCCTGAAGGGCCTATGCAGACGTTTGAGATAGCCATGCAGGACAACAAGTTCTACCTTGGGGACCTCACGACGAACATTGACACGTCCACGTTGTGGGTATGTCTGATATATGGTCTCTTTATTAACCTGCAAAATTATGGCATTGACCAGAACTATGTGCAGCGTTACCTCACGGCCAAGAGCGAGCGTGAAGCAAAATTCTCCGCACTCTTCGGCGGCTATCTGTACATCCCCGTGTCGGCCGTATTCTTCCTCATCGGAACTGCACTGTATGCATATTATAAGGTATATCCCGACCTGCTTCCGGCGGATATTGCTCAGAAGGCTGACTATGTGTTCCCCTACTTCATTGTGCATGAGCTTCCGGTGGGTGTGACAGGACTGCTTATAGCTTCCATCTTTGCCGCCGGCATGAGCACCGTGGCTACGAGTGTGACCAGCTCGTCCACCATCATCCTGACCGACTATTACAAGCGCTTCCGCAAGAACGCTTCCGACAAGGAACAGTTGTTGATACTGAAGTTGGGCAGCTTGTTGGTCGGTGTGTTGGGCATTTTGGTCGCTATAGCCTTCCTCAACGTGAAGAGCGCGCTCGAAGCGTGGTGGGTGCTTTCGTCCATCTTCAGCGGTGGCATGTTGGGCTTGTTCCTTCTGGGCTACATGTCGCGCAAGTATGTGCATAATTTCGATGCCATTTTGGGCGTGGTGTGTGGCGTGCTGTTTGTGATATGGATTGTCATCACTCCGCTTGTGCATGACTATCTGTCCATCGTGTTTGGCACTTTACTCATCTTCTGTGTCGGTTTCCTGAGCGCCAGCATCTGTAACCGATTCCGCAAGAAGCAATAATGGAAATGAAGAATGAAGAACGAGCCATGTGGCATCAATTCTTCATTCTTCATTCATCATTCTTCATTTCTCCAGTGGTCGATGAGTCGGCGTGCGAGGCTCATTTTGCCCGGGATGTTGGGCAGGTTGTCTTTGGTGAAGAAATCGCCTGCGCTCAATTCCGAATCTTGGAGCTTGATTTCACCGCTTTCGTATTCAGCCGTGAAGCCTACCATCAGGCCGCAGGGATAGGGCCAGGGCTGGCTGGCAAAGTAGCGTATGTTGCGGATGCGCAGTCCCGTCTCTTCCATCACTTCGCGCTCCACACATTCTTCCAGTGTCTCGCCCGTCTCCACGAATCCGGCCACCAGTCCGTAGTAATCTCCTTTGAAATTGCGTGCATGCACCATCAGCACTTCGTCGCCGCGTGTGATAAGTACGATGATGGCCGTGGCCACAGTCGGCCATATCTCCTTGCCGCAACCGATGCAGCGTTTGCTGATGCTCGTGTGCCAGTTCATTGGCATGCCGCAGGCAGGACAGAAGCGCGAGTTCTTGTCCCAATAGATGAGTTCCTGGGCCTTGCCGGCCTTCAGGTATTGGCTGTGTAGCAACACGTCGAATGAAGCCCGCAGTCCGATCATGGCGAAATGTTCGTCTTCAGGAATGGGGGCCGACAGGGAATAGGCATTGAACATCTCCCCGTCAAACAAGGATAATTCATGGATATGTGTCCATTCGGGTATTGGGGTGGGAGGCGTGTCCTGATAGGGGATAGTTAGTTCTCCGTCTCGTTTTTCGACCAGGAGCTGGTCGTTGAAAAAAACAAACCAAAGTCTTTTTTCTGTATTCATAGTCTCTATCTCTTTATGTTGCAAAGGTATGGATTTCTGTTGTGTGTTTGGCGCATTTGCCCTATCTTTGGGGCTAAAATTTAGAAAAGCGAAGCTATGAAACAAAAATGTATATTGATGAGGCTAGCAGCAATATTGCTGTTTTTTGGCTTAACTTTGTCTGGATGTACGGATGAGGAATATAAAGAAGGAATAGTTGAGAAGACTTTGTTTATGTATTTTCCTTGGTCAGGAAATGCAAATCCTTTAACGGATGCTTTTTATAAGAATGTGGCAGACATGGAAAAAGCGATAATGGAGGATGGCTTGGATTCAAAACGGGTGATTGTTTTCTTTGCTACATCATCTTCTGAAGCTGAAATGTATGAAATAGTGTATAAAAATGGTAAGTGTGCTCATGAGATTCTAAAAGAATATACCGATCATCCTTATACGACAGCTTCAGGCCTTACTTCGATATTAAAAGACGTGAAAGATTTTGCTCCAGCTTATAATTATGCAATGACTATTGGATGCCATGGTATGGGATGGATTCAAGCAGAGCAGACGCGAATGTATAAATCTTCGGATTTTAAATATCATTGGGAGTATGAAGGTGCATTAACACGTTGGTTCGGAGGTTCTTTCTATCAAACGAATATTACAACCTTGGCAGAAGCTATAATGAATGCCGATGTGCACATGCAGTTTATCTTATTTGATGATTGCTATATGGCAAATGTTGAGGTCGCTTATGATCTACGGAATGTAGCTAATTATCTTATTGCTTCTACATGCGAGGTTATGTCTGCTGGTATGCCTTATGCAATGATTGGAGGGGATTTATTAGACCGTGAACCGGATTATCAAGCTATTTGTGATGATTTTTATGCGTTTTATTCTAATTACGGTAATTATTCATATGGCACTTTATCTGTAATAGATTGTTCTCAAATGGATATGATGGCCGAAATAATGAACACCATAAATATTAATTATACATTAGATCCTCGTTTATTAGGACATATTCAAAAATTGGATGGGTATAATCCTGTTATTTTTTATGATTTTGGTGATTATGTAGAGAAACTTGGTATAGATGAAAATTTGCATTATGATTTTGAACAACAGTTAAAGCGAACTGTTGTTTATTCTGTACACACTGAGCAGTATTATGCGTATGGGGCTGGTGCTTTTGATATTAATTCTTATTCAGGACTGACAATTTCTGACCCAAGCATATCTTCTATTGCTGCAGAGAAAGAAAACACGGCCTGGTATCAAGCCACCCACTAAAAGACATTCCGGCCTTGAAGACAAAGGAAATACATCTGAAGCTCATCGAGACGAGCGACATCCACGGAAACTTTTTCCCCTACAATTTCGTCACCGACCAACCGGCCGAGGGTAGCCTGGCCCGTGTCTGCGCGCTGCTGGAGAAGATGCGGGCGAAGTGGGGCGAACGGCTTATTTATATCGACAATGGAGACATCCTTCAGGGACAGCCCACGGCCTATTATTATAACTTTGTCGACACACAGTCGGAACATGTTGCGGCCTCCATGCTCAACTATCTCCGTTGCGATGTGGGCAACCTCGGCAATCATGACATCGAGGGCGGGCACGAGGTCTACGACCGCTGGATACGCCAATGCGATTTTCCGGTCCTCGGGGCCAATGTCATCGACACAAGCACCGGACAGCCTTATCTCAAGCCCTATGTCATGCTTGAGCGTGCCGGCGTGCGCATTGCCGTTTTCGGCATGATTACGCCCGCCATTCCCATGTGGCTTCCGGAGACGCTTTGGAGTGGCCTGCGTTTCGAGGATATGGAGGAATGCGCTGCGCGATGGGTATCCTTCATACGCGAAAAGGAGCGGCCCGACATTCTCATCGGTGTGTTCCATGCCGGTAAGGAATCCGTGCGCCAGGTGGATTTCTACAATGAGGATGCGACGATGGACATCGCGCGTGACGTGCCTGGCTTCGACGCCATTCTCATCGGGCATGACCATCGCCGTTTCTGCGGCACGGTGACCAATGTCGAAGGGCAACCCGTGTGGATTGTCAATCCGGCCAACAACGGCGTCATGGTGGGCGACATCGACATACGCCTTTCCAAGTTGGGCGACCGTGTCGTGCGCAAGCGGGTGACGGCCCGGCTCGTGCGTACGGGGTATTACGGTGTCAGTCACGATTTCATGGAGCGTTTCCGTCCGGCTTATGACGCGGTGAAGGACTACGTTTCCCAGCGCATAGGCACGATGGCCGAGACGTTGAGCACAGAGCCTGCCTATTTCGGCCCTTCGGCTTTCGTCGATTTCATCCATGGTCTCCAGCTTGACATCACCCGGGCAGACATCTCCTTCTGCGCTCCTTTGTCTTATGATGCTGTCATCCGTGCCGGAGACATCCACATGCGCGACATGTTCAATCTCTACCGCTATGAGAACATGCTCTACACCATGCGTCTCACCGGGCGCGAGGTGAAGGATTATCTGGAATATTCCTACGCCCTCTGGACGAACCAGATGCATTCGCCTGCTGACCACATCATGCTCCTCACACCCATCGATGCTTCCGGGCGTCGGTTGGGTTTCCAAAACTTTGCCTTCAACTTCGACTCTGCGGCCGGTATCCGCTACACAGTCGACGTGACTCGTCCGCAGGGTGAAAAGATTCATATCCTGTCGATGGCAGACGGTCGTCCTTTTGAACCGCAGGCTGACTACCGTGTGGCCATCAACTCCTATCGAGCCAATGGGGGAGGCGAGTTGCTCACCATCGGTGCCGGCATTCCTCGTGAGGAGCTTTCCGCACGCATCCTTGACGTCACGTCGCATGACCTCCGCTACTATCTCATGGACTACATCGGGCGCAGTGGCACTGTCTGTCCCCGTCCTCTCGGTCTTTGGAAGTTCGTTCCCGAGGAGTGGGCTGCTCCTGCCATCGAACGTGACCGCCGTCTCCTCTTCGGCCGTGCCCGCTAAGCTTCCGTCGCGCACAACCCCGCATTGCCGCCTGCGTTCATTTCCAGCCTCCTCTTGCATCACTTCCGTACCCGTCATGGACCATCTCTTGGTTCATCATCTCTCTCATACGCTTTCATCTTGAAATCATACGGTATGATTTATATAAACATACGGTATGATTTCCATAAACATACGGTATGATTCTTTGTTCATGTCGGGATTGGACCATGTCCGCCAGCCGTTTCGTCCGACTTCTTCCCGCGGGCATGGCTGTAATATGCTTGTAACGGTATTGTCTGCGTGATGTAACCGTCGCTATACATCGTTGTCACATGACCGCCCTACTTTTGCTGCGTCAAAGAATGAAAAAGCAACCTAATTTTTATTTATCTGAACCTTATGAAATGGATTCTCTTTTGTGTGCCCCTGCTCGTGGGCAACGTATGTGTGATGTCAAGCTGCAATGAGGAGACTCGCTACACGGCTCTTCAGACCTCCATCCCGGTGCAGGGCGTGAGCCTTCCCGCCTCTGTCGCTGTCGCCCCGGGCGGGACGCTGACACTTGACGGCAGCGGGGTACAGGTGACCGACTTTCTGCGCATTGAAGGTGTCGGGGCATCTGAAGGCTCGTATGAATTGCAGGTGACAGATGTCGCCGAAGCAACTTTCAGCGTCGTGCTTCCCGATGAGTTCCGTGCCGGGACATATGCCTTGACGCTCGTGCGCGGTGCTCAGTCATTGCCTCTGGGGCAGACCGACATACGTGTGGAGTATGCCCAAGTGGTCGTGCCTGACAAGGAAGGCATGACCGTCAAGGGACGTGTCACGTGTGAAGGTCGTGGAGTGGCCGGTGTCGTGGTGTCCGACGGCTTTGAAGTGACCCAGACCGATGATGACGGCATTTACTATCTTCCTTCGGAGAAAGCGAACGGCTATGTGTTCATTTCCGTGCCGGGTGGCTATGAGGCCGACATCGCAACGGGTAACCAACCGCAGTTTTTCCGTCGTCTGACAGCATCTGCTACGATGAGCGAACAGCAGGACTTCGTGCTTCACGCTGTCGACAACACCCGTCATAAGCTCTTCGTCATGGCAGACTTCCACTTGGCCGACCGTACGAACGACCTCGTGCAGTATGATGATTTCCTGAACGACGTGAACAGCCAGATAGCAGCCGAGTCGCTTGATGGTGCCCGTGTCTACGGCGTGACGCTGGGTGACCTGAGCTGGGATTTGTATTGGTATAGCCGCAGTTTCGCTCTGCCCGAAGCTATGCAGGAGATATACAAGGTGGAATGTCCTGTGTTCAATCTTCCGGGCAACCATGACAATGACCCCTACGTAGCTGACGATTGGCGTGCCGAACAGCCGTTCAAGGACGACGTTTGCCCGACTTATTACTCGTTTAATCTGGGCGATGTCCATTATGTCGTGCTCGATAATATCCGTTATATCAATACCGGTGCTTCCGAGGGTACGGTCGGAGACCGTGATTACAATGGTTATATCGTGCCCGCGCAGATAGAGTGGCTGAAGAAGGACTTGGCTTACGTCACGGACAAGTCGACGCCCATCGTCGTGTGTATGCACATCAACCTCCATCAGAATCCCATCTTTTCGGGTAATGACGAGATAGCTATGGTCACGCTGGACAATGGAGCCGAACTGAAGTCTATTCTCTCGGAGTTCTCCGATGTACAAGTGCTTACGGGCCATACGCACATCAATTTCACGGTGGAAGACGAGACACTCATGGAACACAACACGGCTGCCGTGTGTGCCACATGGTGGTGGACGGGCAACACTGGTTATGCCGGCAATCACATCTGTAAGGATGGCAGCCCCGGAGGCTATGCCGTGTGGAGCATCGACGGACGCGACATGGAGTGGTACTATAAAGGCACGGGGTGTGACCGTGACTATCAGTTCCGCACGTATGACCTCAACGAAACTTATATCACGGCTGAGAAGTATGCTCCCAATTCGACGGACGAGGCTCTCTCCGAGTATGCCGGTACGTATGCCACGAAGCGCAGCGACAACAAGGTGCTTATCAATGTGTGGGGATATGACAGTGCCTGGAAGGTGGAGGTTACGGAAGACGGCCGTCCGCTGGAAGTGCGTCGCGTGTGGGTGAAAGACCCGTTGCATATCATCTCCTATGAGGCACTCCGTCTCAATGCGGGTTCTTCTCCGACGTCCTCTTTCGTGAGTGACAATACAGGCCACATGTTTGAAGTCACGGCTTCAGCTCCTGACACTCCGCTTGAAATCCGTGTGACCGACCGTTTTGGCCGTGTCTATACCGAGACTATGCAGCGTCCGAAGGCGTTGAGCTGCGACATGAAATAAAATCCTAGCTACTTATTTTTCCAAAAAATAGAATCACAAGATGACAACTATCAGTAACAAGATGCGTAAAGCCTCGTTGCTTTTCGCAGGAGCGATGCTGGCCCTGCACCTGTCTGCACAGGAACAGCGAGCTTTGACCGGAACGATTTATGAACCAGACGGAAAGACTCCTTTGATTGGAGCGATGATTAAGGTGAAAGGTACGTCTCAGGGCACTGTGTCGGACATTGACGGCAAGTTCCACCTTAATATAAGCGATGCCCCTGAGGCCCATCTCGTGGTGACCTACATGGGCTATGAGCTCCAGGAGATTGAAGTAGGCCGCCAGTCAGTGTTCCGGGTAGTCATGAAGGAAGCCACTCACATGCTGAAGGAGACTGTGGTTACAGCCTTGGGCATCACTCGTGAGCAGAAGTCGCTGGGTTATGCCGTGTCCAAACTGAGTGAGGACGAGGTGACCAGCAACCTTTCGGGCAACTGGCTGAATGCGCTCGATGGCAAAGTGGCCGGTCTGACGATGGCCGGTGCTGGTTCAGGGCCTATCGGCTCGTTGCGTGTCACGCTGCGTGGCGACCAATCCTTGAATTACGGAAGCAATGAAGCCTTGTTCGTCATCGACGGTATACCGGTCTATTCCGGTACGTCGGAGTCGGGCAGCGGCTCGACATATAGCAACGCAGATGCTCCGGTCGACTTTGGTAACGGTGCCAGCGACATCAATCCTGACGACATCGAGTCTGTGTCTGTCCTCAAAGGCCCTGCAGCCACGGCATTGTACGGTTCGCGTGCGGCTAATGGTGCCATCGTCATCACCACCAAGAAAGGACGCACGGAGAAAGGCATCGGTGTGACATTCAACTCCTCCGTCGTGTGGGAGAAGGCCGGCTATTGGCCCGAGTTCCAGACTGAATACGGTTCGGGAGCAGACATGGGCCTTGAACCATATTGCTTGTGGACGCTTACGGCCGACCAGGCTCCCGACGGCGTGCCCGTCAGACAACATATCTCCCGCTATGCTTTCGGTGAGAAATATGACGCTTCGAAACTCCGCTATCAGTATAATGGTAAGAATTGGGAGACGGGTGAGCTGGCCAAGACACCGTGGGTCTATCAGGACGACTGGTACACGGGATTGTTTGAGACCGGTTTGACGTTTGACAACTCCGTGTCCATCGAAGGTAGCAATGGAAAGGGTACGAGTGCACGTCTCTCCATCACCGACCGTAGAAACGATTGGATTCTGCCCAACACAGGATATGACCAGCAGAGTTTCTCCTTGTCAGTCACTTCGGAACTGAATAAGTATCTGACCTTGAATGCCAAGGCTAACTATTACAACAAGAGCAGTGACAATATCCCTGTGGCCGGCTATGGTTCCAGTTCGGTGATGTACCAGCTCATCTGGGGGTATACGAACAACAGCATGAGCCTCTGGCGTGATGAGTATTTCCAGGGCCGCTATACTCGTGAGAACTATGAGAACACGAGTGGTTCTGGAGGTTCTTCACTGGTCTATCCGTTGGCTACGTCATTCAATCCCTATCGTACACTGTATGAAGGACTGAACGGACTGGACAAGAATCGTTTCTTCGGCAATCTCAGTCTGACTGCGAAGTTGCTTCCCGGACTTCAGTTGACGTTGCGTGGAGGTGTGGACTATGTGGATGAGTTCCGCACACAGCAGCGTCCGAAGTATTCGGAGCGCGTGGACGGTTTCTACCGCGAACAGAGCCTGCGCAACTATGAGTCAAACATCGATTTCCTCCTGCGTTACACGAACAACAGCTGGTTTGACGAGCGTTTGGGATTTTCTGTCGCTTTCGGTGGCAACCAGATGTACCGCAAGGCATACAATAACCGCATCACACTCGACGAGCTCGATGTGGAAGGTGTTTACAATCTGGCAAACGTTCCCTCCAGCTCCCGCCCGGACATCTACACCTACCGTTCGGAGAAAGCCATCAACAGCTTGTACGGATTTGCTTCGTTGAGCTGGGACAACATCTTCTTCCTTGACATCACAGGACGTAATGACTGGTCCAGTACGTTGCCCCGCAACAACTGTTCCTATTTCTATCCGTCTGTTTCGGGTAGTGTTCTCTTGAGCGAGTGGTTTGATTTCCGTGACAAAGCCCCGGTCATTGACTTCTTGAAAGTGCGCTTGTCATGGGCCAATGTCGGTAATGATACAAGTCCCTATTCACTTGACCAATATTATTCGACGACAGACTATTCCGGTGGCTATCGTCTGCCGAGTTCTATTCCTGACCCGAACATCAAGCCCGAGAATGTGGAAAGCTGGGAGACTGGTTTGGAAATGAGTATGTTTAAGAAACGCCTGACTTTGGACTTGGCACTCTATAAATCCAGTACGACAGACCAGATTGTGAATGCGACGCTCGACCAGATTGTGGGAGCGACGAGCATGAAAATCAATGCCGGCGAAATACAGAACAAGGGCATCGAAGTGTCGCTGGGCGTCGTGCCTGTACGTACGAAGGACTTCACCTGGTCCATGAACTTCAACTGGTCACGCAACTGGAATAAACTTGTCAGCCTGCAAGACGGTTGGGACCCCGAAACGCCGCTTCAGACCAGCATGGGTACGACAATCGGCAGCCGCACGTTCGTCTATTCTTATGTCGGTGAGGAAATGCACATCATCTATGGTAAGGGCTTCAAGCGTGCTCCTGAAGGTTCGTACTATCTGGACGAGAATGGCAATAAGGTCGACTGTTCAGGCATGCATCTGGTGGACGCTACGACCGGCTATCCGATGCTTGACGACAATCCGACGACCCGCATCGGAAAGGTCAACCCTGACTGGCGTGGCGGCATGACCCAGACTTTCCGTTACAAGGACTTCACGCTGACGGCCACCTTCACGGCGCAGATGGGAGGACATGCATTCTCTGTGACAAACTTCTCGTTGGGCTATCAGGGCAAGTTGAAAAACTCGTTGCCGGGACGTTATGACGGCTTGGTACATGAGGGCGTAAATGCCATCCAAAACGAAGACGGGACGATGACTTACAAGAAGAACACCACCATCACGCAGGACATTCAGGACTACTATAACAAGTACATCTGGGTGCGTGACAACACGGAGGCCAACACGTTCAGCACAGACTTCCTGAAGCTGAAAGAGGTGCGCCTGAACTACACGGTGCCTAAAAACTGGTTGCAGCAGAAAGTGAAGTTCGTGCAGAATGCCTCTTTGGGCGTGTGGGCGACAAACTTGTTCTGCATCACCAGCTTCCCGGCCTACGACCCGGAAGTGGGCATGATGAACGGCACGGATATATATAAAGGTATAGAGACCGTGGCCTTCCCGATGACACGTTCGTATGGTGTGAACTTAAAACTTTCATTCTAATCACTTTCTTGAAGCATATATGAAAACATTTCAAAACCTGATGGCAGGATGCTTGTTTGCCGGAGCATTGGTGACTGCCTCTTCATGTACGAACAACTTTGAAGAATACAATACAAACCCCAACCGCATGACGGTCGGTGACATCGAACCCAGCCGCATGCTTGAACCGCTTATCTATGACGCTTCCCGCGAATGGCAACGCTATACGCGCTATTGGAACGGCGAACTGATTCAATACACTGCCTGTACGTCGAGCAATGTGCGCCAGGAACATCGCTACTTCATCGGCGACCAGGACTTCAAAGGTTTGTGGAACTTCTATGCCGGCTATGCCAACAACACGATGCACATGTATGACTTGGCTGAAGCCAAGGGTGACGAAGCCATCAAGGCGATGGCTCTGACGCTGAAAGTGCTGTTCATGTCCAATCTGACGGACATGTTCGGCGACATCCCATACGCGGAGGCTTTCCAAGGACGCGAGGAGGGAGGCACGCGCAAGCCGAAGTATGACTCGCAGCAAGAAGTCTATGAACAGATGTTTGCCGATCTGGAGACGGCCAATGACATCTATGCCACCAACCCTACCCTGCTGGACGCTGAGCTTGACGGGCTTTATGGAGGCGACATGCAGGCTTGGCGCAAGTTCAACAATACGCTCTACATGCGCTTGCTCTGCCGCGTGGGCGGCCGTTCGGAGATGAATGTCCCCTCGCGGATGCGGACACTGCTGGGCGATGTGGCCAAATATCCCATGTTTGAGTCCAATGCCGACAATGCCCGCGTCGATTACAGCGGTGTAGAGCCCTATGTAGGCTATTATGACGGCATGAATGCCAATGACTTCACACGCTCGATGTACAAGATTACCCGGCAGGTGATTGACATGACGGTCATCACGCAGAATGACGTGCAGCTCTACGAAGACCCCCGCCTGCGCATCATGGCCCAAAAGGCCGGAAGCCGCTGGAAAGGAACAATCGGCGGCTGCACGAACGCGCAGCAGAGCGAAGCCAACAGCGGAGCTGCTTATCTGAACTTCGCCGTGCTGGGACGCAGCACCAACCCTTCGTTCTTCCTATGTTATGACGAATTGCAGTTTATCTTGGCCGAAGCTGCGCTGAAGGGATGGATTGACGGTGGAGAGAGTGCAGCCCGGACCTATTACGAGCAGGCTGTCACCGCTTCTTGCGAGAAATGGAATGAGTTTGCCGAATTTGTGGAGTTGGCTGAAGGTGATGAGCCTGCCGACATCTCGGCTGACGATGTGCAGGAATTCCTGGAGTCGGATTTGGCTTCTTGGGACGGGCATGACAACAAGCAGCAGCTCATCGGCGACCAGAAATACCTGGCACTCTTCTGGATTGGCATGGAAGCCTACCACGAATACCGCCGTACGGGTTATCCTGAGTTGACCATCGGCGAGGGAACGATCAATGACCACGTCCTCCCGACTCGCTTTGCTTATCCGGTGAACAGTGTGGCCACGAATGCCGAAAATGTCCAGGTCGCGCTCGACCGCATGGGAGGGGCCAATGACATGAAGACACCCGTGTGGTGGAGTCGTCAGGCCATAGCAAACAACTGATTGTAGAACTCTGTAAAACAGAAAAAGATGAAAAGACATATCAAAACATTCTATACGACGACGGCACTCTGTGTCGGATTGCTGTGCGGTTCGTTCCTCTGCACGTCTTGCGAAGACGAAAAGACGGTCGATTCCTATTTGGAGCTGGAGGATGAGTATCAGACGACTTTTTCCCCGACAGCCGACGAAGCTGAATACCGGATTACGGTACGTTCTAACCGCCCCTGGCAGGTGGTGAAAAAAGACAGTGATGCCGATTGGGTACGCCCGTTTCCCGACGAAGGGGAAGCTGACGGCATCTTCACGCTCTATGTGGATGAGAACCCCACGTTTGAAACACGCCGGACGGAGTTGGCCCTGGTGGTCGACGGTGAGGAATATCCCGTCTTGCTGACCGTCGACCAGGCTGCTGCTGTCCCCACCATCCAGGTGGGCGACGGGTCAGGCACGGTCAGCGTGGCTGCGGGTGCCGGTGACTTCACACTGACGTCATCTGCCAATGTGGAGTGGACATGCGTGGTTGATGAGGCTGCTGCCGAATGGCTGAGCTACAACGGCATCGACGAAGACGGTGTGTTGAGCTTCACGGTGACGGAGAATCTGGGGGCTGAGCGCACGGGCATTGTGCACTGTGTCTCTGAGGCAGAGCCTTCGGCCAATGTGGACATCACTGTCGTGCAAGCTTCCAACGGTGTCATCCTCCAGGAAGATTTCAACTGGCTGGCCTACGGATCGGCTACGACGTGGGAGACAACCGGTGAGACTCGTTACGACAGCTGGACGGCAGATGAGCGTGGGCGCGGCTGGACTTCCTCGCCCGCCGATGCAAGCGGCAATCCTTGCCTCTATGCGCGTCAGGGTTTCGTGAAGCTGGGCAAGACGAACTATGCCGGCGATTTGATTTCGCCCAAGCTCTCGACCATCAGCGGGACGGCCGACGTGCAAGTGACCTTCAAGGCCTGTGCCTATGTGTCGAAAGGCGGAGCGAAGGATGACAACGAGCTTTATGTTTCCGTCCTGGGTGCCGGGACGCTGGAAGGGGCTGACGAGCCTTATATTATCAGCAACTACCCCAACTCGTCGAACATGGAGTATGGTCCGGACTATGATGTCTGGGCACCGGAACTGGCCGAGCGCACATTCATCATCCGTGGTGCGACGAGTGAGACTCAAATCAAGTTCATGGGCGGCAAGTCGTACAACATGACAGGCATCGGTCAAGGCAAGAACCGCATTTTCCTGGACGACATCCTGGTGCAGGTCATCAGTGACTGAGCGGATAAACCAGTGAGCATATAGGCAAACGTGTCGGGACGGAGCATATCACTCCGTTCCGGCACGTCGTCTTTTTGTGCCGATGGCAGGAACACAATGCCCGCTTTTCGTACCATAAAATCTGCGTTTGAGCGGAAAGGAGGGTAGCCGAGGACGGAAAGGAAGGGAAGCAAGAGCCGAAAGGAAGGCCAGGTCGGACGCCCTTAATCCCCAATCGACATCAGCCTTTGAGGTGATTTTTGATTGGGAGCGAGCCGGTTTTTCAGTCCTTTTTCGAAAGCATAGCGAGCTATGTCAAGGAAAAGGGCGGGAAAAGATGCCGGCCGAAGTCGAATAGCGGCCAAAGAGTTTGAATCCTATGTGCTGATGACCGAATGGGGGTAATAGCTTGTCGGCCGTCGGCAGAAGGAGGAAAAGCCTTTTTTCAGCAGATGGGGGTTTGTGATTTCGTACTCGGTCTGGTGGCTTGTTGTTAAATTCAATAAATGACAGGATAAAGGCTTCTTGTTAGTATATATTAGCTTATATAAATGTTATTTTTGTTAACAAGGAGGGGTAAAATTAAAAAGTGTTATACTTTTGCATTTAAGTATGTATAAGCTTTTATAAAGGAGGTAGCATGCATACAGTCTTTTAATAACCATATTGTAAAAACACATCGTTAAATTATATGCTGACATTAGCCGGACATCTGCTCGCCTGTCTGTTTTGGGGCACGTTGATTGCTATTTTGTTGATGTTTCTTATGCACGTCGGCATAGTGAACCTGTCTTCTCGCAGGCGTTACACCCTCCTTTCTACTTTGGTCTATTTCATTTGCTTTTTCTTCCTGATGTGGCAGACCGTGCGTCTCATGGGAGCTGTCTACATGAAAGGTTATGTCGACGATATACGTCAATCCATGGAAGGCAGTCTCGCCCAGTTGTCGGCTTTGGATGCCACGGCTGTCGGTGTCAAAGACCAGCTTTCGCAGCAATATCCCTTCTTGGCCGATTATATCAGCGATATACCTGTTGATGAAATCTCGCCCGGGCAAGATGCCTCTTCATGGGTGGATTATGTAGTGGACTACGTTCACTACGAGCTTAATGGCTATATCGCGTGGCGCGTGGGCTACATGTTGCTGACTGCGGTGGTCTTTGCCTTGTTGCTGGCGAGGACCATGAGGAAGAAGTTGCCTCCGTCTTACGTGGGCATAAACTGGAACTAACAAATATACCTTTATAATTATGGCAGATATTCTAATCGGATTAGGAGGTACGGGTGGTAAAATCCTGAAAGCCTTCCGTCAGAGATTATGGACCGAGTTTGACAAGCAGCAACGTGCCCGCTTGCCCATCAGTTTTATTTATGTGGATACGGACAACGCCATGCTGAATCCCAACGATGTCAGCTATGAGACGATACACGGGAACTGTTGTTTCCAGCCGAATGAATTTGTGGACATCAAGACGCACAGCAATGTGGATGCCATTTTCAGCAATCCGCAGGGACACAAGAAACTGTTGGGGTTGTTGGGCAATGTGGCCGAGACACAGACTGCTGTTTGTCCCGTAGGCGCGGCGGCCGACCAGAAACGCCGTGCGGGACGCATCCTGTTCGCTTCGAACATCGATGCTTTCTTGTTCAAACTGGCAAGTTCCGTGCAAGAAGTGAATGAGAAAGAAGTGGGAGGAATGCTCAATATCCACTTGTTTGCCGGTTTGGCCGGCGGCACGGGTTCCGGTTCTGTCATAGACGCCATTGCCCAGACACGCAAGTGGCTTTTCGAGCACAACTATGAGGAAGACAAGCAGTATCATCTCACTGTCTTCTGTCAGCTGCCCGAAAACACGCCTCCTCCCACCTGGAATACCGGACGTTATAAGGCAAACGGCTACGGGGCATTGTTGGAATTGAACAACCTTTTCACGTCACACTATAATGCCGAATGGGGAAACCGTACGGCCAAGCCTTGCTACGATGTGTCGTCTGACGTGGACTTCGCCCGTCTCTATCTGAGCTATGAGGCCCCGACACCGGACAACCTGCATGTAGGCCGCATCCCTGCCGAACTGAAAGTGGCAGGAGGTCTTATTCTCTACAGTAATAAGAATGACTATGGCCACACCGTGACTGAACCGACCGATTTGGCTCGTCTGGTGGCTGACTTTGTGTATGCCAAAGTGTTCTTGCCGCGCAACGACCAACAGCAACAGTTTGAACGGTTCTATTCTTTTGAAAACATCACCAACTTCAGGGACGAATATGATGAAACGGCTGATCCCGAACTCGGCTCTCCGCTGCCTGTACGTACACGTGCCATCGGTTCGTTTGGCATCAAGCGGGTGATTGTGCCTGAGACGGCCATGCAGGAGCACATCGTCTACACGTTGGGCCTGTGTTCACTTTTCCAGATGAAATACAACAACTGGAGCAATGCCTCCGGTTATCGTGACGAGCCAAATGCATCTTTTGCTCCGCTTTCCTACATAAACAAGGAGGGCCGGCTGGCCGGTTGGCTGCTTTCGGAAGACCACTTGCGTCTGAAGAAATATGTGCTCGACAGCGACCGCACGGACGGTTGGCTCGAAGGCGAGTTTTCCCAGTATTGGGAACCTTGCATTGATGCTTGGGGCGAGGTGGCCAAAGGAGCTGACCATTCGTTTAACAAACTGGTGGAACTTTGTCGCAGCGGCTACGAGCAGGGTTTTCGTGACAAAGGAGTGGAGAAGTTTTATAGTGAGCGGGCGCGTTCCATTGTCGAATCTTATTCACGCACGATAACGGCGCAGGTGGAGGTTGAACTTTTCAAGGCGTGGAAAGATGGGAAGTTGGCGTTGAATCAAATCGTCCAAGTGCTCGAATTGTTGACTTCCGAAACCCGCAAACGTGCGACGGACTACGTGGAGACTGAAGTTCCCACCCTGGAAAGAGAGTGCCGGGAGCGGCAAAAATACATTGACGATGCCATTGCTGAATATCTCAATGCAGGTGCATTGAAACGTCCCTTCATCTTCAAGAACCGCTACGAGCGTGTGATGCAGATGTGCAAACAGCTTTATGTCCGCAAGACGGAAGTGGCAGCTATCCGGCTCTTCGCGCAACCATTGGCCAACGAGTTGGTACACAAGCTGTCGGACCTGACGGAACGTGTGACAGCCTTTGAGCAACAGGTGGATACGCTGATACAATTCTCCAAGGAGCGCATGGTGAGCCTGAGTGACATGTATGTCGGGAGCAATGCGGAAGGCGAACGCGACGGCATGGAAAACATGACACTTCCCATCATCGAGTTCTATAGCCGCACGAAGCTTTCGGCCTTGGAACAGAAATTGCGCGTCGACCAGGACAAGATGACGAGCATCAACGAAAGCCTGCGTTCGTCGATTATTGAAGCCTTGCAGTGCGAAGAGCGTTTCACGAATGTCAACCGTTTCAACTACCAGTTGCTCTCGCGCTTGTTGTTGAGCAATATATTCAGCAAAGTCATGTCTTATCACAACATGTTGTGTGTGGAAAGCAAAGACAAAGTGTTGGGTGTGCCCATATTGGAACGCTTGCAGCAGAAGTATGGACACAGAGAAGAGGCTTTGGCGCAGTTTGCCAGACAACTGGTGGTGGCCAGCGGCATCTTCACTGAGCTGGACATGACTCAAATCCAACAGCACAATGCCAACACCGTCCCGCCGGTAGTGGGGCAGAACATTTTGATGAAACGTTTGCTTGTCAGTCTTCCGAAAGCGGAAGATCCCGGCTTGATAGAATTTGCCAACGAACTGAAGTCCAAGTTGGAGAGTTCCATTCCGGGCGGAACGGGCGCGTCGGTCAATGTGAGCATGGAAGGTACGTCGTCCAACGAAATATCCATCATCTCTATGGTCAACGGTTACCCGATGCGTGCCATCTCGTCGGTGAAGAGTCTGAAAGCCGAATACAACCGTTTGGTTGCGCTTGACCCGAAAAACAAGATTGTCTTGTTGGGTGAGGGACGTGACGGCGACTATCGCGACATCTTTGCCGTGCCGCCTATGACGCCGGCTGAGGAACGCGAACTGTTTGTTCCTTACTTGATTTTGCTTCACGGGTTGGATAAGATTCTGTTTGATGCAGACAAGACGGAAGAATACGGTTTAGCTTCAAAAGATTTCTTTGGCAATCTTTCGATAGTCTCCTGGGGACACAAGCTGTTTACGGACATACCCTATGACGACCAGCTGGTGCATGACAAGCGCGTTGCTGTGCTTAAGCTGTACAATCAGGTTATGGGAGAACTGTTCCAAGGTATTGACGCTGCTGTGGCAAACCAAGTGGCCAAACTGAAGAAGGAAATCAACGATAAAGTCATGGCATGTATGGGGGCAATCATTAAGAATGAAGCTCCGGCCCGTGCTCGCTACACAGACTTTGTGCGTTGGACGGAAGCTGCTATCAAGAAGCTCCAAGAGTATAAACCGGAAGTATAACCAATAAAAAAACAATAAAGATTATGGCTTTAACAAAGAAATACAAATGTGTGAACTTTGGCGGGTGCGAGAACGCCAAAAAGAAAACCGTTTTTGAAATACCTCTTGGGGAAAAACTTATTTGCCCTGTGTGCAAGAAAGACATGATTGTGGAGGTGAAGGGGATAGACTGGAAGAAGATTGCCATCATCGCAGGCACGGTTATAGTAGTTGTCGGGCTTGTCTTGTTCTTTCTGCGTGGCAGAGGAAATGCTCCTGTTCCGCCGGGCGGAGGCACAGGAGGGGGTGACACGATTCAAGTAGCCCCCCAGAAACCGGGCATCGATTCCTTGGCGGTGGATTCCGGCCAGCAAGCACGGCAAGAGCCGGAAGATACGCTTACGCCTGCTGAAGCCCGTCCTGCAGGGGACGGCGATGTGCAGGAAGACCCTAATCCGCGTATGGTCGTCGACTTGGGTTATGGCACTTACACCGGACGATTGAAAGACGGCAAGCCACATGACCCGAACGGCACCATCGTCTACAAGCAAGCGCACCAGATAGAAGCGCGCGACGTGCATGGCCGTGTGGCACAGCCCGGTGATCGTGTCAGCGGTAACTTCGAGGACGGACACCTGATTAATGGTACGTGGTTTAAAAAAGACGGCAACCGTGAGCCGCTGACGATTGGTGGCGGTGAATAAGAAAGCGGCAGATAGTCATGTGTACGTCGGTCTGGAAAAACTTGGCTGTTTTCATTCTTGTCCTTCTCCCTTTGCGGGGAGCAGGGCAGGATGGGACAGGTTTGCGCAGTCCGCAACTGGTGCAGCAAGTGGAACAGTTGGCCAAGGACAAGTCCTATGTCGATGTTGTCTATGACTTTCTGACAAACTACGCAGATACGCTGAAGGCACTTCGCGGCAAGGAGTTGGTGCGACGCATGGAGCATGACGGAGTGGAGGTGGTGCAAGGCGGGTTCGACCGCCTGCATCTGGTCGACGAACACACCACCATCGCTTTCCTGAGCTCCAAAGGCATGTATGGTGTGAACATACGTAGCCGCGATTTTCCCATCCTGGAAGTGAAGTTTCCTTCGTCGTGCCAGTTGCTCACAGGCAAGTCGCTCCGTGTGTTGGAGCGCGAGTTTCTCGACAGTTTGCGCCGATTCCGTTATGTCAAGTCTGTGTCCGAACGTTTTGACAAAGGAGCTTTGACAGCTTTGAAGCAAAAAAGTTTCTATGTGCTTAAAGGCGATGCATATCATCTGGAGAATATTCGTTCCGACACGTATTGGGAGGAAAGGGCTGGAAGCGGGACTTTTGTTCCTGTGTTTTCTGCCGACCACTTGACTGAGAGCATTGGCAATCTGTTGCTTTGCGAAGACACGCCCGGGGATATAAAGCTGCATCTGGTCGTTCGTCAGTATGGCTTTAAGAAGCATGAACTGACTATGCTGATGCGGGATTGGGTTGCCTACTGTCGTGACCAAGGCTGTACGCTCTATTGGGGCGTGGAATCCATGGAGTCGGAATCGCTCAAGGCTAGTGTCTTTGTCGTGAATGATGTGTTGTGCTACGACCATGTGATGAGCGTCGAAGTGCCATACGCTGTGTTTAGTGATAAAGGAGCCATCGTCCAAGGCGATGTGAATGTGTTCATTCCCACGCACAACATCGCGACGCTTTTCCAAGAATATGAAGAATAATTACTACAAATAAGTGAAGTGATGAAAAAGTTATTGTATTACCTGTTTTTGTCGTGCTTTTCCTTGTCGCTTTTCGCGCAAGCCGACCGGGCAGAAATCAAAAAGCAAATAAACAAAATAAAGAAGTCGCAAGCGTATATTTCGGCTGAAGCCACCATGCCGACTGAGGCCGAAGCGATGGATGTGGCCAATCAGTTGCTTGTGATGGAGATAAACAACTGGATACAGTCGAAACGTCATAGCGACGAGGTGCAGCAAGTGGTGTTGCAAGACATCAATTCCTGCAAGGAGATGCTGGACATGAAACGTGGTACGCAGGTGCGTGCTTTCGTCTATGTGAAGAAGAAAGACATCGTGCTTATCAAAGGAGAGGGACAAATCGTGCTCAATGAGAATGAGCAAGGAGCTGATTTGCGCCCGCTCGCTGAGATTTCAGAACCGCTTAACCCTGCGGAAAGCCAGGTGGAATCTGTGCCGAGCACGGCACAACCTTCCGACGGGAAAGGTGCTTTGGAGCGTATTGCTGACACGGCCACGATGGCTGACATGAAAGGCGTGTTTGCCGATTTGAAAACACAAGGAATCATTACTTACGGGGAATACAAAGTCGGCATGGATGTGCCGGGGGCTTACTTGTTGTTTTATGACCGCCAGGGGAATATCCGTGCTGTGGTGAAAAAGGAAGGAGACGTACTGACCCATGTGAAGACGCAGCAACGCATGACGTTGAACGATTTTGATGGTTGCGCGGCTTATTGGTTTACATTGAAATGATAAAAACAAACATGATTATGAGAAAGATTGTATTGATAGTGTTGCTTGGGTGGTTTGGCATGCTGGGCATAAAAGCCCAAGTTGATACTTCCGTCCGATTGACTATCCGCGAAGGTGTGGATGGCCCGGCTAAAACGGCTATTGAACGTTCACTGAGCGACTTGCTGACGGAAATCAACCAAGCCTATCTGGAAAAGAGAGCATTGAACCTTGTTTCGCTCAATATGACCGACGCCGCCCGTGACGGCTTGGCGGCCATGTGGGAAAACGTGCGTTTTTATTGTGACGATGCTGAAGTCGTACAAAACTGTTTGTTGAAGGGGCTAAACGGATACCAGATACGTCAGATACCTTTGATGATGAAGCCTACCGACGGTTCCACGTCCCAAGATGATGAGTTTCAGGAAGGTGTAGCCAACTTCAGTGCATCGGGGCAAATCACCCGCTTCAATGTCTCGCTGGCAACGACAAGTTACCTTTCCGTCGTCTCGCGTGGAACGGACGTGACCGACGTGCGCCGTCGCGAGGAAATTTTGAGTTACGTGGAGCATTTCCGCACGGCTTATGAAGAGAAGGATTTGGCTTTCATGAATCAAATCTTCAGTGACGACGCGCTCATTATCACCGGCACGGTCATTAAATCGAAAAAGACCGACGGCAAGTCCATTACGCTTGATCATGATGTCGTCTTCCATAGCAAGACCAAGCAGGAATACTTGGCATCCCTGAAGCAGAGTTTTGCCTCCAATTCATACATCCGTGTGAAGTTCGACGAGATCAAGGTGGTGAAGCATCCCACATTGACGGATTTTTACGGAGTGACCGTTCATCAGCTCTATTCCAACAGCAGCGGGTATAGCGATGACGGCTATGTGTTCATGCTTTGGGACTTCCGTGACAAGGACAATGTGATGATACATGTGCGGGCATGGACGCCTAAGTATTACGACAAGGCGAAGACGCAGGAAGTGCCTGTGGAGAAAATACCGAGTATCGGTGACTTTAAGTTGGACTTATAACCCTAAGTGCGTATGTTGAAACGGAATCTGTTACTTGTTATATGCTTGCTTATTGGTGTGGCCACGCTTTGGGCGCAAGAAAGCATCGTGAAGTTTGAAGCTCCGGTGGAGACTTCCGGTTCTTCCGTCCCTGCGGACAAGGCTGTGCTTACGATAGTGAGTCCTAACGTAGACCTTGTGCTGGAGGGTAACTTGTACGGCGACCTGATGGGAGGCAAGACGGAGTATGTCACAGGCGAACGCCGCAAAGTGGGCAGTGAGTACCACTATGTGCTTACCTTCTCGCTCCATCCGGATTTGGACATGGGCGGCACGCATGTCGAGACGCTGACCATCTCCAATGCTTACGGCTCGAAAGATTGCAAGCTGGCCCTGAAGATGGGCAAGTCGTACACCGGGCGGTTCGAGATACCTGTCGAACTGATTTGCTTGGATGAAGGCATGTCGGTCTATGCGGCTTCCAATGCCGCGCGTTTGCGCTTCCTGTCTGACATCCTTGATGAGTTGACCATTGGTTTTAATGGAGAGACGCTTTTCGAGGCTGGAAAAGTGGCGACGTCCTTGCCGTCTTACGTCACGTCCGCGCGTCTGGAGGGCGATGCTGTCGTGGTTGATTTCAACACGGCTTCCCCGGAGGCTTTGACTGAGGCTTTCCAGAATCCTCGTTTGACTGCCCGGACAGAAAATGGCGAGTCGCTTTCATTCACGCTGGCCGATGGCAATCGCTTGGAGAATAAGCGTAGCTACCAGTTCCGCATCCTGCGCCAAGTGACAAAGATAGAGACCGTGCAGAAGGACCTGACATTTGCCGAGACGCTGGCCCAAGCCGATGCCTTGGCTGCCAAGTATGACTTTGAAGCTGCTGCCAACATGTATCAGGAGGCGATGGACAAAGTCGACTGCCCGCTTGACCAGAAAGAGTCCATCCGCGGGAAACAGGTGCAGATGAAGAAAGCGCGGCGCATGGACTATCTCGCCTCGTGGGCCGAAGCCAACGCCGAGCGGGTGGGTGTGGAGCATGACAGCGCGTATCACTACTACAATGGCGCGCGGGGCACATACGTGATGCTCTCCAAGATGTTTCCCGAACGGGCCTACTACAAGGAGAAGGCTGAGGCCTTGGAGCAGTTTGTCACCGACCACTTCAAGGACAATGTGAACAAGACCGTCGTCAAGAAAAACCAGGTGATTACCGGGAAGGTGACTTTGGCTGACGGCTTTATCGGCAGTGTGGCCGGCGTGCATATCTATGAAATGCCTACGATGGACGTTCCTAAGCTCAAGAAAGTGCGCAATGATTACCGCTGCATCGGGAAGACTGATGCGGACGGGCGTTTCCGGCTTGTCATCGAACACGACCACCCTGTGCGCTACCTATATTTCTACCGCGATGAGAAAGTCGTGCCGATAACCGGGAGCACGAAGACGCTCGACGTGGTGTTGGGAGAGAAATAAATGTGTACTAACTAAAACAATAATTGATCTATGAAACTGAAAACCATGTTTGGCGTGGCTTTAGCTGCGCTGATGGGAGCTTGCATCCTTCTGCCCAGCAACGTGCAGGCGCAGAAAAAGAAGAAAGAGAAAAAGGCTTACGAGTGGAAATGGGACGGCGAACTGTCGGGCAACGAGACTGTGGACGGTTATCTGCTTTCTTGCGACACGTTGTGGACCGAAATCCAGAGCTACCGCAAGGACATCGACCAGTTCGACTATGTGGAAGACACGTTGACCATACACGACAAGACCTACCTTGTCGTCCATCTGGAAAACAAGGAAGGACAAATCTTCACCACCGGGACGGCCAACTGGCAGTTGTTCCAATCCGTCATGTCTGGCTTGAACATCGTGCTCTCCAGCACGCAGATCGGTCTCCAGACGGCTTCGGCCACGCTCTCCCTGCCTCAGCTCGGGCTGAAAGCCCTCTCGTTTGGTAAATACGTGAAGGCCGGGCCGAACATCATAGGCATCGGGATGAAAGAAATAAAAGGCATCGTAGAACAGCGTAGATACCAGTGGGGACAGTGGAAGCAGGCCAAGGAAGGGGCTGTGGATGCTGAGACCATCGATTGGGCTTCTTTGGGACTTTCGGCGGAAATGCCTGTCGATAAGCTGAAGAAGTGTTTCTTCATCAAGGAAGTGACGCCACAGGCTGAGAACTATGAGGAGATTATCACGATTCAGCAAAATAAGACCGACGAGCAGAAGAAAGCCGACATGGAGAACTTCCTGGCCAGTGCACAGAAAGAGCAACTGCCTGAAGATGCCAGCAAGCAGCTTGACGAGGAAATGAGCGAGGATGACATGAACAAGCTGCTGGAACAGATGAATGCCAATGCCTGAACGTGATGGGCAGATACTGAAGCCGCAAGGGCTGCGTGGAGCGACATGGCTCCCGCAGCCCTTGCTTGTTTTTGAATGCGGTTCGTTTCCCGTCTTCCGGTTTAAGTGTTAAAAAAAGATCTTTTTCTGTCGGCGAAGCCCTTGGGAATGCTCCCAGGGTGTCATGGCAGCTCGCGGAAGTGCTTGGGAATGCTCCCAGGGTGTCATGGCAACTCGC
>JACJJM010000028.1 GCA_016900015.1 Phocaeicola coprophilus | reverse complement strand
AGGAAGGCCGTGCCGAAGGCTTAAAAGAAGGACGTGCTGAAGGCTTAAAAGAAGGACGTGCCGAGGGTTTAGAAGAAGGACGTGCCGAAGGCTTAAAAGAAGGGCATACCAAAGGCAAGCTGGAAGTAGCCCGCAACCTCAAGCAAATGGGGATGGCCACGGAAGCCATCGCACGGGCCACCGGACTCACAGCTGAAGCCATCGAGGCTTTGTGACCCTCGCTTTCCCTGACGCCGGGACGACATGAAAAGACGCCGGGACACGGATTCTATATATCTCAACAGAAAAAGAACCCTCGTGTCCCGGCGTCTTTTTTATCCTCCCCATACGCCCCTAAAGGGTAGGCGCGGACGGAAAGGACTCGGCAGACGGACGGAAAGGAGGCCGTCCGGGCTTACCCTTAACAGGCGTCCCGGCTACTATTCACGGCCGTAGGCACACTATTCCGAAGGCCCACATTCGTCAAAAACGATGACGCCGACGGCCCTTTCAACCTCTGCCAGGACTACCCGGACGGCTATGCAGGAAAAGGCGGACGACGCACACGGCATTTCCACTTTTTATGGTTAGTTTTGCAAAAAACAACGAGACTATGACATACGATTTCAACGAACTTATCAACCGTCGCGGCACGAACTCCCTGAAGTGGGACAGTGCTGCCGACCCCGACGTGCTGCCCCTCTGGGTGGCCGACATGGATTTCCGCACGGCACAGCCCGTCATCGACGCCCTCAGGCGCCGCGTCGAGCACGGCATCTTCGGCTACACCCACGTGCCCGACGCCTTCTACGAGTCCATCATCCGGTGGTTTGCCCGACGCCACGGGTGGACGATGCGCCGTGAATGGATGCTCTACACCTCAGGCGTGGTGCCCGCCCTCTCGGCCGTCATCAAGGCGCTCACCGCACCGGGCGACAAGGTGCTGGTGCAGACGCCCGTGTACAACTGTTTCTTCTCCTCCATCCGCAACAACGGCTGCACGGTGGAGGAAAGTCCCCTCATCTATGAAAACCAAACCTACCGCATGGACTTCGACGACCTGGAACGCCGTGCGGCCGACCCGCGCGTGAAGGTCATGCTGCTCTGCAACCCGCACAACCCCGCAGGCCGCGTGTGGACGCGCGACGAACTGGCCCGCCTGGGCGACATCTGCCTGCGCCACGGCGTGACCGCCGTCGCCGACGAAATCCACTGCGAGCTCGTGATGCCGGGACACACCTACACGCCCTATGCCTCGGTAAGCGAGGCGATGCGCCACGGGTCGGTGACATGCCTCTCGCCCACCAAGTCGTTCAACATGGCAGGCCTGCAAATCGCCGCCATCGTGTCCGACGACGCCGACGTGCGCCGCCGCATCGACCGCGCCATCAACATCAACGAGGTGTGCGACGTGAACCCCTTCGGCATCGAAGCCACCATTGCGGCTTACGACGAGGGTGAGCCTTGGCTGCTCCAACTGCTCGACTACCTGAAGGGTAACTACGACTTCATGTGCGACTACTGCCGCGAGCATCTGCCCGAATTTCCCCTGACGGAGCTCGAAGGCACCTACCTCGTGTGGATGGACTGCCACGTGCTGGGACTGCCTTCGGAGGAGCTGGAGGAACGGCTTGTCGACGAATCCCGTCTCTGGCTCAACGCCGGCACGATGTACGGGGCCGCGGGCGAAGGCTTCATGCGCTGGAACATCGCCTGTCCCCGCGCCCGCCTGGCCGAAACACTGGAACGTTTCACCGAGTTCCTGAACCGCACAAAACACTCATGAGACCCGTCCACATCTTCCTCCTGGCGGCGACACTGACGGCCTGCTGCCTGTCGTCCTGCCAAACGGCCCGGCAGGCGACGCCGCGCACGCTCATCCTCTTCTATGACCCGGCCATAGGCCCCGCACCCCTTCTGCACACAGCCGAACGCTGCGAAGCCACGCTCGTCTACCACTACGAGACGCTCCACGGCGTCGCCCTGTCCGTCCCCCGCGGCAAAAGCCTGCGGCGCACGACACGCCGCCTGCGACGGACTGAAGGCGTCCTGTCGGTTCAGCCCGACCGACAAGTGCCCCTGCATTGAGCATCGTCCGGGGACAGCCATAAAAAAATGACGCACCTCCTTTGCGGGAGATGCGTCATTTTTGTCTGTTCGCTCTGTCAGCGACGGCTTACTTACGTAAGTTAAGAGCTTTCACGATGGCACGGTAACGCTCGATGTCGCGCTCCTTCAGGTAGTTCAGGAGAGCACGGCGTTTGCCTACCAGCGTAGTCAAGGCTCTTTCAGTCATATGATCTTTACGGTTGCTCTTCAAGTGCTCCGTCAAGTGGGAGATACGGTAGGAGAACAATGCTATCTGGGACTCGGGAGAGCCAGTATCAGTGTTAGACTTGCCGTATTGTCCAAAGATCTCTTGCTTTTTTGCAGCGTCTAAATACATATTTATATTATTTAAAAGTTTGATTTGCGGGCGCAAAGATAGACAATATCTGCCAATGCGCAATGCTATTACAAAGATTTTCTTGTAACTTTGCGCCGAAATTTTAAGGTAACAGTATGCAGAACATAAGAAACATTGCAATCATTGCACACGTTGACCACGGAAAGACCACGCTGGTGGACAAGATGATGCTGGCCGGACATCTCTTTCGCAACGACCAGACCAATGGCGTGCTCGTCCTGGACAACAACGACTTGGAACGTGAACGCGGGATAACGATTCTTTCAAAAAACGTATCAATCAACTACAAAGGAACTAAAATCAACATCATAGACACGCCGGGACACGCCGACTTCGGCGGCGAGGTCGAACGCGTGCTCAACATGGCCGACGGCTGCATCCTCCTGGTCGACGCATTCGAAGGCCCTATGCCGCAGACTCGGTTCGTGCTCCAGAAGGCATTGCAAATCGGCCTGAAGCCCATCGTGGTGGTCAACAAGGTGGACAAACCCAACTGCCGCCCCGAAGAGGTCTACGAGATGGTATTCGACCTCATGTTCTCGCTCAACGCCACAGAGGACCAGCTCGACTTCCCCGTGCTCTACGGCTCAGCGAAGAACAACTGGATGGGCGAGGACTGGCGCAAGCCCACTGACAGCATCACACCCCTGCTCGACGCCATCGTCAAATACATCCCCGCCCCGCGGCAGCTCGAAGGCACGCCCCAGATGCTCATCACCTCGCTCGACTTCTCGTCATACACGGGACGCATCGCTGTCGGCCGCGTCCACCGCGGCACGCTCACCGAAGGCATGAACATCACCCTGGCACGCCGTGACGGCACGATGGTGAAATCCAAAATCAAGGAACTCCACACCTTCGAAGGCCTCGGCCGCAAGCGCGTGGAAGCCGTCTCCTCGGGCGACATCTGCGCCGTCGTCGGACTGGAAGGCTTCGAAATCGGCGACACCATCTGCGACTTCGACAACCCCGAACCCCTGCCGCCCATCGCCATCGACGAGCCGACGATGAGCATGCTCTTCACCATCAACGACTCCCCATTCTTCGGCAAGGAAGGCAAATACGTCACCTCGCGCCACATACACGACCGCCTCATGCGCGAGCTCGACAAGAACCTCGCCCTGCGTGTGCGCAAGACGGACAACGAAGACGGCAAATGGATTGTCTCCGGACGCGGCGTGCTCCACCTCTCGGTGCTCATCGAGACCATGCGCCGCGAAGGCTACGAGCTGCAGGTCGGCCAGCCGCAGGTCATCTACAAGGAAATCGACGGCAAACGCTGCGAGCCCATCGAGGAACTGACCATCAACGTGCCGGAGGAATACTCCAGCAAGATGATAGACATGGTCACCCGCCGCAAGGGCGAGCTCACCTCGATGCAGACCATCGGCGACCGCGTCGACATCGAATTTGACATCCCCGCACGCGGCATCATCGGCCTGCGCACCAACGTGCTCACAGCCTCGGCCGGAGAAGCCATCATGGCACACCGCTTCAAGGAATACCAACCCTACAAAGGCGACATCGAACGTCGCACGAACGGTTCCATGATTGCCATGGAGACGGGTACGGCCTTCGCCTACGCCATCGACAAGCTGCAAGACCGCGGACGCTTCTTCATCTACCCGCAGGAGGAAGTCTACGCCGGACAAGTCGTCGGCGAACACGTGCATGAAAACGACCTCGTCGTCAATGTCACCAAGTCGAAGAAGCTCACCAACATGCGCGCATCCGGCTCTGATGACAAGGCACGCATCATCCCGCCCGTCATCTTCTCCCTCGAAGAAGCCCTCGAATACATCAAAGAAGATGAATACGTCGAAGTGACCCCCAAGAGCATGCGCATGCGCAAGGTCATCCTCGACGAGACAGAACGCAAGCGGGCCAACAAAAGCTAACTTTTTATTTGATTTACCATAAAGATTATGACGGAAGGTCTCCTGCTGTGAAGCAGGGGCCTTTTTTTGTCCCGCAAACCTGCGGACAAAGCCCGTCCACGGAAAGGAGACCGCCCGCGGACGCCTTCCTTTCCGTGGTCGCCCGCCCTCCTTTCCGTCCTCGTGCGGAAAGAATAGAAGGACGGCGGGAAGTATTCACTTGGAAAACCTTGCATTTTCAATATTAATACATACCTTTGCAAAGGGATGTCATCCCGCCCTGAAATATAGCCAGAACGAAAACAAACGAACATACATGGACGACAATGTAATCAACGTCGGAGACATCATCCGGCGCATCAAGGAAGTGAAAGGCTTCAAGTCAGACCGCCAGGTGGCCGACTACCTGGGCGTGTCGAAAGCCACCGTGTCAAACTGGACGTCACGCAACAGCATCGATTTTCCGCTGGTCATCAACAAGCTGGCCGACGTCGACCTGAACTGGTTGCTCACCGGACGCGGCACCCCGGCCCACCGGGCCAACCACGTGGACAACGACCTGGCCGACGGCGAAGTGCAGCTCCTCCACACCCCCCGTGCCTCGGAAGCACTGAATGACCGCAGCGTGCCGCTCTACGACGTGACGGCCGCGGCCAACCTGCGCACGCTCTTCACCAACAAACACCAGTTCGTGCTGGGGCAAATCATCATCCCGAACGTGCCCTCATGCGACGGCGCCGTCTACGTGAGCGGCGACAGCATGTATCCCCTGCTCAAATCGGGCGACATCGTGGGCTACAAGGAAATCCACAGCCTGGACAACATCATATACGGAGAGATGTACCTCGTCGCCTTCGACCTCGACGGCGACGAATACCTCACGGTGAAATACGTCAACCGTTCCGAACAGGAAGGCAGCATCAAGCTCGTCAGCTACAACCAGTACCACTCGCCGCAGGACATCCCCCTGACGAGCATCACGGCGATGGCCATCGTGAAATTCTCCATCCGGCGCAACATGATGCTCTGAGCACCGGAGCGAAAATTATTCTATACCAAACACTTGCAAATGCGGTGGAAAATCGTATATTTGCAACATGTGGAAAGAAAAACTCGGAGGATACCTCATCGACGTATCCAAGTATATACTGACGGGCGTCGTTATCGCCTCGTTTTTCAAAGACTTTCAAGACAGCAAAGCGGCAGTTTACGGACTGGGAGTCGCGTTTTCTATCTTGGTCTTGATAGCGGGGCTCATATTGTCGAACAAGAAAAAAACGGAGAACTGAATCTATGGGAGCATACATCGTTTACGCAGCCATCGGCATACCATGCGTCATCTTCCTGCTGTGGTGTCTCACCCCGCAGGGCCGGAAGTGGCTCAAGTCCAACCACATGATTTGAAGCACGGGCAGACCTGCATAAAAGCAGCAAGAAAACGACATGCTTTTATAAAGGGAAAAAGGCACACCTATGGCAAAGAAACGGGAGTAAATCGTCGGCATCGCCTCCCTGAGCTAAGGAGGGCCGCATGAAGCATGACAAAAGAAACACCGCCAATCGACCGGTTTTCGCAGAATAATCCCTATCTTTGTCCCACACAATCACACCAAAGGATTATCACTATGGAACAGAAACTTTACATCTACAATACACTGACCCGCCAGAAGGAGGAGTTCGTTCCCCTGCATGCTCCTCACGTGGGCATGTATGTCTGCGGGCCCACCGTCTACGGTGACGCCCACCTGGGCCACGCCCGTCCGGCCATCACCTTTGACCTCGTCTTCCGCTACCTGCGCCACTTGGGCTACAAAGTGCGTTATGTGCGCAACATTACCGACGTCGGCCACCTGGAACACGACGCAGACGAAGGCGAAGACAAGATAGCCAAGAAAGCACGGCTGGAGCAACTCGAACCGATGGAAGTCGCACAGTATTACACCAACCGCTATCACAAGGCCATGGAGGAACTCAACGTGCTCCCGCCCAGCATCGAACCCCTCGCTTCGGGACACATCATCGAGCAAATCGAGCTCGTGAAAGAAATCCTCGACAACGGCTACGCCTACACGAGCGAAGGCTCGGTCTACTTCGACGTGCCCAAATACAATAAGGACCATCGCTACGGCAAGCTCTCGGGACGCAACCTCGACGACGTGCTCAACACCACCCGCGAACTCGACGGGCAGCAGGAAAAGCACAACCCGGCCGACTTTGCCCTCTGGAAGAAAGCACAGCCCGAACACATCATGCGCTGGCCCAGCCCCTGGAGCGACGGATTCCCCGGATGGCACTGCGAGTGCACAGCCATGGGACGCAAATACCTGGGCGCACACTTCGACATCCACGGCGGAGGGATGGACCTCGTCTTCCCCCACCACGAGTGCGAAATCGCCCAAAGCGTGGCCTCACAGGGCGACGACATGGTGCGCTACTGGATGCACAACAACATGATCACCATCAACGGCACGAAGATGGGCAAGAGCCTGGGCAACTTCATCACCCTCGACCAGTTCTTCCACGGCACGCATCCACTCCTGAGCCAGCCCTATAGCCCCATGACCATCCGCTTCTTCATCCTCCAGGCACACTACCGCGGGACGGTGGACTTCAGCAATGAAGCCCTGCAAGCAGCCGAGAAAGGCATGCAGCGGCTCATGGAAGCCTACGACAACCTGTCACACGTGCAGCCGGGAGCCACCTCGACCATCGACGTGACAGGCCTGCGCCAGAAGTGCTACGACGCCATGAACGACGACTTCAACACACCCATCGTCATCGCCCATCTCTTCGAAGCCTGCAAAGCCATCAACACGGCCTACGACAAAAAGGCAACCCTCACAGCCGACGATTTGGCAGAGCTGAAGTCCGTCTTCGACCTCTTCCTCTTCGACCTCCTGGGCATGAAGACGGAACAAGGCTCGGACGACGCCCGCGAAGAGGCTTACAGCAAAGTGGTCGACATGCTGCTCGAACAGCGCATGAAGGCAAAAGCCAACAAGGACTGGGCCACGAGCGACAAGATACGCGACGAGCTCACGGCGCTGGGATTCGAAGTGAAAGACACGAAGGACGGCTTCGCCTGGCGACTGCTGAAATGACAAGTTGGCACACCGCCGCCCTTTGGTACACCCTTTGCACTATCCTTCCTGAGCTGCAAGCTCAAGAACTTAAGAACCACAACAAATATTCAAGAACATTTCTTTAAAAACTTAGGAATTATGATTAGCGAAAAATTACAAAAAGCCATCAACGAACAAATCACAGCCGAATTATGGTCGGCCAACCTGTATATGTCCATGTGCTTCTACCTCCAGAAAGAAGGATTCGACGGATTCGCACACTGGATGAAAAAACAGTCGGAAGAAGAACTCAGCCACGCCTACCAGATGGCCGACTACCTGATGAAACGCGGCGGCACCGCAGTGGTGGACAAAGTAGATGTCGTCCCCACCGGATGGGGCAGCCCGCTCGAAGTCTTCGAACACGTGTACAAACACGAGTGCCACGTGTCTGAACTCATCGACGCCCTCGTCGACGTAGCTTCCGCAGAGAAAGACAAAGCCACACAAGACTTCCTCTGGAGCTTCGTCCGCGAACAAGTCGAAGAAGAAGCCACGGCACAAAACATCGTGGACCGCATCCGCAAAATGGGCGACAGCGCACTGTGCTATCTCGACGGCCAGCTCGGCGCACGCCAATAAGCAATCATCGCTTAACCACATAAGACAGAAACAAAAGGGTGTGTCCGAACAAACCGTTTGGACACACCCTTTTCATTTTCCCATACGACCACACACATATCCCCCTGAAAACCTATGCTGACAACACTCATCATCCTCATCCTCGCAGCCGTGTTCTTCGTCAACGGCAAGATACGCTCCGACGTCGTCGCCCTGTGCGCCCTCGTCGCCCTGCTCGTCGCCCACATCCTGACACCCGAAGAAGCCTTGTCGGGATTCTCCAACAACGTCGTCATCATGATGGTCGGCCTCTTCGTCGTGGGCGGAGCCATCGTGCAGACAGGGCTGGCCAAGATGATCAGCGCACGCATACTGAAACTCGCCGGAAAGAGCGAACTGCGCCTCTTCATCCTCATCATCCTCGTGACAGCCGCCATCGGCGCCTTCGTGAGCAACACCGGCACCGTCGCCCTCATGCTCCCCATCGTCGTGAGCATGGCAGCCAATGCCGGCGTGAACGCCAGCCGCCTGCTCATGCCCCTCGCCTTCGCCAGCAGCCTGGGCGGCATGACCACACTCATCGGTACGCCCCCCAACCTCGTCATCCAGAACACGCTCACCGAAGCCGGCTACGCCCCCCTCTCGTTCTTCTCCTTCCTGCCCGTGGGCCTCATCAGCATCCTCGTCGGACTGGCCGTCCTCCTGCCCCTGAGCAAATGGTTCCTCGCCAAGCGCGGGCAGAAACGCGACAACGGACAACGCACCGGCAAGTCACTCGCCCAACTGGTGAAAGAATACGGCCTGGCCAGCAACCTCTTCCGCCTGAAAGTGACCGACGGCGGAGACATACAAGGCAAGACCATCGTCGACTTGGACATACGCCGGCGCTACGGGCTCGACATCCTCGAAGTGCGCCGCGGCGACGTGTCGCAACACCGCTTCCTGAAGACCATCACCCAGAAACTGGCCGACCCGACCACCACCCTCCAGCCCGAAGACATCCTCTACGTCAAAGGCGACTTCGACCAAGTGAAACACCTGGCCGACGACTACCGCCTCACCCTGCTCGACGGACACGCGACCGAAGAAGCCGGACGTCCGACCGGCGAACTGGACTTCTACGACATCGGCATCGCCGAAATCCTCGTCATGCCCACCTCCCATCTCATCAACCAGAACGTGAAGGACGCAGGCTTCCGCGACAAATTCAACGTCAACGTCCTCGGCATACGCCGCAAGAAAGAATACCTGCTCAACGACCTCGGACGCGAAGCCATCCACCAAGGCGACGTCCTCCTCGTGCAAGGCACGTGGGACAACATCGCCCGCCTCGAACGCGAAGACGCCGACTGGGTCGTGCTCGGCCAGCCGCAACAGGAAGCAGCCCGCGTCACGCTCGACTACAAAGCCCCCGTGGCCGCAGCCATCATGCTGGCCATGGTCGCCATGATGGTGTTCGACTTCATCCCCATCGCCCCCGTCACAGCCGTCATGATAGCCGCCCTGCTGATGGTCCTCACAGGATGCTTCCGCAACGTCGAAGCCGCCTACAAGACCATCAACTGGGAAAGCGTCGTGCTCATCGCCGCCATGCTCCCCATGTCACTCGCCCTAGAGAAAACCGGCGCGTCGGCCTACATCTCCGGCGCACTCGTCAGCGGCCTGGGCGACTACGGCCCGCTCGCACTCCTGGCAGGCATCTACTTCACCACCTCGCTGCTGACAATGTTTATCAGCAACACGGCCACCGCCGTGCTCCTGGCCCCCATTGCCCTCCACAGCGCCATCTCGCTGGGCGTAAGCCCCGTCCCCTACCTGTTTGCCGTCACCGTGGCCGCCAGCATGTGTTTCGCCTCGCCCTTCTCCACGCCGCCCAACGCCCTGGTGATGCCCGCCGGGCAATACACCTTCATGGACTACATCAAAGTGGGCCTCCCGCTGCAGGTCATCATGGGTATCGTCATGGTCATCGTCCTGCCCCTGCTCTTCCCCTTCTGAGATATCGTCCGGCACACTCCCTTAACACCGCTTTCCGCGGAGGGAGACGCACCTCCCAAACAAAAAAAACGCGGAGACACAGAGCTTCACGATGCTCTGCGTCTCCGCATGTTTCTTTCTGAACACGACAACGGCAGTGGAAACGATACCTGCGTTGCCACGCTGCTATCTCATTAATAACACGGATGCTGCTGATTGGCCAGACCGGGATTCACATCGATGATATTGGTCGTGTTGAATGGCAAGATTTCCACCATGTTTTTCTTCAAACCATAATAGAGGCCTGTCCCCCCTGTAATCCAAGCATTGTTGTCTGACACACCTTCTACGTCCTCCACGCTTAAGTTACCCTTTTGCGTCACGGTGTGCACGCCAAACATGTTCAAGACCGTATAAGTAGCCGGAGTCGTGGCAACATCGTCCGGCTGCGTATAGTAGACTTTACCACTTTCGTCTTCATAGAATGTCACTTCAACATACCCCCCTGTGTTAGAGTTCATGATATGCAACGTCGACAGTTGCTCGGCAGTCAGGAAGGAAGCGACCTCGTCTTCAGTCAGCTCGATGTGGTCGAGCGCGATGGTCGGATCTTCAAATGTGGGAGCAGTCTCCGGCTGCTTATAGGCCCAATAAGGCTTCACGTCAGCATAACGGCCTTCACGCTCGCACAATCGTACCAGTTTTTCTTTCTCTGCCGTCAAGTAATCCACGAGGATACCCCAGCGTGCCAGGTCACTCTTGCGCAGCCCTTCGTTGGAAAGTTCCAGCTTGCGCTCCTCGATAATGAAATTCCTGAAGTCTTCATAGGAAGTCGGGATGTTGCCAGCCTTAGCCTCATCGTTGCGGAAAGCACGCATACGCACTTGTTTCACAGCGGCAATAGCCTCTGATGTAGGTCCGTTATTCAGTTCGTTGAGTGCCTCGGCATACATCAGCAGGACATCCGAATAGCGCAGTATGGGCCAATTGATGTCACGACGGTTGTCAGACGTGCCGCGCTCCTTCTTCCAGTTGATGCGATATTTGCCCACACCCATACCAGCATAAGTATTCATCTGATAAGCGACGGGCGAGGAACCCAAGAGAAGACCATAGTTGCAAACCGACACGTCACGGCGCTGGTCGCCCTCTTCAAACTCAAAATAGAACGTCGGCATGGCAATCATCTGTGCACCGCCTTTGCCAAGTCCATTCTTGTCCGTTCCATTGGTCGGTATGCCATTCACGTATCCCGTGCGGACGTCGGCCGAGTTTGCTCCGTACCAGCCATATTCAAACATTGTCTCGTTGTCATAGGTCTGATTGCCCAAGTTGCGGAACACCTGGTCGTAATCGTCCAACAAACCATTTTCACCTTTCGTGATTACAGCCTTGCAAGCGTCGGCTGCGATCTGGAGAAGCTCACGCACACGGCCTTGGTCGTCACGCTGGGCAATGCGGCAGGTCGATGCATCGTAGGGAACAGAGCTCAAATCCCACCGCAAAGAATAACCGGCCGCATAGAGTGCGACACGGGCCAAGATGCCATAAGCCGCATTCTTGGTGAAACGCTCAGGTGTGCTCACCATGCCTTCGCTACGCCAGGGAAGGAGCTTGACGGCGCGTTGCAAGTCGGCCACACAGTGGTCATAGATGGTGTCTCGGCTGACACGGGAGGAAGAAAATGATTCCAGCTCGCTCGTCGGTACGTCGGTATAAGGTACATCACCATAGAAGCGGACAATATTCCAGTAGGCATAAGCGCGGATAGCAAGAGCCTCGCCCAGGAGCGAATTCACCTTCGCTTGTTCGCCTTCACTGACCGACATTTCGGGGATGTTTCTGATGCACACGTTGGCATACTCGATGGCTTTGTACATCGTCGTGTACGTGCTGCTCAGCATGGTCGACGTGGCTGTATAGTCATAGTTGGATACGTTGTACTTGGAGTTGCTCTCTTTCGACACGCTTTCGTCTGTGCCCTCCAGCAGTTGGTAACCCAACTCCTGCGTATGCAAGGAGGCATATGCGCCGACCACAGCCATTTCGGCACGACTCACGGTGGAAAAGATAGTGGAGCTGTCGGCTTTCGATTCAGACGGCATGTCAAGCCAGTCTTCGCAAGATGCCGTGGCCAGTAGCAGGGCCGCTGCTCCGATGATATGTAATGCTCTATTTTTCATGTTGCTATTAGTGTGTCTGGTTTAATTAAAATGTTAAGTTGACACCCACTACCCAGCTCTTCGAACGCGGATAAGATGAGTTGTCGATGCCCGGCGTCAGCGCACTGCTGGTGGCAGAAACTTCCGGGTCATAGCCTTCATAGTCGGTGAACGTATAAATGTTGTTCAGTGTGACATAAAGACGCGCCTTGTTGATTTTCGCACGTTGGGTGAGGCGTTGCGGGAACGTGTAACCCAACGTAATGGTGTTCAGACGCAAGTAAGAACCGTCCTCGATGTAGTAGCTGCTATGGTCACTGATGGCTGTTTTGTTGTTACCGGAGATGTTCCACATCAGATTTCCACTATATTGGCCGGGGTTCAACGCTGCCAGACGACTGAGGTCGGTGCTTTCACGACCTGTTTCCGGGTCGATGAGTGTAAAGCGATTGGCCATCTTGCCGATGGTATTCTGGTTAGGCAGATATGGGCCGACAAAACGTTGTGTACTCATGTTGAACACGTCGTTGCCTACAGAGAAGTTCATAAAGATACTCAGGTCAAAACCTTTATACATGAACGTGTTGGTCCATCCACCGGTGAAGTCGGGAGCGGCATTGCCGATGACCGTACGGTCGTTGGTGCTCCACACGGGGTTGCCATCTTCGTCAGTCTCTCCCGTCAGTGCCACATACTTCACATCGCCCGGCTTCACGTTGCCGCGGTCCGCGCCTTTCAGGGAAGCCACACCGTCTTTCAGGGTATAGGTGCCGTCGGCATTCTGATTGAAATCATCAGTCGTATAGAGTCCGTCATAGAGAAGCCCGTAGAACTGTCCAAGCGGTTTGCCCTTCTCTATCTTAAAGCCCATGCGGCTGTCATAGTCCTGGATGAAGTAGTCCGTCTCACCATTTTCACCATAGATGTCAAGCACCTTGGACTTATTGAAGGCAATGTTGAAGTCCATCGTCCAGGTGAAGTCCTTCGTGCGGATATTGGTCGAGTTCAAGACGATTTCGACACCGCGGTTGCGGATAGAACCAATGTTCTGGAACTGGTCGGTGTAACCCGTCGAAGTCGGGATTTTGTTTTTGATAAGCAAGTTCGATGACTTGTTGTTATACCAGTCAATAGAAAGATTGAGCCGGCTTTTGAAGACGGACAAGTCCAAACCGACGTTGGTGGAAGTCGTCTTCTCCCAGCGCAAATCAGGGTTGCCCAGCGTACTGCCGGGGACGAGCGTGATGAAGTCAGTTCCACCGATGCCGTAATGACCCGAACCATAGTCAGTCGCATACATGTTGTTGTCAATGTTATTGTTGCCTGATGTACCATAACCGACTCGCAGTTTCAGATTGTCCACAAAGTCGACATCTTCCATGAACGACTCCTCAGAGATACGCCATGCCGCCGAAGCCGAAGGGAAGTATCCCCACTGATTGCCGCGGGCGAACTTGGAAGAACCATCAGCACGCAGCGTCGCCGTCACCAGGTAGCGTTCGTCATAATTGTAGGACAGACGTCCGAAGAACGACACGATGCCTTCACGGCTCTTGCCTGACTTCCACGTGTAAGGAGTACCCATGCTGACATCGTTGAGTCCGAAGTTGCCATCAGAGAACGAGCGGTATTCATTGTTCAGATTCATCGTCTGCTCATACCAAGTCTCCTGTCCCAGCAAGACATTAAAGTTGTGCTTCTCTGCCACGTCAAAAGCATAGTTTAACGTGTTCGTAACTTGCCAAGAGTATTTTTCGCTATTGTTACGATAGCCGTAGCCATAGGGGCTTTGATTCGTCGAAGCCGTCTTGGTGCTGCCGTCGTCCCAATAATCCTGCCGCACTTGTTGCCACAAGTAGCTGGCCGCCGTGCGCCAAGTCATGCCTTTTATGATGTCGATTTCCAGACCTGCATTGGCCGAAACGAAACGTGTCAGCTTCTTGTTGGTGATGGCGTTGTTGTTCAGTATCGGGTTATTGGCATCGTAATTGTCGCCTCCATACATTTCCGAGAAAAGATCGGTCAGATCAGAGTTCAGCAACTGGTCGTTGGTCCAGCGTTCACCACCGGTCACAGGCTGCAGAATGGTCTGCTTCAGCGTACCGCCCAGCGAACCGCCGCCGTCGAGCTTGGTCAGCTGCATACTCGTGGCAAAGTCGAAGCGGACACCTTTCCAGAGTTCATGGTTGACCTTCGCACGGATACTGTTCTTTTGATAGCCATGCTTGGCCATGATGCCGTTTTCATCCGTGTAGTTGTAACTCAACATATACTTCGTCTTCTCGCTGCCGCCGCTGATGTTCACGTTGTGATTTTGCGTCACACCAGTGCTGCCGAACACTTCATCCTGCCAGTCGATGCCCTCACGTGTGCCATACTGGCTCGCGATGCGTGAGTAAGCACCCGTATAGAAGTCAGGATCGTTGATATTGCCGCCGAAGATACCGGCCCAGTTGTCTTGGTCGTCGCGCAGGAGCTGGAACTCATACTGGTATTTCACGTAGTCCTCCACCCCCAACAAGTCGAGCTTTTTGCCCAAATGGTCGAAACTGACAAACCCGTTGTAAGACACTTCCGTCTTCCCGGCCTTACCCGACTTGGTCGTAATGAGAATGACACCATTCGAACCACGCGCACCATAGATGGCCGTAGCTGATGCGTCCTTCATCACGTCGATACTTTCGATGTCGTTAATGTCGACATTGCGCAAACCATCCTCCATCTGGAATCCGTCGACAATATAGAGGGGCTCCGTGCCTTGCGTGATGGATGTTCCGCCGCGCACGGTGATATTGATGTCAGCACCCGGCGCACCGCTTTGGGTGATGACCTGCACGCCGGCAGCCTTACCGGCCAATGCCTGGGCAGCCGTAGTCACAGGTGCCATTGCCAAGTCCTGGCCAGTAACCGACACAGTCGAACCGGTCAGGTCCTTACGCTTCACCTTGGCATAACCTATGGCCACGACTTCATCGAGCATATTATTGTCCGGTTCCATCTTGATCATCATCTTGCCAGTGGTAATCTTCACCGTCTTGGCCTGATAGCCCACATAACTCAAATGGATTTCATTCGCTCCGGCGGGAGCTTCCAACGTAAAATTTCCATCAAGGTCTGTTATCACACCTTTGCTCAGACCTTTCAACAGCACCGACACGCCGATCATCGGCTCGCCATTCTCATCAACCACCTGTCCGGTGACCGTTCTAGTTTGTTGGATTTCACGCAGTTCTGAGGTGTTAAATTTTACCCTCCCCACTGCTCCTTGCACATTTACAGGTAAGGCAGAGAGAGTCATCAGAGCTGCCGAGAATCCACAGACGAACATTTTAGAGTTGTTTTTCATGTTCACTTTTGTCTTTAAATTATTGTTGCTCTTACATTCTCGTTCTTATTTCAGTCATTCCAAAGTTAGACTCCGCTTTCATGATGAAGCTTCAAAAATCCGTTCCTTCGCTAAAGAAGAAGGATTTTGTAAAAAATTGAAAAAGCATCCATCTATCTCTTATCGACGTGCAAAATTATGGGAATTCTTTCGTATAAAGAAAGTCTTTTTTGTTAAAATTGGAAAGGCTGTATTCACTTTCCAACCGACACGCCAGCCTTAACACCGCCCGCGCCAGCCTTCCTTTCCGGACACGGGCGGTGTCCTTTCCGCGGGGGGACGGAAAGAAGGGTATGCTCCCGACAAAAAAAGAGCTGCGGCACAGCGTGACTTCCGGATGCAAGGTCGCATCCCTGTCTGGCTTTGCCACAGCCCCTTCCGGACTTATGTCCCGCCGTCGTCGGGCGGATTTATTTCAGCAACGCGTTGATAGCCTCCTCGGCTTCAGGCTCTGAAGGACGGGGAGCATAGGCGTCGACGATGCGGAAATCCTTGTCGATGAGCACGAAACGGGGGATGTAGTGGATGGCCCAACCCGAACGGATGGTCTCGTCGACGGTGTTGTAGGAAGGCAATGATTCCTTTTTGCTGTTCACCAGCTTCAGCCAGGCATCGCGGTCGGTGTCAGTCGACAGGGAGATGAACGTCACGTCCTTGCCCTCGAACTTGGCGGCCAGCTTGTGAAAGAAAGGAGACTCCTGCATGCAGGGACCGCACCACGTGGCCCAAAAGTCGAGGTAGAGCGCCTTGCCGCGGAAGTCGGACAGGCGGTGTGTCGCGCCGTCCACGTCGGTGAAGGTGAAGTCGATGGCCGGCTGTCCCTTGAGAAGCTTGGAGGCCTGGTCGATGAGCGCCGTCAGTTCGTCGGCAAAGTCACGGTTGGCCAGACTGCCGGCTAATGCACGTGCGTCGGCCACGAGTGTCTCATCGACTTCCCCGCGCAGCTTCTCAGCCTGCCCCACGGCCGTATAGAGTTCCTTCATGCGCGGGCTGATGTTGACAGCGCCGGCAATTTCCTCAAAAAGCGGCGAGTCTGGCTCAACCACACTGCCCATCACATCACGCACGACGGCCACGTCGAGCAGCTTGTCGTCGGCCAGCAACTGGTAGGCAGCTGTCAGTTCGTCCTTCAGCGAAAGGAAGAACGAGTCGCGTGCCTCTTCGCTCATATTCTCACCCCGCAGACTGGCATAAGCCGGATAGCACATATAGCTGTTCACCACGTCAGCCGTGATACGTGCGCCTTCGAGCCGCTTAAACTCCTCGGTCGCACCGGAAAGCGTGTCGAGCTGTGCGCGGCGCACGGCAGCAAGGCTGTCGACAAGCGCCTTCGTCTGCGCGAAGCCGTCCCTCAGGTTCGAGCCGCCGGCAAGGAAGGAGCCGCCTTTAGGGAAGAGACGACGTTTCATGTAAGTGTTCACCGACGCTCCTTGTCCGGAGAAGACAGCCCTGCGGTTGTCCTGCGTGATGCGCAGTGTGAGGTCATCGCCCGGCGTGAGGTAGAGCGTGTTGCGGGAGATGGTGTAATACGTCGGTTCGGTGATGGTCAGCGTGGTGTCGAAACGTCCATCCGCATCGGTGTGGAGGAGGATGTCGCGGCTGTCGCCCACGAGCGAGGCTGCGCCGTCATAGCGCATGGTAACTTCCGTCGTGCCCATGTCGACGAGCTGTCCTTGCAAGTGGACGGTGGTCGGAGCCGGAGCGGACTGGCAAGCGGCAAGCAACGCGCCGGAAGCCAAGAGAGAAAAGATGGTTTTCATGTGACTAAACGTGTTTTTTATTCGTAAATAATACATTCCTTTAGAGGAGGACAATCTCCGCCTGTAAATGGTACCGTCTGCGGAGAGTATTTTTTTGCCAAATGAAGATATAGTCTGATAAGAGTAGGGCTATGTTCATCCAACGTAGCACTGGACAAGCTCGCCTGACAACAAACTTATCATCGTTCATTCAAGACACGTGCGGTGAATAAACCCATCCACATTGGCTGCATAGATGGCACGCCGGACAGCACCATGCCCCGTAAGTGTCTGCCAAGCAGGCTCTACGATGTGACCGGCTCGAAACTTATAGATGTGCAAGGTGTAATCTTGAGGCCCGGACAAGCCTACGACCAGACACAGAAGCGGTTCGGGTTTGAGATTATTCAGTTGCACACATTGCAGAAAGCTAACATCGCCTTCACTGGCATCGAAGACCGTCTGGCGCGTTTCCGTGCCCGTGGCAATGTCATACATGTACAGTTCGCGACCGACAGTGAAGAATAACTCCTTATAATCCTTCGCCACACAAGCATGTTCAGCCTGATGCAGATGCTTGCCCTCGGCCACCTGCCGCACGGCTTTCACATTGCCGCTCTTGCTGTTCAAATTGCTTTGGAAGGTGTAAATGCTCACCCGATGCGTAGAACGGTCACGCAACACCACTTCCGAAGTGGCCTCATCAAAGTTCGATTCCATATTATGCGGACCGGCCGTGAGTACTTCCGCATCCAATCCCGTGAGCTTGAAATCACTCTGGTCGTCCATATACTCCGGACGTATGGCACTCTCGGGCAAGGTGAAAAAAGACCCTTTGGCTTCATCGAAACAGATGACCTTGGTGCGCGGCTGTGCACTGCGACGGGCAGGAAGCCGTGTGTCACCCAACAGCGGCGAATTAAAGATACCCGCCAGCATGCCATTGTTATAACCCATGGCATAGATTTGTCCGGAGCATCCCAAATAAAGATGTCCGTAGGAGTGACACAACGCATCAATCTGCACCGTAGCGGGCTGCTCTACGAACATGTCGGCCGTGCGAGCTACGGGAACGCCTGTCTCCAGACTGAGTACGGCCAATTCTCGGGCCGATGCCACGATGAGCGGTGGCACATTTTCCTGCACGATGGTCTCCGTCCCGTCCGGTGCAAGCTCGCGGCGGGTGTAACTGTATGTATACTCGGCCGTAGCCATATCCACGGCCGGACCTTCAAGAGGAGTTCCGATGGCAGCTTTCAGCACATCCGGGATGAGTTCGCCCTCGTCAGGAAACATGTCGACATCCGTACCTCCGGCTTCTGTCGTCTTCAGCACCCACCATCCCTTGCTAAACTCCGTACGGGCCGACAGGTGCGTCTTCAGCATGTGTGACAGCCCCGTACGCACATCTTCCACATAGTAGAGCAAGGTGTATTCTCCCGGCAGGAAGCTGCGTTGCAGATGAAGCTCCACGGTATGAGCCAGCGTATCAATGCGGGCAGAATAGCGGTCTTTTTCAGACACCAGCCCCCACCATGCACGACGTTCACCCTCCGGGCCGTCAATGACGGGTGTAATGCTGAGTGTCACTTCTTTCATTGCGGTCACAGTGTAACTTTCAGCGACACCCGTCACACTGAGGGTTTGTTTGGGAAGCAAGTGGTCATTGCTCTGATCTTCGTAGCAGCTGGCCATCGCCAACAGCCACGGCAACAGAATGTATAGAATACGTATCTTCATAGCGTATGTATTATTAGGGATTTAGATGGATTGTGAAACAAAGCTGATGGGGGCCGACGTCGGGTCGTCCGGGTCAGACAGCACCGGAGCTTTTCCGGAAGCGATGTTATCAGGGTCGTTATTGAAAAGGTCGAGTGCTTTCTTGAGCATGTCCAGGTAGACGCGCTGCAAGGTGGAATCAGTCACATAAAAGAAATCGTCGGGAATGGGATAGCCCAGCACCTGATTGATAAACATGTGCTTGCCTTTGCTGTACATGCCCCAGTCTTGCCACTCGATGTAGTACTCCCACGAAGAAGGCTTTGCCAACTGATTGGAAAACTCGATAATCGCACGTTGTTGGAGACGTGCGCCTGGGCCAAACTCACCATCGGTAACAAATTCCAGTGCCAGACGGCGTGTCTCGTGGTCGAGAGCCGGTGTACGCATCAATGTCACAGGCACGATACCATCCAGTTTTCCTTTTTCTACATACAACTGTTCCGGCAGGGTAAAGTCCACACCTTCCACAGCGGCGTTGTCCCCCTCGTCGTCCACTTGGCGCAGACTGAAAGCACGGTCATGATCGGCCGTAGGACCTATTACCTTGAAAGGTAGCTCAACAACAGCCTGTGTGGCGCCGTCCGTGAGCTGGGTGAATGAGAAATCGACCCGCAATGAGTCGTCCACAAACTTGGTGAGCCACTGAATGCGTGCCCCGCCCGAGTAAGTGGGAATGCTGTCTTCCTGACAGGAGCTGGCAAGGAGGATAAGCAGGCCGAGGAGCCATCCTTCGGCCATGCGATAAAGATATGCAGATTTCGTCATAAGTCTCTATGTTTTTTTGTTATTCTTTACGTTAAGCGCATACAGCATCATTCTGTCAGCGTCTCTGCTTTGGGCAGCGGCAGGCGGTAAATGGCCTCATCCTTGCGGTTGTTCGCCACGGGATAGAACACATCCAGTTTCGGCCAGATGCGTTTGGAAGCGAAAAAGCCTTGCCCCTCAGCGTAGAACTCGCGGTGATACTCCTGGACAAGCGTACGCAGCCAGTTCGAGTCAGAGGTCGACGCACTCAAAGGTTGCAAGTCACGCTGTGCTCCCAGCTCATTGACAATGTCGATGCCCTGTTCTTTGCCCAAAGCCTCAGCCAGGATGAGCTTCATCTCGCTCAGTCGCAACAACGGGACTACGCAAAGCGCACGAGGCCGCACGTCTTTCAATTCGGGCACGTAGAGATACTTATATGTATAGGTGTTCACATTGCCGCTTTCCGTGCGGTCATAGAACAGCTTCGTCAGACGCAAGTCTGTGCTCTTGAACAGCCGGCTGAGCTTGTAGGAACGTCCGGCATATACTTCCAGCCCCGTGTTGCGCTCCAAGGAAGGCAGGTCGATACAGAATATATGTTCAGCCGACAGCGTATAGTCGCCCTGCTCCATGTCGCTGCGCGTACCATAAGTGAAGATGCTTTTCCCTGTATTGTCTTTCGCATCAATCACCTCCCTGGCATAGCGTGCCGCCAGCTCAGTCTGCCCAGTCCACAAGTAGAAACGAGCCTTTACACCCAGGCAGGCATAGTAATTAAAACGTTTGCGACGTTCGGTGAAGAAGTCGCTCCGCACCTTGCCCGTGCCCACCAGGGCTATTTCCTCCCGTGGCGACACATTGATGTCGGTCACAGGGTCAATGTCTTTCAACAACGCCTCGGCTGCATCGAGGTCGGCTTCGATGTGGGCCACGTAGGCATCATAAGGCAGACGTTCGTTGATTTCCTTTCCCCGACGTGTGACATAAGCCAAGAGAGGCTCTGCGTCAGCTTGCCCGGGCAGAGGTCCCCACAGGCGCAGCAGTTCCAAGTGACAGAAAGCCCTCAACCCGAGCGCTTCGCCCTTGATAAGCTCATAGTGATGGTCCGTGAGTATGTCGCGATGGTCATCAATGTTGGACAAAAGACTGTTCACATCGAAAATCACTTTATAGTAGGCATTCATCATGTCGGACAGGAGTTTTTCGGCTGCTTCGTTGTCGTAATCATGAGTTGCCAGGGCACTCTCTGCCGAGTTGACGGGCGCGCTGTTCCAGTGTTCAGCCATGTACTCAATGGCAGAATAGGTCATCTGCTTGCCGTAGAGCAAAGGAGACTGCATCTGTATATAAGCTCCTATGAGCATGCTCTCATAGCCGGTGAGTGTCTGTTCGGCATCTTCTTTTTCAATCTGCGTGGAAGGCTTCACGTCAAGCCAGTCACTGCACGCGGCAAACGCCAATGCCAAGAATGTCCATAGGAAAAATGTGATATGTGTTGTTTTCATTTGTCTGTACTTTTTAAAGTGGATAAATCAGAACTGTAGCGACACGGCCAGAGAACCACGACGGGAGAATGGATACACCAATCCCCGCTCCCGCTTGATGGAGGAAAGATAGAACACGTCGCTTATATTGGTGCTCAGTTGCAGGGAAGTCAGGCCCAGGCAACGCATCCAAGGCTGTTCGCGAAACTCGTAGGAGAGGTTCACATTGCGCAGCGTGAACACACGGTCGTCCTGCACAAAGCGGCTGGTGGCATAAGTACGTTCATAATTGAGCAGACCTTTATAGGGGACCACGTCGCCCGGCTGTTTCCAACGCCCGGTATAGACGCGTTCATCCACATTGTACTTCATGTTGGTCACTTCCACACGCGACACCAGCGTCTCGTTATACTGCTGTCCGCCGAAATGGTAACCGAAGGCAAAGGCACAAGAGAAATTGCCCCACCGCAACGTACTGTTCAGATTGCCTCTGAACTTGGGCTGGCTCACGCCACAAGCCGTGAGGTCATCCGCACTCCACGTATAAGTGAGTTCCCCGTGACGGTCAAGATACACCTCACGGCCGTTTTGCGGGTCAATGCCCAATGAGCGCACGGCATAAATCGTGTTGAGGTCATCTCCTTCGCGGATCAGGCGGTTGGGAGGCAGTTGCTTGGTGGCCGCAGCCTCTTGCTCGAAAGCCTTCTTCAAGGCATCTGACAGTTTCACCATCTTGCTGCGGTTGTGGGCAATGCTCCAAGTCACGGTCCAAATGATGCGCCGCTGTGTGTCCACGACAGGCTTCACGCTGACTTTGGCTTCGAAACCCACGTTGCGCAATGTACCGAGGTTCTCGCTATAAGACGTGAAACCATTGGATAGAGGCAATGTGCGCTCCGTGAGCAGATTGTCCGTGATGTCACGATAGACATCTGCCGTGAGGTTGATGCGTCCTTTGAGGAAGGAAGCCTCCAAACCCAAGTTATACTTGTCAGTGATTTGCCACTCCAGGTCCTCATTCTCCAAAGCGGCGGGAGCGATACCCAGCCAGGTGTGATAACGGTCGGCATTGAGGTAGTTATAGGTCGCGATGGCCTGATAGGGACTGAAACGCTGGCTGCCATTCTGGCCGTAAGAAAGGCGGAGCTTGAGGTAGTTCACCCAATCCACGCCCTGCATCCAAGCCTCACGGTGCAAGTTCCATCCCGCACCGACACTGTAGAACGGGGCAAAACGCTTGTTGGCCCCAAACTGCGACGCACCCTCGATGCGGTAGGCCACGTCCACATAATACGTATCACTCAAGGAATAGTTGGCATTAGCCACCACGCCCACACGACGGAATGTGCTTTCGCTACCTCCCGGACGTTGGTTTTGGGCATAAGAAAGAGCTGCTGACAGATGCTTGGGATTCTCCTGCGTGAAACCTTCCAGTTCAAAGACAGCCGATTCGCTCTTCTGTTCCGACAGTTCCGCATTCACTCCCAGGTAGACAAGATGGCGATTGGCGAAAAGCTTATTATAGTTCAATGTCAGATTGGCCGTGTAAGAATAGGACTCGGTATTGCCGTAGGTATAACGTCCTTTGCGCATCACGTTCTCACCGGAGTTGTATTCGCTGGTCAGAAACTGAGTGTGTGTACGCGGCAGGAATTTGTCTGTGCGGTCGATGTTTTTCGTCAGGCTCACAGCCCCACGCAGGGTGAATGCCTGGGTGATGCGATATTCCAATGCCAGGTTGTTGCTCAAGCTGGTGCTCTTTGTGCGGTCCTTCACGGCCAGCGTGGCATTATAGAGCGGGTTGGCCGGGAAATAGGTATCTGAGCCCCAATAGGTGAGGTCTTCGTCCAGATAGCGGCGCATGCGCCCCTCTTCGTCGTAGGGCGTCCAGTAAGGATTGAGTTTCACATAGTCAGAGAAGCTGCCATAAGGCGATTCGTCCGCTGATGACTGCCCGAAGAGAAAACGGTTGGACAACAAGAAGCCGTCTTTGCGGTAGCTCAGGTTGATGCCTCCATTGTAATTCGTACGTTCAGAACCCTTCATGACTCCGTTGATGAACTCTGCTGACACATCGGCCGAATAACGAAAGGCTTTGTCGCCGCCTTCTATGCGCAAGGCATGGCGATGTCCGATGCCGGTGTGCAAGGGTTTGGCCAGCCAGTCTGTATCCACACCACGCTCCACGTCTGCCAGGATTGAAGCATACCGGTTGCTCAAGGCTACAATTTCATCGGGTGTCGTGCCATCAAAGTAACCCATGCTTTTCTCCAGCTCCAGCTTGCGGCGCGCGTCAAGCAGATGATACCCCGTCAGGTCAGGCACTTCCACATTGGCATGTCCATTGTAAGTCAAGCGCAGACGCCCTTCTTCAGGCTCGCGCGAAGTGATGACAATAATGCCGTTGGCACCCCGCGAGCCGTAGATGGCCGTAGCCGCACCATCTTTCAAGAGAGTGACAGACTCCACTTCTTCAGGGTTGAGGTCGAGCATACGGCGCAGACTGATTTCGAAACCGTCCATGATGATGAGCGGATAGTTGAGCATCGCGTCAGAACCATCCTGCACGGCCGTGATGCTGGTCGTGCCGCGCACTTGCAGGTCAGGCAAACGGTTCGGGTCGGAACCATAGTCATTGTTGGCCACGATGTGGAATGCCGGGTCAATGTTAGCCAACGAGTTCACCAGATTCTTGTCGCCAAACTGGTCAAGCTCTTTCTTCGTTATGGTGAGCGCTGATCCCGTGAACACAGACTCTTGTTTCTTGAAGATGCCCGTCACCACAAAATCATTCAGCATCTGGCTGTCCTCTTCCAGTGTCACGCGCACGAAGTCCTTCTTGTCAATGCTCACCCGTTGAGGTTTCATGCCGATGTAGCTCACCTCGATATAAGAACAATCTTCAGGGATGGACAACTGGAAACTTCCATTGACGTCAGTCATCGTGCCTTGTGAAGTCCCAGACAAACGCACCGATGCTCCGATAAGCGGCTCTCCCTGCCGGTCGGTCACATTCCCCTGCAACTGCCGCCGCGTGCCTTTTTCCTGCTTTTTATCTCCAGGCGTCACCGTGATATACTTCCCCTCCACGCGGTAGGCCAGCGGGTGGCCGCTGAGAAGCGCGTCCATGATGGCTGTCACCGGGCGGTTCTTCATGGAGACCGTCGCCCGGTAGGACTGCACGTCTTCATAGGTAAACAAAATCTTATAGCCTGATGCGCGTTCCAGCCGTTGGAAGGCTGACGCGAGGCTCTCGTTCTTACACTCGAAGGACAGCGTTTCCTTCGAGGGGACCTGTGCCGCCACGCTGATGCTCACCATGAGGAGAAGCACCGCCAGCAGACACCTTTCTGCTCTCTGATACAAAGGTCGTTTAATGAATTTTTCCATCCATCTTTCCTTTTAAAGTTAGTAAAATTTTGGCTTGTTTTTATCTCCTATACGAAAAGAAAGTGAAAAAGGGTACCTCCGAAAAGGAAATTTTTTAGCCCTGCCCCCGAAAGCCACCCTCGCGGGGAGGGGCGCAGGGGCTGCCCGGGCTTCCCCTTAAGGGCAGGCGGGAGCGGAAAGGAGGGCACGGCCGGCTACCTTCCTTTCCGTCCTCGCCCGCCCTTAAGGGGGCTTGGGGCATGAGCGGATTGTCAAAAATGCGGCTGGGGCGCGGGAGCGGATGGCTGGGATGAGGCGGAAGAGGGTGAGGCGAACAAAAAAACAGACGGGGAGACGGGACGGTGGCGGCTCCGGCTGTCAGGGGTGACAGGTCTCCGTGAGGGTGTCTCATGGACAAGGCATGGACAGACCGGGAAAAAAGCCGTCCGGGCTGAAAAAAACCGTCCGTCGGCGTGCCACGGGGCGGAGTGATACGTCTTTTTGACCGAAGGCCATTTCCTCCCGGCTGTGCGTGCGCGGCACTAAGAATCTGAGTTGCAAGACAGAAAACAAGCAAATCTTAACAGATTGGTACAAATTTAGTGTCCATTTTTAGGACCATACATGCATTCTATTTCCTATCTTTGCATTAAAGATGGATATGTACATCTGAGAAAAACAAAATATGCACTCGTACAGGCATTTACATATCCACCTATGTACATGATAAAAATTGTTTTTCTGTTTAGAACCTATTTCCTTTGCACAAAAAAAGGGAGCACGCGTATGAATTGTTTTTTCACATCGAATTGGCAATCCGCCATTATGTCCACGACAGAGTGATTTTTACATTTCTGCCCCATGTATGGCAACATACTGTTATGTAATAGACACATTAATCTAATCTGTTTTCTTTTTGTTCTTTAAGGTTCATTCATAAGGCCACGCCGGACATCATCCACGGATGCCCGCCTCTTGGAATACACCTGAAGATAAGATGACACACTAAAAAAGTAAAAAAATGCGGTTGAGAACCTATATTATCGTAACCATACTGGCCCTGAGCCTATTTTCATGCAGCCGTCCGCATCGCAGCACGTACAGCCCATCGCTCCTGATGCTGGAAGACTCGTTGGACATCGCGCCGGAAGAGTCCATGAGACAACTACTTGCCATCGACACGACCTCGCTGAAAGGCGCTGACAAGGTCTTCTATTATTACCTGTGGGTCAAGGCTCAGTCGCTCACATCGGATGCGCCGGAATTGGTGCTGGACAAGTCGGACCAGGCCTTGTCGCACTTCACACGCCAGAAGGACTCCGTCCGCCTCTGCCAGCTCCACTATTCCTTGGGGAAAATCTATGCCGGCAGGTATGCCTTCCTGCGGGCCAACGGCTCTTACAACCAGGCGGAAAGGTTCGCCGGGAGAAATCTCGGCATGCTGTTTGACATCAAAGTCGGCGAAGCGTCCATCTATCACTTCAAGATGATGTACGGCATGGAGGAAAAATGCCTGGAGCAGGCGCTCGACATAGCCAACGAGCTGGACGACTCCACGCTCATCGCCGAGGCGCTGCATGAGCTTGCCGAACTCCGCATCGCTGAAAAGAACTACGAAAGCGCCGGCAGACGCCTGTCCAAGGCGCTCAGCATCCTGCCGCAGCAGAACAGCCTCGCCCGGGCGGAATACAACAAGGACCTGGGGCGGGTCTGCCTGGCCACGGAGCGGCTGGACTCGGCCCTGTCGTATGCGGACATCGCCCTGCAAAACGGGCAATCGACGGAATTCGAGCAGACTTGCAACATCCTGAAGGGCAACATCTACCTGAAGATGCACCGCCTCAAGGACGCCGAACGGCTGTTTCTGAAGGACATCGACAGGCTCTCCTTGAGAGAAAAGCAGGACGTCTACCACAAGATATCCCTGCTCAAGAAAGAAGAAAACGACTTCCGGGCGGCCTGCGAGTATGCCGAAAAGAGCATCGCGTGCCGCGACTCCCTGGAGGCTGACAACAAAGCCGGATACATCAGCAACATGAACGCCTTCCAGGAGCACGAACGCCAGCAGCGGCGGATAGCCCGGATGAACCTGGAGCTTTCGGAGCAGGAGCTTTCCTACTACAGGCTGGCCATCCTCCTGTCGCTGACGCTGTTTCTGGGAGTCTCCGTCGTCTTCCGCATCAAGCAGGCCAAGAAGAAAGTGGAGGTGTCCCTCAAGGAGAAGGAACTGGACATGGTCCGGCTCCAGAACAGCCAGTGGGAGACCGAGATAAAATACCTCAAGGAAAAGCACGACCGAGAGGCCATCGAAATCGAATCGCTCAACCAGAGCGTCGAATACTACAAGCGGCTGAACGCCCTGACGGTCCCGATTCTGATGAAGAGCCAGAACTCGCAGGGGGCCATGCACCTGAAGAAGGAGGAATGGGACATCATCATGCAGAATACGGATGCCTGTTTCAATGACTTCACCCTGCGCCTGAAGGACACGTACCCGCAGCTCACGCTCGAAGAGGTGCGTTTCGCCTGCCTGCTGAAGATGGAGTTCTCGCTCTCCCTGCTTTCGGAAGTGTACCACATCGCCAAGGGCAGCATTTCGAGAAAGAAAATGCGCCTGAAAGAGAAAATGCAAATCGAGAATATGACCCTGGACGATTTCATAAAACAGTTTTAAAAGGTTACCAGGAAGGCTGAATACTGCCTGTGAAGGTAGGTTCGCGTTTTTTCACGATACGCTTGTCCCTGCGGGGGCAGGCGTATCTTTTTTCCATTTCCTCCCCGGGCGGCGGACCCAAGTGTACATCCGCAAAAGACGGAAACAGCTGTCTGCCAGCGGTATAGTCCGAGCAGAATGTACATCTCCGGCAGAGTCCTTCCCGCGGATGAATCCGTACCTTCGCACTCGATATATAATTATGATATAGCCTTATGACAAAATCGTTGTTTCACACACTCTCCGCAGCCTGGAGCCTGCTCGTCTGGTCCATCCTCATCAGCTCATGCACAGACGACTTGAAGTCTTCGCAAACCACCGACCGCATCCGCTTCACATCCGCCATCGACAACACCTGGACTTCCCTCGCCACAGACGGCGGGGAGGGCACGCGCTCTGCTGTCTCGGCTCTCCGGACAGAGGGCACGCCGCTCTACCTGCACACGCTCTACACCGACAGCATCCAGCCCCCGTCGGCTGAAAATGCGGGCGACAGTGTCCCGGTGACCCGGTCCGCCCCGAGGGACATCGCCTCCATGTACGGGACGTTCGGCGTGTCAGCCTATGCCTACCAAAGGACGTGGGACAACACCGGTACGCCAAACTACATGAACGACGTGGCGGTCAGCAAGAGCGGCATCCCGACCCTCACCTGCGCCATCCCCTCGGACGTCGCCGGACAGCAGGACCTGCTGGTGGCCGCCTCGGGAGCAGTCAGCGGGGGAAACAACGAAGCCATCGGCCTGACCTTCCGCCACGCGCTGACCGCCGTGAAGTTCGTCTGCGGCAACGACATGAAGGCGGGCACTGTCAAGAGCGTGACGCTCAAGGGCGTCTACGCCACAGGAACGTACAATCTGGAGACAGCGGCCTGGAGCGACGTCCGCACCCCGAAGAACTTCTCCCAGACGCTGGACGCCGCGACCGAGGGGACGGAAGGCTCGGCCCTCACCAGCGCGGCACAGACCTTCATGATGCTCCCCCAGACCCTGCCGGACACGGCGAAAATCGAAATCGTGTTTGACGACGGACAGGCGGAGCACACCCTCACCGGAGCTATCGGGAAACAGGTGTGGCCGATGGGAAAGACCGTGACCTACAAAATCTCCACCTCGTCCATCAACTGGGAATACATCCTGACAGTCAACCCGCCAAGCACCTACACCTTCAAAGGGGAAAGCTCGACATACAGCATCGCCAGCTACAAGCAGAACAGCACGAGCAAACAGCCCGTCAGCTGGACGGCCGAGTTTTCCACCGACGGCAAGAGCTGGACCGGCACGAAGCCCGGCTGGCTGTCGGCATTCACCTCAGGGACTTCCGGAGCAGGAAGCGTGAGCGCCGTCTCCTACACCGCCACCGTCGCATCGCAGCAAGGAAGCAGCACGAGCCGGCATACAGACGCACTGAGGGCAAGGCCGGCCAAAGGAACGAAAGACGTACCCTACAACCTCTCCAACGACCTGGGACAGCCCGCCATCCAGTATACGGCCAACTGCTATGTCGTCAGCAACCCGGGAGAGTATTACTTCCCCCTGGTGTATGGAAACGCGATAACAGGCGACGGCGACAACAAGTCGGCCTACTTTTACGACTACGATGACACCTACATACTCAAAAACTTCATCAACCACCGGGGCAAGCCCATCCAGTCACCCCGCATCTACGACCACGAGGGATGCACGGCCAAGTCATGCAAGCTCTTGTGGCAAGACGCCTCGGGGCTCATCTCGAATGTCGGCCTGTACGACGGCGGACACGCCATCCGCTTCACGGTCGGCGCGACGACCATCCAGCAGGGAAATGCCGTGAGCGCCGTCTGCGACGCCGCCGGGGACATCATGTGGAGCTGGCACATCTGGATTACGGACACCGACCTGACACAGACCAAAAAAGTCACCAACAGCCTGACAGGCACAAGCGTCCAGATGATGCCGGTCAACCTGGGATGGTGTGACAGCGAGCACCTGAATTTTGCCGGCAGAAGTTGCCAGGTACGCATCAAGGCAGGCGAGGAAGTCCGCACGTTCACCATCTCCCAAACCTCCCTCGACGTGGATTACAAAGGCAACAGCCCCTACTACCAGTGGGGACGCAAAGACCCGCTCTATCCGGGAGACACCGGCACGGAAGCCACGAAATACTGGTATGACGCAAGCGGGACGGTCTCAAACGACAACCCGCTCACAGAAGCCACCGGGACAGGCATCACCGCGCTCACATGGGGCATCCAGAACCCCCAAAAGCTCAACACCAACCAGGTGATGGACGGGCAATACTTCAATCTGTGGGATACCAACAACACGATGCCTTACCTGGACGACGAGATGGTGGTCAAGAGCATCTACGACCCTTGCCCCGCCGGATTCCACATGCCCAAAGGCTGGGAATTCAGCGGATTCACGACCGGTGCGCCTTATCAAGAGGGCGATGAGAGAAACATCAACGCCAAAAGGCCGTATGGCGGCGGATGGAACTTCTATTGCGGGCTGAACGGGAAGGGAGACACGATATTCTTCCCCGCCACAGGCTCCCGCTATAAAACCGACAGCCCGGGCAAACCCAACCGAATCGGGCAAGACATACAAGTGTGGGGAGCCGCGCCTTCCGGGGATCAAAACGCATTCTTCTTCCGGGCCACGGAAATAGGCATTTGGGCCACATGGCAAATCGACCGCCACGGAGCTTTCTCCGTGCGCCCCATCCGCGACTAAATCGTGTATAAACTAAATTGAACATTTACTCAAATTAAAAAAAACAGCAAACGAATGAGACTACATCCCATGCACGCTCCACTCGTTGTCTTGATGACAGGCTGCTTACTGATGCCTTCCTGCACAGACGAGTTGGACAACTCTCGCCAATCCGACTACATCCGGTTCATGCCGGAAGTCCGGGATTCCTGGTTCCAACTCAGACAGGACAAGCCTGAACCCTCGACACGCGCCGCCGTCCTTCCCGTCAAGGCTGACGGCACAGTGCCTATCTACCTGCACACGCTCTACACTGACAGCATACAGTCACTGCCCGACGACGAAGCGGAGACACGCGCCGCGCCCGTCTCGGCTGCGAACATCTATACGTCCTTCGGCGTCCTGGCCTACACCTACACCGGCGCTTGGGACGGGACACAAAGCCCGAACTACATGTATGACGTCCCGGTCAGCAAGTCCGGAAACACCTGGACTCCCCCGTCGACCTACTACTGGCCCGGCGAAGCCTACAAGGTGCGCTTTTTCGCCTATGCTCCGAAAAGCAACAACGCCTACCGCCTCTCCGGACAGACGGCCGGACACCCGACACTGACCTGCACCGTCCCGGACGACGTAGCGGACCAGGCCGACCTGCTCGTGGCGGCTTCGGGTGAAATCAACGGCAACTCGAACATCCCCGTCAACCTGACCTTCCACCACGCCCTGACAGCCGTGAAGTTCGTCTGCGGCAACGACATGAATCCCGGCGTGGTGAAGCGCGTCACGCTGAAGAATGTCTACTCCCAAGGGACCTACGACCTGGACGACCAGACCTGGAAGGACCATGGCCGGACGACTTCGTTCACCCAGGAACTGAACAAGACAGCCCAAGGCACCGAGGGGGAAGCCATCACCAGCGAAGCACAGACCTTCATGATGATTCCCCAGACCCTGCCGGAGGCCGCGAAGATCGAAGTCATCTTCGCAGATGCCAAAGGAGAGCACACCCTGTCTGCCACGCTCGCAAAAAGCGTATGGCCGATGGGAAAGACCGTGACCTACAAAATCTCCACCTCGTCCATCAACTGGGAATACACGCTGTCCGTCACGGGAACGGAGCATTTCACCCATGACGGCGGGACCAACTCCTACCAGATCACCAGCTACCGCACCAACAGCATCAAAGGCACGAAAGAGCCTGCGCCATGGACGGCCGAGTTTTCCACCGACGGGCAGAACTGGACCACCCGCAAGCCGGACTGGGTCACGGCATTCACCGCCAACGGCAACGGAAGCCTCGAGGCCTCTTCCTATGACGCCACGCTCAGCAGCACGGAGGGCATCACGAGCAACGCACACACCGACATCCTGAGAAAGGCCCGGCCACGCGGCTCGGCATCCGCCCCGTATGACCTCTCGACGGGAGGCTCGGACGACCTCTCGCTCAGAAACACGGCCAACTGCTATGTGGTCAATGCCCCCGGATGGTATTGCTTCCCGCTCGTCTATGGCAATGCCGTGAAAGACGGGAAGACCAATGAAGCGGCATACATCTCTCCCCGGACAGGTCGGTACTTCCTCACGAACTTCATCAATCACCTGGGCAATGACATCACCGACCCCTATATCAACAACAATGCGGACTGCACCGTCTCCCAAGCGGAACTGGCATGGCAGGACGCAAAAGACCTCGTGGGAAACATCAGCTACGAAGGCAGCGGGCCGCAGGCATACATAAAATTCTATGTAGACCCCTCCTCCATCTGCCAGGGCAATGCGCTGATTGCAGCAAAAAACGCGAACGACACGATTGTATGGTCATGGCACATCTGGGTGACCGATGAAGACCTGACAAAGACGCTGGCCATCACGAACCACACCCCCAAGACCTATCAGCTCATGCCCGTCTACGTAGGTTTCTGCGAAGGAGACCGCACGACCTACCCGCAGCGTTCATGCTTCGTCCGGATCAAGACGAAAGGCGGCGACCAGACATTCGAGCTAATCCAGGACATGGACACCTTCGTGCCCAGCAATGCACCCTACTACCAGGGCGGACGCAAAGACCCGTTCACCCCGAGCAACGGATATGTAAAGGAGTACAAGACACTGTATGATGCTTCGGGACAGGCTTACACGTCTGCTCCCGAAATGGACGATTTCTCAGGAAACACGGTCTCCGGCACAACGATTCGCGCCAAAAAGGACATCGCCATAAGCATACAGCGACCTACCACCATGCAAAAAATGCCACGCAGATCCTCAAGCTATGCGAACCTATGGGATGCGACGCAGGACATACAGTATGACAAATATACACCTATCGTAGACCGGACCGTCGTCAAAACCATTTATGACCCTTGTCCCCCGGGCTTTTGCCTTCCTCCTGCCATCTTGTTTTCAGGTATGTCGATTAGCAATCAGTTTACCAAAGTCTCGACTAAGATTTCCGACGTGGCAGACCTGAACGCACTGTATCCGAGTGCCCACGGAGTCACCATCTACGGAGGCCTGAACAAGACAGGAGACAAGATATTCAATCCGGCTCTGGGAGCAATCGAAAGCACGAACAATTACCAGTTGCTCTATCTGGACGAGGAGGCCGACTTGTGGACTGCGACCGGCGGAAGCAACAGAAATTACGTCTTCTGGTCGTTCACGACAAACCAGGTAATCCACGTCGGTTCATCCCCTAAGGATTCAGGCCTTCCGGTACGCGGCATCAAGGAGCAATAATCCCCTCCATGCTGCATGCCGATGTAGGGACACGGCCCGTGTGGCCGAACTCACATCCGGACTGGAAATGAGCGTTGTGCATGCCGGACGCACGGACCGTGCGTCCCTACAAGTAAACCATACCTTCCTTTCCGTCCGTACACGGAGTCCTATCCGTTCTCGCCTACCCTCCTTTCCGTGGTCGGGCGGTGTGAAGGGACCACCCGGGCACAAAGCAGACGATTGATTTCCTATCCGCAGCTTAGAATCTGTCTGGAATTTATCGTGTGATGATTGGAGATGAGTTTGTGAGTGATGATACATCCTGCCCCGCATGCACACGCTGCGGGATGCCCCCTCAAGGACCGGGCCCGCAAGATAAATTTGTCCCAAAACAACTCTTTATTGATAGCTTTATTGCACTCATTACATTTTTGTACATCTCATAGAAACGTTTTATCACTATGAATCAACGCATTAACCCATAAGACTTGTACATGGAAGAAAAGGCCATACATCCTTACTTCCCCCTACATTTGCACCCAGAATCAAGAAAGTATGACAACCAACTGATATGATTAGATTGAAAATAGGAATTGTACTGTGCATATTGTCCGTCGGCGCCCTCACTTCATGGGCACATGGCATCACGCCCCTTGACACCCTCCGTATCCCCATAAGTGTCGAGGTCTTCTACCGGCAGGGACACGCCCAGTTCGACTCCACCTATCAAAACAACCGCGAAAAGCTGGACTGCCTGCTGGAAATCTTACATAAGCTCTCATCCGACAGCACATGTCGTCTCGACCGCTTCAGCATCGTCTCCGGAGCATCGCCCGAAGGCAACACGACGCTGAACAAGAGCCTGTCAAAAGACCGCTCGCGGAACATCGGCGACTACCTCTGCCGCCGCATCCCCGCCTGGCAGGCTTCCCTGCTCAGGGAGTCATACGTCGGCATCGACTGGGACCGGCTCCGGCTCCAGGTCGCACAGTCCGACATGCCCGGCAAGGAAGATGTGATGCACATCCTGAGCAACACCCCCGAATGGGTCATCCGGGATGGCGTCGTGGTCGACAGCCGCAAAAGGCAACTGATGATGCTCCGCCAAGGCGATTGCTGGCGCTACATGGAACAGCATTTCTTCCCCGGCCTGCGCCGCTCGCTCGTGGAAGTGTCCTACATCCTCCTGCCGCAGACGCCCGAGCCGGACTACACCCCCGACGTCGAAACCGAAGAAGTCCCGCAGGCCGAGCGCATCGATTGCGTTCCCATACCCGAGATGACATCGGAAAGCGAACCGGCGACGCAGGCACAGCCGTCAGCACCCTTCTATATGGCCGTCAAGACCAACCTGCTCTATGACGCCTTCCTCGTCCCCAATGTCGGCCTGGAGTTCTATCTGGGCAAAGGCTTCTCCGCAAGCGGCAACTGGATGTACGCCTGGTGGAAAAGCGACAAGCGACACCGCTACTGGCGAATCTACGGCGGCGAACTGGCCCTGCGGAAATACTTCGGCCGGCCTGAAGGAGGCAGCCCGCTCAGCGGACACCACGTGGGAGTCTACGGCCAACTGTTCACCTACGACTTCGAGACCGGAGGACGGGGATACATGGGCGGCAAACCCGGCGGCACGCTGTGGGAGAAGATGAACTACGCCGCCGGACTGGAGTATGGCTACTCGCTGCCCATCGCCAACCGGCTCAACCTCGACTTCGCCATCGGAGTGGGCTATTGGGGCGGGACCTACTACGAATACCTGCCCATCGACGACTGCTATGTCTGGCAGGCGACCAAGCAACACAAATGGTTCGGTCCGACCAAAGCCGAAATCACACTTGTATGGCTCCTCGGCCGCGGGCACCACAATCTGAAGAAAGGAGACAAGCGATGAAAAAAAGCATATTTCTACCCCTGGCCATGCTGCTCTGTCTGCTGGCCGCATGCGAACACAAGGACCTCTGCTACGACCACACACATACGGCCGAAGTCAAGGTCGTGTTCGACTGGAGACATGCTCCGGAGGCCCAGCCCTCGTCCATGAGGCTCTACCTCTATCCGGCCGACGGAGGCAAGATGCTCCCCTACGAGTTCGCCGGGCGGAACGGCGGAGTCATCACCATCCCGGGAGGCTCCTACCGCGCCCTCTGCATCAACAACGACGCCGAATCCGTCATCTACACCGGACCGGAGACCTTCGAAGGATTTGAGGCTTCCACCACCAACTCCACGAAGACAGGCTACCCCCGGACCGTACGGGGCTATGCGGACCCGGAGACAGAGAGCCTGCACCGCTCGCCGGAAATGCTCTGGACGGACCGCAGAGACGACATCCACATCGTCCTCGGGGTAAAAGACCAGACCATCACGCTCTATCCGGACACCTCCGTATGCCTCTACACGGTCGAAATCCGCAATGCGAAAAACCTGAAGGACCTCTCCCCCTTCGCCATAAGCGGGTCGCTCACCGGACTCTCGGAAGGATTCCTGGTCGGCAGGAACAAGCTCGACGACAACCTGACGACTGTCCCCTTCGAGGCGCAACACGACCAGGTGTCGACCATCAAAGCCAGCTTCCTGGGCTTCGGACACAAACGGGACGCCAACCTGAAACACTGGCTGTTCATCTATGTCAGAATGCCGGACGGGAAGAACTACTACCACACGTATGACGTGACAGACCAGCTGCTCCGGGCGACGGACAAGCATCACGTGCACATCCTGCTCGACGGCCTGCCCCTGCCCAAACCCATCGAAAACGGAAACGGGCTGCAGCCGAAGGTGGACGACTGGGAAGAAGTCATCGTCGACATCCCGATGTAAAGAAACAAGTGAAAGAGACCATTCATATATATCAGTATTTTAAATAAATATCTTGTAAACCAACTAATCAAATCAATTATGAAACGAAAATGTATCTTAGGGCTTGCAGGACTCATGGTTCTGGGAGCATGTACCAACGATGAGGTAATCGACGTAAAGCAGACAGGAAGCATTGACCTGCGTCCTCTCATCGAGAACTCCACCCGTGCAACAGCGACGACTGTCGCAAACCTCGGGTCTTTCAAAGTCGACGTGCTCAAAGGCACCGAGACCTACGGGGCTATGACCGTCACAGGCAGCGACAACGGCACAAAATGGACTACGTCGCCTCTGACCTACTGGCCTTCCAACGCCAGCCAGCAGCTGGACTTCTATGCCTACGCACCGACCTCAACCGAGGGCGTGACCATCAACGGCACAGACAAGAAAATCACGTCATACACCCCCTCTACGACCGTTGCTGACCAAAAAGACCTGGTCATCGCCTACAACACCGGCACCAAGACGGCCAACGAAGCCAGCGGAGTCCCCTTGCTCTTCAAGCATGCACTCTCACAAATCGAAGTGAAGGCAAAATGTGCGAACGCCAACATGAAAGTGGAAATCATCGGTGTGAAAGTCGTCAGCGTGGCTAAAGACGGTACATTCACCTTCCCCACAGCCACGACTCAAAGCGGCCAAGGCAAGGAACTCGCCCGCACACTGTGGGCACCGGGTTCGGAGAAAATCGCTTACATGGTGAAAAACTCAGCCCCTGTGGAGCTGACCAAAACAGCACAATCCCTGATGCCCTCCACAAGCGGTACGTTCATGCTCATCCCGCAAGCGATTACTCCATGGAACAAACAGAACAATGCAACGACAGCAGGCAGCTACATCTCCGTGCTGTGCCGCATCTCCAACGTCAGCGGAGACAATGAGACCCTAATCTTCCCGACTACAGCCGGCAAGTATGGCTTCTCTGCTGTCGCAATCGGTACGACGGACAACGACAAGACCTGGGAACCCGGCAAGAAGTATATCTATACCCTGGAATTCTTCGGTACTGACAGCGGCGGTGGTCGTTTCGACCCGGATCCGACAGTGCCCGATGGCGGAGGTGGAGATACGGACGTAGACACGACCGACCCGAAAGACGGCGGCAAGGAAATCCTCAAGCCCATCACCTTCACTGTTGACGTAGAAGACTGGACGGAAATGCCTGTTGACTTGAACATGTAATATCCCGGACACAAACTTATACATCTGTAGCCTGACCTGTGAAAGGCCGACAAGATGTCTTTATGAATACCAAACCACTAAAAAACGAAAGGGGCTGTGCCGATTCCGGCATGGCCCTCTTTCTTTGAAAATGAAGAATGATGAATGATGAATGAAGAATTGCCTTGCGGCGTATAAGACTATATGCACTCTTCATTCTTCACTCTTCATTCTTCATTTTAAAAAACCATCCTCACCACGCCTTCGGCAGCCAACACGAGGAGGATGTAGCGCAGGAGCTTGCCCAGCGTCATGGAAAACAGGGTGACAGGCAGACTGGCACGCATCAGGCCGAGCACGATGGCGATGCCGTCGCCGATGACAGGCAGGAAGGAGAAGAATGCCATCCAGGCACCGCGGCCACGGATGAACCGCTCCGCCCGGGCCAGCTTCTCAGGCTTCACCTTCAGCCAGCGTTCGACATACTCCATCTTGCCCAGATGGCCTATCCAGTAGCACGTCATCGAACCGGCCGTGTTGCCCAGCGTGGCGGACAGGACGGTCAGCACGGGGTTCAACCCCATCTGCACGAAGGCCACCAGCAGAGCCTCGGAGCTGAAAGGCAGGATGCTCCCCGCCAGGAAAGAGGCCAGGAACATGCCGATGTAGCCATAGTCTAAAAGAAATTGGAGAGCTGTGTCCATAGATTGAAAACATAGAGCGCCGACAGGACGACGAGCACGACGATGAGCGCGACAAGGCTGCGGCGGTCGCGGTTGACGGCAAAATAATGGCCCGCCAGCAGGCTGCTGCACGGCAGCATCGCGCCGAGGAGGGCGGCGTAGTGTTGCGGTTGGAGGAGGAGGAAGAGCAGGCACAGGGCCTCAACCGTCATGACATAGTAGAGCTGGATGCGCGTGCGTATCTTGTCCGCATAGCTGCTGCCCGCATAGAGCACGCAGCTCCAGAGCGTCAGGGCGGCAAGCACGCCCAAGTTGGCCCAATGCACGGGCGTGAGGCAGGCATAGCTGACCGGAAGGAACCTGACGGCAGCACGCAGCGGGGCATAAAACACCTCCATGTCGCCCACGGCACAGGCATAGCCCAGCATCAGCCAGTGGGGGAGCGCAGCGCCGATGAGCGCGGCGAAAAACGTGCGCCACGTCACATTGTGAAACCACGCCTGCATCACCAGCAGGAAGGGCAGCAGGAGCAACATCGGGGGAAAGGCCAGCGTCCCCAGCCCGAAGAAGAAGAAACCCTGGCAGACCAGCCCCACGGGGTCGACGTGCTGGTAGGTGTGGAAAAGCGAGAGTAACATGGCCAGCAGGCAACAGCTGACCACGCCGCCCGCTTGCAGGGTGTGGGGCAACAGGCAGGCCGCCAGCAGGGCATAGAGCGAGAGGTGGCACGTCGCCGTCACACGGATGAGCGCATGGCGCACCGTCAGCCACGCCAGCAGGCACAGCACACCGGCCTGCAACACGTAGGCCGCCAGCCGCCGCGCATACGAAGGCCACCCGCCGGCCACGCCGCTGCCCCAGTCCGCGCCGTCGGGAGCGAGGCCGGGCAGCAGCCACCAGAAGGCGGTCGCAAGCACGACAGCGACGAGAAGCGGGAGGCTCCCCGTCGCCATGCGGTCCTGAAAATACCGGCCGTTCATCGCTGCTTAGAGGTCAAAGCCGATGTCCGAACGGAAATAACGTTTCTCAAACTGGATTTTCTGCGCGTTGCGGAACGAACGTGCCAGGGCGTCGGCCTTGTCCGTGCCGTAGGAGCTGACGGCGATGACACGTCCCCCGGCCGTGACGACCTGTCCGTCCTTCATCGCCGTGCCGGCATGGAAGACGATGCTGTCGTCCACCGCGTCGATGCCCGTGATGGGATAGCCCTTCCCGTAAGCCTCGGGGTATCCGCCCGACACGAGCATGACACACACGGCCGAACGGGGGTCAATCTCAAGCGTGCGTGCGGCCAGGTCGCCCTCGGCCACGCCCTCGAGCAGGTCGACGAGGTCGCTCTTGATGCGCAGCATGACGCTCTCCGTCTCGGGGTCTCCCATGCGCACGTTGTATTCGATGACCATCGGTTCGCCCTTCACGTTGATAAGTCCGAAGAAGATGAAGCCCTTGTAGTCGATGCCCTCGGCGGCAAGTCCCTCGACGGTCGGGCGGATGATGCGGTCTTCCACCTTCTGCATCCACGCACGGTCAGCGAAGGGGACGGGCGAGACGGAGCCCATGCCGCCCGTGTTCAGGCCGCGGTCGCCCTCGCCGATGCGCTTGTAGTCCTTCGCCTCGGGGAGTATCTTGTAGTCGCGTCCGTCGGTGAGCACGAACACGGAGCACTCGATGCCGCTCAGGAATTCCTCGATGACCACCTTGGCCGAGGCCGTGCCGAACATGCCGCCCAACATCTCGCGCAGTTCGCGGCGGGCTTCGTCGAGCGTCGGCAGGATGAGCACGCCCTTGCCCGCACAGAGTCCGTCAGCCTTGAGGACATAGGGCGCTTCGAGCGTCTCGAGGAAAGCCAGTCCCTCGTCGAGCGTCTCGGCGGTGAAGCTGCGGTAGCGTGCCGTCGGGATACCGTGGCGCTCCATGAATCCCTTGGCAAACTCCTTGCTGCCTTCGAGCACCGCGCCAGCCCGCGACGGGCCGATGACGGGTACGGAAGCCAGCTCGGGGTCAGCCTTGAAATAGTCGTAGATGCCCTTCACCAGCGGGTCTTCCGGTCCGACGACGACCATGTCGACACCCTGTTCGAGCACGAAACGGCGGATGCCGTCGAAGTCGTCAGCCTTGAGGGGCACGTTTTCACCCACGCGGGCCGTGCCGGCATTTCCCGGGGCGATATAGAGCTTTTCGATTTTAGGACTTTGGGCAATCTTCCAGGCCAGCGCATGTTCGCGTCCGCCTGAACCGAGCAATAAGAGTTTCATAGTAAGTATTCATTTGATTTCTGCCTGCAAAATTATTCCATCTCGCGCAGACCTACAAATTTTCCAGCCTTCCTCTGCGCTCCTGCCGGGCCTCCTTTCCGTCCGCGGACGGAAAGGAAGGCGTGGTCGGTATGCGCGATGCCCGTTCCCTATCCAGATGTGGCTCGGACACACGAACCGTGTGTCCCTACACAGGCATACACAAACATTTTGGGAGCATTTCTTTCCATAAAAAAACGTAGGAATGCACGGTCTGTACATTCCTACGTCTCATTTCGATATATCGCTTGCGGCTTACTTCAGATGGTCTTCAAAATAGCGCGTGATGTGTTCGTGCAGGTGCACGCGGTCACGGCCGACCATGTTGTGTCCCTGTCCGGGGTAGACGAAGAAGTCGGGGTGTGTGCCGGCGTCGATGCAGGCACGCAGGAACGACAGGGAGTGTTGCGGGACGCACGTGGGGTCGTTGCCGCCGATGATGATTTCCAGACGGCCTTTCAGACGGCCGGCGCGTTGTTTCAGGTCGGCGTTCTTGTAACCCTCGGGGTTGGCCTCGGGGGTGTCCATGTAGCGTTCGCCGTACATCACTTCATAGTATTTCCAGTCGATGACGGGGCCTCCGGCCACGGCTGCCTTGAACACGTCGGGATGGGTCAGCATGAGGTTGGTCGTCATGAAGCCGCCGAAGCTCCAGCCGTGTACGCCCAGTCGGGAGGCGTCGACGTAGGGCAGGCTCTTGAGCAGCTCGACGCCCTTCATCTGATCCTTCATCTCCTCTGTGCCGAGCTGGCGGAAGGTGCAGTTCTCGAAGGCCAGCCCGCGGTTGGAGCTGCCACGGTTGTCGATGGTGAGCATGACGTAGCCTTGCTGCGCCATGTAGATGTCCCAGCCGCGTGCGGCATAGCGGAAGTTGTTCTGGAGCATCTGGGCATGCGGGCCTCCGTAGACGTAGATAATGGCGGGGTATTTCTTGGCCGGGTCGAAGTCGACGGGCTTGATGATGCGGTAGTAGAGGTCGGTCTCGCCGTCGGCAGCCTTGATGGTGCCGGTCTCGATGTCGGGCACACGGAAACCTTTCCAGGGGTCGTCGGCCGTGAAGAGGCATTTCGTCACCTTGTTGCCGGCTGTGGCGATGAGGTCGATGCGGCGCGGCACGTCAGGCGTGGAGTAGTTGTCGATGAGGTAATTGCCATCGGACGAGAGTTGCACGCTGTGGACGCCCTCACTGTTTCCCACGGGACGGCGGCGTGCGGTCTTCACGTTGACGGCGTAGGTGTTGGTCTGCATGGGCGAGATTTCGGTGCTGGTGATGTAGACCTCTTTCTTCTTCTCGTTGAAGCCGACGATGCTCTGCACGAGCCAGTCGCCCTCGGTGAGCTGCGTGACGCGGAAGCTCTCCTTGTAGGTGCCGCCGTTGGCGCTCTGTTCCACTTTCGGAGCTACGGGCGAGGAGGTGTCGAAGAGGTAGAGGTGGTTGTACCCGTCGCGCTGGCTCTGGTAGATGAACTTCGTGTCGTCCCAGGGCAGGAAGGTGAGAGGGAATTGCGGTTCGACGTATTTCGGGTGCATTTCCTCGTAGATGACGGCCTCGCGCTTGCCTGTCGCGGCGTCGTAGCGCACGAGCTGGGCGTAGTTCTGGTCGCGGTTGAGCTCTATCATGTAGACCTTCTGTTCGTCGGGCGACCAGCTGATGTTGGTGAAGTAACGGTCGGTGGGGTCGCCGGCGTCGAGGTAGACGGTCTTTCCGGAGGCGAGGTCATAGACGCCCACGGTCACCTTGTGGCTGGTCATGCCGGCCATGGGATACTTGTCGGGGACGAGGGTGGCGATGCGGGTGTCGACGTCCACCTGCGGATAGTCGGTCACCATGCTCTGGTCCATGCGGTAGAAGGCCAGGCGTGCGCCGCGGGGACTCCAGAAGGTGCCTTTCATGATGCCGAACTCGTTGCGGTGGACAGCCTGTCCGTAGACGAGGTCATGGTCGGCGGGCGCTGTCGCAGGGTCGGCAAACTCGGGGCTGAGGGAGATGATGTCCGAGGCCTTGGCCGAGGGGCTGACGAAGAGCTGGTCGCCCACGGTGTAGGCAGCCGAGCGTCCGCCGGGAGCCATGTCGAGATTGGCCGCCCCCTTGCCCAAGGCCACGAGGTGGTCCACCTGGCGGTATTCGAAGTTGTAATAAATCATGTAGTCCTGCGAACGGAAGCGCACGATGGGGCGGTCGGGTTCGGGGAAACTGATGTCGTAGAGGCTGTAGATGCGCGGCAGCTTCGCCCCGGTGTAGGACAGGAGTCCTTCGTTGATGTCATAGAGGGTGAAGAGGAGGGTCTCCTTGCCGTTGCGCGGATTGACAGTCTTCACTTCCTCCGCATCGGGGACGATGCAGCGGTCGCCCCACCACTGTACGCCGTAGAGGTTCTTGATGGAGCAGTTGTAATAGTTGCTTCCGCCGGGGATAAGGTCGTCGAGCGTGAAGCTTTTCAGTTCTTGTGCCATGGTAATGACTGCTGACAGCAGCATGAGCGCCAGCGAGAGGTTAATCTTTTTTCTCATAACGTTTAGGTTTTTTCTCTGTGTCGAATGACTTTCTTCGGTTGGAATACGGACGCTTGCCGTCGCGGCGTTCGTCGTCGCGTCCGTAGCGCGGGCGGGCGTTGCGGGGTTTTCCCGTGCGGTCGTCGCGGCGGGGACGGCGTTCGGCTGTCTTCTCCGGGCGCGTCGTCTTGAACTCTCCGGCATTGGTCTCCATGTAGTCCCTGAAGCTGCCGCTGAAGAGCTGGTATTTGCGGAACTGGCAGGCCAATGCGCCGTTGAACAGCTCGATTTTCTCCGAGGCCTTCAGCCCGATCTGGTCGAAGCACTCGTCGCGGTAGCTCAATATCCAGGCCACATTGCCCGTGAAAGCGTGTTTGAGGCGTTCGCCGATGGACTTGTAGAGCCCCAGGAGGTCGTCCGTGGAAATGCGTTCGCCGTAGGGCGGATTGGTAATCATGATGGCAGGCCCGGCCGGCTGGGTGAATTCCTCGAAGGGACGCACCTGGAGGATGATGTCTTTCGACAGTCCGGCCGCCTTCACGTTGCGCGTGGCGATTTCGTTGGCATGGCGGTTGATGTCGTAGCCGTATATCTTGTGGGTGAACTCGCGCTCCTGGGAGTCGTCGTCATAGACCTTGTCGAAGAGTTCGCGGTCGAAATCGCGCCACTTCTCGAAAGCATATTCCTTGCGGAAGACGCCGGGGGCGATGTTGCGCGCGATGAGGGCCGCCTCGATGGGGATGGTGCCCGAGCCGCACATGGGGTCGATGAGGTCGCACTCGCCGTGCCAACCGGTCATCAGAATCATGCCGGCGGCCAGCACTTCGTTGAGCGGCGCCTCGACGGCTTCCTGGCGGTAGCCGCGGCGGTGGAGCGACTCGCCCGAGCTGTCGAGCGAGAGGGTGCACTGATTCTGTGCAATATGAATGTTGAGGGAAAGGTCGGGATTGTTGATGCGCACCGACGGACGCTTGCCGGTCTTCTCGCGGAAGTAGTCGACGATGGCGTCCTTCACGCGATAGGCTACAAACTTCGAATGGCGGAACTCGTCGGAGAACACCACGGCGTCGACGGCGAAACTGTTGTCAGGCGTGAGGTAGTCTTCCCATGCCATGCTCTTGACGACATCATACACCTCATCGGCCGTGTCGGCCTTAAAATGCTTGATGGGCTTGAGGATGCGGATGGCCGTACGCAGGGCGAAATTGGCCCGGTACATCATCTCCTTGTCACCCGTGAATGACACCATTCGTCTTCCTATTTCTACATTGTTGGCCCCCAGTTGGGTCAATTCTTTGGCCAGGACTTCTTCCAGTCCTTGAAATGTTTTGGCTATCAGCTCAAATTCTTGCATACAAATATATCATAAGGTACATTTACGAGGGTGCAAAGTAACAGAAAATCTGCCATTTGGTCAAAGCTTCTCCGTTCCTTTTCATCATTCTGTGGAAGAAGCCGGCTCACAATTGCCCGACGACGTCCGGGGCGAGCCCCGTGGCCTGCGCGATGGCTTCCGTCGCCAGCCCCATTTGCTTGAGGTTGCGGGCTACTTCCAGCTTGCCTTCGGCCTGTCCTTTTTGTCGCTCAAATGCCATGATAGCCAAGCGGTCACGGTAGACCTTGATGCTTTCGTCGTATTTCATGCGATCTTCCTTGCTCAGGGTGGAAATGTCAGAAATCTGTTCCAGCTTCTGGATAACATCGCAATCCGTGAGAGGCAATCGTCGTAAAGTTTCCATATTTCTTCAGTATATAAGGAAGGTATTACAAAGCCTCAATGGTTTCCGCCGTGAGCCCCGTGGCCTGCGCGATGGCTTCCGTCGCCAATCCCATCTGTTTGAGGTTGCGAGCTACTTCTAGCTTGCCTTCGG
>JACJJM010000027.1 GCA_016900015.1 Phocaeicola coprophilus | reverse complement strand
GACGCTCGTTTCACAACGAATGTCAAGGCCATATTTGTGAGAGATATAAATTAGAGAGTATCTTCTACAGCAGCTTGAGCGGCAGCCAGGCGTGCGATGGGCACGCGGAACGGTGAGCAGCTAACGTAGTTCAAGCCTACACGGTGGCAGAATTTCACGGATGAAGGTTCGCCTCCGTGTTCACCACAGATGCCGCATTTCAGGTCCGGACGTACGGAACGACCTTTTTCGGTGGCCATTTTGATGAGTTGACCCACACCATTTTGATCGAGTACCTGGAACGGGTCGAACTTCAAAATCTTCTTCTCCAAGTAGATGGGCAAGAAGGAAGCGATGTCGTCACGGGAGTAACCCCAAGTCATCTGGGTCAAGTCATTTGTACCAAATGAGAAGAATTCTGCATGCAGGGCGATGCGGTCAGCCGTAAGGGCAGCACGCGGCACTTCGATCATCGTACCTACGCGATATTCGATGGAATCACTCAGTTCGCTAAAGAGTTTTTCTGCTTCAGCACGGATGATTTTCTCTTGTGCCTCGAACTCATAACGAATACCGGTGAGCGGTACCATGATTTCCGGACGGCAGACGATGCCTTCTTTCTTCAGTTCGAGTGCTGCGCTCAGGATGGCGCGTGTTTGCATTTGAGTGATTTCGGGATAGGTGTTACCCAGACGGCAACCACGGTGTCCAAGCATCGGGTTCTGTTCTTTCAGTGACTCTACACGCTTACGGATGTAGTCAAGGCTTACATGCATGGCCTCTGCCATTTCGCGTTGTCCCTTTTCATCGTGAGGCACGAACTCGTGCAAGGGTGGGTCGAGCAAACGCACGGTCACAGGATAACCGTTCATCGCACGGAAGATGCCTTTGAAGTCTTCTTTTTGGTAAGGCAAAATCTTTTCAAGTGCTTTTTGGCGTTCTTGTGCAGTCTCGGCCAAAATCATTTCGCGCATAGCTTTGATTTTCTCACCTTCGAAGAACATGTGTTCTGTGCGGCAGAGTCCGATACCTACAGCACCAAAGTCGCGTGCCACTTGTGCGTCGTGCGGGGTGTCAGCGTTGGTACGTACTTGCAAGCGAGTATATTTGTTGCAGAGGTTCATCAAGTCGGCAAAGTCGCCTGATACTTCAGCTGCTTTTGTCTTGACTTGTCCTTGATAGACTTCGCCGGTCGTTCCGTTCAGAGAAATGAAATCACCTTCTTTGAGGGTGATGCCGTCGACTTCCACAGTTCTGTCCTTATAGTTGATATTCAGCATACCAGCACCCGAAACACAGCATTTTCCCATACCGCGGGCTACGACGGCTGCATGAGATGTCATACCACCACGTGCGGTCAGGATGCCTTCTGCCACTTGCATGCCGGCGAGGTCTTCGGGAGAAGTTTCAAGACGGACGAGAATCACTTTGTGTCCGTCTGAAACCCATTTGGCTGCATCTTCGGCGAAGAAGATGATACGGCCGCAAGCTGCACCCGGGGATGCGGGAAGACCCTTGGCGATGACTTTGGCTGAAGCCAAAGATTCCTTGTCAAATATCGGGTGGAGCAGTTCGTCCAACTTATTGGGCTCAACGCGCATGATGGCTGTCTTTTCGTCGATAATGCCTTGGCGTACCAAGTCCATGGCGATTTTCACCATAGCGGCACCTGTACGTTTTCCGTTACGTGTCTGGAGGAACCAGAGCTTGCCTTCTTGTACCGTGAATTCCATGTCTTGCATGTCGCGGTAGTGATTTTCCAGTTTGGTCTGGATGGCATCAAGTTCTTTGTAGATTTCCGGCATGGCCTCTTCCATGGAAGGATATTTGGCTGCGCGGGTGGCTTCGTCGATTCCAGCCAATTTAGCCCAACGACGAGAACCTTCCAATGTGATTTGTTGAGGCGTGCGGATACCGGCAACCACGTCTTCGCCTTGTGCGTTGATGAGGTATTCACCATTGAACAGGTCTTCGCCTGTTGCAGCGTCGCGTGAGAAGCAAACGCCAGTAGCTGAGGTGTTGCCCATGTTGCCGAACACCATGGCTTGGACGTTGACCGCCGTGCCCCATTCAGCCGGAATACCTTCCATTTTTCTGTAAAGGATGGCACGTTCGTTCATCCAAGAGTCAAATACGGCGCAGATGGCTCCCCAAAGTTGTTCGTGTGCATCAGTCGGGAAATCTTGTCCGGTTTGTGCTTTAACAGCTTCCTTGAAACGGCGTACCAACTCTTTCAGTTCGTCTACACCGAGTTCATTGTCCAGTTTGACGCCTTTTTCTTTCTTGACATCTTCGATGATGGCTTCAAACGGATCGATGTCTTCCTTATTGGTCGGCTTCATGCCTAAAACCACGTCACCGTACATTTGCACGAAGCGGCGATAGGAGTCCCAAGCGAAACGAGCGTTGCCAGTCTTGCGGGTCATACCTTCTACGACTTCGTCGTTCAAGCCCAGATTGAGGATTGTGTCCATCATGCCCGGCATGGATGCACGTGCACCGGAACGCACAGAAACCAAAAGCGGATTTTCGACATCGCCAAATTTGGAGTTCATCAAGCTCTCAATGTGCTGAATGGCTTTCGCCACATCTTCTTTCAGCAACTCCACCACATTGTCTTTGCCTATTGCATAGTATTCATTGCATACATCTGTTGTAATTGTAAATCCAGGAGGTACAGGAACACCGATAAGGTTCATTTCTGCCAAGTTTGCACCTTTGCCTCCTAAAAGGTTTCTCATGTCTGCTCTCCCTTCAGCTTTACCGTTGCCAAAGAGATACACTCGTTTTTCGTTCATAGAATTTGTGCAATTTAGTTAAAAAGTCATATTGAATTATTTGTAGGCAAAACTAACGTATTCTTCGGAATATCAAAAACATCTTTTTTAAAATTTGAGGGCGTGGAATAAAAATTTGAGGGTTTGAATCATTGCTTTGTAATAGTCCTGAAAAAATAGCTATCTTTGCCGAAATTTTATTAAGTTGACTAAGAATGGCTCGAAAGAAAAAACAGCTTCCGTTGCTGGAAGACGTACTTATCACGGACGTTGCGGCGGAGGGAAAAGCGCTGGCTCGTGTGGATGATTTGGTCGTGTTCGTCCCCTATGTCGTACCGGGTGATATTGTTGATTTGCAGGTGACACGTAAAAAGCATCATTACGCCGAAGCGGTGGCCGTACATTATCATAAGTATTCCTCTAAACGAGTCGTACCGTTTTGCCAGCATTATGGTGTGTGCGGTGGCTGTAAATGGCAATGCCTGGCCTATGGAGAACAAATCAAATACAAGCAGCAACAGGTGGTCGACAACTTAACTCGTATCGGCAAAATCGAGTTGCCGGAAATTTCTCCCATTATCGGTTCGGCGAAGACGACATTTTATCGTAACAAGTTGGAGTTTACGTTTTCCAATAAGCGTTGGCTTACAGAAGACGAAATAAAGCAGAATGTTGTCTATGAGCAGATGAATGCCGTGGGATTCCACATTCCTAATGCTTTTGACAAGGTGTTGGCTATCGAAAAATGTTGGTTGCAAGACGATATTTCCAATCAAATCCGGAATGCGATTCGTGATTACGCTTATGCCCATGGCTACTCGTTTTTCAACTTCCGGGCCAAAGGTGACGAACCGCGGGGATTGTTACGCAACTTGATGATTCGAACTTCTTCGACTGGCGAACTGATGGTCTTGTTGCAATGCTGCGTGACCGATGAGGCCGGGCGACAGCAGATGTTGGAGTTGCTGCAATACGTGGCCGACACGTTCCCGCAAATCACTTCCTTGTTATATGTCATAAATAATAAGCTGAATGATACGATTTCAGACTTGGATGTCGAGACGTTCAAGGGAAATGATTATATCTATGAGGAAATGGAGGGATTGCGCTTTAAAGTGGGTCCTAAATCGTTTTATCAGACAAATAGCGAGCAAGCTTACAATCTATATAAGGTGGCACGCGATTTTGCCGGACTGACAGGGAATGAGTTGGTCTATGACTTGTACACTGGGACTGGAACGATTGCCAATTTTGTGGCGCGCAAGTCGCGTCAGGTTATTGGCATAGAGTATGTTCCTGAAGCTATCGAGGATGCAAAGGTCAATTCGGAAATAAATGGCATAGACAACACCTTGTTTTTTGCCGGTGATATGAAAGACATGCTGACGCAGGAGTTTATCAACCAGTATGGTCGCCCGGATGTAATCATCACGGACCCGCCTCGTGCCGGCATGCACACGGATGTGATTGATACAATCCTCTTTGCTGAGCCGGTACGTATTGTCTATGTGAGCTGTAACCCGGCTACACAAGCACGTGACTTGCAACTGCTCGATGCCAAGTATCGGGTGAAAGCTGTACAACCTGTCGACATGTTTCCTCATACACATCATGTGGAAAATGTCGTTCTATTGGAAAAAAGATAAAAGTAGACGGATATAATGAATGGAATGAGAAAAAAGACGTCGCGTCCATCTCGTGCAGCGGCGCAATATACGACTTATCAAGTGCATCGGCCTGCCGAATTGATGCAGTTCCTGATGGAGGTGATGCCAGGCATCAGCCGTAATAAAGTGAAGGCTCTTCTGACGCACCGGACTGTGTATGTCGACCAGACTATCACGACGCAGTATAATTTCCCTTTGCAACCGGGCATGAAAGTACAGATTAGCAAGGCGCGCGGGCAGAAAGAGTTTCGCAGTTCGTTGCTGAAAATCGTGTATGAAGATGCTTACCTGATTGTGGTGGAGAAGCGGGAGGGAATGCTTTCCATCGCGACGAATCGCGAGAAAGAGCGTACGGCCTATGCCATCTTGACGGAATATGTGAAGCGTTCAGCACGTGAGCATCGGGTGTATATCGTGCACCGCCTTGACCGCGAGACTTCCGGATTGATGGTCTTCGCTAAGGATGAAAAGACGAAACGCAATTTGCAGGACAACTGGACGAATATCGTGACTGACCGGCGTTATGTTGCCGTGGTGTCCGGAATGGTGGAAAAGGACAGCGGCACGGTCATCTCGTGGCTGAAGGACAATAAGGTGTATGTGTCTTATTCCAGTATGGTCAACAATGGAGGCGATAAAGCAGTCACTCATTACAAAGTCGTGAAGCGTGCTGGTGATTATTCCCTCGTGGAGCTGAAGCTTGACACTGGGCGTAAGAACCAAATCCGCGTCCACATGCAGGATCTTCAGCATCCGATAGTGGGTGATGCGAAATATGGCAGTGCTGTCAATCCGATAGGTCGACTGGCATTGCATGCTTATCGCCTGTGGTTCTATCATCCTGTGACCGGTGAATTGATGAAGTTTGAGACTCCTTATCCACCTTCTTTCACGAAACTGCTTGGACTATAAAAGATAAGCTGTGGCAAAGTCAAATCTGCCACAGCTTTTCTTTTAGGCGGAGGGGAATTTTATAAGGAAACGTTCTTGCCATTGACTACGACGTTTTCCATCAGGATGTTTTCGCAGTCTTTGAATTCATTGGGTTGCTTGCCATTTTTGATTTGGATGTCACGCAACACGATGTCTGAAATCGGAGCTTCTTCCAGTCCGACAATCTGAATGGGTATGTTTACATCAACTACAGTCACGCCTGAGATGTGGATGTTGCGGAATACGGGCGTACGCTCGCTCTTCGGTTCTTGCGGCATGCGGCTGTATTTCAGGTTGAATGTCAGGGCCTCCTTCTTAATATCTTTCATCACGATGTTGCTGATGCGGATGTCTTCCACGATGCCTCCGCGTCCACGGGTGGACTTCAGGCGAATGCCTCGGTCCGTGCCTTCGAACACGCAGTTGGTGATAGTCACCCGACGCACGCCGCCGCTCATTTCGCTACCGATGACCACACCGCCGTGGCCGCTCAGCATTGTACAGTTTGTGACTGTGATGTTTTCACATGCAGCGCCGATGTTGCGTGCCTGCAAGTCGCGTCCGCTCTTGATGGTGATGCAGTCGTCGCCGACAGAGATGTGGCAGTTGCTGATGTGCACGTTGCGGCATGATTCCGGATTGATGCCGTCAGTGTTGGGCGAGTCGACGTTGTGGATGGTCACGCCGTCGACCGTCACGTTGTCACAAAACTCCGGGTTGACCGTCCAGAACGGCGAGTTGATGATTTTCACTCCTTCGATGCGGACGTTCTTGCAGCGGATGGGCTGGATGAACGGAGGGCGGAAGAAGCGGCGGTCAAGCGTGCCGTGCCAGTCCTCATTGGTCTCGGAAGCGATTTTTTTCACGTCATTTTCTTTTTCGAACAGGGGCTGGTATTTGTTGACATCCCGCTTCCCGTTGTCGCGCAGGTCGATAAGCACTTTGAAGAATTCGTCCCACCAGGCTTTGCCCTGTCCGTCGAGGGTTCCCTCGCCTTTGATGGTGATGTTTTCGGCATCGGTCGCATAAATCAACGGGCAGAAACTCTTCATCATCACTCCTTCATGGCGTACTTCGACGAAAGGCAAGTAGTCGTCAAAATTTGTAGAAAACAGCAATGTGGCTCCGGCCTCCAGCTCCAGCGTGATGTTGCTTTTCAGGCGGATAGGTCCGGTGAGGTAACGTCCGGCAGGGAAGAAGAGCGTGCCCCCGCCTTCGCCGGCCAGCCGTTCGATGGTCGAGTTGATGAGTCGCGTGTTGACGGTCGTCCCGTCGGTGACGGCTCCTGCCTGCTTCATGTCGACGCGTTCGGCCAAAGCCGTTGTCGTGACGGCCAGGAGCATGATTACGGATAGAAAATGTTTTAACATAGTGTTTGGTTGTTGAGATTATAATTAAGTAATGTAACGTGCGTTCGAGTTGCAAAAATACGTATTCCCCGCGTAACGGTCAACACTGCGCACGATTTCTTTCCCTTCTGCCTGTACGGCTCTTTCATTTAATTTGAACAGCGGATCGAAAATCAATAATCCGCGTTTTCCGCGTCCGAATGTTTGAGGCTGGTCCTGCCCCGTCACAGTCTCGCGTCAGGGAGTCCCTTAACACCGCCCGACCACGGAAAGGAGGGTAGCCGAGGACGGATAGTACTCCGTGCGCGGACGGAAAGGAAGGCTGGGTCGCCCGCCCTTCAAGGCTTGTTTTTGCTCTTTTCAAATGAAAAGGCCGTCTCTCGTCTGCTGCCGGTATGAAGGTTACCAATCGGATGGATGAGGACGATGTGCCTCCGGCCGCAGTGTCTCGTCTGCATCTGGGCGTGCCCTTGCGCGCTGAAATCGGCCTGTGACAGACGTAGTTTTAGGCAAATGCCTTGCCGCGTGCTCCGTTTTTAGTACTTTTGCACATCAAAAATAAGATATATGAAAGATAAAGACCTTGTTATATTTCATCGCGACACCGTCGAGTTTGTCACCGTCGCAGCTGAGTTCTGCGGCTTCCTGGAGCGTGCCGGTGAGCAGAAAAGGCGTGACTTTGTCGACACGGCCCTCAAGCTTCTGCCGTTGCTCTACCTCAAGGCTTCCATGTTGCCCCCGTGCGAACCGTTGGGCATGGCTGAGCCGGAAACGTTTGTCGACGAGGTTGCTTACGAGGCTGTGCGCCTCGCAGTGGCTGCTGTCATGGCAGATGGGGATGACTACCTGGATGTGTTTGTGGAGGATATGCGCTACAGTGACACGCCCATCCGCAAGACCGTGTCTGAAGACTTGGCTGACATCTATCAGGATGTGAAAGACTTTGTCAGTGTCTACCGGTTAGGATTTGATGAGACGATGCATGACGCGTTGGCCATCTGTGAGGAGCATTTTGCCACGTATTGGGGGCAGGTGTTGGTCAACACGATGCGTGCGCTTCATGAAGTGAAATATAATCATCCGGCTGATGAGGATGCGGGCGACGAAGACTGGAAGATGGAGGACGACGTATGATGAAGACGATTAAAGATACATTCCCGAAATCAGAACTGGCAGACTTGCCAAAAGCTGCATTCGGCGGGCGCATTGTGTGTATACAGACCGAAGTGGAAGCCAACAAAGCTGTGGACTATCTGATGATGCAGTCGCGTGTCGGCGTCGACACGGAGACTCGTCCGTCGTTTGTGAGCGGACGCGTGTATAAAGTGGCTCTGGTGCAGGTGTCCACGTTGGACATCTGTTTTTTGTTTCGCTTGAATTACATAGGCTTTCCGGCTTCCCTGAAACGTTTCTTGGAAGACGGCCGGGTGGAGAAGATCGGCCTTTCGCTGAAAGATGATTTCGGGGCATTGCGCCGCCGTAGCGATTTTACGCCGGGCGAGTTTGTCGAGTTGCAGGACTATGTACATTTGTTTGGCATCAAGGACCAGAGCCTTCAGAAGATTTATGCCAATGTGTTCGGGCAGCGAATATCCAAGTCGCAACGTTTGTCGAATTGGGAAACAGAGACGCTGAGCGACGCACAGAAGAGTTATGCCGCCACTGATGCTTGGGCTTGCCTGATGATATACAACTGTTTGGAGGAATTGCGTGCATCGGGTGCCTACCGCTTGGAACAGACTATGAGCGAACAGACAGAAACAGAATCACATCAAGAATAAATCTATGAGTTATAAGAAAGTATATTTGAAGCCGGGGAAAGAGGAGTCGCTACGGCGTTTCCATCCTTGGATATTTTCCGGAGCCATCCACCATATTGAAGGTGAACCTGAAGAAGGAGAGGTGGTAAGTGTTTACACGTCCCAACGGGAGTTTGTTGCCGTTGGCCATTTTCAAGTGGGAAGCATCGCTGTACGTGTGCTTTCTTTTCAGGACGAGCTGATAGACCATGCATTCTGGGTGCGTAAGCTCCGTTCGGCTTATGCGTTGCGCCGCGCCATCGGCATAGCCGGACGACCGGACAACAATACTTTCCGCCTGGTGCATGGCGAGGGAGACAATCTCCCCGGACTCGTGATTGATTTGTATGCCGGTACGGCTGTCATGCAGGCTCATTCGGTGGGTATGCATGTGAGCCGGATGGACATTGCCGATGCATTGTTGGAAGTGGCCGGTGACGTGGTGCAGAACATTTATTATAAATCAGAGACAACGCTTCCCTACAAAGCGGAGCTGGATGCTGAGAATGGATTTATCCGTGGAGGCAGTGCGGACAATGTGGCGATGGAATACGGACTGAAGTTTCATGTCGACTGGCTGAAAGGACAGAAGACTGGTTTTTTTGTCGACCAGCGCGAGAACCGTGCACTCTTGGAACGCTATGCCCGTGATCGCAGCGTGCTGAATATGTTTTGCTACACGGGTGGTTTTTCTTTCTATGCCATGCGTGGAGGAGCACGTCTGGTACATTCTGTCGACAGTTCGGCTAAAGCGATTGACCTTACAAACGAGAATGTGCAGCTCAATTTTCCCGGAGACCCGCGTCATCAGGCTTTTGCGGAAGATGCTTTTAAGTATCTCGACCGTATGGGAGATCAGTATGACCTCATCATTTTGGACCCTCCCGCTTTTGCAAAACACAAGGATGCTCTGCGTAACGCTCTCCAGGGCTACCGCAAGCTGAATGCAAAAGCGTTTGAAAAGATTCGTCCGGGGGGAATCCTGTTTACGTTCTCTTGTTCCCAGGTCGTCACGAAGGAGAATTTCCGCACGGCGGTGTTCACGGCTGCCGCTTTGTCCGGCCGCAGTGTGCGTATTCTTCACCAGTTGACCCAGCCGGCAGACCATCCGGTAAACATTTATCATCCCGAAGGGGAATATTTGAAAGGATTGGTCTTGTATGTAGAATAAGCAAGATTTAGTGAGATAGAAGCCCCGATGATGCATTTGACAAATCATCGGGGCTTTTTGCTTTATTATATCATAGTGACGTGCCGGGGACGCACACGGGGATTTTTTATGTAGGAGTTCGGGCAGATTCTCTACCTGAAGGCTGTAATAAGTGTTAATAAAACACCACGAATGTGTTTACGACCTTGAAAACTATGTTCTACAACACAAAAAGAGTTAAGAAACCATCATTTTTTGTGCGATAATGTGTTGTATAACACAAAAGTGCCTATCTTTGCATCGTGTTTTTCATGGTATTAGATTTAAGGTTAAGGAAGATTGGGGATCGTGAGATTCCCTTCTTTTTTTATATACCTGTCTGTTCTCTTTTTCGGTAAAGTGTTTTTAGCTTCTGTTCAACTTTGATACTCTCAAAATGTTTTTTTACTTTTGTTTTTGAAAGCAATCATATAGCATCATGTATTTGTTCTATACTCCCGACATTGATATTCACCCGGAGCTTCCAGAAGAAGAAGCGGCCCATTGTTTGCGCGTCTTGCGCTTATCGCAGGGTGATAAGATTACATTGACCGATGGCAAAGGTTATTTCTATGAAGCGCAGATCTCTGTAGCCAGTGCTAAGCGTTGTTCGGTATCGATTCTGAATAAGACCTTTCAGCCTTTGTATTGGCGGGGACACTTGCATCTGGCTATGGCTCCGACAAAGAATATGGACCGTACGGAATGGTTTGCAGAGAAAGCCACAGAGATAGGCATTGATGAAATTTCTTTCTTGAACTGTCGTTTTTCCGAGCGAAAGGTTTTGAAGGTCGAACGCATCGAGAAAATCGTGGTGTCTGCCGTAAAACAGTCGCTTAAAGCTCGTAAACCACAAATTAATGAGATGACCTCTTTTGATAAGTTTGTCCGTCAAGACTTCCCAGGTGATAAGTTCATTGCTCATTGCTATGCAGGTGAAAAGCCATTGTTGAAAGATGTGCTTTCAAATGAAAAGGATACGTTGGTGCTCGTTGGGCCTGAAGGGGATTTCAGTCCGGAGGAAGTGGAGTTGGCGCTGTCTTGTGGTTTCCGTCCTGTGAGCCTGGGAATGTCGCGTCTGCGTACGGAGACAGCGGCACTTGTTGCAGCTCATCTAATGAATTTATATCATCAAAACTAATAACTATGAAAAACAGCAAATTGTTTATCTCAGTCTGTATGGTTCTGGTGCTGGCGTTCTTGTCGGCTTGTGGTGAAGACAAAGACATCCGCACGGCTATCCCGTCGGATGCACAAATCGTCGTGGCAGCAGACTGGAATGCGTTGGCAAAGAAAGGAGGTCTGTCAGACCCTGAGGTATCGGCATCAGTCAATGAGTTTGTCATGAAGCAAGTGCCTGAGGACAGTAAAGCATACGTCGAAGAGGTGCTGAAAGATCCCGGTGAGACCGGCATCGGCTTTGAGCAGAAACTGTATGTATTTGTAAATGACAAGTCAGACATGGGGGTTGTGGTTAAAGTCGACAGCAAACGGAAATTTAAGAAGTTGTTAGGACATGTCAATGCCGGGTGGAAAAACAAGGAATGGCAAAATGAAGATGGCATCGAATATTTGCAAGCAGACGATGAAGCCATCATGCTCGATGGTGACATGGCTATTTATATCAGGACGAATTCCGAGCTTACGGACGAAGCCATACGTATGCGGGGTATCACTTGGCTGAAGCAAAAGGCAGTAGATAGCTTTACGGCGACCAAGGGCTGTGCGGCTTTTGAGAAAGAAACGGGTGACATCACATTGTGGTGCACGCTGGATGCCTTGGTGAGGGATGAGAGTGAGGTGTATGTGCGAAACAGCCTTCCGCGTGATGTAGACTTGAAAGACTTGCAATGTCTGGTCGGACTTCGTTTTGAAAATGGCTGTGTGGAACAGGATGCAAAGGTGTTGCCCGCAAGCGAAGCTGCCACTAAGCTCTATGAACAACGGAGTTCAGTCTTGAAAGGTATGGAAGGGACATTTGTGCCCGATGTCTCGTCGAAGCCATGGCTTTGGATGGGAACGTCCATTCGTGGCCGGCAACTTTGCCGCCAGTTGGAACAAAATGAAGAATTGTGGCAAATGCTCGACGGGGCAACCTTTGGTTTCAATTTACGGAAATTGCTGGCTTCTGTAGATGGTGACATGGCCTTGACTGTCTGCCGGTCCAATGTCGTTCCTTCTTCAGAGAGCACTCTGCTTGCAGCGTTGCCTCCCTTTGCCGTACAGGCCGAGCTTGACAATGATTCCATCCTGGAAGATATGGATGCCATGGCACAGATGCTCAATCTGCTTGACATCAATATGAAGAAAGACGGCCCGGGCCGATATAGCATACAGCAACTGGACATACCCATGTGGTTGGGAGTGGATGGCGGCAAGCGCTTTTTTTATGCGACAGATGTCGACCTGCTAAAGCCGGCAGGAAATGCTCCGGAGTGGGCTTCAGAAGTTCGGGGTAGCCTGTTCTATATGCGTATGGACATCCGGCAAATGCGCTTTACTCCGTCTTCCGCAGGCATGTTTCTCCCATTTCTGAATTTGTTTGATGTGTTGGTTGTCAAGTCTGAGGATGTAAAGAACGTCAAGATGCAACTGTGGGCGACAGACCGTAAGGAGAATGTCCTGAAACAGTTGCTCACGACCATAGGGAACACGTATGGAAAGAATTAAGTTGTCTCATGCCTTTCCGATGGTGTTTAAGGAGCAGACACAGGTCGTGTCTGATGTCTGGCGTCAGGAGCTGAGCTTCCAGAAGGGAGAATGTTGCCTGGTTGAGGCTGCTTCCGGTACGGGCAAATCTTCTTTGTGCAGTTACATATATGGTTGGCGTGATGACTATGAAGGTACGATCTGTTTTGACGAACGTGACATACGCAGCCTGCGGACGAACGAGTGGGTGCATCTGCGCAACGCGTCGCTCAGCATCCTCTTCCAGGATTTGCGCCTGTTTCCGGAACTGACTGCATGGGATAATGTCGAATTGAAGAACAAGTTGACCCATTACAAGACGCGCCGACAACTTGAACACTGTTTCGAATGCCTCGGCATCGCTGACAAGCGACGCGTGCCTGTCGGCAAGATTTCACTCGGGCAGCAACAGCGGGTGGCTTTCATCCGTGCATTGTGCCAACCGTTTGACTTCATCCTTTTGGACGAACCTGTCAGCCATCTGGATGAGGCGAATGCCACGGCGATGGCCGCCCTGTTGCAGGAAGAAGCCGCGGCGCAAGGGGCAGGCGTATTGGTGACGTCGATAGGCAAGCAGTTGCCGATGAACTATACGAAAACATTACACTTATGAATCTCTTGTGGAAACTCCTGCGACAGCATGTCAGCGTGTTCCAGTTGACCGGATTCTTCCTGGCCAACCTGGTGGGGATGACCATCATTCTCTTCGGACTCCAGTTTTATGTAGATGTCGCCCCGCTGTTCCGTGGCGGTGACACTGTGTTCCGGAAGGAATACCTCATCCTGTCCAAGTCCGTCAGCACGCTGGGGTCGCTCTTCGGCAGTAAAGGCACATTCTCCGAGAAGGAGATTCGCGCGTTGGGGCAGCAGGGCTTCGCCCATGGCGTCGGGCGTTTCACTTCCTCGTTGTATGAAGTGTCAGCCACGCTGGGGATGGAGGGTACAGGCCTGCACGTCGGCACGGAGATGTTCTTCGAATCTGTCCCGGACGCATACGTCGATGTGGAGACCGACCGTTGGGCATACAAGGAGGGCAGCCGGACGATTCCCATTGTCCTCCCGCGCAATTACTTGAACCTCTACAATTTCGGCTTTGCCCAAAGCCGTGGTCTGCCCCGGCTCTCTGAAGGATTGCTCTCGCTCCTCCATGTGGGTATACGCATTTCCGGCAACGGACTGTCCGACCGCTATGAGGGGCAGATTGTCGGGTTCTCTGACCGTCTCAACACGATACTTGTGCCTGAGGCATTCATGACTTGGGCCAACGGGCATTACGCCCCGGGGCGGAAGGCTGCTCCTTCACGCCTGATTGTCGAAGTCGCCAATCCGGCTGACGAGGACATCGTGCAGTACTTGCAAGCCCATGCCTACGAAGTGGAAGGCGACAATTTGGATGCGGGACGGGCCACGTGGTTCTTGCAGATTCTCACAGGCATCGTGCTGGCGATAGGCATACTGATTACCCTCTTGTCGCTCTATGTCTTGCTGCTGAGCATCTGCCTGCTGCTGCAGAAGAACATGCAGAAGATGCAAAATCTCCTGCTGATAGGCTATTCACCCTTCGCGCTCGCGTTGCCCTACCAGGCTTTGGCCGTGGGCCTCCACCTGCTGGCCACGCTGCTTGCCTTGGGGCTGGCCCGTCTTCTCGGAAGCTTCTATGACGGCAGCCTGTCCGCCCTTTTCCCGGCATGGGAGCGGGGAGAAGGCACGCTGGTCTGGCTGGCGGCAGGGACGCTCTTTGTCGCCGTCTCAGCGCTCAACGCCGTCATCATCCGCCGCAGCGTGGCCCGTATGTGGCATCCATCCTGAGACAAACCATCACATACATTGACCGATTATGATACAACAAGTAGAGTTTACCCTTCGCCCCCGTACGCGGGGCTTCCACCTGGTCACGGACGAAGTTGTCCGTCATCTGCCCGTGCTTCCTGCGGCCGGTTTGGTCCACCTCTTCGTCAAGCACACCAGCTGCGGACTGTCCATTTGTGAAAATGCCGACCCTGACGTGCGTACGGACCTGACGTCCATCTTCGACCGCCTGGTCCGGGAACGCGAGCCCTATTACGAGCATGTCCTGGAGGGCGACGACGACATGCCTGCACACGCCAAGTCCGTCCTCGTCGGCACAGGGCTGACCATCCCCGTCACCGGCGGCCGTCTGAATCTGGGCACGTGGCAGGGCATTTACCTCTGCGAATTCCGTAACCATGGCGGTGGCCGCCGCATCGTCGCGACCATCTATGAGTGAAGTGCCGCCGCATCAGGCAAAATTCTTCCCATAAGTCTTGTTTTTTTAAAAATAAACATTAACTTTGGCATATCCCTCCTCTGCGGAGGGATGGCCAAGCCGGGAGGTCGCGGTTCCCGGTACGAGTATTGACAGTTTTCTTGACAAATCGGGACGGTGGCATGAAGTTTCTCCGGCCCTTCGGAAAATGGTCCGTTACCCTTCCGGGAATGGTTAGGAACGATTCCGGGAATGGTACGGAAGGATTCCCGGAATGGTACGGAACGATTCTCCACCCCCGTCGTGAGGCGTCAGAAGACACAAACCTTATCTACTATGCCGTATTATAAGAAAACGCAGAAAAAAATCAACGGAAAGTGGTATCCCCAATCTGTTACGGTGGGCACTCCTGTGACCACTGACGAGATTGCCCAGCTGCTGGCGGATTTTTCGTCAGCCAGCGTGGGTGACACGTACAACATTCTCAAGAACCTGGCCCGCGCCATGAGCATCTACATGAGCAATGGTCGCTCGGTGAAGCTTGAAGGTGTCGGCACGTTCTACTACACCTCTACGGCCGCAGGCCAGGGCGTCGACACGCCGGAGGAGGTGAACGCGAGTCAAATCACCGGCGTGCGTGTCCGCTTCTTGCCGGAGTACACGCGTTCGGCTGACCACACTGCCACGAGAGCCCTCGTTCCGGATTCACTCAAGTGGGAAGAGTGGGGCGGCGCAGCTTCCACACCGTCCGGCACACCCGGCGGAGGCAGCACGTCCGGCAGCGGTGATGATGGCGGTGACGATGGCGAGCTTTGACGTCGGGCATGCCTTCCGGATGGGGAGGCGAAATGAAGGCGGGGCAGAGACCGTACAGTCTCCACCCCGCCTTTTTTCGGTTGTCTGTGTGGGTGTTAGCCCAGCTCGTCCGATGTATATCCTTTGGGCAAGGGACGGCAGTTGTAGCCCGAAGCCATGATTTCGCCGTAGGCGCCGGCCGAACGGATGGCCAGCAAGTCGTGGCGTGAAGCACCGTTGAGGTCGATGGCCTTGCCAAAGACGTCAGACGATTCGCAGATGGGGCCCACGACGTCGTAGGCTTCCATGGGACGCTCGGACGTGATGTTCTCTATCTTATGGTAGGCCTGGTAGAGGGCCGGGCGGATGAGGTCGGTCATGCCCGCGTCGACGATGGCAAACTGTTTCTGCGTGCCCTGCTTGATGTAGAGCACCTGGGTGATGAGCGACCCGCATTGCCCGACCACGGCGCGGCCCAATTCGAAGTGGACCGTCTGCTGCCCGTAGCGGCGCAGGTGCTTGTTGTAGCAAGCAAAATAAGCCGCAAAGTCAGGGACAGGCTGGCGATTGGGATGCTGGTAGTCGATGCCCAGGCCTCCGCCCACGTTGATATGTTCGACCATGATGCGCCGTGTGGCCAGGCGGGCTTGCAGTTCGTTGATACGGTTACACAAAGCGGCGAAGTCTCCCATGTCGAGTATTTGCGACCCGATGTGGAAATGCAATCCGACAAGTTGCACATGGGGGAGTGCCGGGAATGAATCGACGACGGCATCCAGTTGTTCCATGCTGATGCCGAACTTGTTTTCAGCCCGGCCCGTGGTGATATGCGCATGGGTGTGTGCCCCGACGTCCGGATTGATGCGCAGCGCGACACGGGCTGTCTTGCCCTTGGCTTCGGCCAGTCCGTTGATGACTTCGAGTTCTGCGACAGATTCGACATTGAAGCAGAAGATGTCATTGTCAAGGCCCAGGTTGATTTCCCAGTCGGCTTTGCCCACTCCGGCAAAGACTATCTTGTCGGCCGGGAATCCGGCTTGGAGCGCGGCGCGTATTTCGCCGCCGCTCACACAGTCGGCCCCCAGTCCGGCTTCCCGGATGATGGGAAGAATCTTCTCGTTGGCATTGGCCTTGATGGCATAATGCACTTGGAAGCCTTCATATCGTCCTGCCTCCCGGGTGATGGTGTTTAGTGTATCTCGCAGTAGTTTTGTATCGTAGTAGTAAAAAGGCGTTTGTACGTTTCTGAATTTCTCTACGGGGAAAATGCCTTTCATCATTTGTCTCTCGTATTTTAATGGTTAATGGTTGAATAATGTCTTGCTAAGGGCTTGAAGTGCACGTTTCTTGTCTTCTTCCTTGATGAGGAAAGAGATGTTGTAGTTGCTTCCCCCGTATGAAATCATGCGGACAGGGATTTCAGCAAGTGCAGCGACAGCTTTGGCTTCGAAGCCGACGTTCTCCCATTTCAGGTCGCCCACGACACAGACGATGCACATATTGTGGTCGACGGTCACAGTGCCGTATTTTTTCAAGTCATCGACGATTTCGTGCAGGTGTTTTGTATTGTCGATGGACATGGATACTCCCACTTCTGAAGTACAAATCATGTCGATGGACGTTTGGTAGCTTTCGAATATCTCGAACACCTTGCGCAAGAATCCGTGAGCCAACAGCATGCGACTTGATTTGATTTTGATGGCCGTGATGTTGTCTTTGGCTGCGACAGCTTTGATTTTGCCATTTTCTGATTCGTTCGAGATGAGTGTTCCCGGTGCTTCCGGTTCCATCGTGTTGAGCAGACGCACGGGGATGTTGGCGTATTTTGCCGGTTGTATGCAGGTGGGGTGAAGTATTTTTGCCCCGAAATAGGCCAGCTCGGCAGCTTCTTCAAATTGGAGTTGGCGCACAGGAGCTGTGTTGTCAACGATACGCGGGTCATTGTCATGCATGCCGTCTATGTCTGTCCAGATTTGTATTTCACTGGCATTTACGGCCGCACCGACGAGTGAGGCTGTGTAGTCGCTGCCACCTCGCTGGAGATTGTCTATTTCACCGTAGGCATTACGGCAGATGTATCCTTGCGTGATGTAAATGTCTGCTTCCGGCAGTTTGGTCAAGAGCTGTGACAGTTTGTCTTTGATGTAGTTCAAGTCTGGTTCTGCGTTTTTGTCAGTGCGCATGTAGTCCAGTGCCGGGATGAGCACGGTGTTGACTCCTTGTTCAAGCAGATAGTTTGTCATCATGTTTGTAGAGATGATTTCTCCTTGTGCCAGGATGATTTTCTCTTCAAACAATGTAAAGAGGTCTTTTGTATAAGACCGTATAAAGTTAAATTCGTCTTTCAGGAAAGCCAGTGTTTTCTGTTTGTACTCGTCTGTTGAATAAAGTTCTTCGACGTGTTTTCTGTATGTGGCTTCCAAGTTGTTTATAATCTCGTTAGCTCCTTCCGGATTCTTCTTGTAGAGGTAATCCGAGATTTCCACCAATGTGTTGGTCGTTCCCGACATGGCTGAGAGAACAACAATCTTCTTCTCTCCATCTGTGATGAGACTGGCAACGTTTTTCATTCGTTGCGCTGATCCGACAGATGTTCCTCCGAATTTTAGAACTTTCATTTTCTTAGTCTTATAATTGTTAGTGATTTATTTTTGATAAAAAGTCTGTGTGATTTCGTCGATCCGATGCCCTTGGCACTGATAGACGATGCCCGGATGTTCGTTCACGATTTTCAGGTTGTGCGTAGTCATGACGACTGCTGACCCTTTGCTGCTGATTTCGTGTAGTAGTTTTACGATTTGGTTCCCGGTTTCTTCATCCAGGTTGCCTGTCGGCTCATCGGCGAGGATGATTTTAGGCTTGTTCAGGATGGCCCGTGCCAGGACTATGCGTTGCTGCTCGCCGCCTGACAATTCATGAGGCAGCTTGTATCCTTTGTTGCTCATGCCGACTAATGCAAGGACTTCTTCAATGCGAGCTTGCATCTCTTGTTTGTTCTTCCAGCCTGTGGCTTTCAGGACAAAATTCAGATTGTCGTAGACGGTGCGGTCTGTGAGCAGTTGGAAATCCTGGAATACAATGCCCAATTCTCTCCGCAGCGCCGGGATATGCTTGCGCTTGATGGCGCCCATGTCATAGCCTAACACCAACGCTTTGCCTGCGATGATGCCTAGTTCGCCGTAGAATGTTTTGAGCAAACTTGTTTTGCCAGTGCCCACTTTGCCAATCAGGTAGATGAACTCTCCTTCGTTTAACTGAAAATTGACATCGGAGAGCACGATGTGTTCCTGTTGGTGAATTTCTACATGTTGATAATCAATGAGCGTCATATTCTTTTTTATTTATGCCGTTTTTGCAGTTCCCGGGCTAAGTCTTCGATGCGCATGCCTTTGGAGGTCAGCAAGACGATGAGGTGGTAGATCAGGTCGGAAGCCTCGTAGATCAACCGTTCGTCTGTGCCATTGGTAGCTTCAATGACAGTCTCCACAGCTTCTTCTCCGACTTTTTGTGCCATGCGGTTCACGCCGGACTTGAACAAAGAAGTCGTATAGGATTTTTCAGGCATTTCCTGATGCCGTTTTTCTATAAAATCCTGCAGATAGCTCAGAAAACAGATGTCTGCTTCGTTTTTCTCTCCCCAGCAGGTATCTGTACCCGTGTGGCATACAGGACCGTCTGGGTGTACTTTGATGAGCAGGGAATCGTTGTCACAATCAGCTTTTATGGAAACGACATGGAGCAGATTGCCGCTTGTTTCGCCTTTTGTCCACAAGGTCTGGCGTGTACGGCTGAAGAAGGTCACAAGGCCGGTTTCTACGGTTTTTTCGTAGGCTTCTCGGTTCATGAATCCCAGCATTAAGACTTTTCCGGTACAGTCGTCCTGAATGATGGCCGGTACAAGTCCGTTTAGTTTCTCAAAATTTAATTCCATTTGTACTTTTTGTTGTTTCGTGTTATCGTAATCGTACATTAATGTTATGTTTGCAAAGATACTGTTTTAATTCCGGAATCCTGATTTCTCCGAAGTGAAAAACACTGGCAGCGAGTGCCGCGTCGGCTTTTCCCTTTAAAAAAGCATCTTTAAAGTGTTCTTGTGTGCCTGCTCCTCCTGAAGCGATGATGGGTATGGGTAGTGTGTCAGAGAGAAGAGACAGGGCTTGGTTTGCATAGCCTGTTTTCACACCATCATGGTCCATGCTGGTGAAGAGAATTTCACCTGCACCTCTATCACAGGCTTCTTTGGCCCACTCGAACAGGTTTTTGTCCGTTTCGACACGTCCTCCATTCAGATAACATTTCCATCCGGAGGATGTTTCTTTTGCATCAATGGCCACAACACAAACTTGCGAACCGAAATGTGATGCAATGTCGTCGATGAGTGTCGGATTGCGAAGGGCTGCTGAGTTTATAGAGACTTTGTCTGCTCCGGCTTGGAGAAGACGGTCGACGTCTGCCAGTTCATAGATGCCACCACCGACAGTGAAAGGGATATTGATATTGGCAGCCACACGTCGCACCAGGTCCGTGAAAGTTTTACGCTTTTCATGGCTGGCCGTAATGTCAAGGAATACCAATTCGTCGGCTCCTTCCTGCGAGTAATGTTTTCCCAGTTCCACAGGGTCTCCTGCTTGGCGGAGATTTACGAAATTGGTTCCTTTGACTGTGGTGCCGTCTTTGATGTCCAGGCAAGGGATAATACGTTTGGCTAACATGGTGTCGTTTTTTTATGCTAAACCGTTTCCGGCATTGAAGTTTTGTAAGTCTTTTAGGGTTATACGGTTTTCGTATAAGGCTTTTCCGACGACGACGGCTGGGATGCCGGCTTCCTGTAGACGGAGTATGTCATTGATGGAACTGACACCACCACTTGCAATGAGGTAGAGTGAGGGCATCTGTTTCATCAATCTCTGATAGAGGTTGATGGACGGCCCTTGCAGCATGCCGTCCTGGTCGATGTCGGTACACAATGCTTGCGTGATGCCTTTCTGATGGTAAGAGTTCAGGTAGGGAAGCAGTTCCAGGTGGCTCTTTTCTTGCCATCCATTGACAGCAATATAACCGTCTTTGGCATCTGCTGCCAAGATGAAACGCGTCGTACCGAATCGTTGCAGCCAGCGCTCAAATAGTTCCGGATGAGTGGCTGCGACGCTACCGATTGTGACCATCTGTGCACCGTTGTCAAATGCGATTTCCAAGTCTTCGTCGTTTTTGATGCCACCTCCGAAGTCGATGTTCAGCGAAGTGTGGGTAGCAATGTCTTTCAGCACTTTGTGATTGACAATGTGTTGTGATTTGGCTCCATCCAAGTCGACCAGGTGGAGGCGGTGTATGCCGTGTTCTTCAAAAGCCTTGGCAACCTCCACAGGATTGTCTGCATAGACTTTTTTATTAAGATAATTGCCTTTAGACAGACGGACACATTTTCCGTCCATTAAGTCTATCGCTGGAATAATATCAATCATAGTGGTTAGATATTTAAAAAGTTTTGCAGAATGCGTTCGCCTATAGAGCCACTTTTTTCAGGATGAAATTGAGTGGCATAGAAGTTTTCTTTCTGAAGTGCGGCACTGAATGGGAGGATATAATCCGTCTGTGCTATCGTGTGCATGCAGATGGGGGCATAATAGCTGTGCACGAAATAGACAAATTCTTCGTGTCCGAACCCTTCAAAGAGTTTTCCTCTTGTTTCTTTCAATGTATTCCATCCCATGTGTGGCACTTTGTCATGACGGTCTTGTGGCTGAAATCTTTTGATGTTGACATCGAAGATGCCAAGTCCGTTGACATCTCCTTCTTCCGAGTGCGTGCATAGCAACTGCATGCCCAGGCAAATGCCCAATACGGGTTGCCTGAGAGAGCGGATAACATTGTCCAGTCCTGTCTGCTTCAGGTAGTGCATAGTGCTTGCAGCTTCACCCACTCCGGGAAAAATCACCTTGTCTGCCGATAAGAGTTGTTGATGGTCGGCTGTGATGACAGCGTTTATGCCTAACCGTTTCAACGCATGGTCGACGGAATAAATGTTTCCTGCATTGTATTTGATAATAGCTACCTTCATAAATGTACTCAGTAGGATGATTGTTCTTTAATGATAAAACTTAATGTCGGAATTGCATTGCTTATGGTTTCTATATTTATACAATATCTCCTCATTAAGTTGCTTATTTGTAGCAAAAGTAGGAAAAAATATGATTCCTTGTATGTTTTTACTTCCTTTCGTTTTTTTTGAGATTACATGGGTCAATAGCTGTTATTATAATATTTGCGATTCGGATGAATTTAGGGCGGCAGGTATGAAGAGCCTAAGTTTCCAGTTTGTCGCTTCCGCTTATTTTCTATTGACTCATCAGTGATGGAAAAAATAGCCCTATATTTTGCATGTTTACGAAATTTAGCTAACTTTGCACCGCTTTTGAAAAAACAGAATTCAAAAGTCTTCGGGGTGTAGCGCAGTCCGGTTAGCGCACCTGCTTTGGGAGCAGGGGGTCGTGGGTTCAAATCCCGCTACCCCGACAGAAGGAAAATTGGAAGGCTGTCTCAAGGTAAAATTTGAGATAGCCTTTTTTATATCTCTAAAAAAGACAGGTCTGAACTGTATTTCATTTTCTAAACGCGGAGATGTGAATCCTGAGACTGTGACAGGTTCTTATAAATGGTTGATTTACAATAATAGCATACTCCTCCTACAACATTATATGGTAAGTGGAAGCCGACTTTAGGGTAAGCGGGAGCGGAAAGGATACCGTCGTCGGCTACCTTCCTTTCCGCTCCCGCTTACCCTAAAGTCTACGTTGGAATAGGATGGATTGTAGAAAAATATTATTCAAAAAAATTTTCCTTGTAACATTTCAGGAGATTCTGTTATGCACATTGAGAAAGAAATTAATGGGAGGGAGGATTGTAATTTGTTGGGTTGAGGGGTAAAGTATATCAATTCAGATGCTTTTTATATTCTCGATTACAGAGGGTAGAATCTATTTTTGATATGTGAGTATATAAAAAATCCCCGAAGATACGCCATTGGAAAATGGTATCTTCGGGGAAATCTATGGGGTATATTCTGTTAGAGTAGGGTTAGCGTGTAGAGATAGAGTACTACGGCCGGGACTGCCAATAGGGTGCTGTCAAAGCGGTCGAGCATACCTCCGTGACCAGGTAGGATGTTGCCGGAATCTTTGATGCCGAGTTGGCGTTTTAGCAGAGATTCCACCAAGTCGCCCCATGTGCCGAATACTACGACTACGAGGGCAAAACCTATCCATTGTAAAACGGACAGGAATGGAAAAAAGTGTGCCATAACTAATGAAACGAGGATGCTGATAATGCCTCCTCCAATGGAACCTTCCCATGATTTTTTTGGTGAGATGCGTTCAAAGAGGCGATGGCGTCCAAAAAGCATGCCGGTGCAGTAGGCTCCTGTGTCATTACTCCAGTTGAATATAAAGACTGAAAGTGGCAGAATAGCATTGAAACTGATGGGCGAACTGTCGCTCATCACGGTGTTGCGATGGAAGAAAGCGAGTACGCTCAACAGTGCGAATGGCAGCGCCACATAAAGTTGACTCATGAGCGAAAAAGCCCAGTTATTCATCGGATTCAGTCGCTTCAGATAGAGCTCGCTGACGAACAAATAGATGAGAATTAGCAGGTAGGGAATGAAGATTCGTGCATCGGTAGCTTCTGTACAGTAGCTGAATATGGCGATGAACAAATAGACACCTCCCAGTGTGGTAATGACCGGATTGATGGTTACATCCTCTCTCCGGTTGACCAACTGGGCAAACTCCCATACGGCAAGTGCTGTAATAAGCATAAACAACACTCCGAATGTGAGAGGACTATACAGCATGCCTCCAACGAGTATGGCGACAAACAGTATGCCCGTAATGGCTCTTTGTATGAAATTCTTCACTTTATCTGCTTTTTATAAGGTTATTCTTTTACTTCTTCAGCTTCTCCGTCAGCGATTTTCTTGTCGATGGTGGTTGCGCTGTCGTCTTTTTGTTGTTCTGTGTCAGATGTAGACGCTTTTTCTTCTGTATCCGGTGCGTTGCCATCATCTTCTTTCGGTTGAGAGTCTGCTAAAATCTCTTCCGAGCGTGAAGCCCAAGGACGTTTACCGAATATTTCTTCCACATCTTCAGCAAAGATGACTTCGCGTTCCATGAGCAGATTTGCCAGACGATTATGTCCTTCTTGATGTTCTGAAAGGATAGATTTAGCGCGTTCGTATTGTTCGGCTACCATCTTTTTCACCTCTTCATCTATGAGCTGTGCCGTACTGTCACTATATGGCTTATTGAATGCGTATTCATCATTGTTATAATAGCATAAGTTTGGTAATTGGTCGCTCATTCCGGCATAAGCTATCATTCCATAAGCTTGTTTTGTGACACGTTCCAAGTCATTCATGGCGCCTGTGGATATGTGTCCCACAAAGAGTTGTTCGGCAGCTCGTCCTCCAAGCAGTGCGCACATTTCGTCGAGCATTTGCTCTTTGGTGGTAATTTGGCGTTCTTCAGGCAAATACCAAGCTGCCCCCAAAGCTCGTCCGCGTGGGACAATGGTCACTTTGATTAGCGGGTTGGCATGTTCCAAGAACCATGAGAGTGTGGCGTGTCCGGCTTCATGAAGAGCGATGGTGCGTTTCTCGTTTTGCGTCATCACTTTAGTTTTCTTTTCCAAACCACCAACGATGCGGTCCACTGCGGCCAGAAAATCATCTTTGCTGACAACGTTTTTATTGTGTCGGGCGGCGATTAGGGCTGCTTCATTGCACACATTGGCAATGTCAGCTCCTGAAAAGCCTGGAGTTTGTCGTGCAAGCAAGTCTACATCCACGCTTTTATCAATTTTGATAGGACGAAGATGTACACCGAATACTTCTTTCCGTTCATTTAAGTCCGGAAGGTCGACGTGAATCTGTCTGTCGAATCGTCCGGCACGGAGTAATGCTTTGTCCAGGATGTCAACTCGGTTGGTCGCGGCCAAAATGATGACTCCACTATTTGAACCAAATCCATCCATTTCTGTCAATAGTTGGTTCAGGGTATTTTCGCGTTCGTCATTACCTCCCATCGAGGGGTTTTTTCCACGGGCACGGCCCACAGCGTCAATTTCATCAATAAAGATGATGCAGGGAGATTTTTCTTTAGCTTGACGGAACAAGTCGCGTACACGAGACGCGCCTACACCTACGAACATTTCCACAAAGTCAGAACCTGAAATCGAGAAAAATGGAACATCGGCTTCTCCTGCAACGGCTTTAGCCAGCAACGTCTTACCTGTACCCGGAGGGCCGACTAACAAGGCACCTTTAGGAATCTTGCCGCCCAGCTCGGTATATTTCTGAGGCTTCTTTAGAAAGTCTACGATTTCCTGTACTTCTTGTTTGGCTTCAGCTTGTCCTGCGACGTCTTTGAATGTGACACGATTTGCACTTCCTTTTTCAAAGAGTTGGGCTTTTGATTTTCCGACATTGAATACGCCAGATCCGCCATTAGCTCCTGTTCCCATGCGTCTCATGAAAAACATCCAGATGGCAATAATCAGGATGAAGGGAAGCAAGTTGATGAGAATGGACATCATGTAATTGCTCTTCTCCTGGTAGTCAATGGTGATGTCTTTCAGTTCAGGATTGGCTGTCTTTGTCTCTTTCAAAAACTCTTCCAGACTTTGGGTTGAACCGATGCGTGTATTGACCATCGGGCTTCGTCCGATGTTTGCAGCATCCGTCTTGAGTACTTCCGGAGCAAATTCCGGTTTGATGTAGACGTCCAGTGAGTTGTCGTTATAGGCTACAATCTTGTTGACATATCCTTTTTCCACATAGGTTTGAAATTCGGTGTATGTGATGCTCTTTTTCACTCCACCGTCTTGATTGGTTATATATAGGATACCAAGTATCACTAAGATGAGGGCATAGAACCAATTCAGGTTAAATTTTGGTGCTCCACCACTGGGTTTCCGATTGTTGTTTGTATTCATATTCAGGTTTTAGTCTATGTCTGATAAAGTGGTTAATTGTGCATCTTCCCAAAGATGTTCCAAGTCATAAAACTTGCGGTGTTCAGGTAAGAATATATGCACGATGATGTTGGAATAGTCCATCGCCACCCATTGGCAATTCTCTAATCCACATACGTTTGTAGGTTTTTCAAACGTCTCCTTGTGCACGGTTTCATAGATGGATTCTGTGATTGCTTGTATTTGGCTTGGAGAATTTCCTTGGCATATGACAAAATAGTCGCAAATTGTGTCTCCAATATTGGTTAGATTGGCAATGACGATGCTTTTCCCTTTCTTTTCTTGAATTCCTTTTGTTATTGTTCCTAGTAATTCGTTCATTCTGAAAAAATAGCTACTTTTAGTTTCGGTAATCTATATATTTGATAATGGCTTACAAAGATACACGGATTTGTGAGATTGTTAAAGGAGCAAAGAAATAAATATGCCTTGAATTTGTATTTTTTTGAAAAAAAGATTTCGCATGGGGAAAATAAAAAAAAAGAGTTATGAGCAAGCTCTATAACTCTTTCCTTGCTGGGCTACCTGGATTCGAACCAAGAATGACAGGACCAGAATCTGTAGTGTTACCATTACACCATAGCCCAATGTCTTTTTGTTTGACGATGCAAAGATACAACTTTTTTCAAACATGCAAATGCTGTGGCCTGTTTTTTTTGAAAAAAAGTCGCTCAGGCAAATTTTGCATAGTGAGTTCGTTTGATTCTTTTGTGAAAAAAGGGTGTTCTCTGTTGAGGACACCCTTCTGCATTGTTATAAATATGTCTTATTCCTTGTTTGTTTCCGGCTTCAGCCATTTATCTAGCCAGGCGAAGAAGGTGCGTTGCCATAAAATGCCGTTTTGAGGTTTCAGCACCCAATGGTTCTCATCCGGATAGATGAGCAGTTCTGCCGGGATGCCTCGCAGTATGGCTGCATTGAAAGCTGACATGCCTTGCGATGCCAGGATGCGGTAGTCTTTTTCTCCGTGGATACAGAGGATAGGGGTGTCCCATTTGTCGACAAACTTGTGGGGAGAGTTTGCAAAGGTACGTTGGGCAATCGCATTGTTCTTGTCCCAATATGCACCTCCCATGTCCCAGTTGGCGAACCACATTTCTTCGGTCTCCAGATATTGTTGCTCGATGTTGAATATGCCGTCGTGGGCTATAAACGCTTTGAAGCGTTTGTCATGATGTCCGGCAAGCCAATAGACGGAGAATCCGCCGAAGCTGGCGCCGACGCAACCGAGGTGGTCTGTGTCGACATACGGCTCTTTGGCAAACGTGTCAATGGCCGTGAGGTAGTCTCTCATGCATTGGCCTCCATAGTCTCCGCTGATTTCTTCAAGCCATTCGGTGCCGAAGCCTGGCAGGCCACGGCGATTGGGGGCAACAATGATATAGTCATTGGCTGCCATGATTTGGAAGTTCCAGCGGAATGACCAGAATTGGCTGACGGGGCTTTGTGGGCCACCTTCACAATATAACAAGGTGGGATATTTCTTGGATGGGTCAAATTTCGGCGGATAGATAATCCACACAAGCATGTCTTTGCCGTCTGTGGTTTTCATCCAACGTTCTTCGATACGTCCCATTTCAATTTGATCCAGGATGTGTTTGTTTTCCGTAGTGAGCTGGGCCACTTGTCCGTCTGACGGATTGACAGCATAGAGGTCGTCCGGTGCGCTCATGGAGTGGCGTTTGCACAGGATGCGGTCACCTAGAAGGCTCACGCCATCATAGTCAAACACGCCGTCGGTGAGTTTTTCCACCTCTCCGGACAGTGTTGTGCGGTAGACCATCTTGGTCGCATGCCATACGCCGGTGAAATAGAGTGATTGTGAATCGTTGTTCCAGCAGTAGGTATCCACGCCGGAGTCGAAACTTTCGGTGACATACGTTTTGGTGTGGTCTTTCAGGTTGTAGACGCAAAGGCGGTTGCGGTCGCTTTCATAACCGTCGCGGGCCATGCTTTGCCATGCGATGTATTTGCCGTCGGGTGAGAATTGCGGGTTGGTGTCATAGCCTGGGTTTTGGTCCGGGTTGCCCTCTTCTTTGCATAAGTTTGTTGTCTGTTTGCTATCTACATTATAGAGGTAGATGTCTGAGTCGGTCGACACGGCATAGGCTTTGCCCGTCTTTTTGCGGCAGGTGTAAGCGATGGATTTTGAGTCAGGACTCCATGCCAGTTGTTCGATGCCTCCGAAAGGTTTCATGGGGGATTCGTAAGGTTCATTTTCGAGCAGGTCTGTGACATTGCTGATGGCCTGGCCGTCGAAGTCGGCCACGAAGGGATGAGGTATGGTCGTCACCCATTCATCCCAGTGTTTGTACATGAGATCCGTGATGACACGTCCTGTCGCTTTCGGCAAATCCGGATAGATGTCGGCTGTCGTTTGGCCATATTTCACTTGGGCGACGAACAGCAGCTTTTTCCCGTCGGGTGAGAACGAATAGCCTTCGATGTCTCCATTTTCATAAGAGGCGATGACTTTGCGTTCGCTTCCGTCCGGATTCATCTCCCACACTTCGTTTTTGCCGTTGGCCGCACTCAGGTAAGCCAGTTTGGTGCCGTCTTTTATCCAGCACGGTTCGCCTTCGTTTCCAGCCCCTTGGGTAAGCAGGGTGTTGTTTGTACCGTCAGCGTTCATCAGGTAGATGACGTTGTGGCTCTTGTTTTCAGGCACGCTGTAGTAAGACACGGTATAGGCCACTTTTTGTGCGTCGGGCGAGACGGCTGTGCTTCCGATGCGTCCCATGGCCCAGAGTGCTTCAGGGCTGAGCCGGCCGTCATTGATGGTGATTTCCTGGCGCCCGATGACGCTCGTGTCGCCGGCATCCTGGTTCCCGTTGTTTGTCGAGCACGAAGCCAATAGCATCGCTGCCGACATCATTGCGATATGCGTTTTGTTCATGATTTTAGGAAGTAATGTTTATATGTATGATGCAAATTTAGGAAAAGCCTTCGGGTTAGCATAGGTTCGGGTGTACTTTTCTAAATAAAAAGCGCGGGCAAATCGGATTTATACATCGTTTGTCCGGTTTGTCCGCGCCTTTTTGGCTACGTGTGTAGGAATATCTTATTGTGCGTCTTTGTATCGGCTGTAGATGACGCTGAGCTTGACATCGTCTTTTTTAAGCTTCAGGAAATTCAGGCCCAGGTCGTGAAGCACGCGCACGATGACACTGGAGTTGTTGATGGTCTGTGTCACTTCCGTGATGGGCACCAGCACCACTTTGTTCCAGTCCGGATCGCTGTCGTAGTCCGGATTGTCTCGCCGTTGCCGACGCAGGACATTGATTAAGTTTGTGATGTTGGAGTAAGTGTATTGCCCGTTTGACAAGTAGGCCACATAGGACGACTGGTTGTCCGGGATTTGTTGTTCTTCAAAGAAGGTGTCCAATTCGCTTTTACGTACCATCAGAAGCTCGTTGGGTGACCCCATTTGATATTTGGATACATTGAGGTTGTTCTTTCGGCTGATGACCAGTTGGGCTGAATTGATTGTATCATTGAGCGAAATGTCGTCAATGGGCAGGGTGACTTCCGGGAATATACCAGCTGGAGTCATGACATAAGCCACATTTTCTGAGTTCCCTTGCTCGATTAGCTCGGTGATATTGTCCATGGAGAAGCGGTTTTCCTGAACGACTTCCGGTGTGGCTATAAACTGTGTGTAGGCTGTCACCAGTGAATCTACATTTCCGCTTGAGCTTTCCACTTTATAGTCAAAATAGATGTCGAGATATACATAATTAATGTTTAACACGGCACCGTCACCCTGTGTGTGTTGCAGGTAGAAACCGGGGAATACGTTGCGGATGAAGTTCTCCGAGTTCTTGAAATTCTCCGGATTCTCGTAGTAGGCTTTCACAATGCGGTCGCCGAAACTTTTCGGCAGAGGGATGGAGAGCATGTGCACTCCGTTGCTGGCATACAGCGAGTCGCCATGAATCAGGTCGATGGCCGTATAGGCTTGCTCTTGCAGAGGTGCCTGGTCTTTGTCGTAGTATTGGGTCGGGTCGAGATTCGTGTAATAGAATTCGTCAGCTTCCAACACCCGCGTCAGTTCATGCACTGCCAGTTTTTGTGCGGCGAGCGAGTCACCGAAGTAAGAGGAATAGTACAGGTTCAGTTCCACCGACCTTGCTTCCGGATTTTCCGGGTCTTCCAGCAGCTCTTGGTCCGGGAAGTTGAAGTTTTCCGGGCAATAGAATTGGGTCAGGAAGTCCGTTTCAAACACCGTGTTGGTGTAGGGGTCTGTGAACTTTCCCAGATAGGCTGTCGTACTGCGAGCCAATATTTTTTCGACCGGAAGGGATTCGATGCCCACCGGATAGTCATATTGCGTACTTACGGTGAAGTCGCCGTCGGGCATTACTTCAACACCCAAGTTTGCGGTGTTGTCGTCACATGCTGCGAGTAGGAACAAGGCGGGGATGATGAGTGCCTTGTGCATGATGCTGCTGATTTTCATTGTCAGTTGGTCTGATAGTTTGGTTTGAGTGTTTATTCTTTGCCTGCACTCCACACTTCATCGTAGAAGCCGTTGCATGCTTCCTTGAATGCCGTCGCATCGGCCTGATAGGGGAGGACGGGGACATTGAGGCTGCGGGCATACTCTGCGAGTTCCGGGTTGCAGTTTTCACTTTGCATGATGAAGCCGTCGGAGTAGGCGATTGCCATTTTTTCCATTTCCAGACAGCTCTTTGTGTCGTTGAGCAGGTCGAGATCTTTCTGTTCCAGCCCTTTCAGCATGGCACGTGCTCCCAAGCCCGGCTCAAGCGGACGCTGGAAACCGTTCCCGTAGCTCGAATAGATGACTTTGGAGTCGCGGAATGACGGTTCGTCGTTATAGGCTTTCTTGATATACAAGGCAGCGAATGTGCTTATCCAGTCATGACAGTGGACCACTTCCGGACACCAGCGGAGCTTCTTGACTGTCTCCAAGACGCCACGGGCATAGAATATGGCACGTTCGTCGTTGTCTTCATATTCTTGTCCTTCTTCGTCAGCCACCATCTGCCTGTGGAGGAAATAATCATCGTTGTCGATGAAATAGACCTGCATGCGTGCAGATTGGATGGAGGCGACTTTGATGATCAATGGATGGTCTGTGTCGTCAATGATCAGATTCATGCCCGAAAGGCGGATAACTTCGTGCAGTTGGTTTCTTCTCTCATTAATAATCCCCCATTTGGGCATGAATGTTCTGATTTCATGGCCTTTTTCCTGGATGTATTGTGGCAACTCTCTGCCTGTTATGGATGACGGAGATTTAGGTACGTATGGGGTGATTTCTTGAGTGATAAATAAAACTTTTTTAGCCTTCATGTTATTTCTCTTTGTCATAAATCTTTCTGCAAAGTTAGAAAAAATATAGGTGATAGAGTTGATTGTGCTGTTACAATTATTCTTTTTTAAGGCAAAATGTGGCTTTTTCGATAGTACGGTTTGTGGAGGGAATGAAGGCTGACGCCTTCTTTTGTGAATGGATTTGGGCTTGTTCCTGTCTTGTTTCTGGTGTCCCGTAAGGGGTGAAATGTGGTCGGTTGGGAGTGTGAAGATGACATGGGTGATTGGGTGTGGATGGAGGCAGTCCGGATGAGAGCCGGTGGGGCAGTAGTGTCTGAAGAGCGCTGAATCGTTTTATATTTTTTTGTTGCATATTTTTATTTTAGCGTGTTGCTCATGAAGGGTCATTTCCAAGAGATGAGAGAGCGCAATAGACCATGTCGATAGGGGGAGTTACAAGGATTTTCCAAGATGGGTAAAGAACTGTTTTTCTGCCTGTTTTGTCTTTTTTTCTTTGATTAGTCTATTCTAAGTGTGAGCGGAGTAGTTTCCGTCCATGCGCCGATTCCTTTCCGTGGAAGGGCGGAATAGAGGCGGCGCGGGGACGGAGTTAATGGTAGACCTACGTCGCCTGAATGTGGTTGTCTGGCTGTCGGAACATAGTCGAGACAAATGACCTTGTGATAATCAGTTGTTGACAATGTTTATCTTTTCATTGCCGGCCGGGCAGTTTGATGGCTTCGTACGTTACACTCCCCGTATGAGGGCTTTGTGACCGGACAGAGTGGTGCGACGATGTCGTAGGAGGAGTTGCTGCTTTTTATGCCTTGCGGAGCGATGAAAACTTTATGCCAAAAAAATATAAGTCGCATTTCTATTGTCAATTAATCAAAACGGTGTAATTTTGCGGCGACTTACAAACCTGAAGCCAATAAAGCTAATAATTTAGAAATGAAACTAATACAAACAGTTAAAGAATTGCAGACTGCGCTGGATGACGTGAGGGCGCAGGGCAAAACGATTGGCTTGGTTCCTACGATGGGGGCCTTGCATGCCGGTCACGCTTCCTTGGTAAAGCGTTGCGTGGCTGAAAACGATGTCGCCGTAGTGAGCGTTTTTGTAAACCCCACACAGTTTAATGACAAAAATGACTTGTTGAAATATCCTCGTACGCTTGAGGCTGATTGCCATCTTCTGGAAGGCGTGGGAGCAGCGATTGTTTTCGCACCGTCGGTGGACGAGATGTATCCGGAGCCGGACAACCGGCATTTCAGCTATGCCCCGCTTGACACAGTGATGGAGGGCGTGCACCGTCCGGGACATTTCAATGGCGTATGCCAGATTGTGAGCAAATTGTTTGAAGCCGTAAAGCCTGATCGTGCTTATTTCGGTGAAAAAGATTTCCAGCAGTTGGCCATCATTCGTGAGATGGTGCGTCAGATGCGCTATCCTTTGACGATTGTCGGTTGTCCGATTGTGCGTGAAGCTGACGGTTTGGCGTTGAGCAGCCGCAATGCACGTCTTTCTGAGGCTGAACGTGTTTCGGCATTGGGCATCTCGCAGACACTTTTCCGGAGTCTGGATTTTGCAAAAGGTCATACGTTGGCAGAAACCAAGCGTTTTGTTGAAGAAGGCATTGCTTCTGTGGAAGGTTTGCGCCTGGAGTACTTTGAGATTGTGGATGGACGGACTTTGCAGACGGTATCTTCATGGGATGATTCAGACTACATCGTGGGATGTATCACGGTTTATTGTGGAGAAGTGCGTTTGATTGATAACATAAAGTACAAGGAAGAAACGAAGTGAATATGATGATAGAAGTATTGAAGTCGAAACTTCACTGCGTGCGTGTCACCGAGGCCAATTTGAACTACATGGGCAGCATCACGATCGATGAGGACCTGATGGACGAGGTGAACATGATTGCAGGTGAGAAAGTGGCGATTGTGGACAATAACAATGGTGAACGCTTTGAGACTTATATCATTAAAGGCGAGAGAGGGTCGGGGTGTATTTGCCTGAACGGTGCCGCCGCCCGTAAAGTCCAGGTGGGAGATGTGGTGATAATCATGTCGTATGCCCTTATGGACTTTGAAGAGGCCAAGACGTTTAAGCCCCGCATTGCATTCCCTGATGCGAACAATCACATTGTGAAATAGTCCCTTGAGGGAACAGATATGATAAACGCAACGTCCTGAAGGATTGCCCGACAGGACGTTGCGTTTGTTTTTTAGGTGAAAGTTGTTATTACATCAAGAAGCCCAGCAGGATACCGGCTGCTACGGCTGAACCGATGACTCCGGCGACATTGGGACCCATGGCGTGCATCAGCAGGTAGTTGGTCGGATCATATTCCAAGCCGAGAATCTGCGAAATGCGTGCCGAATCGGGGACTGCGGATACACCGGCATTGCCGATGAGCGGATTGATTCGTTTGTGTTTGGGCAGGATGAGATTGAATAGTTTCACAAACAGGACGCCTGAAGCCGTCGCGATGATGAATGAGAGAGCACCCAGCATGAAAATCTTTATGGAGTCCCATGTGAGGAACTCTGAAGCTTGGGTGGATGCACCGACTGTCAATCCCAACAAGATGGTGATTGTGTCAATCAGCGGACCACGTGCGGTCTCAGCCAAACGGCGTGTGACGCCACTTTCTTTTAGCAAGTTGCCGAAGAACAACATACCCAATAGCGGTAAGCCTGACGGAACGAGGAAGCATGTAAGCAGGAGGCCGATGATGGGGAACATCACTTTCTCCGTGTGTGACACGCGCCGCGGAGGAGCCATGCGCATGACCCGTTCTTTCTTGGTCGTAAGCAGGCGCATGATGGGTGGTTGTATGACGGGCACCAATGCCATGTAAGAATAGGCGGAGACGGCAATCGCTCCCATAAGGTTGGGGGCCAGTTTGGAGGAAAGGAAGATGGCCGTTGGGCCGTCGGCTCCTCCGATGATGCCGATAGCGCCTGCTTGCATCGGGTTGAAACCCATTTCGAGTGCAATCATGTATGCGCCAAAGATGCCGAACTGTGCGGCAGCTCCGATAAGTAACAACTTCGGGTTGGAAATCAGGGCAGAGAAGTCTGTCATTGCCCCGATTCCCAAGAATATGAGTGGGGGATACCATCCCGCGGTCACACCTTGATAGAGAATGTTCAATACAGACCCTTCTTCATAGATGCCTACCTTGAGTCCGGCTTCGATGTTGAAGGGGATGTTGCCGATAAGGATACCGAATCCAATCGGAATTAGCAACATGGGTTCGAACTCTTTGGAGATGGCCAGGTAAATGAAGAAAAGCCCCACCAGAATCATGACCAGATGTCCCGGAGTCGCATTGCAGAAACCGGTGTAGGTCCAAAAGTCTGCCAGGTTGTTGGCGATGAATGAAACAAATTCTCCCATAGGTGTATTGTTCTTTTTAGCCTATCAAGACAAGGTCAGTTCCTTCCAATACGGAGTCACCTTGCTTGACATTGATGGCGGTGATTGTGCCGTCTTGATCGGCGTTAATGTTATTTTCCATCTTCATGGCTTCCAGGATGATTACGGTCTGTCCCTTTTTAACCTGGTCTCCCACGTTCACTTTGACGTCGATGATTACGCCGGGAAGTGGTGATTTGACGCCTCTTCCTGCTGCTTTGCTGGCTGCGGGAGCTGCTGCTTGGGCCGGTGCTGCTGGTTGGGGCGCAGGAGCTGCAGGTTTGACAACAGGACGGACGACGGGTTTCGGAGCTTCTTCTTTTTTCTCCATTTCCACTTTGTAGGACTCACCGTTTACTTCGACATTGGCTACGTTGTCTTTCACTTCACCGATGGTTACTTTGTATTCCTTGCCGTTGATGGTATATTTATATTCTTTCATAATTCAATGGTTCTTAGATAATGGGTAGATTAGATATTTGCACTTATTGTTTTTTTCTCGGGATGACGCGCAAGGCATCATATTTAGCACTCCAAGGGGAATGCACGCGACGGATGGTCAATATGTTAGACTCGATGTCGTGTACACCTCCAAATTCTTCGTGAAGTGCCATTGCTATGGCTGCATACACTTCGTTGCTGGAAGTTTCTGCACACTTGTTGGTCGTTTCTTCTTGTTTCATATTTACATGTTGTTTAGTGGATTCGCTTTTTGCGAATATCGCTTTACCAAGAATACGGAAAATGATATAAAGTAGAATCAGTCCGCTAAACACCACGAGCATGGCTGTGAGCGACATTCCGATGCCGTCGCTGTCGTGTTGTTCAAACTTCTCTACTTTTTCATTTTTCTCGATGGTTTGATTGTTTGTGTTTGGAGTTACGTATTTTGTCGTGCTGCCACTCTTGATTTCCCACTCTTTGGATGCATCTTGGACACGGGCGTATGACTCGTCAGTTTTCAGTGCCGGTACTACGATTTCGTCCAGCAACTTGTTGCCGGAGTCATAAATTCCAATCCAGCATGGGTGTCCGTTGTTAAGTGTGAAATTTGTATGGAATGTCCCCCGATTGGGCTTTGCGTCAGCCCAAAACAAGGCATGCTGCCGAGGTCGCACGACGGTCAGAACGTCTCCTTTGGGAATAATGTAAGAGATAGTGTCGCCTGGCTCATTGGAGACTTTTAAGAAATAGCCGGCCAGGTCGACACTATTGTAAGACTTGTTAAATACTTCAATCCATGCACTATGAATGCCATAATCATCTTCGAAGTTGGCCGCGTTGTCTGTCAGCACTTCATTAAGTAATATTTTCGAAGTGCCGTCATGCTGGTTGCACGATACCAATCCTAAGACAATGAATAATCCTGTTAGGATTCTTTTGTAGATATTCATTTTGAGCATGTATTTGTGGTATTTAAGTGATTACAAAGGTATGTTTCCATGTTTTTTGGCAGGATTGGTCACTCTCTTGGTCTGGAGTTGAGCCAAAGCGCGAATGATGCGGAAACGAGTGTTGCGAGGCTCGATGACATCGTCGATATAGCCATACTTGGCTGCATTGTAAGGATTGGCAAAGAGCTTCGTGTATTCTGCTTCTTTTTCTGCCATAAATGCCTTCGGATCGGCTGCTTCTTTGGCTTCTTTTGCATAGAGGACCTCAACAGCTCCCGCACCACCCATTACGGCGATTTCGGCAGATGGCCATGCGTAGTTCATGTCACCGCGGAGTTGCTTACAGCTCATGACGATGTGTGAGCCTCCATAAGATTTACGCAGAGTCACTGTGACTTTAGGCACTGTGGCTTCACCGTAAGCATAGAGCAGTTTAGCTCCGTGAAGGATGACTGCATTGTATTCTTGTCCTGTGCCTGGGAGGAATCCTGGAACGTCAACCAATGATACGATAGGAATGTTGAAAGCGTCGCAGAAACGGACGAAACGTGCACCTTTGCGGGAAGCGTTGCAGTCCAACACTCCGGCATAGCGGCAAGGTTGGTTGGCTACGATACCCACAGACTGTCCGTTGAAGCGTGCGAAACCGATAATAATATTTGTGGCATAGTGTTTTTGCACTTCCAAGAATTCTCCATTGTCGACAATCGCACTGATGACTTCATACATGTCATAAGCTTTATTGGGATTGTCCGGGATGATTTCATTGAGTGAATCTTCCATACGGTCGATGGGGTCAGTGCATTCCACGTAGGGAGCTTCTTCCATATTGTTTTGAGGAATATAGCTGAGCAATTTGCGAATCAGTGCCAAGCCTTCTTCTTCGGTAGATGCCGTAAAGTGTGTTACGCCGGATTTCGTAGAGTGGACGCTCGCGCCGCCAAGATCTTCTTGAGACACATCTTCACCCGTTACGGTTTTTACCACTTTCGGACCGGTAAGGAACATGTATGAAGTGCCTTCCATCATGAGTGTGAAGTCTGTCAAAGCTGGAGAATATACGGCGCCTCCGGCACATGGACCGAAAATGCCGGAAATCTGCGGGATGACACCAGAAGCCAAGATGTTGCGTTGGAAAATTTCGGCATATCCAGCCAAAGCGTTGATGCCTTCCTGGATACGAGCACCTCCAGAGTCGTTGATGCCAATAACCGGAGCACCCATCTTCATGGCCAAATCCATCACTTTGCAGATCTTTTGGGCCATAGTCTCAGACAATGAACCTCCGAACACTGTGAAATCTTGCGCAAACACATAAACCAAACGGCCGTCTATCGTGCCATAACCTGTTACGACGCCATCACCCGGGAAAGATTTTTTCTCCTGACCGAAGTTCGTACATCTGTGGCGAACAAACATGTCCAACTCTTCAAAGCTACCTTTGTCCAGCAACATGTCAATGCGTTCGCGTGCTGTGTACTTACCTTTGTCGTGTTGTTTGCCGATGGCTTTTTCTCCGCCACCTAAGCGAGCCTGGGCACGAAGTTCAACAAGCTCTTTGATTCTTTCTAATTGTTTACTCATAACAATATGAATTCTGTATAATTAAGGTTTCTGTTATTTTTATTTCTCACATAGTTCAGTCAAGACACCAAGAGTTGATTTCGGGTGCAGGAATGCGATGTGCAGTCCTTCGGCTCCTTTACGGGGCGCTTTGTCTATGAGGCGGATCCCTTTTCCTTCAGCTTCAGCCAAGGCGTTAGCCACACCGTCTTCGATGGCGAAAGCTACATGATGTACGCCTGCACCTCTGTTCTCAAGGAATTTGGCGATGGTGCTGTCAGGAGAGGTTGGTTCCAACAATTCGATTTTCGTGTCGCCCACCATCAAAAAGGCTGTTTTAACTTTTTGATCTTCTACGGTTTCAATATTATAACATTTCAGCCCTAATACGTTTTCATAATAAGGGAGAGCTTCTTCTATGCTTTTGACAGCAATTCCTAAATGCTCAATGTGTGAGATTTTCATGATTCTTCGCTTTAGTTAAATATTATAGTTCTTAAATTGGGATAAAAGTAGTGCTTTTGAACTGAATAAAGAAATATTTCCGCAATTATTTTGTAGTGAAAAAATGTTGTATATTGTTGATTATTTCATTTATTCTAAGCAAAATGATACACATAAGGCCTTAAGATACATGATGAAGGCCAGAGCTTCCTGTCTATTTGTCTCCTTGGACAGGCGGAGGTATATGGAGTTGGGATAGGAGGAAGACGGTCAGATATAGAATCTGGTAATAAGATTGTTAAGCCATTTCCAACGGAATCGGAACCAGCGTCGCGTGCCGTATTGGATGCCGCCAAATCGTAGGATGAAGTTGCGGTAGCCATATTGTTTGAAAGGCAACCCTACATCCATGAATTCGATATGGTCATAGTCATGTCGGTAAGCATAGTCGATGGCAGCCCACACGGCTAGAACACCGGGGTATTGTCTGGGATAGCTTTTGCGTAGTCCTGCCGAAAACCACAAGTAGGCGTTTCCGTCAGAAAATACGCAGATGGAGCCTCCGATGATTTTTCCTTTATACCTTATAATATATATGCGTCCGATTTCTTTGTCGGGGTATTCATTGACCAGCTGGAGGAAGAAATTCATGCCAGGGAAGTGTTTGCGTATTTTTGTGGCATAGTATTTCTTCATGAGTTTGAAGAATTCATAGATTTCTTCTGAGCTTTGGGCGACGTGAATGGACGCACCGTTTTGAAGGCCACGTTTGATTTGCCTGCGACGGGACGCACTCATTCGTGCCATCGGAGGTCTGTTGTGCAGGGAGTTGTGTATGCGAAGCCAGTTGATGGGGAAGTATTTGTTTTCACGAAAATATCGGTAGGCAAAAAGCGGGTTGGACAGATTGCGAAATTCGATAAGGAAACACATGTCGAGCGCTGTGCGGGTCAGTTCTTCAAGTAGGACTTTGAACAGGCTTTCTTCGTGCTCGCCTGGGGCATACTCGCCGGTGCCATAGATTTCTCCGCGCTTGATAAAGGAGGGAGGGAAGTGCCGTTCGCTTTTGCGTACAATGCACAGCAGTTTGCCGACAGGTCTTTCGCTTCGCCAGGCTACGAACAGCAATGGAGTATATCCCGGAGTCTGTTCGCAGATGGTGAACAATTCTCGGGAGTGGAACAGGCTGTTCCCCTTCACTTCTGCAGGGATGTCCTGACTTCTTTTATAGGTTTTGACGACAACTTTCATCAGGCAGGATAATTATCCGTGGGAGAGGCGCGACACTGTGCCACGTGGGACGGGGCATTGTGTCGCACCTGCCTGCAAAGATACATCATATTCTAAGACTCAGACGACAATGTCCGGCAAGAAGTTGTGTGTCTTGGCAAACTTTGGCCTTTGGACAGAGTCGTCACAAGTCGTCACGGCGAATGCAGCGTGACAAATATTTGTGGCTTACGGGATTGTCGTCGTGGGCCTGAATGAGTGTGTACCATGCGCCTAAGCGGAAATCTGAAAGAACCATGTTTATGGGATAGTCTTTGCTCATTTCGCGCATCCGTCGGATAAAGTCTTTTTCGTCAAACAGCAGCAAGTCGATGTACATGCATTCTATGCCTGTTGCTCCGCCCAGCACACATCCGTTGCCCGGATGTTCGTCCCCGTGCAGGAAGATTTCTTTGGCGATGCGGTCCTCCAGTTCGTAGCGCAGGTCGAGCATTTTCTTGCGCTCCTCCTCGTTGTTGTCGTAGGTGAATGCCAGATAGGCCGCTTTGGCGCCAAAGGCCATCAACTTCACGTTGCGATACATCTCAGCTTGATAGTAGTCACGCACCAGGGCTGTGTAGTTGGTCGTGCCGCTTATGACGTCGAAGCGGGCATTGTAGAACTCTCCGCTGGTGTCCGGGTTGCAGCGGTATGTGTTGTAGTGCTTGCTGGGCGATTCCTGCATCTGCTTGCCATACGATTCTATCCGTTGGCGTAAGCTGGCATACAGATCCGTCAGAGGCATCATGCCTTCTTCTTCCGCGTCGGTCCGCTTCAGTTGGTCGATATAGTTGTAAGTAAACGCTTCGCCCATGGATATGCTAAATAAGGTGTAAAATGCATTGAGCGCGTCGTTTTCGTCGATATTGTTAAACTCAGGATGGAAGAATCTCAGCGATACGGCATTCCTCGCGTCGTCGTAGTCCGCTTTCACACGCACGTCGGCGCAGGCAATCTGCTTGCCATACATGTTGAAGGTGAATCCTTTTCCTTCAGTCCCGTAGTTGTAAGGGTTGACGTGCCATTTGCCTTTCAGGCTTTCAGGCATGCGATCGACGATGTAAGGAGTGAGGTAGAAGAGATAGTCTTCCCCATGTACGGAAAAGGTGAACTCATGGTCGCCTCCGATGTTGAACAGGATGTCCGGCCCGATGATGGACAAGCCTTGTTCGATGAGCTTCAGGCTGTACTCCCGGACATGTTCGCTGCGGCGTTCGCTGATGTCGCATAGCCTGCGTTCGTTTTTCTCAAACCAGTGCCAGAATTCGTCGACACGGGCCGTGAAGCTGGGGCGGCAACGGTAGACAAACTCTTTGGTGTCGATGTCGTCGGGGTCGAGTTCGGCTGCGCGGATGAAGCACTCTTCGGCTTCTTCGATTCGCCCAGTGTAGTAGTAGGAGTTGCCCAGGCGGTAGAACCAGTTTGTGTCGTCCTGGCTTTCATCTTCGATGGAAAGTAGCAGCGGGATAGCTTTTTCGTACTCTCCCAGACTGTTGTAGGTGCGGGCGAGGATGCCCACGAGTTGTGTGTCATAGTCCTCGCGCGGGATGTCGAGCAGTGTTTCCAGCACTTTCAGGTATTCGCCGTTGTCCACCCAGTTTGTTATTTGCTCAAGGAGTTTTGAATAATTGTTTTTCATAAGGCATAAATGTTATTTTGGTTGTTTTATTAAAGTTGGTCATTCTTGTCCATGTTGAAGAGCAGGCAATTTCCTAATCTATGACAGTCGCATTCTTTGGGCATCCAATCCCGTTTTCGGCAACCCCGTTCCCGAGAGTTGCCCGACTCGCCGAGCTGAGTTGCCCAACTCACGGAAAACGCGTCGGTCGTCTTGTCGGCAATCAGCATTGCCACTTCGTTTTCGTCCACCATCTTGGTGGTGTACTGCACCGGAAACCACCGCTTCGGGGCTTTCGGATCTTGTGGGTTGGTGCGTTACACCGCTTTCAAAAAGATGCTCATGTCTGTTTGGTTTTAAAGTTTATAATGATTTGGTAGGGAACGGCTTGTCCGTTATCCTGCGCTGTTATCAACCTGTTCTAATCTCAAAACTTATCTGCAACTTCAAATTCACCGATTGTTTGGGTACAAATGTCAATGTACGGAATAGTCTTGACTATCTTGATGTTTTCAAGATTCTCACTTCCTCCCATTGCCAAAAGTGGAGAATATCCGAAACACTCGTCATAGCCGAGAGTTCCGAGTTTCTCTTGTATTACAGGATAATTCTCTAAATCAAACCAACCTTTCAAGAAACTTTCATTTACCATTACTTTATTAAAAATCGCACGAAGATTGGCGGGAAGTATTAAATACGTTCCGTATCTGACATTCAAATAAACGACGTAATTATTTAGTCTCGGGTTCTTTACATAGGCAAAGACATCACCGAAAGCCGTACACATGAACGGCAGAAACGATTTATCATACTCCATGACATAACAAGAGTTCATCACATCTTGGTAATCGGACGGATTGATAAGCTTAAACAGTCCATTGCAATAACTGCCCAGCCCGACTTCCTGCCATAAAGTATTCAGTTCGGGATAAGACAAATCAGCATATTTAGCAATAAAAGTATCATCTACTGCTTGCCTCTTACTATTGAGGCTTTTTTCTAAAAATTCTTCGTACATATTTCTACGTTTTATGGTTGATAATGTTTGGTGGCTAACCGACCTTTTAGGGGAGGTTAAGCCGCTTGTTAACAACCAACCTTTATTCATTTCTTACCTCATCCAACCATTTTTTATTAATTTTTCAGAAGGTGTCTTTGACGTCCTATCTGTATATAAAATGAACTTATGACTGAACGGAAAAAAGTATTTTTCTCCTTCTGGAGTTAAATCTCTTCGCCTAAATTCTAACTTTATGATTCTACCTTTTGTGTCTATTGGACGCACTTTTAGAAAGCCATTCTCCCAAGAAGAAGATAATAAGACAACAAAATCATTATATAGCCTTTCTATATCGTTCATGAAACCTTTATTGAAAGAAAATATACCGGAAAAATCATAAAATAAATCCTGCCAAGCATAGAACTTATCATAAGTGGCCTTAAATAATGAACAAAGCAATTCTTGATTAGTAGTATCTTCTACCAATATAAAATCCGGTTCTCCGGGTGGGTACTTATATGGACGACAGACTTTTGCATCAGGCAACAACTCTTTCGCTTTGTCGGTAAGAAAAAGATAACATTGATTCTGATACAAGACACCTATTTTCTTTCCATTTCTTGTGAGTATATATTCTCCAAAGATTGGTTCAGCAGAAACATTTAATATACTCCGTGCTTGTTTCTCGATAAAATCTGCAAATTTTTTTGTTGTCATATCTTTTTCTTTTTTATGGTTGTTAATGGTTCAGCAGGGAACGCTGTTAAGCGTTATCCCGGTTTGTTAGCAAAATATTATACCCATTCTAATATTGGGTTAGGTCTATGAACAAGATACCGTCTATTACCCGGAATTGAAAATATCATTCCTGAATGCAATTTCGTTCAAGTTCCTCTTTTTACAATCCACAACGCCTCCACCCGTCTGTCCGCATCTGTACTGCATCAATTTTCCATGCTTCCCCCACACGTTTCATCCAGAAACGATAGTCGAGATTGATTCTTTCATCCTGCGCATAGATGTAAAGTTTGTTGCGGGAAACCTGTTCGGCATCAACCAGGCGGAAGGCGGCATACGTCCCCTCTGGAGAAAGCGACAAAGCGAGCGGCCGATACCCCATCCGTGGCTTCTCGGATACATACTGCTGCCAAATCTGCTGCAACTTCGGTCGCACATCCGGCGCATCAAAACCTGCCTGGTCGGTATATTTCTCCCATTGAGTCATGGCGGCAAAGAAAGCATACAGCACCTGTTCCGCCTGATGAACCGCATCAGCGTCCACCTCCAGCTTCTTCTTCGCCTGGTTTCGTTGCAACGAGGCGAACAGCTCCATCTGCTCCTGGGTAAAGAGGTCGTCAGGACGCAAGGAAAGGCGTTTATTGAAAGCAATGCCAAGCACCCCTTCATAGGTGATTTGAGTCTGCCGGACATGCAAATGACTCAGCTTCGGAAGCAGAGCTGCCAGATGCAACCCCTCATCGTCCAGCGACGTGGCACTCAAGTCCAACAAATCCACCTTACTTGCCTGCATCGTGGACAACCCCTTTCCCGTAATTGCAGGATTTCCTGCCAAAAGCAGATACTTCAAAGCGGGCATGGTGGCAAATACCGCAAAGCATGCGTCGGTAAGCTCCGCATATTCGATTCCTACATTGACCATTTTCTTGGCACCAGCCAGCGGTTGAACCTGTTCGTCTGTCAAAGGGTAATGCTTGACATGAAATCCCACCAAAGCAGGATAAGCGCCAATCTGTTGCATCACCTCCACAGACAGCTCGGGCATGAGCATCACCTTGTCGCCATCAAAAATCAGTTTGCCGTCCTCCCAGTCGATGGTACGTGCCCGCTTGGGAAAAGAAGTAAGTTCTTTTATCATCGTTCTATCATTTTAAGGTAATCTTTGTTCATAGACTTTCTGTTTTTGCTAATGGTTTAGCAGGGAACGGCTTGTCCGTTATCCTGCTTCGTTAACATCATATTTTATTCCCATTCCAGTGTACCATATCAATACACCATAATCACAAGGTCCTTTTGTGCTTCAATGGCTTCATCGAAAATGAAATTCAAGTCGTCCATTTCCTCCTCGTAATTGTAATCGCCGATACCATTACCCTCTTCCAGCGAATTGTATTCCGTCCTCTTACTCTCCAATTCAGAAACAGGTATGCTAATGATATAAGGAAAATCTTCACTCAATGGAATAGGGATGAATGTACTTTGGCTATCCAGTTGCCAAAGGTTTTCCGCACAATAGATTTGCGTTCCATAATGGTTGCAAATCTTTTCATACACATACCCGTACATGAAAGCGATTTCGGGATAACGGATTTCTCCGTTCACAATATCAGCCAATACAGCATAAGCATCCATATCCGTGTTCAGACTATCGCTGAAATAATCGTTCAAACTGTCAAGTCCCGGCTTCAGTGCTGCCTTGAATTGGTTAAGCAGCAGATTATCACAAGCTCCATAAACAGACTTTACCTTATCGGCTTCTGTCAAATATACACAAACAGAGTAACTCATACTTATCTTTATTTTGTGTTGTCGTTCCAATGTACCATATCGTATGGATAATAGGGTAACCCTTTCAGGCTGCTGTCATCCAGCCCCAAGACCTTGACCAATGCACCGCTTTCAAAGCTCCAATAACCGTCATGTATGATACCATATTTATGATCGTTATGCCAAGAGCAATCAGAATGACCTCGATACCATTCCTTTTTAAGATACTTCTCTAATTTCTGGAGGGACAATTCTTTACTTTGATTGTTGTTGGAAATTATAGACAATGTACTTTGATAAGGAACTGGAAACAATACTGTGTCGGAACATCTTTCCCAATCGGTTAATCTGTATTTTATTAAAAAGTCATACAAGGCATCACTCACATTTTCATTATCAATCATGTTTGACAATATCCTCATATTACGTTCATCTGTATCTAACATTATCCCTATAGATAACATCCATAACATCTGTACATATCCACCTATAATAGTCCAATTATCCTTTAATATTTTTACTAAATCATCATAATCACTTCTTAGTTTTACCGCATCTTCTCCCATTGAATATTTTGTCACAAAAGAATTTAGTTTACATCCAAAAAGTGTATTGTATTTATTATTAAGAACTTCTCTGTTCGGTATCGAATATAACTGAACATGTTCTTTTTCCGCTTTAAGAAGTTCATCAATACTATTTTCCAGTTGTTTACTTCTCCGTGAATATTTAGTCAGTTGATCTAAATATTGCTTTTCTGTAAAAAGTTTATCTCTTGTTTCCATTATGGTACACTGTTATTGATGTTAATGTATTTATAAAAGTACCCATCAGGTGTATTTTACTTCGGTAAACAACACCTCATAGGTGCATCTCCAAATCTCTAATAGCTGTACCCTACGAATCATCCAGAGTGTCAAGCGGATTGGGTATCTTGGCTTTGTGCGCACTTGACACATGAAGATATATGGCAGTGGTCTTTATATCGTTGTGCCCGAGCAGTTCTTGTATCGTATGCAAGTCTGTCCCTTGCTCCAAAAGGTGGGTGGCAAACGAGTGGCGGAGCATGTGTACATGCACCCGGTGCTTGATGCCCGCACGTTGCGCGGCTTCTTTCAGCACTTTCACCAATGCGCTTGCCGAATATTGCTCTCCGGGCGTTTCGCCCTCAAACAGCCATTTCTTCGGTCGGTATTCACGGAAATACTGCCGCAGTTCTTCCAGCAGCTTGGGCGAAAGCAGCGAGTAGCGGCATTTCTTTCCCTTGCCCATGATGCGGACAGACATCGTTTCACTGTTGATGTCCGTAGGCATAAGGTTCAGCAGCTCGCTCCGCCGCAGTCCGGCAGAGTAAACCAATGAAATCATGCAGTGGTGCTTGATGTTTGACAGTTGGTCGAGGATGCGCTTTATTTCATTCTTGCTCAATACTTCCGGTAGAGTTTTGTACTCTTTGGCTCGTGTTATGCTGCCGTAGTATTGCCGTTTGCCGCCACGAACCTGCTCGTAATAGAACTTGATGGCATTGATGCGCATATTCTGCTGTGACACCGAGATTTTCTTTTCGCTGACGAGATAGAGGATGTACTTGTTGATGTCTGGCACTTTCAGGCGGTCGATGTCCCGCCCCTTGTGGTATTCCATGAAGTCGCTGAAATAGGCACGGTAGGTTTTCACGGTCGAGGGGCTGTATCGCTTCTGCTCCAGCAGTTCGAGGTAGCCTTCCGGCAGCGTGTATTCCCTTTTGGGTTTGGGATGCCGCATGTAAACGCGGCTGTAATCAATGTAGGCGTGGGGTGAATAGCGGTCGTAGAAATCCGACAGCTTGAAAACAGCAGCCGCCATGCAAGCGGAATCCTTGCCGGTCATTTCCACGCCTGTATCCTGGGCGAGCAGCAGGGCGACAGCCTGACTGTTCGCATATTCTATCCGTATGTAGTCCGCACCGTCCCTTGTCTCCTTGTGCAGCACGATGCTTCCTCGCTGTTTCTGAACCTTATCCATGCCGCTGAATTTTGCTTCATGCCCCAAAGGTACGAAAAGAATCGAAGAAACGAACCAAACGGTTTGGAAAAGTCGCAAAAGATTTTTCGAGAGAGAGGAAAGGGAGGCCGGAGGGCATAAAAAAGCCTGAACGACGGTCAGGCTTTAATCAGCGAATAGATGAAGCGGAGCTTGCGGGAGAGTTCCCCTGTGTCCAACCCGGAGAAGAATGCTTGCTCGTAGGACAAGCCGTAGAACACCTCGCGGAACATGCTGACGGTTTCCTCCGTATCCACCTCTGCGCGGATTTCGCCCGACGACTTCGCCCGCTCGATGATGTCGCTCCACAGCTTCCGGTCTTTTTCGAACAGGGCGGCGAACTTCGTCTTGGCATCGGGGTAATACTGGCGTACTTGCATCAGCAGGTGGAAGTAGTAGAAGTTGTAGCTGCATCCATGCGGGTCGTTTCCGTCATCGAGCAATCCCACGATGCGGCGCATGGTCTTTTCTACGCTTTCCACGTGGTGGTCAATGAACTCCAGCAGCGTGCCACCCTGAAAGCTGAACTTCCGGTCGGGGTCTTGCATGGTGAAGATATATTTGTCTACCACTGCTATGAACAGGTCTTGCTTGAAGGGGTAGTAGTAAATCAGTCCCCACTTGGACAGCCCGCAGGCTTTGGCGATGGTCACCAGGCTTGCCTTCTCATAGTTCATCTTGGCGAATACCTGTAAGGCTTTCTCCAACACTTCTTCCCGATTTGTTATCATGATGCATAAGATGTTTTTTGTGCTTTTTTAATCAGCGAAGGTATGGAAATATTTTGATGATTGGATGCATTTCGTGCGGGTTTCTTGCATACAGTGCATGGCTCTTTCATTTGGCAGAGTCAACCAGCAAGTGCAACATTAGGAAATATTTTTGAAGAAACATTCAGCGGAGGTATGAAAATTGAGTTT
>JACJJM010000026.1 GCA_016900015.1 Phocaeicola coprophilus | reverse complement strand
CCCCAACATTAAAAGTGTTGTGCTCTACCAGCTGAGCTAGCGAATCAAACCTTATTTTGCATCATTTCTGAATTGCGAGTGCAAAGGTACTGACTTTTTCGAAACTTGCAAATGAATTATATGTTTTTTAGCATAAAACATTCACTTTTCATGGAGTCTGATTTTGAAGTGTAGAAAGAATGGTTACTTTTGTGGCTTCAATTAGATATTGTTTTTTTAGTCGTAAAATAAGGAGGTTATGGATACACTATTTCCGTTTGCTTTGTTGTGCTTCACTTCGTTTTTCACACTGACCAATCCTTTGGGGACAATGCCTGTTTTTTTGACGATGACGCAAGGCATGAGCAATCAAGAACGTCGGCACATTGTGAAGAGAGCTACCATTATTTCATTTCTCATATTGATGGTATTCACTTTTTCTGGTCAATTTCTATTTAAATTCTTCGGCATTTCGACCAATGGTTTCAGGATTGCTGCTGGTTTCATCATTTTCAAGATAGGTTATGATATGCTGCAAGCACGGTTTACCAACATTAAGTTGAAGGATGAAGAAATTCGCACGTATGCCAATGACATCTCGATTACACCTCTGTCCATTCCGATGCTTTGCGGACCAGGTGCCATAGCCAATGGCATTATGATGATGGATGCAGCTAAGTCCTGGGACTTGAAAGCGGTTCTTATAGCAGTTATCGCTTTGGTCTATGTGCTGACCTACTTTATATTGAAGGAGTCGACACGTCTCGTGGCCGTGATTGGTGAAACGGGCAACAATGTGATGATGCGTCTTATGGGACTTATCCTGATGGTTATCGCGGTGGAATGTTTTGTGGGCGGTATTCGTCCGATTTTGACCGATATTATTCAGACTAGCTTCCCGCATCTGTGACAGGAGTCATCCTCGTGGATGGGAAGCTGCGATAAAACCCATGTTCCTGAAACTGCACGCTTGTTAGCCAAGCAGCTTTAGGAGCATGGGTTCTTTTGCTTCCGGTAGCAAGGTGCGGAAATGCCGGTACAGTTTGTGGTAGGACTCTTCGGGAGTATTTCCCGTGGTTTGCAGGCCGTAGAGCGCTTCCGGGGTCGTATATCGGGCCACTCCCCAGCCATAAGGCCTACCATGACGGTCGATGTAGTATTCGAAGTCGGCAATGACGACGTGCAAACCCATCATCAGTCGTGTCAGGATAGGGTCAAGAGAGAGTTTGCCTTCGTCAGGCATGGAGTCCACCAAGTCTGTCGGTTTGCGTTTGCTGCGTCCTTTGGCAAATCCAAGCAAGCGGCGCAGTTCTCTCACCGTCGCACTGCCTTCAGACACGATAGCCTGGAGCACCACGTCGTCAAGTGCTTCCGTGTCTTCGTCTTTAGCATAATGTCGGGAGCGTCGGTAGTTCATGAAGTCGGGCAACCATTCCAGGCTGACATACCCGGCTTTCTTGTTGAACAGTTTGCCGTAAGCACAGTGACCTTCACGGATGACGGGGCCTTTCCATTCCCAAGGGCCTTCCTCTTCGTCGGAGAACCAATACTCCGGGGCGGTACGTTCCTCGATGGAGAAACCTGGGATGCCACAACGGAAAAACGGCAGGAAACCTAGCTTTTCAACCTGCCGTTCGAGCTCCTCGGCACTATGGATGAAATCTGATTGGTTTTTCATTTCTTCAACGCTGTCCCGTCTTTGAATGCATTCCCCACTTTTTCACCGATGACAAGGTAGTCATTGTGTACGGGGTCGAATGTAATGGGACGCAGTTTGCTTGGGTCGATTTTGCCCTTTTCATCCAAGATGCTTTCGTCAGCAGACACATTGACAATCTTTCCCACCAGATGGCACATTTCCGGGTCGTATGACACGAGTTCGCATTCTACTGCCATCGGCAATTCGGCAATAAGAGGTGCATTGACAAACTCAGACTTCACGGCATGAAAGCCGGCTTTTTCAAATTTGCCTGTCACATTGTTGGCCGACACGATGCCCACATAGTCACATGCCACCAGTTGGTCGGCTGTGCCCATGCTTACGGTGAATGCCTTTGTGGCGAGCAGGTTTTTCACGGTCTTATGGCCTGCGCTCAGACACAAGTTGATTTGGTCATCATAGTCAATGCCTCCCCAAGCTGCATTCATGGCGTCGGGACGGCCTTCTTCGTCATAAGTAGCGATGATGAATACAGGTTGCGGATAAGTCCACGGTTTAGCTCCAAAATTCTTTCTCATGTTTTATTCCTCCTATTTTGTTTTTATATTGAAAAGGTTACAGCGTCCCGAAGCATCCTGCTTGGGACTCTGTATGTCTTCATTCAGTCTGCTTTCTTGAGAAATTGGCGTCGATACCAGGCAAAACCCAGCAGGGCGGAAAGGACCACGCCGATGGTGTTGGCCAGGAAGTCGAGCCAGTCGCCCGAACGGGTCTCTGTGCAATAGGCTTGCAGCAGTTCGATGAGGCCGCTCATCAGGATGGGAAGCACGATGGCCCCGATGCAAAGTTTGAAGTAATGGATGCGTGAGTGGCTTCGCAGATATTCGATCCAGAGGCTGGAGGCAAGTGTGAAATACATGACGATGTGTACCCATTTGTCCATGAGAGGCACGTCGTCCATCGGAGTTTCAGGCACATGAATGAAACTCGCTAAAAGGATGGCTGCAATGAGCAGCCAAGACACGGTGTAGCGCAATATCAATTTGGACATGGCCGACTAATTCGTTTTGGTTTACATGGCAAAAGTATAAATTCTCCGTATATTTGTGCGACTTTTTATCTTAAAATAACGCCCGATGTGGAAAGACTTCTTTTATTTCTCCCGTGCCGAGCGGCGGCTTCTCACCCTGCTTCTGGTACTAGCGGCAGTGTTGGCCGTGTCGTTACTGGCCTACCGGCATTACGCACCGCAGTCACCGGACGATGCCGGAGATGAAGCCCTGGAGGCTTTTCGGGTTTCCGTGGAGAAGGCCGACAGCCTTCGGCGGCAAGGGAGGAGAGAGAGCCATTCGCATGTCAGCGGGAAGCCTGCCGCCATGTTCCCGTTTGACCCCAACACGGCTGATTCATCTCAGTTGACACAGTTGGGATTGTCAGATTTTGTGGTGCGAAACATCTTGAAATATCGTGCCCGGGGCGGTGTCTTCCGCACTTCGGAATCTCTTGCAAAAATCTACGGACTTTCCACAGAAGACTATCGCCGTCTACTCCCTTATATACGTATTCGTCAAGACAAACCTGTCAACCGTACTTCAACACCTCTCCCTCTCAAACCGGAGTTTCCTGCTGCGCGACCTGTGACGGGCCGGGTGCTGAAATATGCGGAAGGGACAGTGATTGATCTCAATGATGCCGACACGGCCAGCCTGAAGCGTGTTCCGGGCATTGGACGGGTGCGGGCGGCGCGGATTGTGGCCTACCGTCGCCAGTTGGGAGGATATTATGCCGTGAGCCAGTTGGCAGAGATACAGGGGATGCCCGATAGTGTGGCCCGCTGGTTCAGGGTCGGACGATTGCCCGTGAAGTCACTTCGTGTCAACCGCTGGGACGTCGACCGACTGCGCCGGCATCCGTATTTGAATTTTTATCAGGCAAAGGTTATCGTGGAACATCGCCATAAGTACGGGCGGCTTGATTCGCTTCCTCAGTTGGCGCTTTATGAGGAGTTTACGAAGAAAGACCTGGAACGTCTCCGTTACTATGTCGATTTTGACTGACAACACAGGACGTTGGAAATCATCAACTATAAAATACAAGAACGATTATGAAAGTAGGAATTATCGGTGCAGGCGCCATTGCCGCTAAGATGGCTGCCACCCTTGCCGGGATGAAAGGCGAAGCTGACGCGTACGCCATTGCTTCGCGCAGTCTGGACTCAGCGCGTGCTTTTGCTGCAGAGTGGAATTTTCGTCGGGCATACGGTTCGTATGAAGAACTGGTGGCAGACCCGGAGGTCGATTTGGTCTACATCGCTACACCGCATTCTCACCACCATGCACATGCGATGATGTGCCTGCGTGCCGGCAAACCGGTGCTTTGCGAGAAAGCCTTTACGGCGAATGCACGTCAGGCTGAGGAAGTGTTGCGTTATGCACGCGAGCACCGCATCTTCATCACGGAAGCCATCTGGACACGCTACATGCCACTGTCGCATACGGTCAGCGAATTGCTTGCCAGTGGTGTCATCGGGCGTCCTATGATGTTGACGGCCAACTTGGGCTATCCCTTGGAAGGGAAAGAACGTATCATGAATCCTTCTTTGGCCGGAGGTGCCTTGCTTGATTTGGGCGTGTATGCGCTCAACTTTGCCTTGATGGCATTTGGCACGGACGTGGAAAGTGTGACGTCGACGTGCACGAAGACACTTACGGGAGTGGACGCACAGGAAAGCATTTCGTTGACTTATACGGATGGGCGCATGGCGGTACTCAGCAGCACGATGATGGCACGTACAGACCGGCTGGGCATCATCTCCGGCGACAAGGGACACCTTATTGTGGAAAACATTAACAATCCTCAGCGGGTGACTGTGGTGGATAATGCATATCAGGTCAAATCCGTCTATGACTGCCCGCGGCAAATCACAGGCTACGAATACGAAATCTATGCGTGTGCCGAGGCTTTGCGTTGCGGCTGGTTGGAAGCTCCTGCCATGCCCCATGAGGAGACGTTGCGCGTGATGCGTATGATGGACGATTTGCGTGCGGCCTGGGGCATACGCTATCCATTTGAGGAGTAAGGCGGTCGATTCCCTTTATTTCCGTCTCTTTTCCGTTGAGGCCTCCCCGTTTTCAAGGATATAAAAAAACGCGACTCCCGGTTCAATCACGAATGGGGAGCCGCTTTTCTGTTTAGTTTCAAGTCTCTTAAGGAGAATTTTTAATCATATGAAGTTGTGTGTATGTGGTCCTTTTTAGTCCGTTTGTTTTTTTACAGCGTATCGGTAGCAACGAGGAGAAAAGGGGGTCGGCTTTCCCGTCGGAAACATTTTAGCCTTTCCAATCGTTCGCAAGTGGTAAACGCAGTGTGATGAATGGCCGTTTGAGCGGCTTTTAATATCTTGTAAAAGCGGCGACTGTCTGGCTTTTCCTCACCTATTTTCTCCTCTTGCTTCCGGATACTTTCGGATAATGTTGTTGTTTACGTAAGCAAGTTGTGTTGTCTTGCGCTTGCTCTCTATTGATTTTGCAATCACCGTGCCAAAGGGCCGGATGGAGGGGAAGAGGGGCGATTTGGGGAGAGTTTTGTCGGTTTCAGGACGATTTTCTTGTCTGAAGCGTCTTTTGGGAACAAATAAAGCCGGCATGAACAGAAGCGGGATGGGGAAATGTGTGGAACGGTGTGGAATGCAGTGTGGAAAATCTCCACACCTTTCTTCTACAAAAAGACGAGTGCAGGCGTGGCGTCGTCCTCGCTGCACTCGTCAGGGTGTCATGAATACGGTCGTGTCCCTCCGGCATCTGCTGCCATGAGACAGAGCGGTCGGCTGTGTGGAGGGGTCACAATGATTCAAGCATGCGTTTCAATACGACGGTGGCCGAGATTTCGCGGTTGGCAGCTTCCGGGATGACGATGGACTGCGGACTTTCGATGACCTCATCCGTCACAATCATGTTGCGGCGCACCGGCAGGCAGTGCATGAAATAGGCATTGTTCGTCACAGCCATCTGCCGGTCGCTGACAGTCCAGCTTCGGTCGGTGCTCAGGATTTTGCCATAGTTGTCGCCGCTGTATGCCGCCCAACTTTTGGCGTAGACGAAATCTGCTCCTTCAAACGCCTTCATCTGGTCATATTCCACACGGGCCTTACCCACAAACTCGGGAGCCAGTTCGTAGCCCTCGGGATGGGTGATGACAAATTCATAGTCGGTGGCATTCATCCACTCGGCAAACGAGTTGGGCACGGCCTGCGGCAGGGGGCGCGGGTGCGGGGCCCAGCTCATGACCACTTTCGGGCGCGTTGTCTTCTTGTATTCTTCGATGGTTATCAGGTCGGCAAAGCTTTGGAGCGGGTGGCGGGTGGCCGCTTCCATGGAGAACACCGGACGTCCGGAGTACTTGATGAACTGGTTCAGGATGGTTTCGTTGTAGTCGTCCTCACGGCGTTCGAAGCGGGCGAACGAGCGCACGCCGATGAGGTCGCAATAGCATCCCATCACGGGGATGGCTTCGAGCAGATGTTCCGGCTTGTCGCCGTCCATCACCACGCCGCGTTCGGTTTCCAGCTTCCATGCCCCTTGGTTGATGTCGAGTACGATGACATTCATGCCCAGGTTGAGGGCTGCTTTTTGGGTGCTGAGACGGGTGCGCAGGCTGCTGTTGAAGAAAATCATCAGGAGCGTCTTGTTGCGTCCCAGTTCTACGTATTTGAAGCGGTCGTTTTTAATCTCCATCGCTTCGCGAAGGGCCTCTTTCAGGTTGCCCAAGTCATGTACGCAAGTAAAGTTTCTCATATTGGATTAATCTGTTAGGTTTGATTTGAGACTATATGTTCAAGGTGTGCGGACTTGTCCGTTGCCGCGGATGACCCATTTGTAGGTCGTGAGCGCTTCCAACCCCATCGGACCGCGGGCGTGCATCTTTTGCGTGCTGATGCCGATTTCCGCTCCCAGCCCGAACTGTGCCCCGTCGGTAAATGCCGTGGAGGCGTTGGTATAGACACAGGCTGCGTCCACTTCCCCAGTGAAGCGTTCGGCTGCACCGGCATCTTCGGTCACGATGCATTCACTGTGCTTGGAACCATAGCGGCGGATGTGGTCCAGCGCTTCGCTCAGGGACGACACGGTGCGTATGGCCATCTTGTAGTCCAGGAATTCCGTTCCGAAGCTGGCAGCCGTGGCCGGACGGAGCAGGCTGGCCGGATAGTGCGGCTCCAATGCCCGGAAGGCTTCCTCGTCAGCATAGAGTGTCACTTGGTTTTCGGCCAGCGGGCAGCACAGCCTGGGGAGGTCGGCCAGCCTCCGGCGGTGGATGAGCAGGCAGTCGAGTGCGTTGCACACGCTCACGCGCCGTGTCTTGGCATTGTTTACAATCGCGCTTCCTTTCTCCACGTCGCCCGCACTGTCGAAATACGTGTGGCAGACACCTGCCCCCGTTTCGATGACGGGGACGGTGGCCTGTTCACGCACATGGCGGATAAGTCCGGCGCTTCCCCGCGGGATGAGCAGGTCGATGTAGTCGTTGGCCCGAAGCATTTCGTCGCTGCTTTCATGTCCGGGAGGGAGCAGGGTGACGATGTCCGGGTTCAGTCCCTGCTGTCGCAGTGTGTCCCGGATGAGTTTCACGCCGGCTTCGTTGGATGCCTGTGCGTCGCTGCCTCCCTTCAGGACACATGCGCTGCCGGCTTTCAGGCAGAGGGTAAACACGTCAAATGTCACATTCGGGCGAGCTTCATAGATGATGCCGATGACACCGAAGGGCACGCTTATGCGGGTGATGTCCAAGCCGTTCGGCCTCACTTCGTGTTGGAGCACGCGTCCGACGGGCGAAGGCAGCGCAGCCACATGGCATACGCCCTCGGCTATGTCAAGCAGGCGTTCCGGAGTGAGTTTCAGCCGGTCATATTTGGGGTCGCACGGGTTCATGCGTGCCAAGTCCATTCTGTTGGCCGAAAGCAGGCTTTCGGTCTGTGTCTTGAGGGCTTCGCCCACAGCGCGAAGCGCGTTGTCTATGGTCTGCCCGTCCAGCGAAGCCAGTGTCGAAGCGGCTTCCCGGGCAGCTTCGAGTAGAGGTGAGATGCTCATGGTCAGATACTGTCTTTAAGATGTTTTTTCGATGTAGAGGAAGTCGTAGTGCACGACGGCTTTCTTTCCCCGGCAACCCATTTCGGCACGGACTGTGCCGGCATCGCAGTCTGCTTTGCCGATGCCGATGCGCCGGCCGTCATATCCTGTGATGTACACCAGGTCGTCTTCTTCGAAGTCACCTTCGAGCCTGACGATTCCCAGGGGAAGGATGCTGGCCACTTGGCCCTCAGTCAAGCGGTGCGTCGTCTCCTCGTTGATTTGTATTTCTCCCTTGCAGAAATCATTGCTGTGTGCTATCCACTTTTTGATGCTTGAGGTGGCTGCCGGCGAGGGGATGAAGCGCGTGCAGGGTATGGATGCCCGGGAGAGGAGGTCGGTCAGGATGTGTTCCCGTTTGCCGTTGGCTATCCACACGGCGATTCCCTCCGATGCCACCTTGCGGGCTATGCGTGTCTTGGTGGACATGCCCCCTCGGCCCAAGCCGGACTTTTCCCGACGGATGTAGGCCGAAAGGTCCTCGTCCGGCTTCACCTCGCTTATCAGCCGTGCTTCGGGGTCAGACGGCAGTCCGGTGTAGACGCCGTCGATGTTGCTCAGGATGATGAGCGAGTCGACATCCATCATCGTGGCGATGAGTCCGGAGAGTTCGTCGTTGTCCGTAAACATCAGTTCGGTGACCGAAATCGTGTCGTTCTCGTTCACGATGGGCAACACGCCGCTGCGGAGCATCACGTCCATGCAGGCACGCTGGTTCAGGTAGTGGCGGCGCGTGGCAAAGCTCTCTTTCGTGGTGAGCACTTGGCCCACGGCAATGCCATGTTCGCGGAAGAGCTCATAGTAGCGGTTGATGAGCTTGGCTTGTCCCACGGCGGAGTAGAGCTGGCGTTCCTCCACGCTGCTGAGCTTGCCGCCGGGATGCACTTCGCTTCGTCCGGCTGCGACAGCGCCCGAGGAGATGAGAATCACCTCCGTGCCCTGCTTGCGCAATGCGGCTATCTGGTCGACGAGGGCCGACATGCGGGTCACGTCGAGCGTGCCGTCAGGCCGTGTCAGGACATTGCTGCCCACCTTGACGGCTATCCGTGTGTTTTCGTCTTGCTTGCAAATCATAGTCGTGTGATGATGGTGCGTAAGGCAAATGTAGGAATATTTGTTGTTTTCGCTAAGCAAACAGCCGTTTTTGTGTATCCGAAGACCTGTTTCTTTGCGGTTTCTGTATGAATATGTAAAAACTATGAAGGGACACCGGCTTCCGTAGACGAAAGTCGGCATCCCTTCCGTTTGTTTGGGCTGTGTCCATCATGCTGTCCGGTGGACTCTTTTCTTTCCGTTTCGCTCTGTCAAGGTTTTTATTCGTTCCACGGAGACCTTGAAGGCCGGGCAGGAGCGGAGTCCATTTCTTCTCCCAAACCCTGCAGCCCCTCCCAACCCCTGCAGCCCCTCCCAAACCCTCCCCCGAAGGGAGGGCTTATTGTGCATGGTGTGAGAGATGGTTCTCCAAAAGGTTTCCGCAAGCCGATGTACCGGTACACGAGTATTCCGACAGGCTTCCGCAAGCAGATGTCCCCAAACAGAAGCATCAAGTCAATAAGCCCTCCCTTCGGGGGAGGGTTTGGGAGGGGCTGCAAGGGTTTGGAGGGGCCGTAGGGCTTTTTTGGGGGAGTGGATTGGTTTTACATCCCAATCAAAATGAAGCTGAGGCGGGTGCGGAGCACCTGCATGACGCGTTTCAGGTGGGTCTTGACGGTGGATTCGGCGATGCCCATTTCGTCGGCGATGGTTTTCAGTTTCTTTTTCTCCAGCACATGGGCCAGCAAGATGGCACGCCCGCGCTCAGGCAGTTCGTCCAGCACCTCGTGGAGGCGGCGTCGGATGTCCTCGTCCGGTTCGGAGTCGTGCAGGTCGGAGAAGAGCAGGGCTTCGATGATTTTATCACGGTGTTCGTCGTGGATACGGAGCGAGTTGAGGTAATTGTAACAGTTGTTCTTGACGATTTGGGTCAGGTAGGTGAGCACACTGTAGTCCGGGTTGTAGAAGCGGAGATTGGTCCATAGCGCGTAGAAGGAATCTTGCACGATGTCCTGTGCCTCCTCCTGGTCGTAGACGAAGCGGCACGCGTATGTGCAGAGCTGTTCGAAACATTCGGTGTAGAGCGTATGGAATGCTTCGATGTCTCCCTGCTTGATGCGGTGGTTCAGTGTGCGAATCTCGTCTTCTTTCAGCATAAAGTCATTGGATAGCAAAGAGGGAACTGTCGCATTGTGGCGACAGTTCCCTCGATGTGCCTTTTAGCGGTTGTTCAGGCGAGGTCTGTTCTCGCGGATGATTTTTTCGGCAAACACCTGTTCTTCGTGGTTCACCAAGACGACTACGCCTTGTCCGCCGTTGTTGTACGGGCTGGTCACCAACCCGACTGTTTCGTCTTTCGTCATGGACTGCACACCGTTAGCGGCCAAAAAGCCTTTTACCAATTCTGCCTCCCAAAGGTCGCCTCTGAATACTTCGACCAATGAGCCGTAATCTTTCGTTGTTGCCATAGTGATATTATTTATGGGGATTATGATTTTGTCGTATTTCCACGCGGCGTATCTTGCCGCTGATGGTCTTGGGCAGCTCGTCGACGAACTCGATGACGCGCGGATATTTGTAGGGAGCGGTCACGCGTTTCACGTGGTCCTGCAACTCCTTGATGAGTGCTTCGCCCGCCTTCTCCTTGTAGTCGCGGGCCAGCACGATGGTCGCCTTGACCACTTGTCCGCGGATTTCGTCAGGCACGCCCGTGATGGCACATTCCACCACAGCCGGATGGGTCATCAGCGCGCTCTCCACTTCGAACGGGCCGATGCGGTAGCCGGAACTCTTGATGACATCGTCGGCGCGGCCCACGAACCAATAGTAGCCGTCTTCGTCGCGCCAGGCCACGTCGCCGGTGTAGTACACGCCGTCATGCCAGGCTTCGCGTGTCAGCTCAGGGTTGCGGTAATATTCCTTGAAGAGTCCGAGAGGTTTGCTTTTGTCCGTGAAGATGACGATTTGTCCTTGCTCGCCGTCCTCGGCCTCACGTCCGTCGGGAGTGAGCAGTCCGATGTGGTATTGCGGGTTGGGGACGCCCATGCTGCCGGGCTTCGGTTCCATCCAGGGGAAGGTGGCCAGCGTGAGTGTGGTCTCCGTCTGTCCGAAGCCTTCCATCAGGCGGATGCCCGTCAGGCGCTTGAATGTGTCGTAGACGGCAGAGTTGAGTGCTTCGCCCGCCGTCGTGCAGTATTCCAGCGACGAGAGGTCATACTTCGTGAGGTCTTCCCGGATGAGGAAGCGGTAGATGGTGGGCGGTGCGCAAAGTGACGTGATGTGGTATTCGTGGATTTTCTCCAGGATATTGGCCGGAGTGAACTTCTCGTGGTCATAGACGAAGATGTTCGCGCCGGCAATCATTTGCCCGTAGAGCTTGCCCCACACGGCCTTGCCCCATCCCGTGTCGGCGATGGTGAGGTGGAGGCTGTCTTCATGCAGGTTGTGCCAGAAGCTGGCCGTCGTGATGTGCCCCAGCGGGTAGGTGAAGTCATGAGCGACCATTTTCGGCTCGCCCGTGGTGCCCGAGGTGAAATACATCAGGGAGATGTCATCGTTCGTGTTGACATGGGCCGGGCGGACGAACGGCGCGGCGTGGTCGATGCCCGCATGGAAATCTTCGAATCCTTCGGGGATGTGCGGTCCGGTGCTCACGAGGCGTTCGACCGTGGGCGATTCGGGCATGGCGTCGATGATGTGTCCCAGCACGATGTCGTCGCCTGAGGCGACAATCATCTTGATGCTTGCCGCGTTGCAGCGGTAGACGATGTCCTTTTTCGTCAGCAGGTGGGTGGCCGGGATGGCGACGGCGCCCAGCTTGTGGAGGGCGATGATGGCATACCAGAACTCATAGTGACGCTTCAGGATGAGCATCACCATGTCTCCCCGTCCGATGCCCAGGCTTTGGAAGTAGGACGCCGTGCGGTCGGTCATTTCTTTCAGTTCGGCGTAGGTATATTGATGGTGCTCTCCCCGGTCGTTGGTCCAGAGGAGGGCTTTCTTGTCGGGTTGTTCTGCAGCCCATGCGTCCACGACGTCGTATCCGAAGTTGAAGTTTTCCGGCACACGCACGTGGAAGTTCTTGATGAAGTCTTCTTGCGAAGAGAAACTCGTCTGTGTGATAAATCTTTCTACCATTGTATTTTGTTACATGATTATAGCCAAAAATTTGACAGGTTTGTCGTCGAGGGCAAGCATCCCGTGGGGCAGGGCCGAATTGAAGTAGAGGCTGTCGCCGGTGTTTAGGATGAGTTCTTTGCCGTTGATGTTGAGCAGCATGCGTCCTTCGATGACGATGTTGAACTCTTGTCCCTGATGGGAATTGAACTGCACGGGAGTGCCTTCCGGTTTGGGCTCGACGGTGACGATGAACGGGTCGGCGATGCGCCCGCGGAATCCCGAGGCCAGTGCCTGGTATTTGTAAGCCTTGCGCCGCTCGACGGAGATGCCCGTACCGGAACGGGTGAGGAAGTAGGAACTCATCTTGGGTTCTTCGCCAAACATGAGCACGTCAAGTGCGATGCCGTAGTGGCGCGAGATTTTTTGCAAGGTGCTCACAGAGAGGTCGCGTGTGCCGGCTTCGATTTCGCGGTATTCCTCCACGCTGAGTTGGCAGGTGTCGGCTACTTCCTGTTCTGTGAGTTCCAGCACTTCGCGCAAGCCGCGCAATCGTGCTGCGATTTGTTTGATTTGTTCTGCCATATCGGTTTAATGAAGGATTAAGAATGATGAATGAAGCATTTTCAGCGGCTGGCCTTCATGGCGCGGATGACAGCCGAGGCGAAGCCGGCATGTTCCAGCTCGTTCAGCCCCTTGATGGTGATGCCTCCGGGGGTGGTCACCTTGTCGATTTCGACTGAGGGGTGCGTATCGCCTTTCAGCAAGATTTCGGCTGCGCCGTGGAGCGACTGTGCGACCATGCGCATGGAGTTTTGGGGGGAAAGTCCCATCTCGATACCTGCCTGCATGGCTGCCTGTACGTATTTGAGCACGTAGGCGATGCCGCATGACGACAGGGCGGTGGCAGCTTCGAGCTGTTCCTCCTTCAGCATCATGGCCAGTCCCATCCCGTTGAAGATGTCGAGCAGCAACTGGCGTTGTTCGTCAGAAGCGTTTCGTCCGCAGATGAGCGTCATGCTGGCGCGCACGTCGATGGCTGTGTTGGGAATGATGCGGAAGATGGGCATTTCCGGGTCGACGTATTGGGCCAACTGTTCCATGCTGATGCCCGCAGCCAGTGACACGAGGATTTGAGGCCGCTGCGGATGGATGGGGCTCAACACTTCCTTCACTTTCCATGGTTTCACAGCGACGATGATGATGTCCGCGCCGCGGGCAGCTTCCTTGTTGTCGTTTGTCACCTGGATGTCCGGGAAGCGCGCTTGCAGCTTTTGCAGTTTCTCGTTGTGAGGGTTGGCGACGATGATGTCCCTCGTCTCGGTGAAGTGGCCTTGGGCCAGTCCGCATGCAATGGCACCGCCCATGTTGCCTGCGCCTATGATTGCTATTCTCATGTCGTATGTATGGTTAAAGTGATACGTTGCTAGCAAAGTTATGAAAGATACGTGTCATAAAGAAATTTTTTCCTTGAAGATTCTGCTTGTGTCTGTGACATTCTTACCGGAAAAAGGAGTTTCCGCTTGTGACCGGACAAAGTAGGTGCTTGGAATATTGTTTACAATTAAAATTCCCGGACCGTGTTTTTCCCCTCGTCGTTCCTCTTCGTCAGGTGTAGTCTTGATTTCGGTCCGCGCCAGCCTTCCTTTCCGTGCTTGCCGGCCCTCCTTTCCGCTGTCGGCTACCTTCCTTTCCGTGGTCGGCTACCCTTTACTCCGCTCCCGGACGGGAAAGAATGGGAAATCCTGGCGTGGTAAAGTGTTTATTGTTAGCGGTTTGTTTGCTGCGGGTTCCCAGCTTGCAGAAATCCGGGCTGAGGGATTGGGCTGTCGGGGACATGAAGGAAGCTTCTACGGGACGTAGATGTCAGGAGGCGAAAAAAATGTGTACAAGTCATGTCTTTCGCCTGATGTTGTCAGAGGCGCGTCGCAGTGGGATGTGCCTGGGGAAAACGGAAGAGGAAGCTTGTGAGGAAGAAATATGGCATGGATGCGTTCCTATACCTTATTATATATAAAGCGTGTCAGAAAGATTGCTTTTTGAGTTGTAAATATTAAAGTATGTTATAAGTGAATGAAAAAATATAACCTTTGTGGTTAAACTTAGTCTTTTCTCACTAATTTTATCGCGCTTTTCATATGAAAAACACTATCACTATCTATAAACCTTAAAAAATCATGAACAAACGACAACAACTAAAGCACAGTGCGGCTGCACTGACGAGCCGTAGATTCCTTGTAGGAGGCTTGTGTGCTACCATGATGTCCTTTGCTCTTCCAATGGCTGTTGAAGCTGCGGGGAGGTGTAATCTGACTGATTTACAAGAAGTTAATCAATCAAAGAAAGTCACGGGAACCGTGGTCGACGGGGCAGGCGAGCCTCTCATCGGTGTTTCTGTGCAAGTGAAAGGAACCCAAATCGGTGCAATCACCGACTTTGACGGAAAGTTCTCCATTGATGCTCCGGCGAATGCCACGTTGGTGGTTTCATATGTCGGATTTAAGACTCAGGAAGTAAAAGTAGGCAATCAGAGCGTGCTTGCCATCCGATTGGAAGATGACAACCAATTGCTCGATGAAGTCGTGGTCATCGGTTACGGTACGATGAAGAAGCGTGACTTGACAGGTTCGATTACCTCCGTCAAGGCGGAAGACATCGTGCGTTCGCCGGCTTCCAACGCGATGGAGGCCCTCCAGGGCCAGGTGCCGGGCTTGGACATCACGCGTAATTCCGGTAGCGCCACTTCGGGCGTGACCATCAACATCCGTGGCCAACGTTCTTTGTCCGACGTGGAAGATGAGTTCCAGAACAACATTGCCAACCAGCCGCTCTTCATCGTCGACGGCATGCAGGGTGTCAACTTCGCCGACATCGCTCCGTCAGACATCGAGTCCATCGAAGTCCTGAAAGACGCATCCTCCACCGCCATCTACGGTTCGCAGGGTGCCAACGGTGTCATCATCATTACGACGAAGAAGGGTAAGGCCGGCAAGCCCCGTGTATCATACAATGGTTACATTGGTGTGAACGGTTGGCCGCAATATCCCGACATGTTGATGGGTGAAGACTACATGAACGTGCGCCGCGAGTCCTATCGCACGGCAGGCCAGTGGAGTTCTACGGCTGATGATGCTTCGATTTTCACTCCCAATGAGTGGGAAGCCATTCAAAATGGTGACTGGACAAACTGGGTGGACGAGGTGTTCCACAACGGTATTGTGCAGAATCATCAGGTGACAGCTTCGGGCGGTACGGATCGCACGACGGCATTGCTTTCTGCCGGTTTCTATCAGGAACAAGGCTCTTTCGAGGGTGATAACATGCGGAAATACAACCTGCGCTTGAACGTGGAACACAAGCTGAGCGACATCTTCAAGATTGGTGCAAACTCGCAAATCACCCACTATAATCAAAATGAGCGTGCTGACAATGTGTTGTGGCGTGCTGCTACCAACGCACCGCTGGGCAAGGCTTATGATGAAAATGGCAATGTAAACCTCTATCCTTTGGGACAGAGCGGACAGGTGAACCCCTTGGCCGATGAGGCTGAGAATGCAGCCAAGCATCATGTCCTGCAGACAAACATCCTGGCCAATGGCTATCTGGAAGTCACGCCGATAGAAGGTCTGAACTTCCGTTCCAGCGTCGGCATCAACTATACGTTCTATCGTAACCAGGACTTTGAAGCTGCCAACTCCATCGACCGCGCCGGAGCGTATGCTACGTCCCGCTCAGAAGTGAACTCTTGGGAAAAGAGCTTTGTCAACTGGGATAATGTGATTAACTATAACAAGACATTTGGTGACCACACTATCGGCGCGACTGCCCTGACTTCTTACACGCAGTCCATCCTGACGGGCGTGACGGCAGCCGGTGAAGGACAGTTGTTGGATTCGTTCCTTTATCACAACTTAGGTGCCAATACGCAAAGTACTTACGAGATTGGTTCACAGTATAAGAAACACACCACGTTCTCCTATGCCCTCCGTGCCAATTACAGTTATAAGGGCCGCTACATGATTACGGTGTCAAACCGTTGGGATGGTGACTCTCGTCTGGCGGAAGGCAACAAGTGGAAAGCTTTCCCCTCAGTGGCTTTGGCTTGGCGTGCGAGCGACGAGAAATTCCTGCGTGATGTCGAATGGCTGAGCAACTTGAAAGTGCGTCTGAGCTGGGGTATGACCGGTAACTCCGGTATCTCGGAATACGGAACCATGTCGGGCATGACGCCTTATTCCAACTCGGCTTTCCAGGATGCCGGTTATACTTATTATATGTTTAATGAGTATATGGGTAACCCGAATGTAGGCTGGGAAATCTCCAAGACTTGGGACTTGGGATTCGACTTGGGCTTCCTTGACAACCGCATCTCAGCTACCATCGACCTTTACAAGACCAATACTTCAGACTTGCTCCTGCCGCGAGATTTGCCTCCGACACTGGGTGCAACGAACAACACTTCGTTCAAGATGTACCAGAACATCGGTGCGACGATGAACAAGGGTATCGAAGTGTCTGTCAACACTGTGAACTTCGATACGAAAGACTTCGGCTGGAACACGGCCATCACCTTTGCAGCCAACCACGAAGAAATCACCGACCTGATTGACGGGACGGACATCATGCCGAGTACGAACCCTGAGACGGAAAGCTTGCTCATCGGCCGTCCGCTCCACTCGTTCTACAACTACGTCAACCAAGGCATTTGGCAGGAAAGCGAACGTGAAGAAGCTGCTACCTATTTCAAGGATGCTAACAAGACCCAGCCTTTCGAACCGGGCGACTTCAAACTGAAGGATTTGAACGGCGACAACGTCATTGACCCGACCAACGACCGTACGTACATCGGCTCTACGTCGCCGAAGTGGACTGCCGGATTCAACAATAACTTCCGCTACAAGAACTTTGACCTGAATGTCTACTTGATTGCCCGCTGGGGACAATACATCGACTATCAGATGGGTGGCGCATACGACCCGCAAGGCCGTTCCAACTTCCCTGCCCACTTCAACTACTGGACACCGGAGAATCCTTCGAACGACTTCCCGCGTCCTAACCAGACGGAGTATTACAACTACATCGGTTACCAGACGACGCAGTATGTCGACGGCTCTTATTGGAAGATTAAGACCATTTCCTTGGGCTACACCGTGCCGGAGTCGTTTGCCGGCAAGCTCGGCATCAGTCGCCTGCGCTTCTACCTGACTGCCAACAACGTCTTCTCCAAAGCACGCAACCACCTGATTCAAGACTACGATGCAGAGCGTGGCGGAGAAGCTACGGCTCCGTTGCAACGCCAGTTTATCTTCGGTATCAATCTAGACTTTTAACATGAACAACACGCAAACAATTACGATATGAAACGATATAAGAAATACATATATGCGGCCATGCTGGGCTCGTTGCTATTCACTACCCAGTCATGCGACCTTGACGAATACAATCCGGGCGGAACGACGGTGGACGATGTGTTTGCTTCTGAAGCCGGATTCAATGCTGTGCTGAACGGCGTCTATGGATATTGGGGCGGACAGTTCTACGGACGTGAGGACATCGTGCTCCTGGTGAACGGTGGTTCCGACACATGGATAAACATTGCAAACTGTGGATACGGACGCCAGATGTCCAAATACCAGGAGGGCAACTCCACGACAGGACAGTTCCTCAATACGTGGCGTCGTCTCTATGAGATTATCAACGACTGCAACGCTTGCTTGGGACGCATTGACCAACCGAACTGGAGCAGCCAGGAGACACGCAACAACCGTTTCGGCGAAGCTAGCTTCATGCGTGCGTACGCTTACTGGATGCTGGTGGAGATGTTTGGCAATGTCGAACTGCGCACGACAGAGACGACCGAACCTGTCTTTGAATCCTATCGCAGCACGTATGCCGACCTTTATAAATGCATGTTGACCGACGTGCAAAACGCCATCGACAATGTGCCCTACACGACTACCGACGTAGGCCGTGTCACGAAGAAGGCTGCTTATGGCTTGAAAGCACGTATCGCGCTGACCTATGCTTCGCATTGCGAGAGCCAGACGGAGAAGGACACCTACTACCAGATGGCGCAGGATGCGGCCGACTATGTGATTGACCACCAGGACGAGCTGGGAGTCAGCCTTTATAATACTCCGGGCGAAGTCTTCGACCCTGCCAACAACAAGACAAACACTGAAGCCATGCTCGTCGCCACACACTCCACGACGCCGGGTCTGAACATGAACTCCAACAACCCCAACCGTCTGCACATCTACTTCCATGCGAAGTATTCCGACTGGGTGGGCATACCGATGAATTACGAGTATGGCAACGACCGTAATTCCAAGAGCGGCAGCATGTGCATGATGCCGACGAAGCACCTTCTGGAGCTTTACAACGAGAACATCGACGACCGTTATAACCAATGGTTCCGCGAGGACTACGCTGAGACTTCCTCAGGCTATGTGTGGACAAAAACTGACCTCGACCATTTTGAAAAGCCTGCTTCAATGGCAGGACAGTCCATAGCTCAGGGAGAACTGGCCATGCGTTTCACGAAAGACGAGTTTGACGGGACAGAGACCGAGAAGCGCGCTCTGCCGTATGCCTTGGTGGACATCAATGACACCTACGACCCCGCCACGGGAGCAGTCAGCACCAACCCGAAGTTCAACCTTCACTTCCCCACGCTTCTCAAGTTTGAGGACGCGCACCTTGAGGAACTCGGCCTGCCGACCAACTCTCAGGTGGGCTCGAACGATGTCTTCATGATGCGCCTGCCGGAGATGTACCTCATCGCTGCCGAGTGTGAAGTGATGAAGACAGGTGGTGACCTCGACCGTGCGGCCGCCTACCTGACCGTCATCCGCGAGCGTGCCGCCGTGCCCGGACATGAGGCCGACATGCGTGTCACAGGCTCACAGCTTGCTCAACTCAGCATGGCTTACCAGGAAGGCGATGCCAACGCAACGGCGCTTGACTTCATCCTCGACGAACGCGCCCGCGAACTTTGCGGCGAGTTCCTCCGCTGGTTTGACCTTAAACGTACGGGCAACCTCGTGCGCTACATCAAGGACCTCAACTACAATCCTGACGTAGCTCCTTATGTCAATGAATATTGCAACCTTCGTCCTATTCCTAATGGTTTCCTGACTACTATTTCCAATCCGGACGAGTTCGGGCAAAACCCGGGATGGAACTAAGGACTGAGATACTTTTCATGTCGTGAGACATTAATTGATTATTAGTTGTTAGCGCGGACGCACGGCCTTGGCCTTGTCGTCCGCGCTTTTCTTATGCCCAGCCGTCCGACTCCTTGCAAGGGCTACAAGACCCTACTGTGGGTCGCTTCCGGAGGTCATTGTGGGTAATGGTCATACCCCACCGTAGGTCATGAAAATACCCCACGCGTGGGGTACCGGAGAGGGTCACGCGTGGGGTATTAAAGGAGGTTACTCGTGGGGTATTTTCACACCCTTCAGAGGCACTGCTTGAAGCGGCGGATGAATTCGTCCGCTTCGTCCATGCTGAGACAGAGAGGCGGCAGCAGGCGGATGACGTTTGTCCCGCTCGCACCAGTGAACACGTGTTGTTCGAAGATGAGGCGGCGGCGTAGCTCTTGTACCGGGGCTGAGAACTCGATGCCAATCATCAGTCCTTGGCCGCGCACTTCCTTGATGCCGGGCAACGCGCGAAGTTCGTCGAGCAGGTGAGTGCCCACGCGGGCTGCGTTCTCCACGAGGTGTTCGTCTTCCATTACGTCTAGTACGGCCAGTGCGGCGGCGCATCCCAGGTGGTTGCCGCCGAAGGTCGTGCCCAGTTGGCCGTAGACGGGTTTGAATTTCGGGCTGATGAGCACGCCGCCCATCGGGAATCCGTTGGCAATGCCTTTGGCTACGGTGATGAGGTCGGGACGTATGCCTGCGTGCTGGTGGGCGAAGAAGCGTCCGCTCCGTCCGTAGCCGGACTGGATTTCGTCGAGTATGAGCACAGTCCCTGTCGCGTCACACAGCGTGCGCAGTTCCTGGAGGAAGCCTGCTTCGGGGATACGTATGCCGCCCACGCCCTGGATGCCTTCGATGATGACAGCGCAGACGTCGCCCTTTTCCAGTTCAGTGCGGGCTGCGTCGAGGCCGTTGAGCGGGAGGTAGGTCACATGATGGTTGGCGTTGATGGGAGCGATGATGCGCGGGTTGTCCGTTGCTTCGACGGCCAGCGACGTGCGTCCGTGAAATGCTTTGCCAAATGAGAGCACGCGTGTGCGTCCGTTATGGAACGAGGCGAGCTTCAGTGCGTTCTCATTGGCTTCGGCGCCGGAGTTGATGAGGAAGAGGCTGTAGTCCTCATAGCCGCAGGCCTTCCCCAGCCGTTCGGCCAACTGGCGTTGCAGCGTGTTGACGACGGAGTTTGAGTAAAAGCCCAGCTCGGCCACTTGCCGGTTGATGGCTTCCACGTAGTGTGGGTGAGAGTGCCCGATGGAGATGACGGCGTGTCCGCCATAGAGGTCGAGATATTCCGTGCCGTGGTCGTCCCACACGTGACAGCCGCGGCCTCTGGCTATGTTGATGTCGAATAAAGGATATACGTCAAAGAGAGTCATATAATTTAATGAAGAATTAAAAATGAAGAATGAAGAATCAGCCTTGCGGGCTGTCTTCATCTTCTTTATGGTGTGTGTGATATTTCTGATGATTCATTTAGAAAGCCGAGGGTTTCAGTCGGAGGCCTACGGTTTCTTCCAGGTTGAACATCAGGTTCATGTTGTGCACGGCTTGTCCGCTGGCGCCTTTGAGGAGGTTGTCGATGCAGGAGATGACGAGCAGCTTGCCGCCATGTTTTTCCAGATGGATGAGGCACTTGTTGGTGTTCACCACCTGCTTCAGGTCGATGTTTTCCTTGACGATGTGGACGAACGAGTCGCGGGCATAGTATTCCTCATAGATGCGTTCGATTTCCTCGAGCGACACTTGGGTCTTGACCACGAGTGTGGCGAAGATGCCGCGCGGGAAGTCGCCGCGGTAGGGGATGAAGTCAATTTCCGAGTTGAAGCTGTGTTGCAACTGCCGGAGTGACTGTTTGATTTCAGGCACATGCTGGTGCTCGAAAGCCTTGTAGACGCTGATGTTGTTGTTGCGCCAGCTGAAGTGGCTTGTCGCGCCGGGCTTCACGCCTGCTCCGGTCGAGCCGGTGATGGCATTGACCGAGATGTCACTGGTGAGCATCAGGTGCTTGGCCAGGGGGAGCAGGCCGAGCTGGATGCAGGTGGCGAAGCAGCCCGGATTGGCCACGTGGCGGCTCTGGCAGATGGTGCGCCGGTTGAGTTCCGGCAGGCCGTAGATGAAGTCATGGTCATCGGCCTTGATGCGGTAGTCCATCGAGAGGTCGATGATGCGCAGCTCCTCGGGCACGTTGTGGCTTTCCATGAATTTGCGCGTGTCGCCGTGTGCCGTGCAGAAGAAGAGGCAGTCGATGTCGTCCAGGCGCAGTTCGTCGGTAAAGGTCAGGTCGGTTTCGCCATACAGACCTTCATGCACCTCGGTAATCTTGTGCCCGGCGTTGCTGTTGCTGTGTATGAACACGATTTCCGCATCGGGATGGTTGATGAGCAGGCGGATAAGTTCGCCGGCCGTATAGCCGGCTCCGCCGATGATTCCTACTTTTATCATATCGGTCAATTATCTTGGGGAACAACAAGCCACATGATTATGTATACCACCACGCCGCAGAATGCCGTGAAGAGGGTCAGCAGCGCGTAGACCAAGCGCACCAGTGTGGTGTCGAGCCCGAAGTACTGTGCCAGTCCGGCACAGACCCCGGCAATCTTGCAGTCGCTCTTGGAGCGTGTCAGTCGTTTGTTTCCCATGCTTACACGTCCTCCTCGTCTTTATGCACCGAATAGTAAGCACGCAGCGGGGTGGAGAGCACTTTGATGAACCCTTTGGCGTCGTCGGCCGTCCATCCCTTTTGCATTTCGCCATATTCGCCGAACTTGTTTTTCACCAGGTCGTCGGGTGAGTCCACGCCGACGGTCGAGAACGACAGCGGGCGCAGCTCCAGGATGACCGTGCCGTTGACATTGCGCTGCGACTCGGTGAGCATGGCCTCGATGTCGCGCATCACGGGTTCCAGGTATTGACTCTCGTGCAGGAACATGCCATACCAGTTGGCCACTTGGTCTTTCCAATACTGTTGCCACTTGCTCAGTGTGTATTTCTCCAGGAAGCGGTGTGCGCCGATGATAAGCATCGGTGCGGCTGCTTCGAAGCCCACGCGGCCTTTGATGCCGATGATGGTGTCGCCTACGTGCATGTCGCGTCCGATGCCGTAGGGTGCGCCGATTTCCTCCACGCGCTGGATAGCTTTCACCTTGTCGGTGAACACCTCGCCGTTGACGGCATGGAGCTCTCCTTTCTGGAATTCGAGGCGAAGCTCTTCGCTGCCGGTTTTGGTCACCTGTTTCAGGTAGGCGCTTTCAGGCAGTCCCTGTCGCGAGTCGAGGATTTCGCCTCCGCAGATGGACGTGCCCCACAGGCCCACGTTGTAGGAATATTTCAGCTTCGTGAAGTCCGCCTCGAAGCCATGTTCTTTCAGATAGTTGATTTCCTGTTCGCGGCTGAGTGCCATGTCGCGCGTCAGGGTGATGATTTCCACGCCCGGGGCGAGCACGAGGAATGTCATGTCGAAACGCACTTGGTCGTTGCCTGCTCCCGTAGAGCCGTGGGCGATGGCGTGTGCGCCGATTTCGTTGGCATAGCGTGCGATGGCCAGTGCCTGGAAGATGCGTTCCGAGCTGACCGAGATGGGGTAAGTGCCGTTGCGGAGCACATTGCCGAAGACCATGTACTTCAGGCTCTTTTCATAGTATTCCTGTGTCACGTCGAGGGTGACATACTTCGTCGCGCCCAGCTTGTAGGCGTTTTCTTCGTTCTTGCGAAGCTGTTCGTCGCTGAATCCGCCCGTGTTGGCGCAGGCGGCATACACGTCATAGCCTTTTTCCTTGGCCAGATACATCACGGTGAACGATGTGTCCAGTCCGCCGCTGAAGGCCACCACTACTTTTTTCTTTTTCTCTTCCATAGTCGTATGGGTGTTGTGTTATAGTCGTTTGTTGTTATTCTTTTGTTTGATTGTCTTCCTTGTGCTTCTCCGGGTCGTAGAGCATGGCTGTGCAGATGCAGTAGCGCCGGCCCGTGCGTTCCAGCACGTCGTGGTTGCAGCATCCCTCGCAGCCTTTCCAGAAAGCGTCGTCGTCGGTCAGTTCGGCGAAGGGGACAGGCACATAGCCCAGCTCGGTATTGATTTTCATCACGGCCCCGCCGCTGGTGAGCCCGAACAGTTTGGCATGCGGCCAGCGCAGGCGTGAGAGCGTGAAGGCTGCCCGCTTGATGCGTTTGGCCAGTCCCTGGCCTCTGAATTTTTCCACGACAATCAGGCCGGAGTTGGCCACATATTGCTTGTTGCCCCAGCTTTCGATGTAGCAGAATCCCGCGAACACGTCGCCGTGGAGGGCGATGATGGCTTTTCCCTCTTTCATCTTTTGGGCCACATATTCATGCGTGCGTTTGGCGATGCCCGTGCCGCGCACTTTGGCCGCAGCCGTGATTGTTTCCAATATCGTGTCGACATAAACCTCGTGTGAGGCGTCGGCGACCATGACATCTATTTCGTCCATTGTCATTTTTTTTCTTCTTTAAATAAAATCGCTTGCTTATAGTACTCTGTTCAGTGTATGTCGGTCTAATAATGCACGTTGGGGATGATGCGCCGCAGCGAGCGCACCAGTTCCGTGCGGGTCACACCCTCGTCGAGCACCATCATGATGGTGTCGTCGCCGGCGATGGTGCCTATGATTTCGCTGATGTTTCCGTTGTCGATGTCATAGGCGATGCTGCTGGCGTAACCCGGGCGTGTGCGGATGACGGCAATGTTTCCCGAGAAGCGGAGCGAGATGAATCCGTTGGAGATGGGCATGTTCGCGATAGGGTGCGGGTCGGACACACGTTTGTAAAGTGTGTTGTTGGGCAACACGTAAATGTATTTCCCGCTCACACTGGCTGCTTTTGCCACTTTCAACTGCTTGAGATCTCTCGACAGGGTGGCCTGGGTCAGGGTGTAGCCCTCGGTCTCGAGTTCTCTCAGCAACTCCTCCTGACTCCCGATTTCCTTTGTCGAGATGATGATTTTGATTGAATCCAGTCGGCTCGTCTTGTTTTTCATTGCATATATATTCTAAAAACGGTGCAAATGTAGCGATTATTTGGAATGTCGTGTATAAAAAGGAGCGTTATTTTATGTTTATGCATAATAAATATGCAGATTCTTTCTTTTTTCCGGACTGTTTCTGCTTCGTTTTTTGCTTCAGCCGAGGATGGCCGGCTACGGCCTCCTTTCCGCCCGAGCTAGCCTTCCTTTCGGCTCACGGACGGAAAGGAGGCCGTGGTCGGGCGGAAAGGAAGGCTAGCTCGGGCGGTGTCCAAGGGGCGGAAACGCGGTGTTTTTCCAGTCTGCCTGCCCGGAAGGGCAACCTTTTTCGGGGAAACATCATAAAATTGCTCAAAAGAAAATGATGATTTGAAATAATTCCCTACATTTGTTACATGATTTATAACGTTGTATAACCTTATCCTGAAAACAACTGTATAATAAGATATGGAAAACATGAACTTTTTTGCTGTAGACTTGGGAGCTACCAGCGGAAGAACCATTTTGGGCACCGTGTGCAAGGACAAGATTGCACTGACGGAACTGACCCGTTTCCCTAACAATATCATCGAGACAGGAGGTCACTACTATTGGGACATCTATGCGCTCTACAATGAAATCATCAAAGGCTTGCAGAAAGTGGCCCGTGAGAACATCCAAATCCAGTCCATCGGCATTGATACGTGGGGCGTGGACTTTGTGATGTTTGGCAAGGACGGTGCCATCCTGCGTACTCCTTACTGCTATCGCGACCCGCACACCGTAGGTGCTTTGGAGGAATATTTCACTCATGTGCCCAAGGAGCGTGTGTATGACATCACCGGCATACAGTTTATGAACTTCAATTCGCTCTTCCAGCTTTCCACGCTGCGCCGCAACGGTTGCTCGGCCCTGGAAGCTGCTGACAAGATTCTCTTCATGCCTGACGCGCTTTCGTATATGCTCACGGGACAGATGGTGACGGAATACACCATCGCTTCGACATCGCAGATGCTCAATCCGCGTACGAAACGTTTCGAGAAGGAGTTGCTCGACGTGGTGGGCGTGCGGGAAGAACAGTTTGGACGTTTTGTCTTCCCCGGTGAGAAAATCGGCGTGTTGAGTGAAGAAGTGCAACGCATGACCGGACTGGGTGCCGTGCCCGTCATTGCTGTGGCCGGACATGACACGGCTTCGGCTGTGGCTGCTGTCCCTGCGCGTGACGAACGCTTCGCCTATCTGAGTTCCGGCACATGGTCGCTCATGGGCATCGAGGTGAAAGACGCTATTATAAATAAGGAGAGCTATGAGAAAAACTTCACCAACGAAGGCGGCGTGGAAGGCACGACCCGTTTCTTGAAGAACATCTGTGGCATGTGGCTCTTGGAGCGTTGCCGCAAGGAGTGGGAAGCTACGAACAATTATTCTTATACGGAACTCATCGACGCAGCCCTCGCCGTGCCGGCTTTCCGCAGCATCATCAACCCCGACGCGCCTTGCTTTGCCAATCCGTCGTCGATGGTGGAAGCCATCCGCATGTATTGTGAGAAGACCGGACAGCCGAAGCCTGAGACGTATGGCGAGTTGACACGCTGCATCTTCGACAGTCTGGCGTTGCGCTATCGCCAGGTGTTCGGCTACTTGCAGTCGATGGCTCCGTTCTGCATCGACCGCCTGCACGTCATCGGCGGCGGCTCGCGCAACAACTTGCTGAACCAGTTTACATGCAATGCCGTGGGTGTGCCCGTGACGGCCGGTCCGTCGGAAGGCACGGCGCTGGGCAACATCATGCTTCAGGCAAAAGCATTCGGCTTGGTAAGCACCATGCAGGAGATGCGCGACATGATTGCTTCATCCATCGAGTTGGCGGAATTCCTCCCTACGGACGCTGACGAGTGGGCTGCCGCATACGAGAAATACCTCGCTTGCTATCGTGAAGACCTCTAATAGACTATAAGGAATACAGAATACTTTAATATTAACAACATCATGAAAGAAGAACTTGTAAAGAAAGCGTATGACATAGCAAAAGAACGCTATGCGGCTGTTGGTGTAGATACCGACAAAGTGTTGGAACAGATGCAGAACTTCCATCTGTCATTGCATTGCTGGCAAGCTGACGATGTGATTGGTTTTGAGACAGGCTCCGGTTCGCTGACAGGTGGCATCCAGACGACCGGCAACTACCCCGGTCGTGCACGCAACATTGACGAATTGCGTCAGGACATCCTGAAGGCTACTTCTTATATCCCCGGTACGCACCGCTTGAACTTGCATGAGATCTATGGTGACTTCCAAGGGCAACCCGTTGACCGTGATCAGGTCGAGCCCAAACATTTCCAAAGCTGGATAGAGTGGGGTAAAGAGCACAACATGAAGCTCGACTTCAACTCCACGTCGTTCTCTCATCCGAAGAGTGGCAACTTGTCATTGGCCAACCCCGACGAAGGTATCCGCAACTTCTGGATTGAGCACACGAAACGTTGCCGTGCCGTGGCTGAAGCTATGGGCGAAGCGCAGGGCGATCCTTGTATCATGAACCTCTGGGTGCATGACGGAAGCAAGGACATCACTGTCAACCGCTTGAAATATCGTGAATTGTTGAAGGATTCGCTCGACCAAATCTTTGCCACTGAGTACAAGCACATGAAGGACTGCATCGAGTCGAAGGTGTTTGGCATTGGTCTGGAAAGTTTCACGGTGGGTTCCAATGACTTCTACATCGGTTACGGTGTGCAACATCAGAAACTGATTACGCTTGACACGGGTCACTTCCATCCGACGGAAAGCGTGGCAGACAAGGTTTCAGCCCTGTTGCTTTATGTGCCCGAACTGATGTTGCACGTCAGCCGTCCTATCCGTTGGGACAGTGACCACGTGACCATCATGGATGACCCGACGATGGAACTCTTCAGCGAGATTGTCCGTGCCGGTGCTCTTGACCGCGTACACTATGGACTCGACTACTTCGATGCTTCCATCAACCGCATCGGTGCATACGTCATCGGTAGCCGTGCTGCTCAGAAGTGCATGACCCGCGCCCTGCTCGAACCGCTGGCTAAACTCCGTGAATACGAAGCAAACGGTCAAGGATTCGAACGTCTGGCATTGCTCGAAGAGGCCAAGTCGTTGCCTTGGAACGCTGTGTGGGATATGTTCTGCTTGAAGAACAACGTGCCTGTGGGCGAAGCGTTCATTCCTGAAATCGAGAAATACGAAGCTGAAGTGACTTCCAAGAGATAATCGCTTCCGTTTCTATGAATTTATAAAGGTTAATGGCGGACTAGTTTCGCCACTAACCTTTGCTTCTATCTGAATTTATGGATATTGTAATCGGATTATTGATAATCGCCATAGGTGCGTTCTGCCAGTCGAGTTGTTATGTGCCCATCAACAAGATTAAGCAGTGGAGTTGGGAGTCATACTGGATTGTGCAGGGCGTATTCGCTTGGTTGGTGTTCCCCTTCCTGGGTGCGCTGTTGGCTGTACCTGAAGGACACAGCCTGGGTGAGCTTTTCGCCGGGGCACGCGGACTGGACATCGCCATGACCATGCTCTTCGGCGTGTTGTGGGGTGTGGGTGGACTGACTTTCGGTCTTTCCATGCGTTACCTGGGAGTGGCTTTGGGGCAGAGCATTTCTTTGGGCACTTGTGCCGGCTTGGGTACCATCTTGGCTCCTGTGATGCTCAACATCTTCTATCCCGAAGCACATCACCTGGAGAAGCTTACGGCGTCGGTCATCATCGGCGTTGTGGTGACGCTGGTGGGCATTGCCATCATCGGCATAGCCGGCAACATGAAGGCGCAGAGTCTGAGTGAGGAGGAGAAGAAGGCTGCCGTGAAGGACTTCAATTTCCCCAAAGGCATTGCCATCGCATTGTTGGCCGGTTTTATGAGCGGTTGTTTCAATGTCGGGCTGGAGTTTGGTTCGTCCATCCATTTTGAAGAGTCTGCTGACATGTTCAAGACATTGCCTGCTACGTTCCTCGTGACTTTGGGTGGCTTTTTGACCAATGCAGCCTACTGCTTCTATCAGAACCAGAAAAACCGCACGTGGACCGACTACCGCAATGGAGCCGTGTGGGGCAACAATCTTGTGTTCTGCGCCTTGGCAGGAGCTTTGTGGTATAGCCAGTTCTTCGGACTGGCGTTGGGCAAAGGCTTCCTCACCGAGTCTCCTGTGCTGACCACGTTTGCCTTCTGCATCCTGATGGCGCTCAACGTGACCTTCTCAAACGTGTGGGGCATCATCCTGAAAGAATGGAAGGGCTGCACGCCGCGTACCATTGCTGTCCTCATGGTAGGGCTAGTCGTACTCATCGTGTCGTCGTTCCTCCCGCAACTGTTGGGATAAAGCATCTCCAATCTCTCCTGAAGGAGAGACTTTATGTAATCAATACTTTGTATAACAGGGTTCATGAGTCTCGTTGCTGTATGGCAGTTGAGCGTTGACCCATAAAATAAGAACTATGAAATCTATTCTAGAAGGACGTCCGGCTCTTGCCAAAGAAGTGGGCAAGGTGGCCGAAGTGGCCGGCTACTTGTGGCAGAAAGGCTGGGCCGAACGCAATGGTGGCAATATCACCATTAATATCACAGAACTTGTCGATGATGAAATACGCCAGATGGCACCCATTAGCGAAGTGAAATCCATCGGTGCGACACTGCCCAACCTGAAGGGCTGCTATTTCTATTGCAAGGGTACGAACATGCGTATGCGTGACTTGGCCCGCTGGCCGATGGAGAACGGTTCGGTCATCCGCATCCTGGACGACTGTGCCAGCTATGTCATCATTGCTGACAACCCCGTACGCCCCACATCGGAGCTGCCCTCGCACCTGAGCGTGCACAACTGGCTCATCGGTTCCGGCTCGAACTATCGTGCCACGGTACACACGCACCCCATCGAACTCATCTCCATGAGCCATACAAACAAGTTCTTGGAGAAAGATGTGCTCACCAACCTGTTGTGGAGCATGATTCCCGAGACGAAGGCTTTCTGCCCGAAGGGCTTGGGCATTATCCCCTACAAGCTCCCGGGTTCGGTAGAATTGGCCGAAGCTACGCTTAAGGAATTGGAGGACTACGATGTCGTGATGTGGGAGAAGCACGGTGTGTTCGCCATTGGTGAAGATGCCATGACGGCATTCGACCAAATCGACGTGCTCACCAAGTCGGCACAAATCTACATCAATGCCAAGTGCATGGGCTTTGAGCCGGACGGCATGTCTCAGGAGCAGATGAAGGAAATGACAGTTGCCTTCAACCTGCCGAAATAATACGACTGTTCTAATCAGTTGATAATGGAAGAAGGATGCAACCCATCAGGTGGCATCCTTCTTTTGTATTGAAGCGAAGGAGAGTCGCTGGTCCGGACGGATTGTTCTGCAATCTTGCCAAGTGCTCTATGGCGGATGGTTGTCTTTCAGAAGGCAGCGATGAACTGCCAGACGAAGTAGCCGCAAAGCATGAGTTTGGCAACCGTCCCCAACAAGAAACCTACAAGAGAGCCTATGCCTGACTTCAACGCATATTTCAAGTCTTTGTCACCCAGTAGCTCGCCGACGACCGCTCCCAAGAACGGTCCCAGGATAATGCCCCACGGAGTGAAGAATAGTCCGACGACCGTCCCAATGACACATCCCCAGCTTCCCCATTTCGTTCCACCGGCATACTTGGTGCCCAGAAGCGGGATGACATAGTCGAGCACCTGCACAGCGATGACCAGCACAGCCCACACGATAAGTTGCTGGGGCGTGAACTGTAAACGGTCCGTGAGTTGGAAGAACAACATGCCCACGTAGGCCACCGGTGGACCTGGAAGTACCGGTAGCACAGAGCCCAGGAAGGCAATTATCAGGCAGACGATACCTAAGATAATCAGAAAGATGTCCATAAGCACTTTGTTTGAATGAAGTTCCCGAAGATACACAATAATAGGTATCCGGCCATGTGGAAAAGGGAGGAAAAAGAAAAGATGGCCGGATGGTTCCTATATATATGTTTTTCAGAAGCTCACATGCACTCCGCCCATGAACGTGGCTTTCGGCATCGGGAAGCCGGCGTTGATTTCATACCGTTGCGCCAGCAGGTTCTCGCCCTTCACCCAGATGGAAAGCCAGTCGGTGGCACGGTAGGAGCCGCGCACGTTCCACAGCACGAAGTCTTCCGTCTGCGGATGGTCGCCCACGGCGGTGTAGAGTCCTTTTATATATTGGATGCCCGATGACACGTTCCAGCGACCTGAGGAGTAGAGGGCTCCGACGTAGAGCTTGTGTTCCGGAGCAGCCACGACAGGATTCTTCATGTGCAGGTAGCTGTAGTTGGCGTCAGCCGACCAGGCACGGTTGAAGCGGTAGGCCACTTGCCCTTCCACTCCGGCGTTCTCGGCCTTGCCCGTGTTGACGTTCATGCGGCGTCCGTCCACCATGTCAGGCGTAATCAGGTTGTCCGCGTCGATGTAGAAGAGGTTGATGCCGTAGTTCAGGCGTCCGTCGAGCAGCTTCTGCGAGTAGGCCAGTTCGTAGTTCCACATTCGTTCGGCTTCCAAGTCCGGATTGGCCACGCCCCACATGAACATTTCGCGGATAAGCGGGTAGCGGAAACCTTTGCTGGCAGACAGCTTGATTTCGGCCGCTTGCGGCAGGTGGACTGACAGTCCTGCTTGCGGAATCCACTCCGTCCCCACGTGCGTGTGATGGTCCATGCGGAGGCCGACGTCGAATGTCAGCCATGTGCTGATGCTCTGACGGAAGTCCACGTAGCCGGCCACTTCATGTTCCGTGCGCGGCAAGCCGTTGATCGGACTTCGTTCGCCGTCGCGTTCCCCCTCGACATACTTGTTCCAGGCATCTCCCCCGAAGCGATACCAGTCCACGCCCACCGTGATGCGGTTTCCTTTGAAGAACTGCGCGCTCTGATACCATGAAAGGCCCATCATGTTGTCCCTCGAGTTGAAACGGTAATCAAGCGGACTTTCATCGTCTGCAGGGCTGTATCCGTCGTTGATGCGGTGGCGTCCCCAGTTGTAGAAAAAGCTCAGCGCACCTGATGTCTTTTCATAGTGGTTGCTCAGGGCGAAGGAAGTCATGCCGCGCGTGATGTGCTGGTAGGCATCCACCAGGGGAGAGGCTGTGCTTCCCGGGTTTGAAGCGTTGAAGTGGGTCACGTTAAGGTCGCCGTAGATGTCCCATGCCCGCGACAGTTCGTAGCCCAGCCGGGCATAGCCGCCTGCCTGCTCGAAGCCCATGTCGGGGCGGTGTCCGTCAGTCCGGTTATATGATGCGCTGACCACGCTGGAGAAACGCCCCTTGCGCAGGCGGTTGGTCACTTCGCTTTGAAGCGTGTTGTAGGAACCATAGCCTAGATTGACGTCTGTCCGCACTCCGTCCTCGCGCATCTTGCGGGTGACGATGTTGACCACGCCGCCCATTGCGTTCGAACCGTAGAGCACCGAAGCCGGTCCGCGGAGCACTTCCACGCGGTCGGCCAGGAATGACTGGTAGGCGTCGGCGATGGGGTGTCCGAAGAGTCCCATGTATTGCGGATGTCCGTCGATGAGCACCATCAGCCGGCCCGAGCCGCCGTTCAGCCCGCGCAGTGAGATGCTTCCCGCTGAGCCGTCAGACACGCCGAAGCCCATGATACCCCGCGCTGTGGTGAAGAGGCCTGGCACTTGTTCAGTGAGGATGGGGAGCAACGACGGATCGTGGCTTTGTTCGATTTGTGCCCGGTCAATGACGGAGACGGTCATGGGCAAGTGTCGGATGTCCGTCTCGTTGCGTGTCCCGGTGACCACCACTTCCTCGAGTGCGTAGTCGTGAGTCACCCGTGTCGTGTCAGTCTGTGCCGTTAGCACAGTGGCAGGCATCATGCAGCCGGCCAATAGCGTCAGAATGTTTTTTCCTTTCATATTCTTGTTGGTCAGTTTGTTGTTTTTATATGCATTTTGATGGATTCGGGCTGTCTCCGTCGGAGAGGAAGTCATGAGTGGAAGCTGAATGTCCGGATGCCGGTGTGTCCGGGATGCACGTTCTGCGTCCTTTGCGCACTGTGAAGCCTTTCCTCTGAAGCATCCATCCTGTCGGTAGACGAACGGCGGACGCCCGCTTGTCTTTTTCTGTAATGCAAAGATGGAATAAAAAAATGTGTAGCTTGATAATCGGATTACTTATATATATACCATTTTTACGGAAAAAAGGAAGCGGGTTCCCGCTTGCCGGTTTTTATACCTTATTTATATATAAGATACGTGAGACTTTAGCGTCCGATGTCGGGACGAATGTTTGGCTGTGGTTACGTTTTGTAAATATTCGAGAATGGAAGCCTCATTGCTCCGGACGAGTCGTGCAGGGTAGGGGCTGGCTCGCCGGACTTTTGGTGTGAGGATTCTTATAGTGCTGAGAAACAGATGAAAATAGATCCCGTACCCCAGGCCTTAAGACTAGGCTGCCATACCCTCCTTTCTGTCCGACCTTAGTCTCCTTTCGGCCCGTGCACGGAAAGGAGGCTAAGGTCGGACCGCCTTAAGGGCCTTGTCCTGAGGTCTGAAGCCGGGCTTTCTCCAAACAGGGATTGTCAATAGATTTTAACCCACAATCGCTCATTGGCACGTTGATTCAAACTCTTTGGCGCTTTTCGATTTCTGCCGGCCTCTGTTCCCGCTCTGTTCCTTGGCATAGCCTTTAGGCTTTCGAGAACGGGTCGGAAACCCTGGTCGTCCCAAATCAACAATCACCTCAAAGTCTAAGGCTGATTCGGGTTTACTCCATAGGGTAGGAATGTTCAGTCGGCCGTGGCGTGAGGTCGGCCAAATTTTCCCGTATGCCCGTATTTGCCGTATCCTTCCCGAGACTTCGGCCTCATAGCTGCGGAGGGGAAGGGGCGACCCGGTATCCATGGGACGAGGGCTGTCCGGCTGCATACCGGTCAGCAGGGAGACGAGACTGCAAACTGCAGCCCGGACAGGGTGTTTTTGTGTGGCCGGAAAATGCCTTGAATGACTGGAAGATGCCGGATGTTACAGAAAGGTTTCTGCCGGGTCTCTGGAAGTCATATAAAAAATGTAAAAACGCTGGTTCTCCTTATTTTATGAAGTCAAACCTATTGCTAATTAAAATGTTATTAGTAACTTTGCAGCCCGAAAAGTATATTTTCGCCTGAATTGAAAAATAACAAAAACAATATATAATAATTAAAAATCAAACTAAAATGCCTACTATTCAACAATTAGTAAGAAAAGGAAGAAAGGTTTTGGTTGAGAAAAGTAAATCTCCGGCACTGAACGCCTGCCCCCAAAGACGTGGCGTCTGTGTCAGAGTATATACTACGACTCCGAAGAAACCGAATTCAGCAATGCGTAAGGTGGCTCGTGTGAAACTGACTAACCAGAAGGAGGTGAACTCCTACATCCCGGGTGAAGGTCACAACTTGCAAGAGCACTCCATCGTTTTGGTACGTGGCGGTCGTGTAAAGGACCTTCCGGGTGTACGTTATCACATCGTTCGTGGTACATTGGATACCGCAGGTGTGGCTAGCCGTACGCAACGTCGTTCCAAATACGGCGCAAAACGTCCGAAACCGGGACAAGCTCCTGCTGGAAAAGGTAAGAAGTAATCAAAGCCGACGCTTCGAAGAAAAACATTAGTTAATTAAATCGTTTTGGTTTGTTGGAAATTGCTTAAAGGTTGAGTAAATGCTTCGGAGGAAGCGTTGAAGAAACAAGATTGCAGCCCCAAACAAAACATTATGTTCAAACAAAATGAGAAAAGCAAAACCAAAAAAACGTGTGGTTCTTCCGGATCCCGTGTTCGGAGACCAAAAGGTTTCTAAGTTTGTAAACCACTTGATGTATGACGGAAAGAAGAATACTTCTTACAAAATCTTCTACACCGCCTTGGAAACTGTAAAGACTAAACTTCCCAACGAGGAGAAAACTCCGTTGGAAATCTGGAAGAAGGCTTTGGACAATGTGACTCCTCAAGTCGAGGTGAAGTCCCGCCGTATCGGAGGTGCGACTTTCCAAGTTCCGACAGAAATCCGTCCTGAACGTAAGGAGTCAATCTCTATGAAAAACCTGATTGCATTTGCCCGCAAGCGTGGTGGCAAGTCTATGGCTGACAAGTTGGCTGCCGAGATTATCGACGCATTCAATGAGCAAGGCGGAGCCTTCAAGCGCAAGGAAGACATGCACCGCATGGCTGAGGCTAACCGTGCATTTGCACACTTCAGATTCTAATAGGTATTTATAAGTTAAATAAGATTTTCTAAGGAAGCAAAATGGCAAAACATGACTTACATTTGACCCGTAACATCGGTATTATGGCTCACATCGATGCCGGTAAGACAACTACCTCTGAGCGTATTTTGTTCTACACCGGTCTGACTCACAAGATTGGTGAGGTACACGATGGTGCTGCTACCATGGACTGGATGGCGCAAGAACAGGAGCGTGGTATCACTATTACCTCTGCTGCGACCACCACATATTGGAACTATGCGGGTCATAAGTATAAGATTAACTTGATTGACACTCCGGGACACGTGGACTTTACGGCTGAAGTGGAGCGCTCATTGCGTGTGCTCGACGGTGCTGTGGCTACATACTGTGCAGTGGGTGGTGTAGAACCCCAGTCTGAAACAGTGTGGCGTCAGGCTGACAAGTATGGTGTTCCCCGCATCGGCTATGTGAACAAGATGGACCGCTCTGGTGCAGACTTCTTCGAAGTGGTGCGTCAGATGAAGGATGTCTTGGGCGCAAATCCTTGTCCGGTGGCTATCCCTATCGGTTCTGAAGAGAACTTCAAGGGTATAGTTGACCTCATCAAGATGAAAGCCATCCTGTGGCATGATGAAACCATGGGTGCTGATTATGACGTAGAAGAAATCCCTGCCAACCTGGTCGACGAGGCAAACGAATGGCGTGAGAAGATGCTGGAGAAGGTAGCCGAGTTTGACGATGCGTTGATGGAGAAATTCTTCGACGATCCTTCGACTATCACCGAAGAAGAAATCTTGCGTGCTTTGCGTGCCGGAACGTTGAAGATGGATATTGTGCCGATGACCTGTGGTTCTTCTTTCAAGAACAAAGGTGTACAGACACTGCTTGACTATGTTTGTGCTTTCTTGCCGTCTCCGCTCGACACTCCGAACATCGTGGGCACGAACCCGACGACTGGAGCAGAAGAAGACCGCAGACCGGATGAAGAAGAAAAGACTGCAGCTTTGGCCTTCAAGATTGCCACTGACCCGTACGTGGGCCGTCTGACATTCTTCCGTGTTTATTCTGGTAAGGTGGAAGCCGGTTCTTACATCTACAACTCTCGTTCTGGCAAGAAAGAGCGTGTGTCTCGTTTGTTCCAGATGCACTCTAACAAGCAGAATCCCGTCGAAGTGGTAAGCGCTGGTGACATCGGTGCCGGTGTCGGCTTCAAGGACATCCGCACAGGTGATACGCTTTGCGACGAGACAGCTCCGATTATTCTGGAGTCTATGGACTTCCCCGAACCGGTTATCGGTATCGCCGTAGAGCCGAAGACTCAGAAGGACTTGGATAAATTGTCTAACGGTCTTGCCAAGTTGGCTGAAGAAGACCCGACATTCACCGTGCGCACAGACGAACAGACCGGCCAGACCATTATCTCCGGTATGGGTGAGCTCCACTTGGATATTATCATTGACCGTCTGAAACGCGAGTTCAAGGTTGAATGTAACCAGGGTCGTCCTCAAGTAAACTACAAAGAGGCTATCACGAAGACTGTGGAACTCCGCGAGGTCTACAAGAAGCAGTCTGGTGGTCGTGGTAAGTTCGCTGACATCATCGTTGCTGTAGGTCCGGTTGATGAGGACTGGAAGCAAGGCGGTCTGCAATTCGTTGACGAAGTGAAGGGTGGTAATGTGCCTAAGGAATTCATTCCTTCCGTACAGAAAGGTTTCCAGACAGCCATGAAGAATGGTGTCTTGGCCGGTTATCCGCTCGATTCCTTGAAAGTGGTGTTGAAGGATGGTTCTTTCCACCCCGTAGACTCTGACCAGTTGTCATTCGAAATCTGCGCTATCCAGGCATATAAGAATGCTTGCGTGAAAGCAGGTCCGGTGTTGATGGAACCCATCATGAAGCTGGAAGTTGTCACTCCGGAAGAAAACATGGGTGATGTCATCGGTGACTTGAACAAGCGTCGTGGTCAGGTGGAAGGCATGGAAACAAGCCGTTCGGGCGCCCGCATTGTGAAGGCCATGGTTCCTCTGGCAGAGATGTTCGGTTATGTGACCGCTCTGCGTACCATCACTTCCGGTCGTGCGACTTCATCCATGAGCTATGACCACCATGCTCAAGTATCTTCTTCGATTGCAAAAGCAGTGTTGGAGGAAGTTAAAGGTCGTGTAGACTTGGTATAAGCAAAGTATAAAAAAGTACAGAAGGCGGGTTAGCGAATGACTCTTAACCCGTTCTTCTGATTTTTCGGATTATAAACAATAATTATTAAACAAGTAATGAGTCAAAAGATTAGAATTAAACTGAAATCCTACGATCACAACTTGGTGGACAAGTCTGCTGAGAAGATTGTAAAGACGGTGAAATCGACTGGCGCGATCGTAAGTGGCCCGATTCCCTTGCCCACTCACAAGCGCATTTTCACTGTAAACCGTTCGACATTCGTTAACAAGAAATCTCGTGAGCAATTCGAGCTTTCTTCTTACAAACGATTGATTGACATTTACAGCTCGACAGCAAAGACTGTAGACGCTCTGATGAAATTGGAGTTGCCCAGTGGAGTGGAAGTAGAAATTAAAGTTTAAAACCAATTTAAAAATTAACTGAAATGCCAGGATTATTAGGAAAGAAAATCGGAATGACATCCGTTTTCAGTGCTGATGGTAAAAACGTACCATGCACTGTTATCGAAGCTGGTCCTTGTGTCGTTACTCAGATTAAGAGTGTAGAAAAAGATGGCTATGCAGCTGTCCAAGTAGGTTTCCAGGAAGCAAAAGAGAAACATACTTCCAAGCCTCTGATGGGCCACTTTAAAAGAGCTGGAGTAACACCCAAGCGCCACTTGGCCGAGTTCAAGGGTTTCGAACAAGAATTCAATTTGGGTGATGTAATCACTGTTGAGCTCTTCAATGACGTTACTTATGTGGACGTGATTGGAACTTCTAAAGGTAAAGGTTTCCAAGGTGTCGTTAAGAGACATCATTTTGGTGGTGTAGGTCAGACTACTCACGGTCAGCACAACCGTGCCCGTAAGCCGGGTTCTATCGGTGCATGTTCTTATCCTGCAAAAGTATTCAAAGGATTGCGCATGGCTGGTCAGATGGGTGGCGAACGTGTGACTACTCAAAACTTGCAAGTATTAAAAGTGATTCCTGAGCACAACCTGCTCCTTATCAAGGGTTCTGTTCCGGGTTACAAAGGTTCAATCGTAATAATTGAGAAATAATGGAAGTTAACGTATATAACATTAAAGGTGAAGACACCGGAAGAAAGGTAGCGTTAAACGAATCTATCTTTGGTATTGAACCCAATGATCACGCTATTTACTTGGCTGTGAAACAATACATGGCAAACCAACGCCAAGGAACTCACAAATCGAAAGAAAGAAGCGAAGTCAGTGGTTCAACTCGTAAATTGGGTCGTCAGAAAGGTGGAGGCGGTGCCCGTCGTGGTGACATCAATTCACCGGTATTGGTAGGCGGTGGACGCGTGTTTGGTCCGAAACCTCGTGATTATTGGTTCAAATTGAACAAGAAAGTAAAGGCTTTGGCCCGTAAGTCTGCTTTGTCATACAAAGCTAAGGAAAACGCTATTGTTGTGGTAGAAGACTTTAACTTCGAAGCACCAAAAACGAAAGACTTTGTAGAAATGACAAAGAATCTTAAAGTTGCTGATAAGAAGTTACTTTTGGTTTTGCCGGAAGCCAATAAAAATGTATATTTGTCGGCTCGTAACATCAAACGTGCAAATGTTATAATCGCTTCTTCTCTGAACACTTACAAAGTTTTGGAGGCAGATACTCTTGTGATTACAGAAAACTCGTTGAAGAGCATTGATAACTTTTGCTAAAAATGGAGGCTTAAATAATGGGAATTATTATTAAACCGTTGGTAACAGAAAAGATGACGTCAATATCCGAAAAGCATAACAACCGTTTCGGATTTATTGTGCGTCCAGAGGCTAACAAACTTGAGATAAAGAGTGAAGTAGAAGCTATGTATAACGTTACGGTCGTTGATGTGAACACGATGAGATATTCTGGAAAGAATAAAACTCGTTACACGAAGGCCGGACTGGTTAAAGGTCGTACAAATGCTTTCAAGAAAGCAATTGTGACTTTGAAAGAGGGCGATACTATTGATTTTTATAGCAACATTTAAATAGAAGATGGCAGTACGTAAATTTAAGCCCACAACACCGGGGCAGAGACATAAGATTATTGGTACTTTTGAAGAGATTACTGCATCGGTACCAGAAAAATCTCTTGTAAGTGGAAAACGTTCTACTGGTGGTCGCAATAACGTAGGTAAGATGACCATGCGTTACATTGGTGGCGGTCACAAGAGAAAATACAGATTTATTGATTTCAAGAGAAACAAGGACGGTGTTCCCGCAGTGGTTAAGACAATAGAATACGATCCGAACCGTTCGGCTCGTATCGCTCTGTTGTATTACGCTGATGGTGAAAAACGATACATCATTGCTCCTAATGGATTGCAGATTGGTAGCACTTTGATGTCTGGTGAGACTGCAGCGCCTGAGATTGGTAATGCACTCCCGCTTCAGAACATTCCCGTGGGTACTGTAATTCACAACATCGAATTGCGCCCCGGTCAAGGTGCAGCTTTGGTAAGATCGGCTGGAAATTTTGCTCAGTTGACTTCACGTGAAGGAAAATACTGCGTTATTAAGTTGCCTTCAGGAGAAGTTAGACAGATTCTTAGCGCTTGTAAAGCCACAATCGGTAGTGTAGGTAACTCCGATCACGCATTGGAAAGCTCTGGTAAAGCCGGACGTTCTCGCTGGTTGGGCCGTCGTCCTCACAACCGTGGTGTTGTAATGAACCCTGTTGATCACCCGATGGGTGGTGGTGAAGGACGTGCTTCCGGAGGTCATCCGAGATCACGCAAGGGATTGTATGCTAAGGGCTTGAAGACAAGAGCTCCGAAGAAACAATCTTCTAAGTACATTATCGAAAGAAGAAAGTAATAACAAGGTTAATTGAGTAAATTATGAGTCGTTCATTAAAAAAAGGTCCATATATTAACGTCAAGCTTGAAAATAAAGTGCTCGCCATGAATGAGAGCGGCAAAAAGTCTGTAGTTAAGACTTGGGCCAGAGCTTCAATGATTTCTCCGGATTTCGTTGGGCATACAATCGCAGTTCATAACGGAAATAAATTTATCCCTGTTTATATTACTGAAAACATGGTAGGTCACAAGTTGGGCGAGTTTGCCCCGACACGTACATTCCGTGGACATGCAGGTAATAAGAAAAAATAACAGGCATTTATCTGAAATAATAAAGAATACTAAATAAATGGGAGCAAGAAAAAGAATTTCGGCTGAGAAAAGAAAAGAAGCCCTAAAGACCATGTATTTTGCAAAGTTGCAAAATGTCCCTACTTCTCCGCGTAAAATGCGTTTGGTTGCAGATATGATTCGTGGTATGGAGGTGAACAGAGCACTTGGAGTCTTGAAATTTTCTTCTAAAGAAGCTTCTGCAAGAGTGGAAAAACTGTTGCGCTCTGCAATTGCTAACTGGGAACAGAAAAACGATCGCAAGGCTGAGGATGGCGAATTGTTTGTAACAAAGATTTTTGTTGATTGTGGAACTACTCTCAAACGCATGAGACCGGCTCCGCAGGGTAGAGGTTACAGAATTCGCAAGCGTTCTAACCACGTGACTTTGTTTGTTGATACGAAGAATACTAATGATAATCAAAATTAAGAGTAATGGGACAGAAAGTTAATCCGATAAGCAACCGTCTGGGAATTATCAGAGGATGGGATTCAAATTGGTACGGTGGCAAAGACTTTGGTGATGCTTTGCTCGAAGATAGTAAAATCCGTAAATATCTGAACGCCAGACTTGCTAAAGCGAGTGTTTCGAGAATTGTTATCGAACGTACACTGAAACTTATCACAATTACTGTTTGTACCTCTCGTCCGGGCATTATCATTGGTAAAGGTGGTCAAGAGGTTGATAAGTTGAAGGAGGAATTGAAAAAGATCACCGACAAGGATATTCAAATCAATATCTTTGAAATTAAGCGACCGGAACTTGATGCTGTGATTGTTGCCAACAACATAGCTCGCCAGGTTGAAGGCAAGATAGCTTACCGTCGCGCCATCAAGACTGCTATTGCAAATACGATGCGTATGGGCGCTGAAGGTATCAAAGTTTTGATTTCTGGACGTTTGAATGGTGCCGAGATGGCTCGTTCTGAGATGTATAAAGAAGGTAGAACTCCGTTGCATACTTTCCGTGCAGACATTGATTACTGTCAGACTGAGGCCTTGACAAAAGTTGGTCTGCTGGGTATCAAAGTATGGATTTGCCGTGGTGAAGTTTATGGTAAGAGAGAACTCGCTCCAAACTTCGTTCAAAGCAAAGAAAATGGCCGTGGTGGAAACAACGCCAACAATGGAGGTAGAAACTTCAAAAGAAAGAAAAACAATCGCTAACGAATTTGAATTTTAGGAATTATGTTACAACCGAAAAGGACAAAATTCAGAAGACAGCAAAAGGGTCGTCAAAAAGGTTATGCCCAGAGAGGTAACCAACTTGCTTTTGGTTCTTTTGGAATCAAATCTTTGGGAACTAAATGGATTACCGGGCGTCAGATCGAGGCTGCTCGTATTGCTGTGACTAGATATATGCAACGTCAGGGTCAGATTTGGATCCGTATCTTCCCGGACAAACCTATTACTCGTAAGCCGGCTGATGTACGTATGGGTAAAGGTAAAGGTAACCCCGAAGGCTTTGTAGCCCCTGTTACTCCGGGTCGAATTCTCATCGAGGTGGAAGGTGTTTCTTATGAGGTTGCCAAAGAGGCTTTGCGTCTGGCGGCTCAGAAACTTCCGATTACTACTAAGTTTGTTGTTAGACGTGATTACGACTTCCAAAATCAAAACGCATAATTATGAAGATTGCAGAAATTAGAGAAATAGCTACCAATGAACTGGCAGAAAGAATCGATGCTGAAGTAGCCAAATACAAACAAATGGTTTTGAATCATTCTATCTCTCCGCTGGAGAATCCTGCACAAATCAAGAACTTGCGTCGTACTATTGCCCGCATGAAGACAGAATTGCGCCAGAGAGAACTTAACAATAAATAATCGATCCTGATGGAAGCTAGAAATTTAAGAAAAGAAAGAATGGGTGTTGTGATTAGCAACAAGATGGACAAAACCATTACTGTTGCTGCCAAATTTAAGGAGAAACACCCGATTTATGGTAAGTTCGTTAGTAAGACGAAGAAATACCATGCTCATGATGAAAAGAACGAATGCAACGTGGGCGATACTGTTCGTATCATGGAAACTCGTCCTTTGAGCAAAACTAAGAGATGGAGATTAGTTGAAATAATCGAAAGAGCTAAGTAATTATGATACAAGCAGAATCCAGACTTACGGTATGTGATAACAGTGGCGCGAAGGAAGCTCTCTGTATCCGTGTTTTGGGCGGAACAAGAAAGCGTTACGCTACTGTGGGTGATGTGATCGTCGTTGCTGTAAAGAACGTGATCCCCTCAAGTGATATTAAAAAAGGTGCAGTGTCTAAGGCTTTGATCGTACGTACTAAGAAAGAAATTCGTCGTGCTGACGGTTCTTATATTCGTTTTGATGACAATGCGTGTGTGTTGCTGAACAATGCAGGCGAAATTAGAGGTAGTCGTATTTTTGGTCCGGTAGCTCGTGAACTTCGTGCTGTAAACATGAAAGTTGTATCATTGGCACCTGAAGTACTTTAATTTTGTAAACGATTAAACTAATGAGTAAGTTACATATTAAAAAGGGCGATACAGTTTACGTTAACTCTGGTGAAGATAAGGGTAAAACTGGTACTGTGTTGAAAGTTCTTGTGAAAGAAGGACGTGCTGTGGTAGAAGGTATCAACATGGTATCCAAGAGCACAAAACCCAGCGCGAAGAACCCTCAAGGTGGTATAGTGAAAAAAGAAGCCCCTATACACATCTCAAACTTGAACGTGGTTGATCCTAAGACAGGAAAACCGACACGCGTGGGAAGAAGAAGAAATTCGGAAGGAACCTTAGTACGTTATTCTAAAAAATCAGGAGAGGAGATTAAATAATGAGTAATACTGCTAGCCTTAAACAAGAGTATGCAGAGCGCATTGCTCCTGCATTGAAGAGCCAATTCCAGTATACTTCTGCAATGCAAATCCCCAAGCTCAAGAAGATTGTCATCAATCAAGGTTTGGGTATGGCTGTTGCTGATAAGAAGATTATCGATGTGGCTATTAGTGAAATGACTGCCATCACAGGACAAAAAGCTGTGGCAACTGTTTCTCGTAAGGATATTGCGAACTTTAAGTTGCGTAAGAAAATGCCTATTGGTGTAATGGTAACATTGCGTCGTGAAAGAATGTACGAGTTTTTGGAGAAGCTGATTCGTGTCGCTCTTCCTCGTATTCGCGACTTCAAGGGTATCGAAAGCAAGTTTGATGGTAGAGGTAATTATACCTTGGGAATTCAAGAGCAAATCATTTTCCCTGAAATAAATATCGATTCGATTACGAAAATATTGGGAATGAATATTACCTTTGTAACCTCTGCGGAAACAGATGAAGAAGGTTATGCTTTATTAAAAGAATTCGGATTACCGTTTAAAAACGCTAAAAAAGATTGATAGACTATGGCAAAAGAATCAATGAAAGCTCGCGAGGTGAAAAGAGCTAAACTTGTAGCCAAATATGCTGAAAAGCGTGCAGAACTGAAGAAGATTGTCAGAACCGGTGACCCTGCTGCGGCTTATGAAGCTGCTCAGAAGTTGCAGGCAATTCCTAAAAATGCCAATCCTATTCGTTTGCACAACCGTTGCAAGTTGACTGGACGTCCTAAAGGGTATATCCGTTTGTTCGGCATTTCCAGAATTCAGTTCCGCGAGATGGCTTCCAATGGTCTTATCCCGGGAGTTAAGAAAGCAAGCTGGTAAGAGTTTTTGTTTTAAATATTGTCAGGAGAGTCCTGATTAATTTAAATTTTTATTATATGACAGATCCAATAGCAGATTATCTGACGAGGTTGAGAAATGCAATTAGTGCAAAACACAGAGTTGTGGAAATTCCTGCCTCGAATTTGAAAAAGGAAATTACAAAGATCCTTTTTGAGAAAGGTTACATCTTGAACTACAAGTTTGTAGAAGATGGTCCTCAGGGTACTATTAAAGTAGCTTTGAAGTATGATTCTGTTAACAAGGTTAACGCAATCAAGAAGTTGATCAGAGTGTCTAGCCCGGGTTTACGTAAATATACGGGTTACAAAGACATGCCGAGAGTTATTAATGGATTGGGTATAGCCATTATATCCACATCTAAAGGTGTAATGACAGACAAAGAGGCTTCCGCTCTGAAGATCGGTGGTGAAGTGCTTTGCTACGTATATTAATAGGAGGATTATCTATGTCAAGAATAGGAAAATTACCCATAAGTATTCCTGCCGGAGTAACTGTTACTTTCAAGGATGACGTGGTCACTGTAAAAGGACCTAAAGGCGAAATGAGCCAGTATGTCAATCCTGCTATTGCCGTTTCCATTGAAGATGGTCATATCCATTTCACGGAAAATGAAAACATGATGCAAGATGATCCGAAGCAAAGACATGCTTATCATGGCCTGTATCGTGCTTTGGTACATAATATGGTTGTTGGTGTTTCTGAAGGTTACAAGAAAGAGATGGAATTGGTGGGTGTTGGTTACCGCGCATCAAACAACGGAAATATTATGGAACTCTCATTAGGCTATACGCATAATATCTTTATACAGATGCCTCCTGAGATTAAGGTTGAGACAAAATCAGAAAGAAATAAGAACCCTCTTATTATATTGGAATCTTGTGACAAACAATTGCTTGGTCAAGTTTGCTCAAAAATACGCTCTTTCCGTAAGCCTGAACCATACAAGGGTAAAGGTATTAAATTTGTTGGCGAAGAAATTCGTAGAAAGTCGGGTAAATCAGCCGGTGCTAAGTAATTTACATTAAATCGTATTATTATGACAACAAAAATAGAAAGACGAATCAAGATTAAATATAGAGTACGCAATAAGATTTCAGGTACTCCTGAGCGTCCACGTTTGACAGTGTTTAGAAGCAATAAGCAGATTTATGTTCAGCTTATTGATGACTTGTCAGGTAAGACATTGGCTGCTGCTTCTTCTTTAGGCTTGGAGACCATGCCTAAGAAAGAGCAAGCTTCCAAAGTTGGCGAATTGATTGCTAAGAAGGCACAAGAGGCTGGTATTACGACTGTCGTATTCGACCGTAACGGTTACTTGTATCATGGGAGAGTAAAAGAAGTAGCAGACGCTGCTCGTAACGGTGGACTTAAATTTTAAATGATTATGGCAGTTTATAATAGAGTTAAAATAACTAACGACATCGAATTGAAAGATAGACTTGTAGCTATCAATCGTGTTACTAAAGTGACAAAAGGTGGTAGAACTTTTAGCTTTTCTGCTATCGTGGTTGTTGGTAACGAAGATGGAATTATTGGTTGGGGTCTTGGTAAAGCAGGTGAAGTAACCGCTGCAATTGCTAAAGGTGTTGAAGCTGCAAAGAAAAACCTGACTCGTGTCCCGGTATTGAAAGGAACCGTGCCTCATGAACAAACCGCAAAGTTCGGTGGTGCTGAAGTCTTCATCAAGCCTGCATCTACAGGTACGGGTGTTGTGGCCGGTGGTGCAATGCGTGCCGTACTTGAAAGCGTGGGCATCACGGATGTTTTGGCTAAATCTAAGGGTTCTTCTAACCCTCATAACTTGGTTAAGGCTACCATTTTGGCCTTGAACGAGATGAGAGATGCGAGAACTGTCGCTCAAAACAGAGGTATCAGTATTGAAAAAGTATTTAGAGGATAAGGAGGTTTTATGTCAACTATTAAGATCAAACAAGTTAAAAGCAGAATTGGTGCTCCGGCTGTCCAAAAAAGAACACTTGATGCACTGGGACTTCGTAAGTTGAATCGTGTGGTTGAACACGAAGCAACTCCTTCAATTCTTGGAATGGTAGAGAAGGTTAAACACCTTGTTACTATCGTAAAGTAAAGTAATTGTTGAATAATAATTAAGTTTCGATATGAAATTAAATAATTTGAAACCTGCTGCAGGCTCGATTACGACCCGTAAAAGAGTAGGCCGTGGACCGGGTTCTGGTTTGGGTGGAACTTCTACAAGAGGACATAAGGGCGCAAAACAAAGATCTGGATACTCTCGTAAGATTGGTTTCGAAGGTGGTCAGATGCCGCTCCAACGCCGAGTTCCTAAATTTGGCTTTAAGAATATGAACAGAGTGGAATACAAAGCTGTCAATTTGGATACCATTCAGGCATTGGTTGAAGCCAAGAATCTGACAAAAGTCGGTCTTGAAGAACTGCGTGCTGCTGGATTTATTTCCTCTAAACAGTTAGTTAAGGTATTAGGTAACGGCACATTGACAACTAAGGTCGATGTTGAAGCAAATGCGTTCTCTAAGAGTGCTATCGCCGCTATCGAAGCTGTTGGTGGTAATGCTGTAAAACTCTGATTAAATGATACGATCTATTGAAACATTAAAGAATATATGGAAGATTGAGGATCTGAGAAAACGGATCCTCATCACTATATTGTTTGTTGCGATATACAGATTTGGTTCATATATCGTACTTCCAGGCATTGACCCGAATATGTTGGCCAAATTGCATGAACAAACAAGTGAAGGTCTTTTGGCTTTGTTGAATATGTTTTCTGGTGGTGCATTTTCTAATGCTTCTATTTTTGCGTTGGGTATTATGCCATACATTTCGGCATCCATCGTCATTCAGCTTTTGGCAGTTGCTGTTCCTTATTTCCAGAAAATGCAACGCGAGGGCGAAAGCGGCAGAAGAAAGATCAATCAATATACACGCTATCTAACGATAGCCATTTTATTGTTCCAGGCACCTTCCTACTTACTTAACTTGAAGTCACAAGCCGGCGGTTCATTAAATGCTTCATTAGATTGGACGTTATTTATGATTTCATCAACCATCATTTTGGCAGCAGGCAGTATGTTCATCTTGTGGCTTGGTGAGAGAATCACGGATAAAGGTGTGGGTAATGGTATTTCGTTAATTATTATGGTCGGTATCATTGCACGTCTTCCGCAAGCTCTCTTCCAAGAAGTAGTCTCAAGAATGGCATCTCCGGGTGCGGGTGGTTTGATTATGTTCTTGTTTGAAATCGTATTTTTGTTGCTGGTGATAGCTGCTGCTATATTGTTGGTTCAGGGAACTCGCAAGATTCCTGTGCAATATGCAAAACGTATCGTTGGCAATAAGCAATACGGTGGTGCAAGACAATACATTCCTTTAAAAGTGAATGCAGCAAATGTGATGCCTATCATCTTTGCACAAGCTATTATGTTTATTCCGGCAGCACTTGCAAATTATTCAGGTCAGCAAGGGGAGGTAAGCAGTGTAGCGGTGGCATTGAGTGATTATACGGGCTTCTGGTATAATTTGGTTTTTGCCGTATTGATAATCCTCTTTACTTATTTCTATACGGCTATTACGATTAATCCAAATCAGATGGCTGAAGACATGAAGCGAAACAATGGATTCATTCCAGGTATCAAACCGGGTAAAAATACTGCGGAATATATTGATACAATCATGTCTCGTATTACTCTGCCGGGCTCTCTGTTTCTTGCCATTGTGGCTATTTTGCCTGCTTTTGCTGGAATTTTCGGTGTGAAGACTGAATTTGCTCACTTCTTTGGAGGAACTTCTCTCTTGATTCTTGTTGGTGTCGTTTTGGATACATTGCAACAAGTTGAAAGTCATTTGTTGATGAGACATTATGACGGATTGCTTAAATCAGGTCGAATCAAAGGTCGTTCGGCTAATGTTTCTGCCTATTAAGTTTTCGATAGATGATTTTTCTTAAGACTGATGATGAAATAGAGTTACTTCGTCAAAGCAATCTCCTTGTGGGACGTGCTTTGGCTGAAGTAGCTAAATTAATAAAACCAGGTGTCACAACTTTGGAGCTGGATAGAGTAGCAGAAGAGTTTATTCGTGATAATGGGGCTGTACCGACATTTAAAGGATTTCCCAATCAGTATGGACAGCCTTTTCCCGGATCAATCTGCACTTCTGTCAATGACCAAGTTGTTCATGGCATTCCCAACGATAAGCCTTTAGAGGAAGGTGATATTGTATCTGTCGATTGTGGAACTTTTATGAACGGGTTTTGTGGTGATTCTGCCTATACATTTTGTGTAGGTGAAGTCGCGCCCGAAGTTAAAGCTCTTTTGAGAGTTACAAAGGAATCCTTGTATAAGGGTATAGAGAATGCTGTGCATGGGAAACGTCTCGGTGACATTGGTTCTGCTGTACAAGACCATTGTGAGAAGCATTCCTATGGTGTCGTTCGCGAGTTTGTAGGGCATGGCATTGGAAAAGAAATGCATGAAGAGCCTCCCGTTCCTAATTATGGGAAACGTGGCTCGGGAACATTGTTGAAAAGCGGAATGTGCATCGCGATTGAACCTATGATAACGCTGGGGTCGCCTCGGATTTACATGGAACCGGATCGTTGGACTATCCGTACTTGCGATGGAAAATGGGCTGCACACTTTGAACATACGATCGCAGTCCGTAAAGGGAAGGCCGAAGTGTTGTCGACATTTGATTTTATAGAAGAAGTTTTAGGAGATAATGCAATTTAAATTTATATGGCAAAACAAGCAGCAATAGAACAAGAAGGAGTTATCGTTGAAGCATTGTCTAATGCAATGTTTCGAGTAGAACTGGAGAATGGGCATGAGATTACTGCTCATATTTCAGGTAAGATGAGAATGCATTACATAAAAATTTTGCCTGGCGATAAAGTTAAAGTGGAGATGTCCCCTTACGATTTGTCAAAAGGTAGAATCGTTTTTAGATATAAATAACAATAAAGATATGAAAGTAAGAGCATCATTGAAGAAACGTACGCCAGAATGTAAGATCGTAAGACGTAATGGCCGTTTGTATGTTATTAACAAGAAAAATCCTAAGTATAAACAACGTCAAGGATAATTTATTATTTTTGCAGAAAAATAATTGAGTATGGCTATAAGAATAGTTGGTGTAGATTTGCCTCAAAACAAAAGAGGTGAGATTGCGTTGACCTACATTTACGGTATAGGTCGCAGTAGTTCAGCAAAGATCCTGGATAAAGCAGGTGTCGATAGAGATATCAAGGTAAAAGACTGGACTGATGATCAGGCAGCTAAGATTCGTGAGATTATTGGTGCTGAATATAAGGTGGAAGGTGATCTTCGTTCTGAAGTGCAACTGAACATTAAGCGATTAATGGATATTGGTTGCTATCGTGGTGTACGTCACCGTTTAGGTTTGCCAGTTAGAGGTCAAAGCACTAAAAACAACGCACGTACCCGTAAGGGAAGAAAGAAAACCGTTGCAAATAAGAAAAAAGCTACTAAATAATAATTGTTGATATGGCAAAAAAAACAGTCGCAGCTAAGAAGAGAAATGTGAAAGTGGATGCTAATGGACAGTTGCACGTTCATTCATCTTTCAACAACATTATCGTTTCTCTTGCAAACAGTGAAGGTCAGATCATTTCATGGTCTTCAGCAGGTAAGATGGGATTCAGAGGTTCTAAGAAGAATACTCCGTATGCAGCACAGATGGCAGCACAAGATTGTGCTAAAGTAGCATACGATTTGGGTCTCAGAAAGGTTAAAGCTTATGTAAAAGGTCCTGGTAATGGCCGTGAGTCCGCTATCAGAACTGTACACGGTGCTGGTATTGAAGTTACTGAAATCATTGACGTAACACCGCTTCCGCACAACGGTTGTCGTCCTCCTAAGAGAAGAAGAGTATAATACAGATAACCTAATTAAAATGTGGCTTGAATTGGTTAATAATTTGGATTGCATTTTCCTTTCTGTAATCGCGGCTGCAACAATTTAAGTCCATAAGTAAACCAATTTAAATTTAAGAAGTAAAAATGGCTAGATATACTGGACCAAAATCAAGAATTGCACGTAAATTCGGTGAGGCTATTTTCGGTGCTGATAAAGTTCTGTCTAAGAGAAATTATCCTCCCGGACAACATGGAAACTCTAGAAGAAGAAAAACTTCTGAGTATGGTGTGATGTTGGCTGAAAAACAAAAAGCCAAATACACTTACGGCGTGTTGGAAAGACAATTTAGAAACATGTTCGAGAAGGCAGCCAGTGCTAATGGTATTACAGGTGAAATCCTGTTGCAATCTCTCGAATCTCGTCTGGACAACATTGTCTATCGTTTGGGTATCGCTCCGACTCGTGCTGCTGCCCGTCAGTTGGTGGGTCACAAACATATCGTTGTTGACGGTAATGTGGTGAATATTCCTTCATACGCCGTTAAACCAGGTCAAATTGTAGGTGTTCGTGAGAAATCTAAATCTTTGGAAGTGATTGCTAATTCGCTTGCAGGTTTCAACCACAGCAAATATCCTTGGTTGGAATGGGATGAAAATACCAAAGCCGGCAGATATTTGCATATTCCTGAGAGAGCAGATATCCCCGAAAACATTAAAGAACAATTGATCGTTGAGTTGTACTCTAAATAATAATTAATTTCATGGCGATATTAGCATTTCAAAAACCTGATAAAGTATTAATGTTGGAGGCGGACTCCAAATATGGAAAATTTGAGTTTCGTCCGCTTGAACCCGGTTTTGGTATTACCATCGGTAATGCTTTACGCCGTATTCTCCTTTCCTCTCTTGAGGGTTTTGCCATCAATACGATTCACATCGCAGGGGTAGAGCATGAATTTGCTGCTGTTCCGGGTGTAAAGGAAGACGTAACCAATATTATTTTGAATCTGAAGCAAGTAAGATTCAAACAGATCGTAGAGGAATTCGAGAATGAAAAAGTAAGTATTACTATCGAAAATTCAACTGAATTTAAGGCAGGTGATATAGGTAAGTATTTGACTGGATTTGAAGTGTTAAATCCTGAATTAGTTATTTGCCATTTAGATTCAAAAGCAACAATGCAAATCGATTTGACCATTAACAAAGGTCGTGGATACGTTCCCGCTGACGAAAATCGCGAATTTTGCACCGATGTTAATGTGATTCCTATCGATTCTATTTATACTCCGATTCGTAATGTCAAATATACAATCGAGCCCTTCCGTGTAGAACAGAAGACTGACTACGATAAATTGATACTTGAGATTACGACGGATGGTTCCATACACCCGAAGGATGCACTGAAAGAGGCTGCGAAAATCCTTATCTATCACTTCATGCTCTTCTCTGATGAGAAGATTACATTGGAAAACTCCGATGCAGACGGCAATGAAGAGTTTGACGAGGAAGTATTGCACATGCGTCAATTGTTGAAGACCAAATTGGTTGATATGGATCTTTCTGTCCGCGCTTTGAACTGTTTGAAAGCTGCTGACGTAGAAACATTGGGCGACTTGGTACAATTTAATAAGACCGACCTCTTGAAGTTCAGAAACTTTGGTAAGAAATCGCTTACGGAGCTTGATGATTTGCTCGAAAGTCTGAATCTGTCGTTCGGAACTGACATTTCTAAATATAAATTAGATAAAGAATAAACAATGAGACACAATAAGAAATTCAACCATTTGGGTCGTACTGCTTCTCATAGAAAAGCAATGTTGTCAAACATGGCCATTTCTCTGATCAAGCACAAAAGAATCACTACGACCTTGGCAAAGGCTAAAGCGCTGAAGAAGTACGTTGAGCCTTTAATCACAAAATCTAAGAACGATACAACGAATTCACGTCGTGTCGTATTTAGTTACCTGCAAGACAAGTATGCTGTAACAGAGTTGTTCAAGGAAATCTCTGTCAAGGTTGCTGACCGTCCGGGTGGATATACCCGCATCATCAAGTTGGGCAACCGTCTCGGTGATAACGCTGAAATGTGCTTCATCGAACTCGTTGACTACGATGAAAACATGGCTAAGGACAAAGTTGCGAAGAAAGCTACCCGCACTCGTCGTTCAAGCAAGAAGGGTGCAGCAGCTGCTACTGAAGCTCCGGCTGCCAACACTGAAGCTGCTGCCGAAACTCCGGCTGAGGAAGCTCCTAAGGCTGAATAATATAGAATTCACTATATAAGTAAAAAAGAGGATAATCTGTAAAAGATGTCCTCTTTTTTTGTTATTATACCATTATGACACCGGATTATATAAGTAAGCATTCGAAGAAATGCACCTTTTACACTTTGAGGTTTGGTTGTAGCTTTGCGGCAGTGAATACAATCAAACCT
>JACJJM010000254.1 GCA_016900015.1 Phocaeicola coprophilus | reverse complement strand
GCACGGTCGAACTCGCGACGTCCGTCTACGACCTTGTAGACCACACTGCCCACATAGTCGTAACCGTTCTTTCCGCTGCCGTCGCGAACGCCCAGCTTCGTACCGTCTGCCAGATAATTATATTGTGCTTTCATTTCGCCGTCCTTCCACACTTCTTCCAGCAAATTTAGACGATTATATTTGTATTCCAAACCTTTCCG
>JACJJM010000253.1 GCA_016900015.1 Phocaeicola coprophilus | reverse complement strand
AACGATTGTCTCCTATTATGAGATAATCATTTGAGCGCAAAAGTAAGAAAATAATATCAATTATCCATCATTTTAGAGATTAAATTTACATGTTTATTATCACATATTTATACATATTTCTTAGATTTTCAAAAATAGGAATATAAATCACTGACTATCAATCATTCAATTCGTCCGACCATCTCATAATAGGAGACAATCGTT
>JACJJM010000252.1 GCA_016900015.1 Phocaeicola coprophilus | reverse complement strand
ACCCGCTAGCATTAGATGGGCAGAATTACACTTAACTAGTCTACCATCAAATCCAACAAATTGACCTTTAGCAACGTCTCTTGGTATGATTACTTCTTTTACATTTTTTAGTCCGGGATAACCATTCAGAAAATCTTCTCTTGCTATTACAGCTTCTGGTATCTTACAGTCAAGTACTTGAGCAGTCTTAGGAGCAGATGCACCAAGAACCCAAGAGTAAATAAAGGTT
>JACJJM010000251.1 GCA_016900015.1 Phocaeicola coprophilus | reverse complement strand
GCGATAGTCAGGTGCTCATGATCGCGAAGATGAGGGAGAGTGAATCGCGATAGTCAGACAACGACCATCACGGACATGAATCCGCCCCTGCTTTCCACAGGCATGCGTCGTCTAAGAAGTTGTTTTGAATTTATCGTGTGATGGTCAGCTAGCAGTGCTGTCCCAATAAAAAATTAACATTTGGGTTAAACTAGATGCGAGTTACGATTTGTTACATTTCGGGAAACAG
>JACJJM010000250.1 GCA_016900015.1 Phocaeicola coprophilus | reverse complement strand
CTGGCTGACTGAACTGCTTTATGAGCTTGCCGCCGCCATATTCAGATGTTGGGGACACATAAATCAGAGATATCCCCAAAATATCGCAGCTTAAACCCAAATCGGTCATTAGGATTTCCCAGTGTTGTATGGCAATGAGAAGTCCTTTAATTTGTAATAGTCAAGACTTGTTCTGACATTTTCTATACTATCGGACAAAAAAAGTGTCCGATGCCATCTGCGAAGATAC
>JACJJM010000249.1 GCA_016900015.1 Phocaeicola coprophilus | reverse complement strand
GTTTTAGAACAAGAACGTGCTGAAAAACGTAAAGAAGTACTTGCTAATATCGTTGAAGGTGAAAAACGTAAAGGTATTGTTAAACGTTTAGTTGATTACGGTGCATTTATTGATATTGGCGGTGTTGATGGACTTGCTCATATTTCCGACCTTTCTTGGGAACATGTAAAAAATCCATCCGATGTACTTTCTGTAGGACAAGAAGTAGAAGTACTTGTTAAAGCTTTTGA
>JACJJM010000248.1 GCA_016900015.1 Phocaeicola coprophilus | reverse complement strand
AATATAAATATGTGGGGAATGATGGTGGCTCCAACATCAGGTGATGGCCCTGGAAACACACGGAAATGGGGTAAAAGTGTGCAGATTTCGTAAACAAATGGCAGGCCCGCCAACCGGCTGTGCGGCCCGCCCCGACACGGGCTCTGAGCCATGGCAGCGGCCCGCCGAACCGCCGCGTGATTTTCTCTCCATAAGAGACGGACATTTTTCAGGCGTACGAACCATTGAGA
>JACJJM010000025.1 GCA_016900015.1 Phocaeicola coprophilus | reverse complement strand
TTCAAAAATAGGAATATAAATCACTGACTATCAATCATTCAATTCGTCCGACCATCTCATAATAGGAGACAATCGTTCTCATAATAAAAGATGGTTTCTGGAGTTTTGAAATAAATAAAGTAAATCATGGTTATATTATGAGAAATAAAATACGAAAAACACGACTCGAAAAGATATTAACTTTAGAGTGTATGACAAATAACTGCTTGTTTAATAGATATATATGTAAACTTGCAGGATTAGAAAAATTGTCTTCTTGCATGATTATTGCGATTTTTAGTAGCCGATTCATTAAAACAAAACAAAGTTTATGGATGAGCCTCCTATGACTTTGGTTGGCGACCAACCAAAATGGTATGTCATGCGTGACCTTAAGCGTGCCAATGCAAAGCATCCGGCGTATAAGATACTTGGTGAAATGAATATGAAAATATTCACACCAATGGTGTGGAAACTATCTGTCAAACAAGGGAAGCGAGTACGTGAAAAAGTGCCTTTCATGGCAGACTTGCTATTTGTATATGATACACGACATACGCTGGACCCGTTGGTTGAGTTGATAAGCACTTTTCAGTATCGTTATATGCGGGGTTCGCACGGGGCACCCATGACTGTCAGAAATGCCGATATGGAACGTTTTATCAAAGCCGTGGAGGCTACTGAAAATCCCTATTTTTATACTCCGGGTGAACTGACTCCCGATATGATTGGACGTAATGTGCGGATTATCGGGGGAGCATTGAATAATTATGAAGGACGTTTACAAAAGATTCGAGGCTCACGATCTCGGCGCTTGCTGGTGGAGTTGCCCAATCTTTTGACTGTATCCGTAGAGGTAAGTCCGGAGTACATACAGCTATTATAGCTTTCGCGTAACGCGCTAAGTTTTAAACTAGCTCAAGTTGTTTATAAATCTCATCGTCATCGCCCTCCTGTTCCTGATCGGACGGGAGAGGCGGGACGTACCGACTGAGATTGTTTTTTTAATTTGCAGTATATTCAAGTAATATACGATCGTCGTGAGACGAGGTGATACATTATTTAATAGTTAAAGAAGAACGACAACAGGGATTCTTACCCTGTTGTCGGCTTCATTTTACCACAGACAAGTATGATTATCGCAGTAGATTTTGACGGGACGATTGTCGAACACCGCTATCCCGAAATCGGGAAAGAGATCCCGTTTGCCATCGCGACCTTGAAACAGTTGCAGGCCGAACGCCACCTCCTGATCCTATGGACTGTGCGTGAGGGAAAACTTCTGGATGATGCCGTCGACTATTGTCGTAAGCGCGGATTGGAATTTTATGCCGTCAATGCCAATCATCCCGACGAACGCATCCCGGAGCATCCCTCCAGCCCTTGCCGTAAGCTGAAAGCTGACCTGTTCATTGACGACCGCAATGTGGGTAAGTTGCCCGATTGGGGAGCTATTTACGAGATGGTGCACAATCGGTGGAGCTATGAACGGTATTTGAACGAGGTGCATGGAAATGTCGATAAGACGAAAAGTAATCGCTCGTTTTGGGCAAGGTTGATGGGAAGGTAAGTCATGGTTTCATCACATACAGAAAATACAAAACGTATAGCCAAGAACACCTTGATGCTTTATGTCAGGATGTTGTTTGGAATGCTGGTGTCGCTTTATACTTCCCGCGTGGTGTTGAATACACTAGGAGTAGAGGATTATGGTATTTATAATGTAGTGGGAGGGGTTGTAGCAATGTTTTCGTTGTTGTCTACAGCCTTGTCAACATCAATAAGCAGATTTATAACTTTTGAAATAGGTAGAGGCGATGAGTATAATCTAAAGAAAGTCTTTACTTCGTCAGTCGCAGTGATGTTTGTTTTATCGATAGCTATTTTTATTGTGGCGGAAATAATTGGTGTATGGTTTTTGAATGTTCATTTGAATATACCAGTGCAAAGGTTGGATGCGGCGAATTGGGTTTTGCAATGTGCCATATTGGCTTTTGCCGTAGACTTGAACAGTGTGCCCTATACCTCTGCAATGATTGCACATGAAAGAATGTCAGCATTTGCTTATTTGGGCATATTAAATATAACATTAAGGTTTGTTATTGTCTACGTTTTGTATGTGTCATGTTTTGATAAGTTGATGACATATTCTGTTTTGACGTTATCCGTATCTATCTTAATGTGCTTGATTGATTATAGTTACTGTAGAATTCATTTTGTGGAATGCACTTTTCGAATCATATATGATAAAAGTTTATTGAAGAAAATGTTGAGTTTTGCAGGATGGAGTTTCTTGGGAAACGGAGCTTACCTGTTGAACACGCAAGGTGTCAATATTTTGATGAATATGTTTTTCGGAGTGGCAGTGAATGCAGCGCGCGGCATTGCGGGACAGGTTGATAGTGCGGTTCAATCATTTGTGGTAAATTTTACGACAGCCATGAATCCGCAAATAATAAAATCGTATGCGGCAGGTGATTTGAATTATATGCACACTCTTGTGTGCCGTGGTGCCAAATATTCCTATTTTATGACGTTTTTTTTTGCTGTGCCTTTGGTTCTAGAAGCTCAGCAGGTCTTGTCTATTTGGTTAGTAGAAGTGCCGGAACATGCTGTTATGTTCGTTCGTCTCACGTTGCTTTCATCTTTAGCGGTTGTTGTTGCTAATACTTTGTTCACGGCGCAACTGGCTACAGGAAAAATAAAAAAATATCAGATAACGGTTACTCTTTTTGGTATCTGGGTACTTCCTTTATCCTATTTGTTCTTTAAGTTAGGTTTTCCTCCCGAGATAGCATATATTGTATATTTTGCAATATATTTCGGATTAATTTTTGTTCGCATATACTTGGTAAAAGATTTGATAAAGATGCCATGGATGAAGTATGTGAAAGAAGTGTTGCTTCGCATGGGGCTAGTATCGGTATGTTCGGTCATTTTGCCTTGTTTGGTCTACTTCAACATGCCGTCATCGTTCATCCGATTGCTGGTTGTATGCATGGTTTCAGCCCTTTCTTCTGCGGCATTCATGTATTTTCTCGGATTAGAGAAAGGGGAACGTATATTTGTCATAAGCAAAATACAGAACAAAATACATTCGTTTAAACATTGATAGCTATGTCTTTGCGTGAATATTTGAAACGGGGAATAAGATATGTGATAAGCGGTGTGCCACAGAAGAATGTGACGGCGAACATTGCTTATTTACAACCCAATCAGCGTTTAAAGGGCAAACATATAATAGTAACGGGTGGTGCGAAAGGTATAGGATTAGCCATTACAAGAAAATGTTTGGAGGAAGGCGCAAAGGTTCTTGTTACAGGCAGGGATGAAGTTGCCTTGAAAAAGGTGTCGGATGACTATGGATGTCTATATTTAAAATTGGATATACTTAGCGTTGATGATTTTCCGTTGTTTGTGAAACAGGCTGATGAGTTATTAGGTGGAGTGAATTGTTTGGTTAATAATGCAGGGATTTCCTTGCATGAAGGAAATATACGTAATGTTTCATTAGAACAATTCGACAAACAGATGAATACAAACTTGCGTGGAGGATATTTTTTGGCTCAAAAGTTTATAGAATTATTAGAGAATACTAAAAGAGAAAATGGCAATATATTGTTTGTGTCATCGGAGCGAGGTTTTTTTGTAGACGATCTTCCTTATGGCTTGACCAAAGCGGCAATTAACAGTTTAACACAAGGGCTTGCTTGTCGTGTGATTGATAGTAAAATCAGGGTGAATGCCATAGCACCGGGAGTGACGGCTTCAGAAATGACAGGATTTAGCGCAGAAGGGAATCTTTATTGCCCGTATAATGCAACTGAAAGGGTTTATTTACCTGAAGAGGTAGCCGAAGTGGCTTGTTTCCTATTGTCTGATGCTTCAAAATGTTTGTCTGGACAGATTTTGGTTTGTAATGAGGGTAAATCTATTAATGCCCATTGGAAATAATTACCTTAGATTTGCATCCGAGGATTACAGATAAAATAGAAAAGATATGAATACTTTTTATACATCAGAACGCCACGTCCTGCTTTTAATTGCGTTATTAAAAGCTAAGGGGATACATAAAGTGATAGCATCCCCAGGAACGACAAATATAACGTTTGTGGCCAGTTTGCAACAGGATCCGTTCTTTGATATTTATTCAGCTGCAGATGAACGTTCGGCTGCTTACATGGCATGTGGTTTGGCGGCAGAATCAGGTGAACCGGTTGTATTGAGTTGTACCGGTGCAACGGCCTCACGTAATTATTTACCTGGGTTAACAGAAGCATATTATAAAAAACTTCCCATATTGGCAGTAACATCTGTCCAATCAATGGCCAATGTAGGACATATAATACCACAGGTGATTGACCGTTCAGTTGTTGCAAAAGATGTGGCACGGTTAAGCGTTTGTTTGCCAGTGGTAAAAGACGAGAACGATGCTTGGGCATGTGAATTGAAAGTTAATCAAGCTTTGCTTGCTTTGAAAAGACATGGTGGCGGTCCGGTTCACATCAATCTGGAAACGTTTTACAGCCGTGATTTTTCTGTAAAACAGTTGCCAGAAGTACGTGTCATTGATCGGATTACATTTCATGATGAATTTCCCGTATTGCCTGATGGCCATGTGGCAGTATTTGTGGGTTCACATAAAGTATGGACAAAGGATGAAACAGAGGCTTTGGACAAGTTCTGTGCATCGCATAATGCGGTTGTCTTTTGCGACCATACCAGTGGTTATAAAGGGAAATATCGTTTCTTGTCTGCTTTGGTAAAGGCCCAGACTTATAACCAGCCGATACTTCCGGAGATAGAAACACTGATTCATATAGGTGATGTTTCGGGAGATTATTACACGTTGGGAATTTCTGCCAAGCAAGTTTGGCGTGTGAGTGAGGATGGCGAGTTGCGGGATACTTTCAGAAAATTGCGTTATGTTTTTGAAATGCCGGAAAGCGCGTTTTTTGCTCATTATACAGATTCGGAAGTTGGTGACGACAGTTATTTGGCTTTATGTAAGAAAGCGTATGAAGATGTGTATAGCCATATTCCGGAGTTGCCTTTCAGTAACATTTGGATGGCGCGGCAATTGGCACCTTGTTTACCGGAAAACTCGGTTTTACATTTAGGTATCTTGAACACATTGCGTTCGTGGAACTTTTTTGAGATTCCAGCCTCGGTGCTTTCTTACAGCAATGTAGGCGGCTTTGGAATAGATGGCGACATGTCATCACTGATAGGGGCGTCACTGGCAAACCCTGAAAAACTTTATTTCGGAGTGTTGGGCGATTTGGCTTTTTTTTATGACATGAATGTGATGGGAAATCACCATGTGGGGCGTAATGTGCGCATCATGCTTGTCAACAATGGCCGTGGTACGGAGTTCCGCAATTATAATCACATGGCTAACATGTTCGGTGCCGATGCCGATGCTTATATGGCTGCTGCCGGACACTATGGAAACAAATCGAAAGACTTGGTTAAGCATTATGCCGAGGATTTAGGTTTTGAATATATGAGTGCTTCCTCAAAAGATGAGTTTAATTTAGTCTATCAAAGATTTGTAACGGCGGATATGACCAATAAACCGATGCTCTTTGAAGTTTTTACAGATAGTAAGGATGAGAGCGATGCATTGCTTGTCATATCGACATGCTTGAAGACGGATAAAGATGTGAAGCATGAGAAGATGGTGGAGACGGCAAAGAAAGTATTGGGTGAGGGCTATAAGACTGTGAGTGATATATATCATAAGTTAAAATCTTAATGAATAATTGTGATGAAGATTGGGATTCTGACACAACCTTTACGTTCAAATTATGGTGGTATATTGCAGGCTTATGCATTGCAGCAAATATTGATTCGTTTAGGTTATAATCCCATTGTGCTTAATAGGGACTTTGATTATCCGCCGTTCAGGCTTTTTCTTTTGCGGTGTGCAAGCGTCGTTAAATGTGTGTTTCGTAAATATGTTTTAGGAAAAAGAAATATTAGGATTTCTAATCCGCTTTCTACAGATTATATGATTTATAAAAATGAATATTATGATAATATTGAATTGCAGAGTTTTATAAAGCATCATATAACAAGAACATGCGTACTGAGAAGTTCCAAATTATTAAAACTATATGTAAAATTCAATGGATTACGTTGTTTTATTGTTGGAAGTGACCAAGTGTGGCGTGAAGCTTATTCACCATGTATCACGGATTATTTCTTGCATTTCTTGCCAAAGGGTGGGGGATATAAAAAAATATCATACGCTGCTTCTTTCGGTGTAAAAAAAACGGATATATCAAACGATAAGTTATTATTATGTGCAGACGGTTTAAAGAGCTTTGATGCCATATCTGTACGAGAGGAAACCGGAGTTGACATCGTGAATACAATAAGCGGAATGAAAGCAACTTTAGTCTTGGATCCGACGTTGTTGCTGAAGGCGGAAGATTATTCTGTTTTGATTGATGCTCAAGATAAGAAAAGCAAATCAGGCATTGTTTGTTATGTTCTTGACCCTGATGACGGGAAGTGGTCTATAATGAATGATGTGGCATTTTCGTTGGGACGGGAAACAACGCTGTTGTCGCTTTGTCCCAAGGATGATAACGGGAATAACAATAAACTTGTTTCTGTTTCTAAATGGTTGTCGTCCATAGCTAATGCCGATTTTGTGGTGACAGATTCTTTTCATGGTTGCGTGTTCTCAGTAATATTCCAGAAGAACTTTATAGCCATAGCAAACCAAGATAGGGGCATAGATCGTTTTTGTACCTTGCTTAAAAGTTTGAGGTTGGCTGATAGATTAGTGTTTTCGTATGATGAGTATTTGAAAAAGAAAAAGGCTTTGCTTGCAGTGATAAACTATTGTAATGTGAAAAACAAATTGGAAGCATTAAGAGCAAACAGTATGTTTTTTCTTCGTAAATCGTTAAAGGATTGTTAGGATGAATCCACGTATTTCAATCATAGTTCCAGTTTATAATACAGCAAAATATCTGCATCGTTGCCTTGATAGCATATTGCAACAATCATTTGAAGATTTCGAGGTGCTGCTTGTGGATGATGGAAGTACAGACGGCTCTGGTAAAATTTGTGATGAATATATAGCCAAGGATTCTCGTGTCAGGGTATTTCATAAAGATAATGGAGGAGTAAGTTCTGCAAGGAATGTGGGACTGGACAATGCGGTTGGAGAATGGGTGACGTTTATAGATAGTGATGATGAATTGAATATTGAAGGGTTGAGGTTGGATTACGAGCAGTTGCCTAATGTAGACCTTATTTTAACAGCTTATTATAGGAAAATTGGGACTACATATGAGTTGAATGTTGTGGAGAGAGAAGAGAACCATGATTTTAAAACATTTCTTTCTGAAAATCTGAATTGTGGTATTTTTAGTGTAGTATGGGGTAAATTTTTCAAGAAAGAGAAGATTGGTAATCTTAGGTTTGATGTTGCGATGAAGATTGGTGAAGATACGCTTTTCACTTTGATGTTTTTGAATGTGATAAATGAATGTAAGGTAGTAAACACTGTTACATATATATATAATCAGCCACAAAATTTGCAGAAGAAGTACAGTTTGAGTGTGACAGATGCTACGAGTAATTTGGATAAAATCCATACAGCATACAAGCAGTTAAATATTATCTCCATTGATTTCGAGAAAAGGATTTTCATAGATTATAAGTTCCTTTGTCAAGAAGATATATACGCACATGTAAATGAATGGTATAAGGATAAGCGGGTATTGTATATGTATAACCGTATAAAGTCATCTATGACACTTAAATATCGTTTTAATTATTTTCTGATGTCTCATCCGTTTTTTTCTGCATTATGTAGGATGATTAGAAATAAATAATGAAAGACATGTTAGTAAACAGATTGAAAAGATGGAAAGACAGAAGTCTTTTATTGAAATTTTTATATGAATATATTTATTTGAGATATGTGTTGAATATAAGGTATAATGTAAAAATAAGAGATTATGGTAAGGGAAATAGTGTGTGGATACCTAGAAATACCAGATGTGATAATTTAATGATTACTTTTAAAGGGAATAATAATATTGTTAGGATCGGTGAAGGATGTGAATTGAAGAATACGAATATGATTTATATCCAAGATGATGGAAATGAATTGATAATTAGTGATCATGTTATTTTTGACCAAGATGTTTCTATTGTGTTGGGTGAAGGCACTCGATGTGAGATAGGTTCTAACAGTATTTTTGCAAAAGGTGTTAGGATAAGGACGTGTGACCAACATTTTATTTATGACAGTCAAAATCATAGAATAAATACTTCAAAGGCTATTTATATAGGAAATCATGTATGGTGTGGAGCTTCTGCGATTATAATGAAAGGAGTTTCAATAGGAAACGGTTCTGTGATAGGAATGGATACTATGGTGACAAAGAATATCCCAGATAATTGCATAGCTGTTGGAAAACCCGCTAAGGTTATAAAAAATAAGATTTATTGGAAAGAGTATTAGCAATATGGTAAAAGTACACGTTATTAATCTTAAAACATCGACAGACAGGAAACAATATATAGAACAGTTGTTAAGTCCGTATCAGGATTTTATGGATGTACATATTGTGGAAGCTGTGGATGGCAGGAGTCTTTTTGAAAGACAATTAAATGAGCTATGGAATCAGAAAGAAACATATGAGACATACGGTCGTTACATGAAAGGCGGCGAGATAGGTTGCGCGTTGTCGCATCGCAAATGTTACGAAGAGATGCTGGGAAATGGAGACGAAGTGGCGTTGGTATTGGAAGATGACGTGGTGTTTGAAGAAAATGCGGATGTAAGAGGAATTATTACTTCCGTAGACATGATGTTGCGGACGAAAAAGCCGATGGTTGTTTTGCTCTCAGGCAGTTATTGGTACTTCAGAAGAAAAAGCCTGCTTGTAGCTAATTGCGGATTGGCCTCCGTTTTCGAGGCAATGGGTGCGATGTCATACATGATAAACCGTGCAGCGGCCGAGATAATGACCGCGGTGGACAAGAAATACCTTGCCGATGATTGGTATAATTGGCGGGGCGAGGGAATAATGGTATATGCAGTTCATCCACATATTGCTGGCGACTTTGATATGTTTAAATCAGATATAGCGGGCGATTATGAGGGATGGCATCGTGAGAATTTGTCATCGGTGCATAAAATACGTGCCTATTACCGTGCTGTCGTCAGACGTTGCCTCGGACGGATAGGGCATTGGGAAAAACGGGAATTTTAGTTTTACGAGATGAGAAAAGATTTCGCGCTTTGCTTCAATGAAAAATATGTGCCATACGCTTGCGTGACATTGAAGTCGATAGCAGAACATGCAAAAGATGGCGATGATGTGCGTGTTCATATATTGTCTGACTACATATCCGAACGCAACAAGAAACGTTTGGAATGTTACTGCTTAAATAATATTAAGCAGGTGAGGGTAAACTGCGAGTTTCATATAATAGATTCGCAACTCGATGATGAAATATTGGAACTTCCTCCGCAAACGTTGATTTGGACTAAACTAGCGTGGTACAGGATATTACTTCCAGACTTGTTGGGGCAGGATGTCCGGCGCGTGCTTTATCTTGACTGCGATGTTTATGTGAACGATGACTTGGACAGCCTTTTTGCGATGGATATGGACAAGAGCATTGCTGCCTGTCTTGACACAGAGGCATACAAGGATGAGACTTACGAAAGATTGGGTTACGAGAGTCGGTATCGCTATGTCTGTTCTGGCGTTTTGCTGATGAATCTTGACAGGTGGAGGGAAAAGAGGATAGCGGAAAAATTGCTTGATTTCGCGAGAAGCAATGCCGGACGAATTAAATACCCTGATCAGGATGCTATAAATGTGGTATGCAAAGATGATAAAATCATACTTCCGCCAAAATATGGAGTGATAGTCCAGTTCTTTCGTTTCAAGGAATTTATTAACGAACATTTGTCAGAGATGAAAGAACTGATGTTAAGTCCCAAGATCATACACTTCTCCGGTTACCAGCCGTGGTATTATTTTAAGGACAAGTCAATGCATTCGCACTTGTGGTGGAAGACGTTCAGAAGTTTGCGCGCATTTCCGAAGGTTTACGCTATGTATGTATTTTATTTCTTTTTCTATTGGCTGAAAAGACTGCTTATAGCCTTTGGCTTCATAAAGCCGGAAAGCAAATATTGCATGCTTGGTTGGTATTACAACCATCCCCGCATTAGGTATGATGAAGTAATGAAGAATATAAATTCTTTGAAAGAAAAAGTAATTTAGTATAAACTCATGAAACAATTCGATTATCTCATAGTCGGCTCTGGTCTGTTCGGAGCTACATTTGCCTATCTCGTAAATAGGGTGGGGAAGAAGTGCTTGGTGATAGACAAACGTCCACATCTGGGTGGCAATGTCTATTGTGAAAATGTGGAAGGCATCAATGTGCATAAATATGGTGCGCACATCTTCCACACATCGGACAAGCAGATTTGGGAATTCGTCAATTCTATCGTGGAGTTCAACCGCTACACCAACTCGCCGGTTGCCAACTATAAAGGAATGCTTTACAACTTGCCTTTCAACATGAATACCTTTTATCAGATGTGGGGTGTCGTCACTCCGGAGCAGGCTTTCGCGAAAATTGAGGCACAGAAGCAAGAGGCTCTATCGGCGATGCGTGCAGAGGGCGCGACTGAACCTCGTAATTTGGAGGAACAAGCGTTGATGCTGGTAGGCAAAGATATATATGAAAAACTGATAAAGGGTTATACGGAGAAGCAATGGGGACGAAAATGCACAGAGTTGCCTGCGTTCATCATTAAGCGACTGCCCGTCCGTCTCGTGTTTGATAACAATTATTTCAATGACAAATATCAAGGCATTCCCATTGGTGGTTACAATAAACTGATTGACGGACTTCTTGCGGGCATTGAAACCAAGACAGGCACTGACTTTTTTGCAGATCGTGTCCATTGGGAGGGATTGGCCGAGAAGATAGTCTTCACCGGGAAGATAGATGAGTTTTATGATTATCGTTTTGGCAAGCTGGACTATCGCACCGTCCGTTTTGAGGATGAAATTTTGGATACGCCTAACTATCAAGGCAATGCCGTGATTAATTACACGGAACGTGATGTGCCGTACACTCGTGTGATAGAGCATAAGCATTTTGAGATGTTTGGACAGGAGGTTTACGATGTGCCGAAGACGATCGTTTCCCGCGAATATTCCGTGGAGTGGACTGATGGGCTGGAACCTTATTATCCGGTGAACGATCAGCGTAATGGGGAGCTTTATAAGCGTTACAAAGCGTTGGCTGATAATGAACAAAATGTTTTGTTTGGTGGAAGGCTTGCCGAATACAAGTATTACGACATGGCACCTGTAATAGCGTCGGCCATGAACTTGTTTCGAATGCAAGTCGAAATTTGAACGGAGTAGAAAGGATTTTTTGATATAATGCCATGTACAATAACTATAAAATAGTGCTCAACACGGCTGCTGGCCGTCGCCGCTACATGCAATATTTGATACCTTATATTGTGTCGTGTAGCATTGTGGACAGATATGACATTTGGGTGAACACACATAATGGGGCTGACATTGAATTTTTCAAGCAAGTGGCTGATAGATTTCCAGTCGTGAATTTGGTGTGGCAGCCTGATGGAGTGGTGAACGGTAATGCGAGCATCAACGCTTTTTATAAGGACTGCACAGAGTCTGATACCATTTATTTTAAACTCGATGATGACATTGTTTGGATGGAACCGGGGCTGATAGAGAAGATGGTGAAGTTTCGTGTGGACAATCCTCATTATTTTTTAGTGTCGCCTTTGGTGATAAACAATTCTCTTGCCACTTATTTGCTTGAGGTGGAGGGGAAAATTCGGTTGGACGATTATTACAATTCGTATGCTAGTCATCCTGTGTTGTGGCAAAGTGGGATTTTTGCGCAAGAGTTGCACGAGTGGTTTTTGGACAAGTATCTGAAAACAGGTCGGTGGGAAGAGCTGCATCTCGGGAAAAAGGAAATGGCCATGTCCCGTTTCTCGATAAATTCAGTCTTGTGGTTTGGTGATGAGATGCGGAAATTTGCAGGTATTGTTCCCGGAGACGATGAAGAGTTCCTTTCGTGCATTTATCCTACGCGTCAAGGTGTGTCGAACGCATGGAACGGCGATGCCATTGTGGCGCATTTCGCCTTTTTTACCCAGCGCGAGGAACTTGACAAAAAAGGGATATTGGAAAAATATGGCGCGGTGTGTGCGCAGCAATGGCATGAAAATGAGACATCGGCAGCGGTGTATGATGCTGTGCAAGCCATATTGAAGAAGATAAATGCAAACGAAGCAGAGTTGATGACTCGTAAGTCGCCTTATAAACGTGTGTTAAAGCCCATTACCATGAGGCAAAGAGTGAAAAAACTCATGCCAAAGATTGTGCTCGATTTGAAAATGTTTTTCGATGGGCGCAAAGAGCGTTCTGGTTTTATTTGTTAACAAGTATGTCATGGACAAGATTCTAACACTTATCATTCCGACGTACAACATGGAGCTGTATCTCCGTTATTGTCTGGATTCGCTTCTGGTGGAGGAGGGCATGGATGCGTTGGAGGTGCTCGTCGTGAATGACGGCAGTCGCGACTGCTCGTTGGAAATAGCTCGTGAGTATGAGCATAAATATCCACAGACATTTAAAGTGATAGACAAGGAAAACGGCAACTATGGTTCATGTGTCAATCGCGGTTTGAAAGAAGCCACGGGCAAGTATGTGAAAGTGCTTGATGCAGACGACAGTTTCGACACGGAGCATTTCGGGCATTATATTTCTTTCCTTCAAGAAACGGATGCCGATTTAGTACTTTCCGATTTTGCCGTGGTGGATACAAATAGAACCATCCGCAAGATAATAAAGTATGACCAAGGGCTTGGTCGTATGTTTGAAATGGAGCAAGTTTGCTGTTCTGCCAAGTTCCAAAATATGCAGATGCACGCCGTGGCCTATCGCCTTGAAAACCTGAAGAAGTTGGGTTACGTGCAGACGGAAGGCATTTCATATACAGACCAGCAGTGGATTTTTCTGCCAATGATAACAGTCAAAACCATAGCTTATTTTGATGAGTATGTTTACAAATATTTGGTGGGTCGGGCAGGACAGACGATGGAGCCGGTATTCAAATTTCAGAATCTTTTGTACGTCATGCGTTGTGGCTTGGACATGGCTTCTGCTTATGAAAGTCATAAAAGACAAATAACAGATAAGCCTATACTGAGTTACATGCATGCACGCTTGATACCTTTCTTGAAGGCTGCATATGTGACTTCAATAACGCACTATAGTTTGGATACAAAACAAGCATTACTAAGTTATGACAATAAACTAAAGGAATGTTGTTTAGACATGTATGAATTGATTGGAAGTAAGAATATTAGTTCTTTCATGACTTTCAGATATATAGATTACTGGAGAAAACACAAAGATGCAAACATGGCATTGATTTGCATGTTAAGCAAGCTCTATATGTTTGTGCTTGACATGAAAAAATCCATGTGCAAACCGGATGACATGGCTGTGCCTGTTTCTTTCTGAAATTAATAAGTTATGGAAGCAAAAGTATCAGTCATAATACCCATATACAAAGTAGAGAGGTTTATCGATAAGTGCGCCTCGTCACTATTCGCACAGACATTGAACGATGTGGAGTTTATTTTCGTGGATGATGCTTCACCCGATAGAAGCATGGAGCTGTTAAGTAAATGTATCACCAGGTATTTGGGGAGAAAAAATCAAATAAAGATTGTGCAGCATGAGGAAAACCTAGGTCTTCCGGCGGCACGCAATACCGGCTTAGCAAATGCCACGGGTGAATATGTGTTTCATTGTGATAGTGATGACTTTGCTGAGCCGGAAATGTTGACGATGCTTTACAATAAAGCAAAAGAGAATGACGCTGACATTGTTTGGTGTGATTGGTTTTTGTCGTTTGAACATAGTGAACGTTATATGACGCAACCGTCATATATGACTCCTATGGATGCATTGAAAGGAATGCTTGGTGGAGTAATGAAATTTACCGTATGGAATAAATTAGTGAGACGGTCATTATATGTTAACAATCGTATTACTTTCCCAACAGGATATGGGATGGGGGAAGATATGACGATGATGATGTTGTTTGCTTGTGCTGACAAAGTTGCCTATTTGCCTAAAGCGTTTTATCATTATGTGAAATTGAATACGAGCTCTTTCACTCAGACATTCTCTGATAGTCACCTTGTGGAATTGAAATATAATGTACAGCGTATTTCCGATTATTTGCATGATAGATTTGGTGACGCATTAGACAAAGAGATTGCTTATTTAAAGTTGGCTGTCAAGTACCCATTCTTGATAAGCAACAGTTCGGATAAATATCGTTTGTGGAAAGAATGGTATCCTGAAGCGAATAAATATATATGGGGTAACAAACAACTGTCTTTACGCAGTCGCATTGTACAATGGTGTGCTTGGAAAGGATTGTTTTTTGTGATTCGAGTTCATTATCTGTTGTTGCAGAAGGTTGTTTATGGATTGATTTATAAATAATGAGAGCATATATAACGTTATTATCTAACAAGTCTTATTTTGAAGGTGTCTTGATTTTGCATCGTTCTTTAAAGGCTGTGCAAGCACGCTATCCTCTTTATTGCGTTCTGTCAATATCTGTGGAAGATGAAGTTCAAAAGAGACTGGAGTGTGAGGGGATACCTTGTATTCGTCTGTCGCGTACAGTTGTCGATGGCCTAGTTAACTCGGAAAAGTGTGGATTCTCACATTGGAATTATACATTTGACAAGCTGCTCGTATGGGGATTAACCCAATTTGAGAAAATGGTATTTCTTGACTGTGATATGCTTATAGTTCGGAATATTGACCATTTGTTTGAGTGTGAGCCATTTTCGGCCGTTATTGCCGGTTCTTTGTATCCAGGGAATGAGCATTGGGAAGGATTGAATTCTGGTATAATGGTTATTATTCCAGACGAGAGAGTTAGAGATTGCTTGCTTGCAAATATTAATTTGGAAATTGAAGCTGGGAAAGCAGAAAATCGTATGATAGGTGACCAAGATGTCATAAAACGCTATTTAAAAAATTGGAAAGACCAAAAGAATTTGCATTTAGAACAAGGATATAATGTTTTTGCCGATTATTTAACTTATTATATATATCGTTTAGGCTATTCATTAAATGATCAAACAGATAAACCTATTTTTGTGATTCATTTCATAGGTCGAGCCAAACCTTGGATGAAAAAAACGTTGAGGCAATATGTTTGGTTATTGAAAATGTGTTTGAAAAATCCATATTATATAATGGCATATCGTAAGTATTTGAGGTTTCTAAGAAATTAGCAAGAAAGTAGAATGATACGTATTATATCGGTAATATTATTAATAATTGTCTGTAGTTTATATTATTTTCCAATTTCGTTACAGGTCTTACCTTCTGTCAATTCGAAAATGATTGTAGCTTTAATGGGATTGTTGTTCTTTTGTTGGGAGCGTATGAAGCGTAAATCATTATCAATACGAAAAGATTTGTTTCCAATTTTGTTCATCGGATTAATATTTTCGTTGTCATCCTATTTCTCTGTGGTTTATAATAGTACAGATGATATGGTTTATGCCACGTATTTTATTTCTATGTGTGTGTGGTTGGGAGGGGCATATTGTGTGATTTATATATTAAGACTAATGTATGGCGAGGCATCTTTGTCGATGATATTTTTATATTTGGGAATAATGTGTGCCGGACAATGTGTGATAGCTGTAATGATTGATAATATTCCAATTTTGCGAAATGTAGTAGATAGTACTATTACGGGAATTGATTCAGAATATTTTAAAAAAAATCCGCGGTTATACGGTATCGGGGCAAGTTTTGACAGTGCAGGCATTCGTTTTTCATGCGTTTTGTTAGGTCTTGCCTATATAATAAAGGGTAGTGTTTCACGCGTAAGAAGAAATTTTTGCATCTTATTGTTTTTGATAATAGGAGTAGTCGGAAATATGATATCTAGGACGACGGTAGTGGGTATTGCTGTAGCTTGTATTTATTTGCTATTGTCGTCTGTTTCTTTGCATAAAGTAATTATTTTGGTTACGGCAAAAGGGTTATTGTGGAGCATGGTGGTATGTGTGATAGTTGTTATGTTTTATTATGCGGGCATATATATGTATAATACAATGCCAGGAGTGCATGCTGCTTTTGATTATGGTTTTGAAGGGTTTATTAATTTGGTTGAAAATGGAACATTCTCTACACATTCATCAGATTTGCTCTTGAGTCATATTGGAGATATATGGCCTGATAATGCAAAGACTTGGATTATTGGAGATGGTTATTTTGCAGATCCGTATGATCCGAAGAAATTTTATATGGGTACAGATATGGGTTATGTTCGTTTCTTCTTTTATTGCGGTGTAATAGGTTTCTTTATATTCTTAACTTACTTTGTTTGCTGTACCTATATACTTTGTAAACGTTGGCATAAACTGACAATGCTTTTTATGTTATTGTTGGTTATTCAATTTATTGTTTGGATTAAAATACCGACTGATATCTTTTGTTTTTATGCTTTGCTGCTGTTAGCGGACAACAATAAGGAAAGAGTTTATGATACCAAAGAAAATACATTACTGTTGGCTCAGTAACGACCCGTTTCCTAAGAAGATACAAATGTGTATGGCATCTTGGAAGAAAGTCATGCCAGATTATGAATTGAAATTATGGAATACACAGAATTTCAATATAGATATGAGTATTCCTTATGTAAAAGAAGCATTTGCGAATCGTAAATGGGCATTTGTAGCTGATTACATTCGACTTTATGCACTTTATACAGAAGGAGGTATCTATTTGGATTCTGATGTAAAAGTATTGAAGCGTTTTGATGAATTTCTTCATCATTCGTTTTTTACTAGTATGGAATATCATCCATTCATGATTGAACGAGATAACTCTTTGGCTGATATAGACGAAGACGGACATCGTCTCGTGGATAAGTATATATCTGGTATTGAATTGCAAGCAGCTATAATGGGAGCAGAAAAAGGATGTTCATTTGTGAAGGAAATTTTAGATTGGTATCAAGATAAACATTTTATAAAATCGGATGGATGTATGGGGCTGGATGTGATTGCTCCGCAGATATATGCAAGGATTGCTGAAAATTATGGTTTCAGATATAAAGATATAGACCAGGAATTAACAGATGGATTGATGGTTTATCGTTCTGAAATTTTTGCCGGAAACAGGCGTGAAGCAACACCTGCATCATACGCAATTCATTATTGTGAAAATAGTTGGAATAAGCGTCCTTTACTAGATAAAATTCTCCATTATTGGAAATTTTTCTTGTATCTTCTTAGATTAAAAACTATTCGGTAGATCTATGATTTACGTTAATGGTAGATTCTTGTTGCAGAATATGACAGGGGTAAACCGTTTTGCTTACGAACTTTGCAAAGCATGGTTGCAGATGAGGATACCATTTATTCTTTGTTGTCCTCCTGGTAAAATAAAGGATTGTTATGATATATCTCGTTTTAATATAGTGGTGTGTGGGTGTGGCAAGTCTCATGTTTGGGAACAATTATTTTTGCCTTTATGGTTTAAACGAATAAGAGGAAAAAAGATATTAATCTGTTTTACAGGTCTGGGACCTTTGGTGGTTCGAAAAAAGATAATGACAATCCATGATTTGGCATTTATGGCTAATCCTAGTTGGTATACCTTTGGTTATAGGTTATGGTACAGATTGATGACTCCTCTTTGTGCAGCAACATCGTTAAGAATACTAACAGTAAGTAAGTTTTCTCAATCGGAAATTATACAAAGACTTTCAATAAATAGTGAAAAGATAAGCGTTATTTATAATGCTGTATCTTCTTTATTTGATATACAAGGAAATGATGATGGATTAAATGAAAGATTAACCACAGAAAAATACATATTGGCCGTTTCTTCTATTGATCCAAGGAAAAATTTTTCAATGCTTTTGAAAGCTTTTTCTTATGTGAAAGATAAAAGTATTAAATTGTATATCGTTGGAGGGCAAGGCAGTATTTTTTCTACATCTATAGTTGAATTATGCGAAAAAAATAGTTCGGAGAGGATTAAATGGTTGGGACGAGTTAGTGATGTAGAACTCAAATGGTACTATGCTCATGCATTGTGTTTTGTTTATCCATCTTTGTATGAAGGATTTGGCATACCTCCTTTAGAGGCTATGTCTTGTGGTGTTCCTACTATCGTTTCTGCTATTCCTGTATTGGAAGAAATTTGCGGAAATGCAGCGTTATATGTCAATCCATATGACGAAAAAGATATAGCAAATAAAATAAATATATTAGTTAATGATAAAAAATTATGTTGTGAGCTAATAGAAAAAGGTTATAAAAGATGTTTGGCTTTTAATTGGCGTAATAGTGCAGAATCATTAGCAAAAGAAGTTTATAAGGTTTTGTTGTAATATTTGCAAGCATTCGTAAGGATGAGATTTTAATGAACTATTTGAGCTAGGGAGAGAATTTTGTAGTCATACTAAGATAGTCAAAGTTTAGAGGTAATCAAGAGTTTTATGCACAATAAGAGTTTAAGAGTTCTTCAATTAGGCAAATTTTATCCGGTTGCAGGTGGGGTGGAGAAGGTGGCGTATGATTTGACAATCGGATTGTCGGAGCGTAATATTGATTGCGACATGATGTGTGCTGCTTCATGTGGAGGCAGTCGAGTGATTTCGGTGAATGAACATGCACAAATCTTCTGTTGTCATGCATGGCTTAAGTTGGCGGCTACGATGATTTCACCAGCCATGATTGTTGCCCTGCGAAGACGTTGCAAGCAGTATGACATAGTCCATGTGCATCATCCGGATCCGATGGCTTGTTTGGCTTTGTTTTTATCCGGATATAAAGGACGGGTCGTTCTGCACTGGCATAGTGACATCCAGAAGCAAAAGTGGCTGTTGAAATTTTATCGGCCGTTGCAAGATTGGTTGTTGAGGCGTGCCGATGTCGTAGTGTGCACGACACCTGTCTATTTGAAGGAATCACCCTTTTTAAAAAAGGTTCATCACAAAGCCGTCTGTTTGCCTATCGGTGTGGAGGCGATGTGTCCGCTGCCGGACTCCGTAGAGCTTATCCGGCGCAAATATCTGAATAAGAAGATCGTATTTTCATTGGGGCGTTTGGTCGCTTATAAAGGGTATCATTTCCTGGTTGCTGCAGGTCAATACCTTACTGACGATTATGTGATATTGATTGGTGGCACAGGAGCGTTGGAGCATGAGTTGCACAGAGAGATTGAAGAGCTGGGTCTACAAGGCAAAGTGTCGTTGCTGGGACGAGTCAGCGAAGAGGATTTACCGGCTTATTATGGTGCATGTGATGTGTTTTGTCTGAGCAGTGTTCAGAAGACTGAGGCTTTTGGCATCGTACAGATAGAAGCCATGTCTTGTGGGAAGCCAGTGATTGCGACCAATATTCCCCATTCTGGGGTGTCTTGGGTGAATGCGCATGGCGTGTCAGGGCTTAATGTTGCTCCGGAGAATGCAAAGGCGTTGGCTGAAGCCATCGTGAATGTCACACAGGACCCGTTGGATTATCAGCGATATTCTCAAGGTGCCAAGAAACGCTACAACGAATTGTTTACGAAAGAACACATGATAGAGAAATGTTTAAATATATACAATTATGAAGTATGAAAAACCGGAAGCAGTGACGAGAACTGCGAGAATTGAGATTACGAACGACAATTATTATTCTCATGAAGAGATGTCTTCTTTTGCTTGTGGCATAAAGAGATTCTTTGATTTAGTAGGTGGCTTGTTGGGTTTGTTGGTGTCTTCTCCCGCTTTTTTGGTGATATACCTGCTTATTAAGCGTGAGGACGGCGGACCAGCTATTTTCAAGCAAGAGCGTATCGGTTATCATGGGAAACCTTTCATCTTGTATAAATTTCGTTCCATGACGGTCTTGGCTGAGAAGGACGGCATTCCAGAGCTTTGTCAGAAGGAGGATAAACGTTTGACTAAAATCGGCCGTTTCCTGCGTGAGCACCATTTAGACGAGTTGCCACAGTTGTGGAATGTGGTTAAAGGTGAGATGAGCTTTGTCGGACCGCGTCCTGAACGTCGTTTTTTTGTGGACAAGATTAAAGCCATCAATCCCAATTATGAATTGCTATACCAATTACGTCCCGGGCTTTTTTCTCCCGCGACTTTATACAACGGCTACACTGACACTATGGACAAGATGCTGGAGCGTTTAAGGATGGATTTGGAGTATCTGAACAACCGCTCCCTGTGGCTTGATTTGAAGATTATTTATTTGACTGTTATGTCTATTTTGATTGGAAAGAAATTTTAAGAAGAGATGATGATGAATGTTAGAATCAAAGACGGATTACAGTTGCGCAAGATTGGGCATCGTTACATGGTCGTGGACGTCTGTTCAGAAAATGTCAATATGAGCACTGTATATAGTTTGAATGCGACAGCTGCTGACTTGTGGAAGCTTTTGGAGCAAGGGCATTCTTCGTTGGAAGAATTGGCCGATTGGCTTTGTGCTCAGTATGAAATTGACAAGGCGACTGCGCTTCAGGATGTGACGAAGCAGTTGGATGAGTGGAAAAACTTTGGTCTGATCCGAGGATAAAGAATGCAGAACAAAGAGCGGTACGCCTTGCTTGTCCTTTTGCGGGCTGGCCTGTGGGAAAAACAGCCGGACGAGCTGTCTTGTTTCTCCTTGGGGAATGAAGGCTGGGATGGAGTGTTTCGTTTAGCCCGTCAACAGACGGTTACAGGTTTGGCCTTTCAAGGATTGCAATATTTGCCATCCGGCTTGTTGCCTCCAGAGCCGTTGTTGATGCGATGGGCCGCGGCTGTGGAAATGATAGAGCGGAGCAACCGCAAGATGGAGCAAGTGCTGGCCGGGCTTGTCGCGATGTTTCAGGCAGAAGGATTGAATCCTGTCTTGCAGAAAGGCCAGGGGGTGGCGCGTTTCTACGAGCATCCATTGTTGCGTGAGTGTGGTGACATCGATTTTTATTTCAACGGGCAAACTGCCCGTGACAAAGCTCTGTCCTGTGTGCAGCAAGCTCGTGTCCGGACGACCCAGATGCCGGACCACAGTGTGTGCTATCAATGGAAAGGAGTCTGCGTGGAACATCATTCTTGCTTGCTTGATTTGTCCAGCCCTTTTTTGCAGCGTATGGCCCGTCGGATGGAGGAGACTTGGGGATACGTTCGTTGTCCGTTGTCGGGAGTGGAGGTTTCCGTGCCGGCTCCGTTTTTGAATTTACTTTTGCTTGACTTGCATATTTTGAAACATGCGCTCGGGCGGGGCATCGGTTTGCGACAGTTGTGCGACATGGCGCGTGCTTGTCATTGCTTGCACGATGAATTGTCCGCTGACGAGATGAAAACGGCTTGTGTGCGCTTGGGACTTGGACGTTGGAATCCGTTGCTTCATGCATTCCTTGTTGACTGTCTGGGTTTGCCGACCGGCAGCCTGCCTTATCCGGAACGCGCAGCTTCGGCTGCCCCGTTGCTCGACATCGTGTGGCGCGGGGGAAATTTTGGCCAGCACTTGGCCGGACGGAGAGAACGCGATGCACGCTCGACCTGGATGCGGAAATGGCAGACGTGTCAGTCTTTCTTGCACAATGTGGGCTTTTCCTGTCGTTATGCACCGAAAGAAACTTTTTGGATGATGGCCCGGCTTTCAGGCGGGCAACTTCTAAGTTTCACAGGGTGTTAGCCTATTACAAAAACATTCATCCATTTATGACGACTAACATATATTTGATAGCAGATTTCATCGTAGCAGTCCGTTTGCCGGACGGCTGTGATGCTGACGTATTGCTTCCGTCCTTTCGCCCTTTCCGATGTGAGAGGGCCTGGAAGGAAGATGACTTACTTTTGGATTTTACGGTCGATGAGTCCGGCGAGTCTTTTTCGAAAGAGCTTGATGGGAAGACATTGCTGGAAGAAGACCTCAGCGACATGGGACTGGTCGCTTTATACACGGCTGGGAGCGGTTATTTTGTCACGGTCTCTTCTGTTTCCGGACGCTTCACTCATGGCATGCTGGCTGACAGGCCTTTTGGTGTCGTGAAGGCATTCATTGACTGGACAGACCGCGATGCCGGGAGCAAGCTTTCATCCTTGATTCGCATCGCTTATTCATTAGCAGTACTTCGCAGAGGGGCTGTCGCCATCCATGCTTCGGCTGTGTGTTGTGACGGTCGGGCCTTTCTGTTTATGGGAAAAAGCGGCACAGGCAAGAGTACGCATGCCGCTTTGTGGATGGAATACATCCCGGGATGCGAATTGCTGAATGATGATAATCCCACGGTTCGTGTCAGCCGGGATACGGCCATTGCGTATGGAACTCCTTGGAGTGGAAAAACTTCATGCTATAAGCAACTTTCTTTTCCGATTGGTGGAATGGTTCGTCTGAGTCAGGCTCCGGCGAATCGTTTCCATCGGAAAGACGGGATTGGTGCTTTCATTGCGCTCTATCCCGGATGTTCTGTAATCAATCAGGACAAGGACATGCGTGATCATTTGCATGACACGTTGGCACGGCTGGCCGGGTTGGTAAGGGTCGGGACGCTCGAATGTTTGCCTGACAAGGGCGCGGTTCTCCTTTGTCACCGTGAGTTGGCCGGTCAGGATAAGAGTTGGACTTCCAGTGCCGACTTGTGACATTGTTACTAAAACAAAATATTTTAAACCATATTATGAAGAAACAATTTTTGTGGGCAGGCTTGCTTGCCGTAGTGCTGTTGACCTCTTGTGCGTCACGCAAGAATTTTGTCTATCTGCAAGACATGCAGGTGGGCGAAAGTTATCCTTATGATGTGAAACATGAAGCTGTCATTCACCGTGACGACCGTTTGAGCATCACTGTCAGTTGTAAGAATCCCGAACTTGCCATACCTTTTAATATATATGGCGGGACATTTCGGGTCGGTAGCGATGGCAATGTGACGACGGATGCCTCGACCCAGGTGAATGAGAAAGGGTATCGCGTGGATGTGGATGGCTGCATTGACTTCCCCATTCTTGGCAAACTATATGTGGAGGGAATGACTGTCAGCCAGGTGAAGGATTTGATTAGCAGCCGCATTGTCGAAGGGGCTTATATGAAGGACCCGCTTGTTGCCATTGAGTTTCTTAATTTCAAGTATACAGTGCTGGGGGCCGTGAACAGTAATGGAACATATTCGGTCGACGGTGACCGTATCACCCTTTTGGAAGCCATAGCCAAAGCCGGTGATTTGAATGCCAAGGCGCGGATTGACCGTGTAGCGGTCATTCGTGAAGTGAACGGGCAGCGTCAGATGTATATGCATGATCTGCGGAGCAAGGATTTGTTTAATTCGCCTTGTTTTTATCTCCAGCAAAATGACATCGTGTATGTCGAGCCGAAATATCGCAAGAAAGACAATGAAGATCGCGGATGGCAGATCGGCACGACGATTCTTTCTGTGATTACGGCCGGATGTTCTGTGATATGGGCTACTAAATAATGAGGATGATTATTCATTAGGAAATAATTCAAATAAAGATTTTATGCAGACTACTAATTCCACTGCTAATAAAAATGACCAAAGTATCAATTTGGTGGATTTATTTGCTTATCTGGCATCTAAATGGAAATGGTTTTTGATTTCGGTGTTGGTGTGTGGCGGGATTGCTTGGTACACTTATGCGCGGTCGCCGTTTGTCTATTTCAGGTCGGCCACTGTGATTATCAAAGATCCTTCGAACAAAGCATCTACTGCGGGACTCGACCGTTTTGATAATTTCATTAACAAGGTGAATGTGGCCAATGAAATACTTCAGTTTCGCTCGAAGCGTCTTATGCGTGAAGTGGTCCAGCGTGTGCATGCTGACATCAGCTACCAGGTGCAAGACGGATTGCGGCATAATGAACTTTATACGCAGGCGCCTGTCCGCGTCACCTTTCCGGATGCGATGTCAGAGCAGTATATCAGTCTGACTGTTACTCCTAAAGACAAAAAGACCGTAGTTCTGTCTGAACTTTCAGGAGTGGATTCTGATGACAGTTATACAGTCAATTTGAATGATACCGTGACAGTCGGCAAAGGCATGCGTTTGGTTGTGACTCCGACCAATTATTACAGTGATGCCTGGTTGGGAAAGCAGGTGGAGGTACAGAAACGTCCTTTGGAGTCGGTGGTGAATTACTACAAAGGAGCGCTCGGCATCCAGCAGGAAGAGGAGGAATCCTCGATTCTTACCTTGTCATTGAAAGACAGTTCGCCGGTGCGGGCTGAGGATGTGCTGAATATGCTGATTACGGTGTACAATGAAGAAGCCATCAAGGATAAGAATCAAGTGGCGGTCAATACGGCCAACTTCATCAATGAGCGTCTCATTATCATTGAAAACGAATTGGGAAGCGTGGAGTCTGACCTTGAAACGTTCAAACAGCGCAACCAGATTGTCGACATCGCTTCTTCTGCCGGCATGTATATGACTGAGTCGCAGAAATACAATGCAGACGCGATGGAGCTGGAGACACAACTCCGTCTGGCCAATTTCATCAAAGATTATCTGACAGACCCGACCAAGGAGACAGACCTGATTCCTTCCAACACGGGTATCGGTGATATGAACATCGAGAACCAGATAAACCTGTATAACACAGCGAAGTTGAAACGAGACCGGCTGATAGATGACAGCAGTGAGAAAAACCCGGTGGTGGAGGAGCTGAATAATTCGCTTCGTGCCATGAAGCAGACCATCATCCGTGCGGTGGACAATATGATTGTCAGCATCAATGTGAAACGCAACGATGCGCAGAACCGGGAGATGCGGGCGCAGAGCCGTGTGACCTCCATTCCCACGAAAGAACGTCAGATGCTTTCCATCGAACGTCAACAGAAAATCAAAGAAGCACTCTATCTATTCTTGCTCAACAAGCGCGAAGAAAATGCCTTGTCGCAAGCCATGGCCGACAACAATGCGCGGGTCATCGATGGTGCTGATGGCGGTGATGCGCCCATTTCGCCCAAGCGCAACCGTATCTTATTGCTGGGAGTACTTGTCGGACTGGCATTGCCGGGCGTGACGTTCTTGGGCATTCTTTTCATGGATACTCGGGTGCACAGTCGAAAGGATTTGGAAAAGATGGTGAGCGTGCCTTTCTTGGGAGAGATACCTTTGGACAAGGATGTTGCCAAGCATCGTGGCAGCACGAAGGAGGTGGTCAGCGAGGATGACAGCATCGTGTCAGAAGCTTTCCGCATTTTACGCACCAACATGGCATTCATGTCAAGGAAAGACAAGCCGATGAAAGTCATCACGTTTACGTCCTTTAATGAGGGTGCGGGAAAGACTTTCATCTCGCGAAACCTGGCCATGAGTCTGGTGTATGCAAAAAAGCGGGTCATCTTGCTCGATTTGGACATCCGCAAGGGCACATTGAGCCGTCATTACAGTAGTCATAAGATAGGCGTCACGAATTATTTGTCTGATCCGTCGGTCACGGTGGATGACATCATTCAGCATCACGAGCATTTTGACCTCATCGCTTCCGGTCCGGTCGCTCCCAATCCGGCCGAGCTGTTGATGGATAGCCGTCTGGATGACTTGGTTGCAGAGTTGTGCACCCGTTATGACTATGTCATTGCCGACAACGTGCCTGTGGGTATCATAGCTGATGCCAGCATTGCCAACCGCATTGCCGATCTTACGGTGTTTGTAGTACGTGCCGGTCGTTTGGACCGTCGGCAGTTGCCTGACATCGAAAGCCTCTACGAAGACAAGAAATTGACAAACATGGCTCTGGTGCTTAATGGGGTAGACCCCAAACATCGTGGTTATGGCTACGGATATGGTTATGGCTACGGTTACGGATATGGTTATGGACATTACGGTTATGGGCATTCCAAAAAGAAGAAGTGACGTTTGGCAGGTTTAGAAACTGTTTTGAATTTCTACAAAAAGTTCTTCCCGACTGGATGTATCCGTTTTCGTGTGTGCTTTGAGCGATTTTTTTGGTCCTTTTCGTTCCTGTTCTTCGTCAGATAGCCCGCTATCTTCCTCATCACAGAAGCAAAAATGACTCAAAAACTCATCTCAAATCATCACACGATAAATTCAAAACAGTTTCTTAGACTCAATGGTTATCTTTGCAATGTAACTAATTGCAGAACATTACTTGCAGTTGCCATCTTTTACGAAAGATGAAGAGGCTTGTGAGACAGATTTTGAACGTTGGATTTATGTTTTGAAAAATATGGAAACATTGAGCAGATTACCATTCAAAGCCCGGAAAGCCGTCTTTCAGCGTTTGGAAGACATCGTGGACATCGCATCTCTGACGAAAGAAGAGCGTATCCGTTACGATGAAAGCATCAAGGTCTACCGTGACAACCTTGTGACAGAAGCGTATGCATTAGAAAAAGGTCGTGCGGAAGGCCGTGCGGATATTATTCAGCGATTAAAGCGGAAAGGCTTTTCTTCGGAAGAGATAGCGAATATGATGGATTTGCCTCTCGACAAAATCGAGGCGTTATAAGTATCGGGACATCACAGTAACTGTAGTACAACAACTTGTAGGGTGCTGTGTCGACGATTGACATCGTAGGGAAGCACGGCTCCTGCGTCCGCTTGGAAAAATTCTGAAACACAAGGCGTTGTCATCCGGACACACGAACCGTGTGTCCCTACATCGGGTGTGTATTTATTATGGCACAGCCCTTGCTTTTTCGAATATCTTCTTATAAAACATCATACATGATGCGCCGTTCTTGACGTTGCTAGGACGTGCGTCATTTCTTTTTTATCACTAGTTACTAATATGGCAAATCAGATTAAGTCATTCCGCTTGGCGGAGATGACGAAGGATTCGTGCGTCGAATTTCACACGCGGGTGAACCGTTGCATTGTCCATGCGACGCCGTCGGCGTTGCACATCGGGGAGCAGGCCGAAGCTTATGCCGAGGCCGTGGCTGCCTTGCGTGCCGACGGGGCGGAGGGCGCGTTGGCGCAGGCTAATGCCATCTATCTGGCCATCGTGCGGGTGATTAACGCATACGCCAATGTGCACCCGACCGACGTGCTCAACTGCTTTGTGGATGAGGTCAACGGGTTGGTGAAGGAATATGCGACGATCGTGTGCGAACCGTGCCCGGCCGATAGCTGGAGCAACTGAATAGATTGAGACACTTAACTTTAAAAACCAAATAGCGAATGAACAAAAATAGAGAATGAAAAACATGTCGGCAAGGGCAATCGGGGATTGCCTCCGGCGAAAAAGGAACTTGAGATTATTAACAAATAAAACAAGAAAAGAAAGTGAAACGTATGAAGAAAGATTACATTGCTCCACATACTGAAAAGACGGAAGTGGAGATGGAACAAGGATTTATGAGTGCCTCTATATTTGATTCGGAAAACGAGCAAGATGATGGTGTGTCCATCGGAGGACACGAAGTAGGAAATACAGGTGACTATACCGATATCGGTTGGGATAACGATGGTGGTACACGAAGCACTTGGGGTAATTAACTTAAAAACGAGTATAATCATGAAAAGAATCGTATATTCTTTATTTGCAGCCGCTTTGGTAGGCCTAAGCGGCTGTCAGGACGAAGTGGTCGAAAATCCGGTTACTCCGGCTCAGACCGGCGATGAGATAACGTTCGGCTCGTCATTGACGGATATTGAAGAACAGACCCGTACAATTTACGGGGATGAACCTGTAGACGGGGCTTACCCTGTGACTTGGGAAGAAGGAGACCAGATAGCCATCTACTGCCCGGAAGCATCCAATGGCAACATGGTATATTACAAGGTGACTCCTGACGGAAAAGATGCAAGCCACTCGTCTGCCGTGACCAAAGTCAATCCCGACCAAGCCGGCTTACAATGGGGACAGGCTGAAGAACACCATTTCTCGGCGTTTTATCCGGCCGACCGGATTGTAGGCTTGCAAAACGGAAAGATTACAGCTGAAATCCCTGTTGAACAAACTCCATTGAGCTGGAAATCAACACCCAATGACGCAGGCGGTACCACTTACACCGGCGTTGCCAATACTGATTATGCTTTCATGTGGGCTTATAACACACATAATAAGTCGGATGGAGGCGATGTTGCTCTTAACTTCAAGCCTTGGGTGACTATCCTTGACGTTGAAATCAATGGCCCGGAAACTGCTGACGCGGCAATCAAGATGTCGGCGGTACAATTGGTTTCTACAACAGGCGAGACGTTGAATGGCCAATTTACGATGGACTTCACCGCTGTAGAAAACGATAGAGCGAAATATCCAACTTATGAACAAGCTGGCGAGCCTCATGCTACTCGCAGCATGATTACAATCCAGCTTTACGATCAGTCGTTGAACGACGGGCAGGGTGACTTTATCACCCTCAAGCACGGCGACAAGATTGTGGTGCGCTTCTACCTGTTGCCCAAGGACGTAAACTATGACACCTCCGCACGTCAAGACCTGCAACTGCGCGTCACGCCTTACAACTCGGCAGTGCTGGTACGCACGTTGAATGCTGCAGCAGGCAGTGATGAAGGGCCACAAGAGGGCGGTATCCTTGCCCACAAGGTGAATAAGGTTATCCTGCCGTCGGTAAGCAAGACCGGACCAAACTACTGGATGTCGTCGCTCGACCCGAACATCTATGTAACCGAGCTTTCGCTGCCGGGCAGCAAGATGTCGTATCAGACAGCGGAAAACGTAAGTGGACGTAATGCAGTTTATTATCAGGACTTGTCGATTGCCGATCAGGTTACCAATGGTATCCGTGCATTCCAAATCCAGACAGCAAGCACAAATAATGTACCGTGGTATGAGTCAGGGTCTGCTTCAGACCAGGTATTATATATGACTGTCGCAGGCAATAAGACAAGTACTCGCTTCAAAGAAATTGTTGAAGAAATTGCCACAGGCTTGAAAACTGCCGAAGACGCGGGTAAAAACCAGGAATATGCCTTCATTTTGCTGACAGCAGCATTGGGTGAATGTAATGATTATGGTTCTCGTCTTGACGGAACTCATACTGATGGCGATCTGGCGTGGATGGATGCCATCCGAAATGAGTTGGCAGAGATGGCTGCTGATGAGGATCGTTACAGGCTCTATACCGGTGAAATAACACCTACCACTACCATCAATGATGTGAAAGGACACATTATCATCAAGGTGAACTACAATAAAGATAATATGGGTAACCACTTGAGTGAAAATGACCGAATTCCTGCCATGTTTGCTAAATGGGGTAAGTTCGATGATGTGAGCACACCTTTCACCGAAACCGATGCATACGCAATCAACTCGATGCGTTGGGGTACTTCCTATAATGTAAACAGCGGTGCCCTGCAATGGTTCTACCACGAGGCTACCAGCGTTGGTTATAACAACGATGGAGGTGAAGAAACTTATGCCCAGAAGATAGGCAACATCGAGGACATGTGGAACCGTAGCGTTGGCTATTATAACAGCAACAGCGACCATAGCATGTGGTTCTTGAACGACCTCGGCGGTTGCTATGTAAACGGAATCTATAGTAGTGGTGAATCGCAAGACGGTGTAAGTGCCTGGACACAGGAAGTAGGCCCGTATGCAACCCGCCTGTTGCAAAACCGTACGGAGGATGCAACGCTCGGTATTGTGCTTATCAACTATGCCAACCCTGAGAATAACTATTCCGGCAACCTGATTCAGACTATCATCAACAACAACTTCAACTTCCAGTTGCGTACGAGAGGTTCGAGCCAGTCGAATGTTTATAATGCCTCTTACAACAAGGGTGGCAATGCCATTGGCTGGGATTAATATCCAAGACAGAGAGACTTTCACGGCTGCACATACACCGTGAAAGCTCTCTTTTTACGGACAAAACAATTTCATAATGTATTATTTTGCAAGAATTTATGCGGCCATTATAGCCTTGTCGTGCCTTTTCTGCCTCAGTGCCTGCCAGGATGAAATGCTGGTGGGTGAAGGGGGTAAGGGCAATGTTGACATTGTAGCACGCATGGACGGCGGTATAATTACCCGTACTTGTGTGGGCAACTCAACCGACGACGGCATGGTCGGCTTACTTTGGACGCCGGGCGATTGCGTCGGCGTGTACGGTACGGACGGCACACGGAACGCCCTGTTTGCCTCAACTAACACGGGAAATGTGCCTGAGGCCATATTCTCGGGCGACCTGAAGCAGGGCGAAGCTCCGGCATACGCCTACTATCCGTACAGCGAAGACAACGCCTCGGCTGACCCGTCGGCCATCAAGGGAAGCCTGAAGTTGGTGCAAGACTTCGACTTGGGCAGCGGCGTGCTGGAATCCGACTATAAGGTAGGCACGCCCACGTTCACGTCCTCTGACGGCAGGAGCTATGAGTTTACGTTCAGCCACCTCTTCTCGCTTCTGAAATTCGACATCGACGCCACAGGCACGGCCTTGGAAGGCGACAATCTGGAAAGCATCGTCATCAGCCTGCCGGAAGACCGCAGGTTGGGCGGCGATTTCACGTTTGATGCAGCGTCAAAGGCGGTCACCTGGACAGGCTCAGCCGACGGGGCAAACACGCTGACCATGAACTGGAGTGACGCTCCCGCCCTTACCGGCGGAACGTCATATTCGGGCTATATCACCTGTGCGCCGGACATCAGGCAGGGCGATGAAATAAAAGTCACCATCCTGACACACAAGTTCAAGGCCGAGTTCACCAGAACTTCGCTGGTTGACTTTGCCGGCAACACTTGTTACACGTTTCCGCTTTCGCTGGCGAATTATGCCGGCGACATGACGGTGACGGAACGTCCGGTCATCACAGCGTTCTCGTTTGACGTGGCGCATAACAGTGGCAAGATTCTCGCTACGAAACTGGCGTGGAACGGAAGTGCCACCCGTCCGGTGGAAAGCACTGGAGAAGCGTTGGCTATCGAGGCGGAGAGCATTGCCGGCTGCATCCCGTATTTGTATGACTTCAAGCTGAAGCCTACATTTACCGTGCCTGACGGCATGACAGTGACGGTGGACGGAACGGAACAGACCAGCGGAGAAAGTGAGCAGGACTTCAGCAAGCCCGTGACTTACACCGTGAGCAGCGGCACGGAAAGCCGTTCGTATGTTGTGAGTGTCACCAACTCCGGGCTGCCTGTGGCGGTGCTTGAGCATGAGGGCGGCAGCATGGCTTGGACTGAAGCCGGTCTGAACATACGCGCAAAGAACGAGGACTGGCCGACGAACGACCATTTCACGCTCTACAATGCCGATGGTACGGTGGACGTGGAAAGGGCTTTGTGCGGCGCACGCCTGCGTGGAAACTCGACGCAGAACTTCCCCAAGAAGCCGTTTGCGCTCAAGTTTGACGAAAAGGTGGGTCCGCAAGGCATGCCTACCGACAAGCGTTGGGAGCTGCTTGCCAACTGGATGGACCGCACCATGCTGCGTAATGCCGTGGCACAGGATGTGGCTCACCGCACGGCCAATGCCCTGGCTGACGGTTTGGGCTGGAATCCGCGTGGCGTAAGCGTAGAATTGGTTATCAACGGGCGGCATGTAGGTAACTATTACCTGATAGAAAAAGTCAAGATAGATGCCGACCGCATCGACATCCGCGATTGTTATGAAGACGTGGTGGACGACGGCAACGCCAACCCGACAGTGGCCGACTGTGGCTACCTGCTGGAATTTGACGACGCGATGGACGAAGTGAACTGCTTCCGCACCGGTCGCGGCCTACCCGTGATGTTCAAGGACGAAGTGCCCGCAGACGGCGACATCTTCAACGCTGTGAAGGACAAGGTGGAATCCATCGAAGCCAATCTCGAAGTCGGCAACTATGAGGCGGCCTACGAGTTGCTCGACATCAACTCTGTCATCGACTACTTTCTCGTGCAGGAACTGACGTTCAACAACGAGTACAAGCACCCGAAGAGCGTGTACATGTACATGGACGGTGATGGCAAGCTGACTGCAGGTCCCGTGTGGGACTTTGACTGGCAGACATTCATCATTCCTGACCAAGTGCGCGCTTACGGCGGTAACTATGTCGACCAACTCCGCAATGTGGACGAATGGTTGTACGGTGGGTCGAAACTAGCCGAACGTACATTCCCTATTTTTGGGGAATACGACTATGCCAACGACATGCCCTACATGTGGTATCCGCTCCTGTTCAAAGACGCGGCGTTCCGGAGCAAAGTGCAGGAACGTTGGAACTCCATCTATCCGGCGTTGTTGCAAGTTTCGGACGAAATAGACCGTCTGGCCGAACAAAATCGTGTCTCCGACCGGTTCAACTCGGCCATGTGGCCTACGACCCGCGACTTGAAAAACACCGTTGGGGCTGCTTTCAATGGCGACGAGGAAATGAGCTTCGACGAAGCGATCCAGTCGATGAAGAAAGCTTACGCCGACCGCTTGGAGTGGATGAATACCCAAATCGTCAGCGGCTCTTTCGTGACGGACGCGGAGTGAACATATAAGTGATTTCAAAACAATGTGAAGATGAAACTGACAGACAGCGACGCAACCATCAGGGCTGCATTGGAACGCAATAGCGAATATCGCCAAGTGGTGACGACAGCGCATGACTATGGTCATTGCGCGATAGAAGCCGGAGGCGTGAATTTTGTTCTGCTCCGTGGAGACCTGCTATGCGATGTGACGCTATCCTGCGTGAATGATTTCCAGTGGATAAACCATCGCATAAACGACGTAAAGTCGTTCGCGGCTAAGGTGGCCCGCATTGCTTCTGCCGATTTGCAAAGCTATCGGGACAAGACGCTGCAAGGGCCTCCTCTAACTCCCCCCGAAAGGGGAGAACCGCGTTGATGCCGGGTTCATGAATGACGGGGAATGTATTAAAAAGCCGTTTTGTGCTTATTCTCAGACGCGGATGACGCGGAATGCGCGGATTATTAATAATTTATCCGCGTCATCTGTGTTATCTGCGTCTAAAGAATACGTTTTGATACACCCTTGTCAGTAGGAGTCTGTACGCATCAGTGAAACAGAGCGTGATTGGATACGGGCGCACGAGCCGTGCGCCCCTACATTTCAATTTAACGAATGATTCATTTTAGCACTCTCCTATGCTTTCCGCCATGCGTCAAACGCAGAACGGAAGCTAGCCGGACGTTGCTGGGAATCTACGTTCGGGTGGCACAGAAGCTAGCCGGACGTTGCTCCTAAAGTGTTTGGAAGGGCAAGTTTTTAAGTGAATGTTTTGCGAGACGGCGCGTAAAGTGTATTTTTGCAGAAAATCAATCTTATGGAGCAAATAGTAAAAAAAGAAAAGCAACAGAACCTCTTCCAGCGAATGTTGGAAGACAAGCGTGCCATACGCGAATGTATCCGTAAGGGTGGCGATTTGAAAAAATTGGCAAAAGACCGTGGACTCAAATTTGCAAAGCCCTTATGATAAGGCTATTTACTTTTTTTATTCCTTCATAAAAAGAATTTTCATTTTAATCAACTTGTTGCTTCCTTTTACGAATTGGTGAAAAACAATATGTGCCCGGATGCGTAATGTGCTGATGGGTTTGAGGATATGCCAAAATCCGATTTTTTAGACGCGGATTCTCCATCATTTATCCGTATCGGAAGAAAGTCATTTCCGGCAGCATATCCTTTTCAGATTCACATTGTATAAGAATGAATGACTGCATTTAGCCAACCGAAGTATTGGGCTTTGTCCTTTAGGCATGGATTGGTGGAGGTGGCGCGGGCAAATAATTAGAAATCCGCGTTTTCCGCGTCATCCGCGTCTGAAAAATAAAAACGAATTTCTGGTTGGCAAAATGCAGGCATCCATATATCAAAGATTGCATTATTCATTTAACGAATAAAAAGACTATCATGAACAAGAAAACATTTGCTGCGGCCATTGCGTTGGCTTTGGTTGCAGGTTCGGCCTATGCACAGACCGAACAGCAGAGCGAAGACATCACCGAAGATGTCATTTACAGCAACGACAAATATAAAGTGGAGACCAACCGCTTCTGGAGCAACTGGTTTATCAGTGCCGGTGCCGGTGGTCAAGTCTACTTCGGCAACCATGACAAACAAGCCGACTTCGGTGACCGCATTTCCCCGGCACTTGACATTGCCGTGGGCAAGTGGTTCACGCCGGGCATTGGCGTGCGCTTGATGTACAGCGGACTTTCGGTGAAGGGCGCGACGCAGAAAGGCGCGCTGGCCCATAGCACCGGTTCCGACCTGCCCGGCAAGGGAGGCAATGGCTATTGGCTTGAGAAGCAGAAGTTCAACTACTTCAACATCCATGCCGACGCATTGTTCAACCTCTCGAACCTCTTCTGCGGCTACAATGAGACACGTGTCTACAACATCAGCGCATACGGTGGTTTGGGCGTGATGCGTGTGTCTGACGAACCGTCGGCAACGGACATCTCCGCTCACTTCGGTTTGCTCAACTCCTTCCGCCTCAGTCCGGCCTGGGACATTAACCTCGACCTGCGCGGCACGCTTGTCAGCGACGAATTTGACGGAGAGCCGGGTGGACGTGGTGGCGAAGGTATGTTCACGGCTACGATTGGCTTGACCTACAAGTTCAAACAGCGCGGCTGGAACCGCAGCAAGACTGTCGTGCGCTACAACAACGAAGCTGTCAACGCCCTGCGTGCACAGATGAACGACATGAATGCAGAGAACGAGCGTCTGAAGAATGCGTTGGCTGAAAGCAGCAAGAAGAAACCTGAGACGGTGGTACGTCAGTTGGCATCGGCCAACCTTGTCACCTTCCGCATCGGCAAGAGCGACCTGTCGAACGAAGCCCGTGTCAACCTGGGCATGCTTGCCGAGGCCATCAAGAAGGGCGACCCGAATGCAGTCTACACCATCACCGGTTATGCTGATGCCGGCACTGGCAGCAAGAAGCTCAACGAACGCTTGAGCAAGGCACGTGCTGAGGCTGTCTATAACTGCTTGGTGGATGAGTTTGGTGTGAACAAGTCACAGCTTGAGGTGGACTACAAGGGCGGCGTTGAAAATATGTTCTACGACGATCCGCGCATGAGCCGTGCCGTAATCACCAAGACTAAGTAATCATCCTCTCGATATGTCGATGACTTGACAGTCGATGAGGCGTAGTCCCCTTTTCGTCTAACATATAGTCGGGAAGGGGACTTTTTTGTATGCTCGGCATGAGTAAGTAAATGTTCATATTTAGTTTATATCATACGGCATTTATTCTTTCGACGCAGATGACGCGGAAAACGCGGATTATTTCTGTCATGATGCCGAAGCCTGTGAATTATAAATCCGCATCGTCCGCGTCAAAGGAATTGCCGGATATATTCATTTAATTCTTGCGACTTACTTATCATCGTATACAATATGCTTGTAGGGATGCTCCGACCGAGCTTCCCTACGAATTGAGTTTAGGCAGTTTGCGGACATTTGGAATTTTTGTTTGGGAGGAGTTTTTCTGACAATCGCGATTCACTCCTGCTTACTATCGCGATTATGAGCACCTGACTATCGCGATAGTGACACAGAGTGAATCGCGAATATGAAGGAGAGTGAATCGCGATTGTCAGGACATCATGAGACCGTCCCTCTATTCCGTCCGGGCTGGCCTTCCTTTCCGTCCGAGAGCCGGAAGGAGGGTAAGGTCGGGCGGAATAGAGGGTAGAAAAAAGCTGTATGGATGGAGAAGAAAAAAGGACAAGACAGGGTGTTGCTGGATAATGTGCAATACTTCTCCGAAGTGGCCCGTCTGTTGGCTGAGGGGCATTCGGTGACGATACCGGCCAAGGGACGCAGCATGCTTCCTTTCATCATCGGCGGGCGTGACAGTCTGGTGCTGGTGGCAGCGGGAAGCCTGTGTGTGGGAGACATCGTGCTGGCCCGTTTGCCAGAGCGGGGCTATGTGTTGCACCGTGTTTATCGCCTGTCAGGCGACAGGCTGACACTCATGGGTGACGGAAACCTTCGGGCTGTGGAGCGATGCCGAGTCGGCGATGTCGTAGGAAAAGCAGTTGCCATCCTGCGTGACGGACATCGGCGTGTGGACTGTGCCTCGTCTGCGGAGCGGCGGAAGGCCCGGTTGTGGCGTCACCTCTTGCCGTTGCGTCGCTATCTCTTATGGGCTGCTGTGCGGCTTGGATTTTTAGAAGCGGATTTATAAACGTCCCACAAGTGGGTCGAGCATAATAATTTGAGTGCATGTAAGCCGTTTGCGGTATTCATATTGTATATAAACTCAATATGAGTTTCTACTTATTCAAAGGAAATGCGTATATTTGCGAAAGTGAACCATTATAAGAACCTCGTATGTCAAAGTTCATCAATCCCTTTACCGATGTGGGCTTCAAGCGCATCTTCGGTCAGGAAATCAACAAGGACTTGTTGCTTGATTTCCTGAATGCCTTGTTGGAAGGCGAACGCCAAGTGAAAAGCATTACGTTGCTGGACAAAGAGCAGATACCGTTGTATGAAGATGATCGTGGGTTGACATATGATGTCTATTGCACGGATGAGAATGGCGAACAGTTTATCGTGGAAATGCAGAATCAGAACCACCTTAATTTCAAAGACAGGACAGTGTATTATCTGTCTCAGGCGATACCCGTCAAGGTTACAAGGGCGCTCAGTGGAAATATGGTTTGAAGGCCGTTTATGGAGTGTTTTTTCTGAATTTCTATTTGCCGGATGCGAATCATCATAAGCTTCGGACGGATATATTGTTGGCCGACCGTAGCACACAGGAGATTTTCAGTGACAAGTTGCGTTTCATCTTCATCGAGTTGCCATCCTTCGTGAAGGAAGAGGATGAATGCGTGAATGATTTTGAACGATGGATATATGTATTGAAGAATATGGATACTTTACAAAGATTGCCGTTCCAGGCTCGTAAGTCAGTCTTTCAGAAACTGGAAGAAGTGGTGACGTTGGCCTCGTTGTCGAAAGACGAACGTGAGAAGTATGACGAGAGCCTGAAGGTGTTGCGTGACCGTATATCCGAATTGGCTTATGCGGAGCAGAAAGGTGTAGAAAAAGGCAAGTTGGAAGTGGCTATGAATTTGAAGCAGGCGGGATATGCACCGGAGACGATAGCCCGGTTGACCGGTCTTTCGCTTGAAGTTGTTGCCGGATTGTGAGTCGTCAGACATAAACTCAATATCCTCAATCGCCCTGCATGCACTCAAACACATCTATCCTGTCCAATAATATACTTGTAGGGACGTTTGCGGCATTCAATTTATTTAATCAGGCATTATGCAAATAAAAGACTGTGTACGATGGCTTGGGAATGCATCTCGGGGCTATCAGCATCTTGTCGTGTGGTGCACGCTGGCGGGAATGCTCCATGTGGGTGTCTCGCTGTTTTCTGTGTATATCAGCAAACATTTGATTGACATTGTTACGGGGGAGTCCGGCGATGACTTGGGGCTGTTTATCGGATGGATGGTGGCTTGCATCGTGATGCAACTTGGACTGTCTATCATGCGAAGCCGCATGGCCAGCCGTGCAGAAATCAAAATGCGGAACGAAATGCGCCGCAAGTTGTTTGTCCACATGATGGAGAGCCAGTGGACTGGACGGGAGAAACTTCATTCCGGCGACATGCTGAACCGTCTGGAGGAGGATGTGGCGACGGTCACGGATGCGTTGTGCCGTACAGTTCCGGCTGTGTTGGTCACCATCGTTCAGTTGGCAGGTGCATTGTATTTTCTGTCCCGTCTCGATATGCGTCTGGCTGGTATCATTATATTTATTATGCCTGTCGCTTTGCTGTTCAGCAAAAGTTATGTGCGGCGTATGCGGCGCATGTCGCGTGAGATTCGGGACATGGACAGCCAGGTCCAAAGTCATCTGCAAGAGCATCTCCAGCATCGTATCCTGATTCGTACGCTGGAATATACCTCGCGGGCTGTCGGCAAACTGGTGTCGTGTCAGTCGGTTTTGCAGCGGAAGGTCATGGAACGTACGGATTTTTCCATCTTTTCACGCTCGATGGTGCAGCTTGGGTTTGCTGTCGGTTATGCCGTGGCCTTCCTTTGGGGTATCTTTGGTTTGCGTGATGGGAGTGTCACGTTCGGCATGATGACAGCTTTTCTGCAATTAGTGGCACAGGTGCAGCGTCCTATGGTGGATATTAGTCGTCAGATTCCTTCCTTCATCCGGGTGTTCACTTCCGCGGAGCGGCTGGCTGAATTGCAGGCATTGCCTTTGGAACGACAAGGTGTGTCTGTGCGCCTGGATGGTTGCCTGGGTATCCGGGCGGAGGGAGTGTCGTTTGCATATCCTGGAAATGAACGCCGCGTGCTGGCTGATTTCAGTCATGACTTTGCTCCGGGCAGTCTGACTGTCATTCTTGGTGAGACAGGGGTGGGGAAGAGCACATTGCTTCGCTTGATATTGGGATTGCTGCATCCGGATGAAGGAAAAATCATGTTTTACAATGCGGTCAGCCAGGTTGAAGCTTCTCCGCTCACGCGTTGCAATCTTTCTTATGTGCCCCAAGGCAATACGTTGGTAAGCGGAAGCATCCGGGACAATCTGTTGATGGGGAATCCGCAAGCAACGGAGGATGAACTTCGTGCTGCACTCCATACGGCTGTAGCCGACTTTGTCTATGCTTTGCCCGACGGACTTGACACCCGTTGCGGGGAACACGGAGCCGGTTTGAGCGAGGGACAGGCACAACGCATTGCCATCGCCCGTGGCTTGCTTCGGCCGGGTGGAGTTTTATTGTTGGATGAACCGACATCATCGGTGGACAATGTGACGGAACGGCTTCTTCTGGAACGTCTGTCCCGGCAGGTGGAAGGGAAGACGCTCATACTTGTCACTCATCGGGAGACCATTGCCCGGCTGTGTACGACGGTCATTCGTATGTAAGTTGTACTATTGAGAAACGTTTGCGTATTTATAAATTCAAAACGGTCGCTGAAAGATGAATTTTTCCACGACATGGGCCACGCCGTCACAGTCATTTGACAGTGTGATATAGTCTGCCTGTTCGCGCACGAGAGGCTGTGCATTCGCCATAGCTACACCCAAACCGGCAAACCGTATCATGGAAGCATCATTGAAACCATCGCCACAGGCTATCACTTCTTCGCGGCTGATTGAAAGTTTTTCCAGCAGGACGGCCAACGATTTGGCCTTGTCGATGCCGTCAGGAACAAGTTCGAGGAAATAAGGCTCGGAGCGATAGACTCCCATTTGCCCTTTTAGGCGTTCTTGCATTTCCTGTTCCAGGAGGACCAGCCGGGACGGTTCTCCCACAATCATGCATTTGACTATCGGAAAACGGATGGCATCCAGGAAGTTGTCAACTTTTTGAAGGCGCATGACATTGAGTATGGCTTCCTTTTGCACATATTCGTCATCAGGGTATTCGGTGATGACAAACTCGTTGTGGTAAGTGACAATCGGGAACTGATAGCTTTTTGCGCATGCATATAAATAAGGTAGCAATTCTGGCTTTAGGCGGTTTTCATACAGGATTTCCTTGTTGGTCCAGTTCATGATTTCACTGCCGTTGTAGGACAGGATGTATCCGCCATAATCGGCCAGGCGTAGTTTGTCTGCGATCGGGGCGACTCCATAGGTGGGGCGTCCTGAGGCCAGAATGATTTTTATTCCTTGCTCTTGTGCCTGAATGAGTGTTTCGAGTGTGTGGGGAGTGATTTCCTTGCGGCTGTTGGTCAGTGTGCCGTCCAGGTCGAGTACCAATAGTTTATAGGGCATGGGTAAAAGGATTTAAGCGTCTTTGTTTTCTGCAGCTCGCAGGATGACTGTGGTCGCGCCAAGTGTGAGGATTGCACCGTCTTCGATGCGTACCCGGTCATGGTCTCCTAGCAGCTCGTTCATCAGGAATGTACCGCATAGGCTGTTGTTGTCGCGAAGTGTGTAGATGACATTCCCTTGTTTGTCACGTTTTACATTAAGCACACAGTGGCGGCGGTCCATATTTCGGTCATTGGTCTCGATGGGCACTTCGATGTCCATGCCTTTGCTGCGTCGACCGATGATGTTGTCGCCTTCCTTGAGTGGCAGGACTTGTTTGTAGGCAAAGGCGTTTTCGATGACAACGATGCTTCCGAAGTTGTCTTTATTTTCTTGTTCGTCAGGGTTCTCGTTTTTCTGCAATTCATTTAATTTGGATTTGCCAATCCGGATACTGAATTGCTTTTTGCATTCGTCACATACAAAGATGAGTGACTGTCCTTCTGTGTATTTCTTTTCATCAAAGATGATGTAGTGGTCACATTTGGGGCATCGTACTCTTTTCATTTCTTTTCTTGAGGTAAGGTGTTGAAATCAGTTTCGTGTCGTGAGCATCCACGCATTTTTAAACTCTTCTTTCTTTCTTAACTGCAGCATTTGCGTATTGAGTGCTTCCTTGTCCGAGCTGGATTTTAATGCGACACGTACACGTCCGTCACGATCGATGATAGTGGCACCGGGATAGCCTTTGCTTGCAAGTTCCTTGATCGCGTTTTCGGCGTCTTTACGATTGCCGACACTGGCCACTATGATGTGATATTGTTTTTGGCTGGTTTTTGTAGGGGCAACCGTCGGAGTCGTTGTCGCTTTTTGTACAGTCTTGGTCGGTTGGACTGCCTGTTGTTTCTTGGGTGTTGTTGTTGGTTTGGTCGCTTGGCGTGGAGTCACTTTGGGTGTGGACACCAGCTGGATTTTCTCTTCTTGTATGTTTTTGGTTTGTTGTTTTTTCTGTACGGGGGTCTGTGTAGACTCCATAAGCGTGGTGGCCAGTGACTGTTTGCGTATTTGCTCAAACCATCCTGCATATCCTAGGGATGCATAGCTTTCGGGTTCCACATACGTGTTGCTTACGGGAGTAGAGAGCAGGAAGAAGAGGATGACAGCAGCAGCTACGGCAATAATGTTGTTGAGCCACGTCCGGTTTACATTGATGACCAGTGTGTTGGGCTTTTTATGGCGCTGTGCCTCTGTAGGAGTCAGGCTTGCCGGCTGTATCCTGTTTGCCGGGCGGAGTTCTTTGACTTCTTTCATTTCGAATGCTTGCCAACCATAGAGTGCAGGGGCTGTTATGTCATGCTTTTCAGGACGGAAGTCCAATGTGTTTTCCACATTGAGCGACAGTTCGCCCAAGCCGTTGATGTGTATGTGTCCTTCTTTGTTCAGCACGTCGCACAATTCATTTACGGCAGTTTCCACCATTTTTTGAGCGACCGGGTAACTTACTTCGTATTCTTGCATGTACGACTGGATCAGCAGACCGTCATTCATCTGGAGCAGGGGGTTAAATCCCACCGTGCGATAAGGAGGAAGAAACAGGTGCTTTTCATCGCAATGTTGTGCTGGAGAATAGTAAGTTATGAATCCGCCAAAGTCGGGGATGATGACACATTCATTCTCGATTAAGAGTATTTTTATATGTTGTAACAATTCATTCATGTTGCAAATGTAGCCTTTTCATTTGAAAGATGTCACATTTCGACTCCATTAAATTTCTTTAATGAAAACGATGCATCATCAGTGATATTTTCCTATTTTTGTACGACCAAATTAACGGCTACTTAAATATGAATTATATTTCTACTGCAATCGAAGGTGTATGGATTATCGAGCCGAAAGTGTTTTCAGATGCCCGTGGCTATTTCTTTGAAGCATTTAAGAAGGAAGAATTTGAGAAACAAATAGGAAAGATCGATTTCATACAAGACAACGAATCCATGTCGAGCTTTGGCGTGCTGAGAGGATTGCACTATCAGAAAGGAAAATTTAGTCAGGCCAAACTGGTGCGAGTCATTAAAGGGAAAGTGCTTGATGTTGCTGTCGACATCCGTCGTCATTCTGCGACTTTTGGACAATATGTGTCTGTGGAGTTAAGTGAAGAGAACAAACGCCAACTGTTCATACCTCGTGGTTTTGCCCATGGCTTTTTGGTGTTGAGCGACCAGGCTGTATTCACTTACAAAGTGGACAATGTCTATGCGCCTCAGGAGGAAGCGTCTATACGTTTTGATGATCCTGACATCGCAATAGACTGGAATATGGATAAGGGACAAATGTTACTTTCGGAGAAGGACCTGGATGCAGTCTGGCTGCGTAATGCGGAAACTTATGAATAAGATTTTTAATTTGCTTTTGGGAGTGGGTGTAGTGGTGGCCGCTCTGTCAGCTTGTTCACAGTCGGTGGATAAGGCCACGGATACGATGTCGCACGAAAATGTACAGATGAAACAAGCCTTGCAAGGTATTTGGGCCGATGACGGAAGTGATGCTGTGCAGTTTAGTGCAGAAGGAGATTCGCTGTATTACCCGGGGGACGAATCACGTCCGTTGTATTTTAAGATAGTGGATGGACAACTGCTTATCTGCGGTGCGGACACGGTGTCATACGAGATTGTGCATTTGGAAAATGGCAAGTTCTGGTATCATTCCATCACCGGAGAATTGATTAAGCTCCACCGCTCTGAATATGAATTGGATTCCATTGAATTTGTAAAGGCCATGCAGGAACCGATTGCCCTGTATGACGGAGTGGTGAAAAAGGACTCTGTCATCATGTTTGACGGGCATCGTTATCATGGATATGTCTATATCAATCCGTCAACCATGAAAGTCTATAAGTCTTCTTACAATGAGAACGGAATGAAAATCGAACAAGTGTTTTATGACAATGTGATTCATCTCTGTGTGTATGAAGGCAAACAGTCATTGTTTGCACGCGACTTTACGAAAAAGGATTTTGAGTCCATGGTGGACGCTAATTTCTTGAAAAGTGCAGTCTTGAGTGATATGGATTTCATCGATGTGGACAATGACGGCTATTGGTATGAAGCTTCGTTGTGCATTCCGGATGAAGCCAGTTGCTACCAGGTTTATATATTGGTGTCCTCAGAAGGGCAATGGTCATTGCACAAGGACAAGTCGTAGCCGTTTATTATTTATTAAGAAACGATGGAGCAGTATTTCGTGCTTTGGATGATTTACTGCATAAAGAATCATTTATGTTAAATTTTAAAACGAGAATAGTATGAAGAAAAAGATTATACCCGTAGTTGCAATGGCATTTATCGCATTGGCGTCATGCCAGTCCTCCAAGAATCAAGCTGTGACTTCTCCCGTCAATCTTGATGGCGAATGGAGCATCACGGAAGTCAATGGAAGTGCCATCACCATCAAGGAGATGCCTTATATCGGTTTTAATGTGGAAGATGGCCGTGTCTATGGATATACGGGCTGCAATAATATAATGGGAGCGTTCAAGCAGAATGCTGAAGCCGGGACTTTGGACCTGGGCCAGATGGCAAGCACGATGATGGCCGGTCCCAATATGGATGTGGAGCGCAATGTGCTCAATGCGTTGGGACAAGTGAAGGGATACAAGTCACTTGGCAAGGACGAAGTGGCGTTGTGCAATGAAAAGAAACGTCCTGTGGTAATATTGAAAAAACGTTCGCAAGAGATGGCATTAAAGGACTTGAATGGTGAATGGAACATCGTGAAGGTGAACGGTGAAGATGTGCCGGCCGAAGTGGAAAAACAGCCTTTCCTGGCTTTTGATGTTGCGAAAAAGAGCATTAGTGGTTGTGCCGGTTGCAACACGATTCGTGGCGGCTTCATCATCAATGATGCACAGAAGCAGTCCATCACATTTCAGAATGTAGCCTCGACACGCATGATGTGTCCGGATATGACATTGGAAAACAACATCCTGCAAGTGTTGGGTAAAGCAGATCGCTACGGACAGTTGGGCAATGGCAATCTGGTCCTTTACGTCGATGGCAAGCAGGCGATGGAGCTGAGGAAGCGATAATCCCATTGTAAAAGACCATTTGAAAACCAAAAGCGGATATGTCACAGACCGGCACTGTGGTATATCCGCTTTTTTATTGATTCTCCATACGTTTTCTTCGCCTGTCCCTCGTCCCGACCTTCGCTATGTCTTATCGTCACTTGGGTCTTGATGGGAAGGGGTGTCCTTACCGTCCGATTTCAATCGTCACACAGCCTCCATAAGGTGTCAGCGACTGGAAGGCATCTTCCTCGCGGAGCAGTCCGGCATAAAGTTGGGCGCAGAGGATGACTCCTCCGTGGGTGAATAGTGCGACGTGCTGATAGGGTTTCCGTCGCAGTTCGTCCAGGAAGGACGCGACCCGGTTGCGCTGGTCTTCGAACGATTCTCCTCCGCTGGCGCGCACATGCAGGAAGTCGTCATACCATGCTTGCAGATGAGGGTCTTTGATGTCGTCGAAGTGCTGCATTTCCCAATCACCGAAATTGAGTTCCAGCAATCGGTTGTCCCGCTCGGCTTCTTTGAAGCCGCACCGGTCGGCCAGTCGGGTACAGCGGCTCAAAGGACTTGTATAGACTTTGTCGAATGTCAACCCTTCCAGTCGGATTGACACTTCGGCTGCTTCCTGAAGGAATGTGTCGCGCAGGGGCACATCCGTCTGGCCGTAGCATGTTCCTTTAGGGACATCGACTGAGGTGTGTCTGATGAATGTCAGTTTCATAGTTGTTCGGTTAGAGCGTAAATCAGATAGATACCTGCATAAGAAGAGAGTTCGCAGAGCAGGAACGTGGCTCCGCAACAGTCGCCGCTGTATCCGCCAAGCTTTCTTTTCATGAGAGCGACGAGCAGGAAAAACAGTACGAGAGGACACAATGCTGCCGGCCAAAGCAATGGTGGCATGAGGATGAGCATCCAGCATATTCCGGCCAGAGCTGCGAGCAGGAACTCCTTCGGCTTCATGCGGTCGTAGACGGTGTGAGCCTTGCTTTCTTCCTCTTTGCGGGCATATGGCAGGAGGTTGACCAGGTTGGCCGCCACGAATTTGTTCCAAGCGTCAAATGACAGCAGCGCGCATACAGCGAGATGGGGAGGCAACGCTGCGATGAGACAAGTCAGCAGTAGAAAGTAGCAGATGAGACCGATGACTCCGTAGCTGCCGATGTGCGAGTCCTTCATGATGGCGAGGATGCGTGAGCGGTCAGTGCCGCCACCGAAGCCGTCGAAGAAATCTGCCAGCCCATCTTCATGCAAGGCGCCTGTCACGAGCAGCCGTGCGGCCAGAGCCAGGATGGCAGCTGCTTCAGCCGGGAAGACGTAGGAGGCCAGGCCGTAGACGCCGGCCATGATTCCTCCTGTCAGCCATCCGGCAAATGACCAATAGTTGACCACATGCTTGAAGCATTCTGCCGGCACTTGCTTGATACGCCAGAATGGAAGGCGGGTAAAAAACATGAAAGCTGCCAATATCCGGTTCATAAGAGGCCAGGTTTGAATTAAAAATATTTAGTTACAGATGCATGGCTGAACGTATCCATTTCATTGAGCATACGGATTGCCGAGTCTACAATGGGGTATGCACAGATGGCTCCGGTGCCTTCTCCCAGACGCAGGCCTAAGTTCAATAATGGGCGTGCTTGCATATAGTCGAGCACGAGTTTATGTCCGGCTTCGTCACCTTGGTGGCCAAAGATAGCGTAGGCTTGAACTGCCGGATAGAGCTGGATTGCCGCCAGCAAGCAGTTGGTCATGATAAACCCGTCGATGAGAATCGTCATGTGCAGTTCTGCCGCTTGCAGCATTCCGCCGATAGCCATCACCATTTCATATCCACCGAAGTAACGGATAATTTCTTCGGCTGTATGATCTCCTTGATAATTGTCCCATGCGGCCTTTAGTACGTTATATTTGTGGCGTATTCCATCCGAACTGAGTCCGCTGCCGGCACCTGTGCATTGTTCCAAAGGTATGCCCGTGAAGGCATGCATCCAGAGAGAGGATGAGGAAGTGTTGCCGATACCCATTTCGCCGAAACTGATGATGTTGCATCCTTCTTCGTGGCAACGTCTGACGACCTCGGCCCCCCGTTCCAGGCAGAGGTTCATCTCCTCGGATGTCATGGCCGCTTCATGCAGGTAGTTGCGTGTGCTCTTGCGTACTTTCATGTCGATGATGCCGCTTTGGGGAGGGAAGTCATAGTCCACGCCTGCATCGACAAGCTTCAGGCTGAATCCATGTTGGCGGCACAAGAAGTTTACTCCGCCCCGCTGGCCGTAAGCGAAGTTCATCATTTGCTGCCAGGTCACTTCTTTCGGTGAGAAGCTCACGCCTTCTTCCACGATGCCGTGGTCAGCTCCGAAGAGGACATTGCAGGGATGGTGCAGGGCAGGAGACAAGGTCTGCTGGATTAATCCCACTTGAAGGGCAAGTTCTTCCAGCCTTCCCAATGCTCCTTTAGGTTTGGTCAAGTCGTTGATTTTATCGATAAGTGCAGGACGTATGTTTTCGTCGGGTGTGTTTATGCGAAAAGTTTTCATTGTGTTATTTGATTTTTAAAGGTATTCCACTGACAAGAAGATACATTTCGTCAGCATGCGATGCGATGTATTGGTTGGCCCATCCCTGGAGGTCTGTGAATTGGCGTTGCAGTTTGTTTTCAGAAACGCCTCCTAGTCCGATTTCGTTGGTCACGAAGATGAAAGTCGCATCTTGCGCAGTAAATCGGTCGAATTCTGCCTTGACGGCTTCGAGTGCAGAGCTTACGTCAGAATGCAGGTCAAAAAAGAAATTGGTGCACCACAATGTGACACAATCAATGACGATAGTCCTTTTGTCAAGTTGGTGTTTGCTCAATTCTTTTTCTTCTTCGATATTGGTCCACTGGGGTCCCCGATTCTGTTGATGCCGGATGACGCGTTGCCGGAATTCATCATCCCATACACGGGCTGTGGCCAGGTAGACCGGGGTGGGGGAAAGGCTGAGTGCCATTTTTTCAGCAAAAGCACTTTTGCCGGACCGTTGTCCTCCGGTGATGAGTATGATTCGTTTCATGTGCGTATGGATAAACTAGAAAAATTCCCGTGCAAAGTTAACGGATTAATCACAGGAAGAGGGCATCTTCTCATAGGAAAAGATGCCCTCTTATAATCAGGATGAGGAAAATTTGTTAGAAGTTGAAGAAGTTCTTGGCGTTGTAATAGCAGATGTCTTCTACCATTTGATTCACGCGTTCCATTTCTTCAACGGGGATTTCTCCGTTTTCGACGTCATTACCCAGCAAGTTGCACAATGTGCGACGGAAGTATTCGTGACGTGGATATGAGAGGAATGAACGAGAGTCTGTCAACATTCCGACGAAGCGGCTCAGCAGACCCAATAGTGACAATGCGTTCATTTGTTTTTCCATACCGTCTTTTTGATCGAGGAACCACCATCCCGAACCGAACTGGATTTTGCCCGGCACAGATCCATCCTGGAAGTTGCCCAACATTGTTGCAATGACTTCATTGGCGCAAGGATTCAGGTTGTAGAGGATTGTTTTGGTCAGTTTTCCTTGTGTGTTCAGTTTATCAAGGAACTTCGCCATTGATTTTGCGGTGTTGAATTCTCCGATGGAATCGAAGCCTGTGTCAGGTCCCAGCAACTTAAACATCTTCGTGTTGTTGTTGCGGATAGCTCCGTAGTGGAACTGTTGTGTCCATCCCTTTTCATAGTCCATGATGGCAAATTCGATCAACATGGCTGATTTGTATTTCAGGATTTCTTCTTTTGTCAGCTCTTGGCCTCCATATACCTTATTAAATATAGCTTCAATTTCAGCCGGTGTATAGTCTTCTGCATAGAATTCTTCAATACCGTGGTCGGACAAGCGACAACCTTGTTCCGCAAAGAAGTCGTGACGTTTGCGCAAAGCGTCGATGACATCCTGGAATTTGGAGATAGCCACGCCGCTGACTTCTGCCAGCTTTTCGATATATGCGCGGAATTCGGACGGCACTTCCACAGCCATGGCTTTGTCCGGACGCCATGTCGGAAGCATCTTGATTTCAAATCCGCTTTCACGGGTCTGGATGTGATATTCCAGCGAATCAACGGGGTCGTCAGTCGTGCAGACGGTTTCTACATGATAACGGCGCATCAAGTTGCGTGCAGACATTTCCGGCTTTTGGAGCTTCTCGTTACATTCGTCAAAGATTTCGCGTGCTGTTTTAGGATTCAAAATCTTGTTGATGCCAAAAGCCGTTTTCAGTTCCAGATGAGTCCAGTGATAGAGCGGGTTGCGCAATGTATAGGGGACTGTTTCTGCCCATTTCTCGAATTTTTCCCAATCCGTAGTATCTTTTCCTGTGCAGTAACGTTCGTCGACGCCGTTGGAACGCATTGCACGCCATTTATAGTGATCACCACCCAGCCAGATTTCGGTGATAGACTTGAATTGATAGTCCTCTGCTACCATTTTGGGGATTAGATGACAGTGATAGTCGATGATTGGCATCTTGGCCGCATGTTCGTGGTATAACTTCTGTGCAGTCTCCGTTTGCAACAGAAAGTTCTCATCCATAAATTTTTTCATAATACTTAGAATTAAATCGTGTATAGTAAATATAAGTTGTACATAATTTGGACAAAACTTGGCTAATATTGCCAAACTTATGCTCTAAAACATAGATTTAACTTTATTAACCGTTATCGAACACGAAAATAGATATTTTATTTGTCATAGCAAAATAAGTTCGTATATTTGTAGCAAAATTTAATGATTTTACTGCCTTTAGAAAACACAGATGCTTTAGAACAAGCAAAAGACTATGGATAAAAAACAATACACAATAAAAGATATAGCGCAAATGGCTGGCGTATCGACAGGTACAGTCGATCGGGTATTACACCAGCGAGGCGAAGTTTCTGAAAGCAGTAAGAAGAAGGTCGAGGAAATATTAAAAGACATCGACTATCAGCCGAATATGTATGCCATCGGATTGGCGCGTAAAAAGAAGTATCACTTAGGGTGTTTCATCCCTAAATATGTGACGAATGATTATTGGTGTTCGGTTGCCAACGGCGTAAAGAAAGCCTTGGAAGAAGTTATGCCGTTCAATATCAGTTTGGATTTCATCTATTATGACCATTCCGATAAAGCCTCTTATGTGGCTGAAGGCGAGAATCTGCTAAAGAAAACGTTTGATGCGGTTCTGATTGCTCCCAATTACAATGCTGAAACTTTTAACCTGGTGCGGCGTCTGAAAGAGCAAGGCACGTTGTTTGCTTTTATAGACGTGAATGTGGAAGGAGCCGGAGCGTTGACGTATGTCGGGCAGGATTCCTTTCGTAGCGGGTATATTGCAGCGCGTATCTTTTGTGACACAAGATTTGATGGTCAGGAGATTGTCCTGTTGAGCACGGAAAAGAACCCGGATTCACAAGAACTCCAGATGCAGCGTCGTCTGGAGGGATTTAATGCATATATTCAAGAACAACATCTGAATGTGAAGATATATGACGTCATCTTGAAGCGGGATGGCGATGAGAATGACCAGATTCTGGATACATTCTTTGAGCAACATCCGTCTGTGAGCGGAGGAGTCGTGTTCAATTCCCGTGTGTACAGAGTCGGAGAGTATTTGAAGAAGCGCAATCATCCTCTTCGGAGTCTGATTGGATATGATTTGCTGCCTCAGAATGTGAAGCTGCTGAAGGATGGCGTGATCAATTACCTGATAGGCCAACGTCCGGCCATGCAAGGATATAGCAGCATTAAGATGCTGGTGGACAAGTTGGTGTTCAAGCGGGATGTTCCGCCTTTCTGTTATATGCCTGTGGATATTCTGATAAAGGAGAATATCGATTACTATGTTGAATCGTATAATTTGTAAATCACATTTTTAATATTAACATATTATGAAACCGTTAAACAAAGAAACAGCCGTTAAGGCTCAACGTCCTGAAAGGATTATTCAGTTTGGTGAAGGAAACTTCCTTCGTGCTTTTGTTGATTGGATCATTTACAACATGGATGAGAAAACAGACTTCAACAGCAGTGTTGTTGTCGTTCAGCCGATTGCCAAAGGAATGGTTGACATGTTGAATAAGCAAGACTGCTTATATCACGTCAATCTGCAAGGTTTGGACAAGGGCAATGTGGTAAACAGCTTGACTATGATTGATGTCATTAGCCGTGCCCTGAATCCTTATACTCAGTTTGAAGAGTATATGAAACTGGCTGAGCAACCTGAAATGCGTTTTGTTATTTCAAATACGACTGAAGCCGGTATTGCTTTTGATCCTTCTTGCAAGCTTGACGATGCGCCGGCATCCTCTTATCCGGGCAAACTGACTCAATTGCTTTATCATCGTTTCAAGACCTTCAATGGTGACAAGAGCAAGGGTCTGATCATCTTCCCCTGTGAATTGATTTTCTTGAATGGCCATAAGTTGAAAGAATGCATCTATCAGTACATTGACTTGTGGAACTTGGGAGCAGAATTCAAGACTTGGTTTGAAGAAGCTTGCGGTGTCTATGCGACATTGGTAGACCGCATCGTTCCGGGATTCCCTCGTAAAGATATTGATGCCATCAAAGAAAAACTTCAGTATGATGACAACATGGTGGTTCAGGCAGAGATTTTCCACTTGTGGGTTATCGAAGCTCCGAAAGAGATTGCAAAGGAATTCCCCGCAGACAAGGCTGGCCTGAACGTATTGTTCGTGCCTTCTGAAGCTCCTTATCACGAGAGAAAGGTTACTTTGTTGAATGGTCCTCACACAGTACTCTCTCCGGTGGCTTATCTGTCCGGCATCAATATCGTTCGTGATGCTTGTCAGCATGAAGTTGTCGGCAAGTTTATCCATAAGGTCATGTTTGACGAATTGATGGAAACGTTGAATCTGCCGAAAGAGGAGTTGCAGCAGTTTGCCAAGGATGTATTGGAGCGTTTCAACAATCCGTTTGTAGATCACCAGGTGACATCCATCATGCTGAACTCATTCCCGAAATACGAGACACGCGATCTCCCGGGATTGAAGACTTACTTGCAGCGTAAAGGTGAATTGCCGAAAGGATTGGTTCTTGGTTTGGCAGCAATCATTACTTATTATAAAGGTGGAACACGTGCTGATGGTTCTGAAATCGTTCCGAACGATGCTCCGGAAATCATGCAACTGTTGAAAGACCTTTGGGCTACGGGTGACACTCGTAAGGTGGCTGAAGGCGTTTTGGGTGCAACATCCATCTGGAACGAGGACCTGAACCAAATCCCCGGCTTGACTGACATGGTCGTATCCTTCTTGAATTCTATCCAGGAAAAGGGTATGTTGGATACAGTAAAGACAATTCTTTAAGAGATCGTATAAGATATTCTTAGACATTATCTGATGAGAGCCAGCTCTTTTTTACAAGGAGCTGGCTCTTTTTGTTTGGTATGTATGGTTTGTCAACGGCTTTTATGGAAAGTGTGTCGAAATGGGTCGTGTGTCCCTTTAACCCAAATCGGTCATTAGACTTTGGGTAGATTGTCCACTCACGTCTTGCGTATTGCTTTTCGACTTGCAGAAGGCGTAGCGGGCTACGTCGAGGCAAGACGGGGAGCAAGACGCTGGCAGAAGTGGGCAAGATAACCGAAGAGCTTTACTTTAGTTAGAAAAAAGAACATTTGAGCGGTCTAATGACCGATTTGGGTTTAATTGAATATTCACAAACATTTTAAACCCAATTTGTCGGGACGCTCGGTCGGAGCGTCCGCATACCGTACAAAACGGCTAACGTTTGCGAATAATACCATCTCCCGGACGCTCCGACCGAACGTCCCCGACAAGTGGGTGGGGATAATGAATGTGTTTGAGTGCATGTAGGCAGATTGTGGATAGTTCATTTTATGTTAATCCACATCGAAGTGTCAGTCCCGGAATGTAGGACTATTGAGTGAGTCCTAATCTTAAAAAATAAGAATATGTAATCGGTGTCTAAAAGAATTCTCACTTGGTGTAACCGTTTTGTAGCACCTCTATATAAGAGGTGTCACTTTTTATTATTACATTGATAATCAATATACTAATCTGATATAAGGCATAAAAATGAAATCCTTTTAACTGGAACAAGTGAAAAAAGATTATTTTTTTGTCGCTCTTTTATTATAACTAATATCCTCTTTTTCCCTATATTTGCGCCGTCATAGTACTTTGTATTCACCGCTGTGAATGACAATTCTTATATAGAGGTGCTACAAACCATGCTGTGTCCTTGATGCCATCCATCGTCCCCTTGGAGTTATTCCGAAGGGGG
>JACJJM010000247.1 GCA_016900015.1 Phocaeicola coprophilus | reverse complement strand
AGTTCCATTCGCCCAGATTACTAATCGTTCCCTATCTCCTGAGCACATCTTGTCTAGATACTCTGTGAATAGTTCTGCAACGTGGCGGCCCTCCCTCTTGCCATCCAGAGGACAACCTCCCTGCTGAATCCAGAACTTAACTGTTCCCACATCTATAGATCCATGATACTTCTCAGGGTCGATCTCTATATAGAACTCATCTCCTAGTCCTCTGTCTCGCGGGGTAGGAT
>JACJJM010000246.1 GCA_016900015.1 Phocaeicola coprophilus | reverse complement strand
GATTTCTATGAATCTGGTGCTGACGACTATTTATATTCTTCCCTCTCATCACCTACACTCTTACTGAAGAAATTGGATGTCTTATTTACCAAGAATCGTCTATCCACAAAGTACGAAGACAGCCACATAACTTTAAATTTTGACACCTTGACCGCAGTGATTGAAGGTACTGTTACTTCATTTACACCGTTGGAATTTAAACTACTCAAACTACTTTCTTTAAATCCAAAC
>JACJJM010000245.1 GCA_016900015.1 Phocaeicola coprophilus | reverse complement strand
GGCTTAAAATTGATGCACTTGAAGTATCTACCAATAACGTACCTGATGTGGTTATAGTGCCACCTGATAAGCCTAATCCTGTTGCAATACTTGTTACTGTACCTGTACCTGTTGGTATAACTCTTTTTCCTATACCTCCAGTAGCATTAATAACCACCATTGAATCACTTGCGGATACAGAAGGATAAATTGTTTTAAAATTGATACCACCGTTTACAGTTAATCCACTGT
>JACJJM010000244.1 GCA_016900015.1 Phocaeicola coprophilus | reverse complement strand
CTGGTAGAGATTAAATGTTGCGAACCAGCAATCTGTGGATTGTCGGCTTTTCTGAGTGAGGAAAAATACTGTTCCAGTTCTTGAACGGACAACTCACTGATGCTGCTGATATGCTCTTTAAAATAGGGCACAATCCATCGGTTGATATGGTGCTTGTACTGAGAAAATTCGGCTGCCTCCAGAGGAGCATATTGTATCCACTCCACTAGAAACACATGAACGTGTGTATCC
>JACJJM010000243.1 GCA_016900015.1 Phocaeicola coprophilus | reverse complement strand
GTCTGCCGTTATATTTTGCATTTCTAACTTTGAAAAATGGCAAATTACCGGCCGGATTTCTCACAAACGGCGCAGTCGAGTGCATTGACCCCGCCCGCTTACTCCCGGTCAACCGCCCTTCCGAATAAACCGGCACGCCAATTCCTGTCTGCGTCGCGAGTTTCCGCGCCAGCTTGACAATTTCGGCCTTGGTTTCTTTGTAAAACTTTACGCCGTCGCTCATGATGTAGT
>JACJJM010000242.1 GCA_016900015.1 Phocaeicola coprophilus | reverse complement strand
GCTGAGTACCGCCTCTTTCCGGTTCAGATCCATCCAGTTGTTTCCGTCATGGCTGGACGCAAAGAAGATCTGCTGCTGAGACGGACCGCCGTCATTCAGGAAATATGCGAACAGGTAATCTGTCGTTTCTTCCATCTCTGTCGCTTTCTTCACTTTAAGTACAATGTCTTTCGTTGTTGTCTTGCCGTCCACTTAGATGGTGGCTGTCATCGTAACATCTGTATCTTTGTCC
>JACJJM010000241.1 GCA_016900015.1 Phocaeicola coprophilus | reverse complement strand
GGCTCTGAACAATTCGACCAAGGTGACCACCCAGGTTCCCGGGCGCACCGGATGGTCCAGCCAGGGCACCCGCACCGGTCCGCCGAGCGGCCCGGCGTCCTCGTGCCGGTCCACCCCGGCGACGGGGTCGGTGGCGACGGGGTCGGCGGTGATGGGGGTCAGCCGGGAGGTCAGTCCGGCGCCGGTGGCGGTCGCGGTACCCGACGGCGTGGCGGCCGTGCCGGGGCCGGAC
>JACJJM010000240.1 GCA_016900015.1 Phocaeicola coprophilus | reverse complement strand
CACTTGGTGTAAATGCAAAAGCAACCAATAACCACGATGTGGCGATTGGCTCTTTCTCTACTACTGAGAAAGCAGTAGGTACGGCCACTTCTGAGGTGAATGGTATTACTTATGGTACTTTCAAAGGCCATCGTCCTGTTGCTACTGTTTCTGTAGGACAACCAAATTCAGAACGCACCATTACTAACGTTGCGGCTGGTCGCATCACAAAAGAATCTACCGATGCTATTAAC
>JACJJM010000239.1 GCA_016900015.1 Phocaeicola coprophilus | reverse complement strand
TACTGAGCCTCTGTACCGCTGACTGAGAACGTGTTCACACGCAATGAATCGTATTGGTAGATTGCCGCAATCTTGTCTACGATTGCCGAGAACGTAGAAATTGTCTCACCAGGAATCAAAGCAGATGAGGCCGTTGTTCCTAGAACCAATGGCATCATAAAATCGATTTCAGTCGGTGTCAGCCTACCGGAGAAGGAACCGTCCACCATATCGCTCAGAACCCTAGCACGACA
>JACJJM010000024.1 GCA_016900015.1 Phocaeicola coprophilus | reverse complement strand
CTTCATTGTAATATCTTGTTTTCGTTTTTTTCCTTTTGCTCCCAGGTGTTTGACGTTGACTTCCTTTTTCATACCCTTCCGCCGATATTGCTAACGGCGGGCTCTTGTACTACTCGTTTGTATTTTCATCTTTTTCAAGCTTCGCTCTCACCCCCTTCCGGGTGGCTTTCCTTATCGAAAGCGGATGCAAAAGTACTGCCTTTTGACTTACACTCCAAACTTTTATACGACTTTTTTTGAAGATTTTTTTAGCCTTATACGTAAAACGTTAACAGACAGTACCATTAACAATAAACTTTTTTCCCGCACTGTTGCAGGGGTGTGACAAGTCATGGCAAAAAAAACAAATATCAGGGTAAAAAACAAAATAGGAGGCATCCATACAGACACCTCCTATTAGCATATCATAGATCGAGAGTGAACAATCCGAAAATCAGACTATGCCTTGAGCCATCATGGCCTTAGCCACTTTCATAAAGCCGGCCACATTCGCACCTTTGACATAATTAATATAACCATCAGCCTCTGTGCCATACTTCACACAAGCCTCATGGATATTTTTCATGATGCTTTTTAAGCGTTCGTCAACTTCTTCTTTCGACCAACCTAATTTAATAGAGTTTTGAGTCATCTCAAGACCTGAGACCGACACACCTCCGGCATTGGCCGCCTTACCCGGCGCATACAAAATCTTGGCTTCCTGGAATACACGGATCGCTTCCGGAGTCGAAGGCATGTTAGCTCCTTCCGACACAGCAATCACCCCATTTGCCACCAACTGACGAGCGTGATCTCCGTTCAACTCATTTTGAGTAGCCGAAGGCAAAGCGATGTCGGCTTTCTCACCCCAAGGTTTCGCGCCTGCGACATACTTGCAACCATACTTCTCAGCATATTCACGGATACGGCCACGATATAGGTTTTTCAACTCCATGATGTAGTCCAGTTTTTCCCTATCAATGCCATCCGGATCATAAATATATCCATCGGAATCGGACATGGTCACCACTTTGCCTCCCAGCTCGATGACCTTTTCAGCCGTGTATTGGGCTACATTTCCCGAACCGGAAATCAGGCATACTTTTCCTTTCAAGTCAAGCCCTCTCGTCTTCAACATCTCTTGCAAGAAATAGATATTGCCATAACCAGTCGCTTCAGGACGTATTAAAGAACCACCAAACTCAATGCCTTTGCCGGTCAACGTACCCGTGAACTCATGAGAAAGCTTCTTGTACATGCCAAACATGTAACCCACTTCACGTCCGCCGACACCAATGTCGCCAGCCGGCACATCTGTTTCAGGACCAATATGACGCCACAACTCCAGCATGAAGGCCTGGCAGAAACGCATCACCTCTGCATTCGATTTGCCACGCGGCGAGAAATCCGAACCGCCTTTACCACCACCCATGGGAAGCGTCGTCAGCGAGTTTTTGAAAGTCTGCTCGAAGGCCAAGAATTTCAAAATTCCTAAATTGACAGAAGCATGGAAACGGATACCGCCCTTGTAGGGACCAATGGCATTGTTATGCTGAACCCGATAGCCCATATTCGTGCGGACATTGCCTTGATCATCGACCCATGTCACACGAAACTGATAGACCCGATCAGGAATACACAAACGCTCGATGAGATTCACTTTATCAAATTCAGGATGCTTGTTGTATTCCTCCTCTATTGTGCTCAGTACTTCTTCTACTGCCTGATGATATTCAGGTTCATTCGGGAATCGTCTTTTTAAATCTTCTAATACGTTAGTTGCATTCATAAACCTTAAATTTACTAATCACTATAAACAATTCTGCTATTCACGATTGCAAAAGTATATAATAATCCGCATAAACAAAACATTTAAGCATAAAAATAAGGCCTAACAGCTTCAATTATTTATTTTATACCTTAAAATAGCTCCAAATAGTCAAACAAACAATTCCAATCCCTACACTGACAACACCCCAAGAAGGGGAACACTGCATATAAATAAGGACTAACATCGCAAAAAAATGCCGGATAAAATGATTGGTATCGCTCCAATCGCCTTATCCGGCATCATCTCATCCTCCGAAGAGGAGTAAAAAAAGACTCTATTCTATTTTAGTAAGCCAAAAAACACGGTCACTCGTGCGAACGAATGATCTCCATTCCCTTACGGATGGCTTCTTCATTCATCGGTATGAGGTGATGATGGCGTTCAGGAAGCGTCTTGCGCAACCCTTTCAGCACAGACTCTATGCTGACAATGGGATGCAACTTCAAAAGTCCTCCCAGGACTATCATATTGAAAGCCTTCATGTTGTTCATCTCAGCAGCCGCATCCATTGCGTCTATACGGTAGACACTGATGTCCTTTCGCGTGGGAGGCTCACTGATGCCATATCCATCATAGATGAGCGTACCGCCCGGCTTCACCTTATTTTCAAATTTGGCCATGGAAGGCTGATTGAGGATGATGGCCGTGTCATAACTGCTCAAGATGGGCGAAGAGATACGTTCGTCGCTGACAATGACAGTCACATTGGCCGTTCCACCACGCTGCTCCGGTCCGTATGCCGGCATCCAGCTCACTTCTTTTCCTTCCATCAAGGCGGCATAAGCCAAAATCTTGCCCATCGACAACACGCCTTGTCCGCCAAAACCTGCTATAATGATTTCTTCTGTTTTCATAATGCTTTTACTCCTTATCTTTTAAGTCACCCAGCGGGTAATAGGGGAACATGTTTTCTTCCATCCACTTGTTGGCTGCCACTGGCGACATTTTCCAACCTGAGTTACAAGTGGATACGATCTCGACAAGGTTCGAACCCTTGCCGGCCATTGAGTTCTCAAAAGCCTTGCGAATAGCCTTCTTGGCCTTGCGGATAGCAGCAACGGTTTGTACAGACTGACGCGTCACGTAGGCCGTACCTTCGAGCGTGGCCGCAATCTCTGTCATGTGCAGGGGATAACCGTGTATCTTCGCATCGCGTCCGTAGGGACAAGTAGCAGTCTTCATGCCCAGCAGCGTGGTCGGAGCCATCTGTCCACCGGTCATGCCATAGATGGCGTTATTGATAAAAATGATGGTTATGTTTTCGCCACGATTGAGCGCATGGATGGTCTCAGCCGTACCGATACAAGCCAAATCGCCATCGCCTTGGTAGGTAAACACCAGACGGTCGGGCCACAAGCGTTTGATGGCCGTTGCCACAGCCGGCGCACGCCCGTGGGCTGCTTCCTGGCAGTCGATGTCGAGATAATTATACATGAACACGGCACAACCCACAGGCGAAACGCCCACGGCCTTGTCTTCCAAGCCCATTTCTTCGATAACTTCAGCTATCAGTTTGTGCACCACGCCATGGCTGCAACCCGGACAGTAGTGCATCGTGTTATCATTGAGGAGAACCGGTTTCTTATAGACAAGGTTCTCAGGTTTGATTATTTCTTCTCTAGTCATAATGTCTTACGTTTTCACTTGAAGTGTATCATGCGCATCACCACTTCCGTCATCTTGATGGCAAGCGAAATGCCGCATGCGTAATAGAACGGCTGAGGACTGTCTACGGCAAAGTAGAGGATGATGGTCACGGCCGTCCCGATAATAAATAAGAGATTGAGCAGATTACGGATTTGTTGTTTGTCCATAAATGCGTTGTTATTTCATCAGTTTCTCCTTGAGAGCTTCCACCACTTCGTCCGGGTCAGGCACAATACCGCCCATACGTCCGAAGTACTCCACCTTGACTCCATTGTTCACAGAGAGGCGCACATCTTCCACCATCTGACCTGCGTTCAGCTCCACGGAGAGAATGCCTTTCATCTGATGTGACAGACGCTCGATCTCCTTCGAGGGGAAGGGCCACAAGGTGATGGGGCGCAGGATGCCCACTTTAATGCCTTGCTCGCGGGCAATCTCTATGGATTTCTGTGCGATGCGGGCACATGAGCCGAAGGCTACAATCAGATAGTCGGCATCTTCGCAGGCGATTTCTTCAAAACGCACCTCATTCTCGCTAATCTCTTTATATTTGGCTTGCAGATGGATGTTGCGCTGTTCCATGATGGCAGAATCGAGTTCCAGCGAAGTAATGATATTCGGCTTGCGCCCTTTAGTCTTTCCGGTAGTGGCCCACGGGCATTGGGCGATAACCTCTTCATCCGTGCGGCGCGGACGCCAGGCAGGAAGGACCACTTTCTCCATCATCTGACCGATGACACCGTCAGAAAGAATCAATGCCGGATTGCGGTATTTAAAGGCCAACGTAAAGGCCAAGTCAACAAAATCAGCCATCTCCTGTACGGACGAAGGAGCGAGCACGATGAGACGATAGTCGCCGTGGCCGCCTCCCTTGGTGCTTTGGAAGTAGTCAGCCTGGCTGGGTTGGATGGTGCCAAGACCGGGACCGCCACGCATCACATTCACAATGACCGCGGGCAACTCAGCGCCGGCGATATAGGAAATGCCTTCCTGCTTCAAGCTCACACCCGGACTGGACGACGAGGTCATCACTTTCTTGCCGGTGGCTGCACCACCGTATACCATATTAATTGCAGCAACTTCACTCTCAGCCTGGAGCACCACCATGCCCGAGGTTTCCCAGGGCTTCTGCTCGGCGAGCGTTTCGAGGACTTCCGACTGAGGAGTGATGGGGTAACCGAAATAAGCATCCACACCGGTACGGATAGCGGCATGTGCGATGGCTTCGTTACCTTTCATGAGTACAACATCTTCTGCCATATAGTTAAAATTTAGATTTTGGTTTTATAAACAGATATACACCCATCCGGACAAACAATGGCGCATGAAGCGCATCCGATACACTTGTCCTCTGTTTGCGTCGCAAACGGGTATCCCTTTTTGTTCACCTCTTTTTGGGCGAGACTGATAATTTTCACCGGGCATGCGGCCACACACAAGCCACATCCCTTGCAGCGTTCGGTGTCGACGACTATAGCCCCTTTAATTGTTGCCATAAAAATCACTTTATTGGTTGTACATATCCTTATTATAGAACTCTAAGATATCCATGATCATGGCCCGGGCTTGAACTGCCGGGCTCTCGGGATTGAGCGCGATGGCTTCCAGATAGCTGTTAAGCGCCATTTGCCAGTTGCCTTGTTTGCGATAAGCATTCCCGCGCAGATAATAAAGTTCGTCGGCTTGGGACAATTCCGGAACGCACAGCGATTCATCCAGATGCCGGATGGCTTCAGTGATTTTGCCAGCCTCCATCAGCTCCTTTGCCTTTTTCACACTTTCTTCTGTTTTGTGCATATCAAACATGTTTTGCTGTCACAAAGATAGTTTTTTATTTGAGAAACCCTACTTTTTCCGGATTATAAATTGTACATTCTGTTAATAATCTCAAAAACTAAAGCACCCTATATCAGGCCTAAAACACAAGTCAACAATGTTTTAAATGGAAGAAGCCTAATAGTTGCAAATGAAACTATTGTTTGTCTTTTTGTTGCCGGAACCCCACATTCCAACAAGAAAAAAACCTTCCGACGAGCATTCAATCCGAAGCTGGCGCCCTCCTCACCGCTCCCTCCCAGGAAGGGATTCAAAGGCAGCCGACCACGGCATAGAGGGTAGCCAAGAGCGGAAAGGAGGGTAGCCGAGGACGGATTCCTTTCCGCTCCCGGCTACCCTCTATACCGTGTAAAAACCTGGTGATTTGTCAAAGAAGCAGCAGGCTCATGGCCATGATGGCCATACCGGCCACGACGCCGCCCACGCCCAAATGGTGATGCCCGTATTTCTCTGTCCCGGGCAGAAGTTCATCAAAGGAAATGTATATCATAATCCCCGAGACGAAAGCCAGCAGCAGGGCATTAAGAGACGGTGTCCAGAAAGAACGAAGGAATAGAAAACCGACCAGCGCGCCGACTGGTTCGGCCATGCCGGAAAGAAACGAATACCAGAAGGCCTTGCGACGGCTTCCCGTGGAGTGATAGATGGGAACGGAGACGGCTATTCCTTCGGGGATGTTGTGGATGGCTATGGCAAACACGATGGGCAGGGCAATGTCGATGTTCGTCAATGCTGAAGCAAAAGTGGCCAGTCCCTCCGGAAAATTGTGCACGCCGATGGCCAATGCCATCAGTATGCCCGTGCGTTTGAGCGGGGCAGACTGACCGAACTCCTTGTCGGTGTGTATCTCGTGGGGGTTTTCATCGGCAGGGACCAGCCGGTCGATCAGAGCAATCAGGCCGATGCCTGCAAAGAAAGACAACAACATGTACACTTCGGATTCTTTCTTGGAATAAATGCCGCTCAACAACTCGACCGACTGCGGCATCAGTTCCATGAATGACACATATATCATCACACCTGCCGACAAGCCCAAAGCCGCTGACAGAAATTTCGTATTCGTACGTTTGGTAAAAAAGGCTATCAGGCTACCGATGCCGGTGGACAGGCCGGCAATCATGGTCAGTCCTAAAGCCAAGAGAACTGTGTGGTCCATATCTTCAATCTACTTTTCAGGTTCATATCAGACGCAAATATATAGAAAGCCTCTCGCCCGACCAATACCTGAAACTTGCCATTCTTACGCGTGCATCATCTTTTTTTGCGCTCATCCATGAAACGCCAGTGTCCGGCCGGCTTTTGCGCCTCGACCTTACGCTCCACTTCATCGGGCAGGGAAGCGAAAAAGTCAATGCCCGTGCGGCGTTCGACCTCGTCGACACTCATCATGAATTCGCTCATCCGCGCACCTTTCTTATTGCGATGTGGATAGATGAAACCGATGGCACGCGGCGTCTTCGCATAAGGCACGAATACCACCTTGAAGAAGGCGTCGGGCACCACCACCCGTCCGGCTCCGATACGCTTGGACGACCGTCCGACGATAGGGCCACACACTATCCAAATGGCACTGTCACGCTTCGCCCATTCACGACACTGCCGTTCCAGTTGTCCCCAGTTGCCCGCATTAAAAGCTGCCTGTTGCGGACACATGTTGGTCAAGTAGAAACACTCTTTCATCGCATCCCTGTCCCAACGCATGTCGGCAGCAGGAACCATGTGACCACGTGTATATCCCGAACGCTTGTAATCGGCCAGCGTCGCCTGCGGACCGGAAAAGTCAGGATCTTCACAAAACGTGTCTTCACGCTCCATTTTCGCTTTTGTCTCGTGAGCCGTAAGTTCCCAAGCCACCCAGTTGGGTATCTTCCATTCGGAATTATACGACACCACGTAGCCTTTATGGTGCAAGATGTGTTCGTCACGACCGTCCAACGGTGCAGGCAAAGCAAATGTCTGTCCTGCCTCCACACCCGAAGAAGGCCGTGACGGCTGTCCTCCAGCGTTCTCCCCGGCTTGCAACAGCGAAGGAATGGCAGGCACATCCACTTTCCCGGTCTGTTTATACACTCCAAAAACATAACAGACACCCAAAGCCACCAACACGGCAAGCCAAGTCTTCATCATCCCTTTGCCTTTTTTAGTCTTTCGTTTCATATAAATATCAATCCTTCTAACATGTATATACGTGCAAAGATAAGCGGTTTCTAAAATAGCGAACAAGAGAGCTACGGATTCGGATGAAAAAAAGTATATTTGCCCATCATTAAGCAACAATATAGATATGAATGCGGAACAATGGACTACCGAAGAGGCCATCTTGGTCTTGGACTTATACATGAGTAAACCCAAGGGCATGAAGCCGGCCACAGACGAACAACTTGTCAACCTGGCACAACTGCTGGGCAGAACTCCCGAATCGCTGTGCCGGCGCATGCAGAAATTCCAACAATGGTATCCCGTACTTCCCTTCGACGTGACAGAACCTATCTATAATGACGAAAATCCCGCCATCTGGAACGAGTATTTCGCCCAACCGCGCAAGGCACACAAAGAAGCTCCATCCATTTTGGAAGAATTCTGCATCGGCACACTGGTGCTCAACCTCTATTTCCAACTCATCATAAGTACCATGAACGAGAAAGTGCCTGAAGTCGTCGAACTGGGGAAACTGGTGAAACGTCCGGCCAAGGCCATCGCCGGAATGCTCCTCTCCTACGCTTCGCTCGACCCATTCATGAAAGACGGCCCGGCTGTGGACTTACCAGCCTCATCTGTACAGCGGCAACTGTGGAATCGTTACGCTGACGACATGGACAAGCTGTCACACGTGGCCAAATACATCGAAAGCCATTACCCCAAAAAGCGTGCTGGAAAAAGAAAAATGCAGAAATCGTGAAAAAACTTCTTCTTTTCTTTTCTCTTTTTCAAAGAAGCATTATCTTTGCACCGCTTTTAGCAGAAAAGCCGAAATAGCTCAGCTGGTAGAGCAATTCATTCGTAATGAATAGGTCCCGGGTTCGAGTCCCGGTTTCGGCTCCAACAAATCAAAAGACGTGTCCAAAGGGATGCGTCTTTTTTATATGTCTGCGCACACACTGTTAAAACTTTATAAAACAAATGGGGAGGGGGTATTTTAACACACACGATAACAGAGTTTTCGTATATTTGCCTGCGTCATACCAATTCACCAAAAAACAAACAAATGAAAACACGATTTCTATACCTCGTATGCTGTCTGCTGACAGCGTTTTCATTCACATGCTGTAACGACGAGGATGACATCCGCTTTCTGATAGACAACGTGCAGGGTGACATCATCGTCGGGGAAAAAGCTGTCGACCACATTTCCATTTCCAATCTGGGCGGAAAGTCTGTGCTCCTCTCCGGAGGTACCATGCCCTACACGGCATCCGTCGATGTACCCTCGCTGCTCACTCTCACGCTGGAAAACGACAATCTCTATCTCCAGGCCACCGGTGAAGAAGGCACTGCCGAAGTGACCATCACTGACAAGAACGGAAAAAGTTCCGTGCTCACAGTCGTCATCCGCAAGGAGCGGATACGTATCACAGCGACCGGCATCAAGACACGAATCGAGGGAAACATCGACGAAGAGACGAGACAGGCCATCACAGAAGACATCATGCAAAATGCACGCATCCAGCCGGATTATGTTATCTACATGGAACGCACAGACATCACAGAGGCGGGCTATGAAGGAATCTTACATATCTATGCCAGCTCTTCAGAGTCAGCCGAAACTATGTATGAAGGAACATACAAGCAAGGGTACGAACCGGACCTCCAAGCCACGTACTTCGAACTAACCTATAACGGGACGACGGAACTCTATTTTCTGGGACGCCCGAACCAAGACTTTCCTCAAATCCCCGAAACACGGGAAACAAGCCCATTCTCAATCTATCTCGGACGAAACCTCACTTCACACTATCAGGCTCTTTATCCGGGTGTGGAAAACGTGACAATGGCTATCTTCGGATATTCCATTCCATAAATCTTGCAACATACAAAAGAAGGGTATGTCGACATTCGGCCTTTCGAATTGAGACACACCCTCTTTCCTTGTCCTGAGCCTGCAAATGGTCAAGGAATTTCACCCGAGGAGAGAAGCAAGTGAGAGAAATGCACTATCTTTGTACACTCGATAGAAAAGGAAAATACACATGATAGTTTGCATAGCCGAAAAGCCGAGTGTCGCCAGAGAAATAGCCGAAGTTTTAGGAGCACGTAACCGCCATGACGGTTATCTGGAAGGAAATGGGTACCAAGTGACCTGGACATTCGGGCATCTCTGTACACTGAAAGAACCCCATGAATACACTCCTTCATGGAAAGCTTGGAGCTTAGGCAGCCTGCCGATGATTCCTCCCCGCTTTGGCATCAAATTGATAGCCGACACGGGCGTGGAAAAACAATTCAAAGTCATCGAACGACTGATGCAGGCAGCAGACGGCATCATCAACTGCGGCGATGCTGGCCAAGAAGGCGAACTCATCCAACGCTGGGTGATGCAGAAAGCGGGTGCAAAATGTCCGGTGAAACGTTTGTGGATTTCGTCCTTGACTGAGGAATCCATCCGTGAAGGTTTTGCCCATCTGAAAGACCAGAAGGAATTCCAACCGCTTTATGAAGCAGGACTGTCACGAGCCATCGGCGACTGGTTGCTCGGCATGAACGCCACACGCCTCTACACACTGAAATATGGTCAAAACCGCCAGATACTCTCCATCGGACGTGTACAAACGCCAACATTAGCACTTATCGTCAATCGACAACAAGAAATAGAACATTTCATCCCCAAGCAATATTGGGAACTCAAAACGACCTACCGCAACACGCTCTTCTCCGCCATTGTGCGTAAAAGCGATGAAGAACTGGCGGAAGAAGAAGCCAAAGAAAAAGACAGTCTGCAAGCCAAGAAAAAAACTCGCAAAGAGGATGCGAATCGGGGCATTCCCCCAATCATGGATGAACAGACAGGACGCACCTTGCTGGAACGCATTAAAGACAAGCCATTCACCGTAACTTCTGTGACCAAGAAAAATGGGACAGAAGCTCCTCCCCGCCTCTTCGACCTCACATCACTCCAAGTGGAATGCAACAAGAAATATGCCTATTCGGCTGACGACACCCTACGCACCATCCAGTCGCTCTACGAAAAAAAAGTGACCACATACCCGCGTGTCGACACCACATTCCTGAGCGATGACATCTACCCCAAATGTCCAAGCATACTCAAAGGGCTCACCGATTACAGCATATTCACAACGCCGCTTGATGGGCAAAAGCTAAATAAATCAAAGAAGGTGTTTGACAATTCAAAGGTGACAGATCACCATGCTATCATCCCGACCGGTGTACCTCCAACAAACCTGAGCGACATGGAACGACGTGTATTTGACCTCGTGGCACGCCGCTTCATTGCTGTATTCTATCCGGACTGCAAATTCTCCACAACGACTGTATTTGGTGAAGCGGGAGGCATAGAATTCAAGGTCATAGGACGCCAGATACTGGACCAGGGTTGGCGTGTCTTGTTCAGCAAAGACACCACCAATGCCTCATCTGACGACAACGACAAGCCCTCTGACGACGAACGCACCCTTCCTCCCTTTACCAAAGGAGAAAGCGGGCCACACATCCCCGAACTAAATGAAAAATGGACCCAGCCACCCAAGCCTTATACCGAAGCGACATTGCTCCGGGCTATGGAAACGGCCGGCAAATTGGTGGACAACGACGAACTGCGCGACGCGCTGAAAGAAAACGGTATTGGACGCCCCTCCACCCGCGCAGCCATCATCGAAACGCTGTTCAAACGTCACTATATACGCAAGGAAAAGAAAAACCTTATAGCAACTTCCACCGGCATCGAACTAATCGGCCTCATCCACGAAGAATTATTAAAATCAGCCGAGTTGACCGGTATATGGGAAAAAAAGTTGCGTGAAATCGAACGCCGCAGCTACGATCCTCGCCAATTCCTCGAAGAACTCAAGCAAATGGTGGTCGACATCGTCTACCAAGTGCTCAGCGATAATACGAACCGACGCGTATCCACCCAAGAAAACATCGTCGAAGTGGTGGAGAAGGGAGTCAAACGCCGTGCTGCTGCCAAGAAAAAAGCTCCACGCAAACCTCGTCCCGTCTTTGAAGGGCAACCTTGTCCCCTCTGTGGGAAAGGACACATCATCAAAGGCAAGACGGCTTATGGCTGCTCGGAATGGAAAAACGGATGTACATTCCGCCAAGCATTTGACAAAAGCGAAGAAAAACAACCAACTGCCACATAAAAAAGCTGTAAACCTGTCGTCTGCAGATTTACAGCTTCTAGCATGAAAATCCTGTTCTTCAAATCAATCAATTCGGTTCCAGCAACAACAATTCGGCTTTAGCGGACGAATTGCCAGCCTCGGCAGCTTCGCGGAAACATTCGATGGCACTGCGCCTGTTGGCTGTCACACCATAGCCGTTCAGGTAGCAACGGCCCAGATAATATATGGCCGGGGCATAACCCTGCTCGGCTGAACGGCGGAAATTGGCATAAGCGCGGCTGTAGTCCTGCTTCACGCCGTCACCGTTCATATACAACATACCCAAATGATATTGGGCACGGCTGTAGTTTTGAGCTGCAGCCTGCGCCATCCAGCGATAGGCTTCTTCGTAATCAATATCCGTACCAATCAATCCGTAATAATAGCACCGTCCCAAACGATATTGGGCATTGGCATCCCCATTGCGAGCTGCCTTCAGATACCAGTCACGGGCCTGCGAGAAATCACGTGTCCCGCCACTCCCCGTCTCATAATAATTGGCCAACTTGTATTGCGCCTTGGCATAACCCTGCATGGCAGACAGACGATAATAGTCGAACGCCTTCTTCGGATTAGCCTGCCAGCCATCTGCCTTTGTCTCATAGAGTGCGCCCAACATGTAGTTTGCAGCAGAGATGCTGTCAGCAGCCGCCTTTTCAAAAAGGTCCACAGCTTTGGCATAATTGCAAGGCACTCCGTCACCGTCCTTGTAGCAGCATCCCAGGTAGAAATTGGACATCGGATGCCCCTTTTCCGCAGCGATGCGAAACCAGGCCGCAGCTTGCTTGCCGTCGCGATGTACGCCACGTCCGTAATAGTAACAACAGCCCATGCTGTATTCAGCCACGGTGTTGCCCTGCGAAGCCGCCTTGTAAAACCAGCGGTAAGCCTTGTCAAAGTCACGGGGCGTGCCATATCCATAGTAATAACAGTTGCCCAAAGCCAGAAATGCCGAAGGGGAATCATAGCGCACGGCACGCCTGTACCACCGGAAAGCGGCCATCGGTTGCCGCGCCAGTAAAGCTTTCTGCCCCTGCCGCATGCAGTAGTCCAGCGAATCTTGGGCGGTCAGCACTTTCGCCTGCACATCTTCCTGTGCACGAAGTCCTTCTGCTCCAGCAAACAGCATCAGGAAGGACACGATAACGTAGGTCATTGTTTTCATAAACATTCCTCCTTTCCAGAGTATCGATTTAGTTGCATCCAAAAATAATACTTATTTAGCATTATTTCAAGAAAAAAAGTATGTTTATAAACATTTAGCCGTGTCAGGGAGGTAGGTGCTACGAATGCGCCACTCCGCAGGGTAGAGATTGTTCGCACGAGAGCCCAGGCTCTTGACGAAGCCCAACGGAATGCCACGATAAGTCACCAGGACATAGCCGCGCGACGCGTCGGGCGGCAACTGGAGAGCTTCCTTACGCAGATATGCGATGGCCTGGGCATAATCCAGCTCACAAGTGGGAAACGCATCAGCACGCGCCGTGCTCATGGCCAGTGCATGGGATGGGACAAGGTCTTTTCCCTTCACCTCTCCCACGCGGACCCCGGCAGAGATGACACGGAGATGTTGCCTGAGCAAGTCGACAAGCTCTTTCCACGAACGGGGAAGCGCCGCGACCTGTTCACCATCACACGTCCACTCCCAAGCATCGGGTTCGCGCAACCATGCACGGCATCCGGTCGGCACGGCAGGCGTCTTTCCCTTACGCTCCTTCTTCCGGCGGAGCGATACTTGCTCTTCTTCGCCGTCTGGCTTGCGCAGGACTGCCAGGAAAAAGCCCTCGCCGGCTGTGTGATGAGGAAGGAAACGGTAGACCGGCAGTCCACGCCCCGAGAGATCACCCGTGATGCCCCAATCCGGAGAGACAGGAACCGCCAAAGGCTCAGCCCCGAACGTATCGCGAAGCCAAGCCACATTGTCCTCATCCTCGTATATATTATAGGTACAGGTGCTATATATAATGAGACCACCCGGTTTCAAGCAAGGCCAGATGTCAGTCAGGATGCGCCTTTGGCGTTGCCAGCAGAGCGCGACATTGTCCGTGCTCCATTCATCCACAGCCACGGCATCTTTCCGAAACATGCCTTCGCCCGAACAAGGGACATCGGTCAGAATGACATCAAACGTCGCCTTCAGCGGAGCGAACTCTGCCGGGTCAGCATGGGTCACCACCACATCGGGATGCCCCCACTTCACCAGATTCTCAGCCAACACACCGATGCGCGAACGCATCACCTCATTGCTCACCAGCAAACTGCCTTCAGGCAGGAGCGAGCGGACGTGGGTCGACTTTCCTCCGGGAGCGGCACAAAGGTCGAGCGCCACGACAGGCCGGTCCACATAGCGGCGAAGCACTTGCTCCACAAACATGGAGGAGGCTTCCTGCACATAGTAGCACCCGGCATGAAACAAGGGATCGAAGGTAAACGTAGGTCGTTCGTCAGCATAATATCCTCCCGATGCCCAAGGCACAGGCCGCAGCCGGACAGCCGACGAGGCAGCATCGACAACCGTCTTTTCGGGATTGAGACGCAGACTGGTGAGTGGTTCGCGCAGCAAAGCCGCCTCGAAAGCGGCATAACCCTCATCGCCCAACAGGGCACGGGTGTAAGTGACAAATGTTTCCGGTAGTTTCATCTTCGGGTGTTTCTTATCGACTGCAAAAGTAGGCAAAATCTTTGAGTTACACAGGCCTGACTGCGGAAAGGAGCCCGCCCGAGGACGGAAAGGAAGGTAAGATCTGACGGAAAGGAAGCCTAATCCGGCTGCCTTCCGAAGGATGGGAAACAGGCTTTTATCGAGAAATCGACATTAAACTGGAATATTTTGAGAATAAGCATTTTGTGAGCATTTCTAAAAAAATAAGGCAATGAATTGGAAACATTCGCTATTTCTGTGATATGCGATGTATCTCAGTCAAGCAACTCCTCACAAGCAAAGGCATAAAAATTGTGGAAGATGAAATGGCACATATACCTCACCCGAATATATCTCTCAGTTCCTTGTTGCTCAGCTTGCCTATCCAGCTTTCGCCGCTTGCCACGGTCATATCCACCAAGTGTTTCTTTTGCCGAATCATGTCGTTGATGCGTTCTTCAAAGGTGTCTTTGGTAATGAAACGATGCACCATGACATTCTTTTGCTGCCCGATGCGGTAAGCACGGTCGGTAGCCTGTGCCTCCACGGCGGGATTCCACCACAGGTCGTAGTGGATGACGTGTGAGGCGGCAGTAAGGTTCAGTCCCGTTCCGGCTGCCTTGAGCGAAAGAATAAATATCTTGTCGCTCCGGAGGTTTTGGAAACGCTCCACCATTTCCTGACGTTGCCGGACGTTGCATCCACCGTGGTAGAACAAGGGGCGTTGTCCCAACCGTTCTTCGACGAAGCGCACCAGCAAGTCGCCCATCTCACGGAACTGAGTGAACACAAGCACTTTTTCGCCATTCGCCACGATGCCTTCCAAGCGGTCCAACAGCATCTCTGCCTTGCCGGAAAGTTCAATGCGGGCATCACCGTTCTTGAGGAACTGCGCCGGATGGTTGCAGATTTGCTTCAAGGCGAGAATCATTTGCAGGATAAGTCCCTGACGTTTGAAAAGCGATTCGTGGTCAGTGGTATCAAGTCCCTCGATTTCCGCCAAGGCTGCGTCGAGCGTGCGGTGGTAGAGGGCGGCCTGCTCCGACGTAAGTGCGGCATAATCGTCCAACTCTATCTTGTCCGGCAAATCGGAGATGATGCTCTTGTCGGTCTTCATCCGGCGCATCATGAAAGGAGCGGTCACCTTGCGGAAACGGGCGGCACAATCGGCGTCGTTGTAGAGCTGGATAGGGTTGGCAAACTTCTCCTTGAAGGCTTTCGGCGTGTCCAAATAGCCTTTGTTGACATACTCCATGATGCTCCAAAACTCGGTAAGACGGTTCTCTACAGGCGTGCCGCTGAGGGCGATATGTGTCGTGGCTGGGATGCCACGCACGGCCTTACTCTGTGCGGTGTCTTGGTTCTTAATGTTTTGCGCCTCATCGATAAACATCAACGTCCAAGGCAGCTTCTTCAGTTTGGCGTTGTCCGAGCGCAGCACGCCGTAGGTAGTGAGCAGGATGTCGGCATCAAACGGCTTCAGGCTCCGTCCGGCCCCGTGGTAGACAAAGACGGAGAGCGAAGAGGCAAAGCGACTGATTTCTGCTTGCCAGTTGGTGAGCAGACCGGTGGGTACTACTACCAATATGCGACCCTGCTCCAATGCGCCTTCCTCTTTCAGTTTCAGCATCAAGGTGATGGCCTGCAAGGTCTTTCCCAATCCCATGTCGTCTGCCAGGATAGAACCGAAGCCAATGCGACTGTTACGGTACATCCACGAGAAGCCACGCTCTTGGTAAGGACGCAATGCGGCGTTCAGTCCGGCAGGGAGCGGGATGTGCTCTTGCCGCGTCAGTTCATCCATTAATTGGCGGACCTCATCGGTCAGACGCACCGGTGCCGATTCGTATTCCCCCGTCAAGGCGGCTTGCAGGATTTGGGCAGGAGTCAGCTTGTCGCCCTGCGCGATGGCGGCTTGCAGTTTCTGCAAGGTCTCCGCATCGGCATAGATGTAGCGTTGCTTGAACTTGATAAGCCCGTCGGCTTTCTGTATCAGTTTCATAAACTCGTCCAAGGGAATAAGATCTTTGCCCAGCGCGACTTCCCAATCGAAAGCGAAGAGGTCCGCCAGGCTGAGGAAGCCTTTGTCCGAACCGGCTTTCCGTTTGATGGAAAGCGACGCCTTGGGGCGAAGGAGCTGTCCCAACGATTTAGGTAGGACTACCTTGATGTCGAGCATCCGTACGACAGGGATAACTTGCAACAAGAAAGGCACAAACGAGACATTGGTATAGTGGACAGACTTTTTCGCGCCGGCGTTGATGTAGCTCCCCACTTCCTTCACCAGCCCGGAGATGAGCGTGAAATTTCGCAAAATGCGGAACCGCTCGCGGTCGTATTCCGATGCCTCCAACACTTCGCAGAGGGGTATGGTATGCGGCTCCGGTTTGCGCTTGTCCTCCACGCCGATGTGCAGGTCGAAGCCACCTTTGCAACTCTCTTCCACGCTGAATACCGGGCGATAATCCGATGTTGTCAGCATATAGGAAGCCGTCCACGACCGTATGCCACCGGGTGTTTCGGTTTCGCCCACCCCGTCGAAGTGCATACGTTCTCCCTTGAAGAAAAACGAGAGAAGCGGCATATGGTCGCAGCTGCCCGACAAGTATTTGACCAACATCCCGAGGAAATATGACACCAGCAACTCTGCCGGATGTTCCACAGGCTTGGCTGCGCCACGAGCGGTAGCTCGCGCCTTGACGAGTAAAGCTGGAACAAGCTCTTCGAGCGCATCCACCAGTTCTTTGGCTTGCACATCCATATAAGCGGGCATCCAGCGCACCAAGTAGTTCTTGTCCGACAACCGGAGCAACTGTGGAGCCACCGCCCCCTTGTCCAACAGATGCAGCGCACAGAATAGGGCTTGGTAAAGGGCGATGGTAGTCGGGTGATAGTCGGGCAGGAAATCGGGATTGATATGCAGCAGGGCGTGAGACAACGTGCGCTCGTCGTAAACCGTCTTTCCCTCTATCGTCCAATCATATCGGAAATCAAAGCAGAGGCTTATCTCATCATCCACGCCGATGCTTTCCGGCAGTTTGGAAGATGCAATAGGAAACAGTTCTTCCCTCCCCAGTTTCCCAGAGAAGAAGCGTTGCGCATTCTTTTTCACGCGGCGTAATTCTGCCACATATCTTTCCTTGAAATTGCCTTGTGGTACGAAAGGCGGTTTGTCAGGCAAAAGCATCAGCAGAGCGTCCGACCGATCTGTCAGCTTGGAGAAGTCAATGCGGCGAAATGCCGGAACTTCCATTCCTGCATCTTTAGCGGACAGGGTCGTCACAAGGTCTTTCAAGGCCGGCACTTCCGCATCCTGCCGCACGTTGTCCACTTCGATGCCCCGTTTTTTCAATTCTTCCAGGAGGTCGAACCCGTGCATTTTGAACACGATGAAAGGATTGTTATCAATCTCGCGACTGAACATATAGACCACAGCTGCCAGATGTTTGCAAGGCACCGCCCAATCGGGGCAATTGCAATCCATCTCCAAGTCATCCCACCGTTCGGGAAATATCTTCAAGCCGCACGACCGGACGATGTCCATCACCTCCGAATCCAATTCCCGATTGAGGAGGCCGGAGATGATGCCCGGCCGGACAACCAATTTATCTATCAGCTTGTTCACCTGCCCGGCAGAAAACTTCGGGACAATAATTTTAACGCGGTAGGGTCGTGGACGGCTACCTTGCACCTTAGCACTGATGATATTATCTTGTAACTGTATTTCCCTGACGGAACCATTGCGGGCATATCGTGCGCCACGGGGGATGCGGTTCTCGTAATCGATATGGGTCAGCGAGCGCAACCATTCGTTGCCCCACCATGTATTACCGAATTGTTGTGCCATCGTGGTATACTCCTTTTTATGTCAAGCAAAAATAATACAAAAAATGAGATACTGAGCACACCACGAAAATATGATTGAATGTTAATGATTGAAGTTTGACGATTTTGGAAAATGCCTAGTAAAACCGCCCGAAAGGAAACTTGAACCGTAATTGCGTTACCATCCCATTACTGAAAGCCGGACGTAGTAACAAGACGAAAAAGGAAGACAAACCAGAGTAAGAATGTCACTCGCACAAGCGTTTGGGCGTATTGAAGATAAAAAAGTTTTATGAATATCCTCAATCGACCTAATCAGTAAATCCTATGTTTGAAATCAGCCTTATAGGAACAAGCGCAAAGTTCAAGCCCTTCAAAGAGCCTGAATCCGAAATACCTTCGGTTAAACTTGTAACAAAACTCGTTAAGTAAAGTTAGAGGAACTCTGCTTTTATGTCATGTAGGTATCAAGGATGGTCCTTTTGGCGTTGCTGATGGCAATATGCACCCAAGCAAAACTTTTCCCACTTTCTTCTTGTCATCCATGACGATGACCTTATGGGAAGCCACCGCCCCGTCCTTCTCAAGGAAGGCGTAGGTGTTGGAACATCCGTCGTGGCATTCACCGTCCCACCCGCCGCTTGTTTTATTTTGTGCTTCTCGGTGGACGCTTTCTAATCGTCTATGACTTCCATCTTTATATGCCCCACGACTTTGGGAGTGCCACATTGGCACCTCGCTGAGATTAAACTTTGCTAAGTTAGAATGATTGGGGATATTCTGTCCACAAAAAATGAGAAAAGCACTTAGCTTTTCTCATTGTTAAATCATATCTTTGCAAAGAGATATTCGTCCACACAAAAAACACCAACCTCGCAAGTGAAACAAAACGCACGAACCATCAGACAGACGTTGACCGCCAAAGAAAAGGCTATCGAACTATTCAGCCAGCACTTCAATCATCTGGTACTATATGTAAACCAATATACGCATGACATCAACGTGTCTGAAGATATCGTGCAAGACCTCTTTGCCCGATTGTGGGAACAGGGAAAACTATCTCACTGTACTATAGCCTTTTTGTATATCTGTGCAAAAAACGATGTACTCAACTATGTGCGTGACCACCATGAATATGTGTCGCTCGACAATGTGCAAGACTTTGGAGTAAAAGAAAAAAATATCGAAGATATAATGATGCACATGGAACACCTCGAAGAAATTCGCCAAGCAATCGACAGGTTACCGCCTCAATGTCAAACTGTATTACGAAAAATATATTACGAGAACAAGCACTACGCCGAAGTGGCAGCCGAAATGGGTATCTCGACAAATACCGTCAAAACCCATGTTTATCTTGCAATTAAAACATTAAAAAAGAATTTTACACTCTATATATTACTACTCATAACATAAAAAAACATTCCCTCCGCATGATTCCTTGCTAGAAAATATGTGGAGGGAATGTAACATATTAGTTCTCGACAATCAAAATTCAGCTATTTTGGCATACTCTTTGCCTATTTTTATCAAATCTTGCGGAGAGCGTGCACCTGTAAAACTGTAAACCACTTCTCCATTTGCATCCAAAATAAGCATGGTGGGGTAGACTTTTACATTATATCGTTTAGCCAGCTCGATACCCTCGCCTTTTTCCATATCACACTTGTAAGACACATAGAAAGGATTAAACGTATCTCCCACATCTTTCCGTGTGAAAACCAAACTCGACATCATTCGACAAGGCCCGCACCACGTAGTGTAACAATCCATGAACACCAATTTCCTCTCTTTTTTTGCGTGAGCCAGTATTTCTCTAAACGAGCCACGAATAAACTGAATGCCTGCACCACTTGCTAACTGACGGGCAAACATCGAAAGACTCTTTCCGGCAGAAGTATCCACTCCCTCACGCACGGCTGCCTTTTCCAGATAGGCCACAAGACGCACTTTGTCAACTTCAGAAAGATCGGAGAAATCAAAACTCATCTCCACATTGGCGCGATAAAATGTCAGATAACGTCCATGCGATTCCATGTAGTCCAGCAAGGCCGAATAGTTTTTCTCTCCACGCAAATTAGCAATACATAAAAGTACACGGCTCACACATGTGTCAGGAAGCTGAGCCTCGTCGAGCGTTCTGGCATAGGACTCTAGCATGGATTTGTCATATGAGAGGCCACCCGTAGCATAGCGCATTATATCGCTACATACAAGAGATTCTATATAAGTATCGACTACCTTTGCTCCCAAGCTATCGACAAAAAGCTGCTTATGACTAATGAGATAAGGATATAATTTGCTATCCCTATTGGGAATAGCCAAACGAATAAGCATCCATCCATCTTTCCCCGCCAATTCAGCGGGCTGCAGATATTTCAGGTATTCTTTACCAACAACAGTAAACATAGAGTCTTCTCCCGCCACACGTAATGCTTTCAGATAACGGGATAAAGTAGATTTAGAATGGTCACCTGCTGCATACAGACGTGAAGTCCCTTGTAATGAAGTGCTGTCGGAAAGAGCCATCTCCACTTGCTGACGAAATTCAGGAAGTTTTGACCCACCCACAATGCGTTGCACTACATTTCCGTCTGCATCAAGAATCAGATAATGAGCAAAAGTTTTCACATGGTATTTCTGTGCCAATTCATTACCTTTCCCAGTCACCATGTCCATCCAAAGATTGACAAAACGTGCGTTCATGAAATCGCAAAACTTCTGATCACTAAAAACATATTTGTTCATGCCGTGACAAGGAACAGCCCAGTCTGCAAAGCAGTTAAAGAAGACAAGTTTTCCTTCAGCTTTAGCCTGTTTAAGAGCTTCAGCATAGTCATAGACGTAATTCATTTTAACAGCGGCTTTTACAGCATCGCCATAGACACTTTTACCGGTCTGTGCCAAAGAGGTTGATGCACCTACCCAAAACAAGACAAGCACGATGGTTATTTGTTTCAAAGTTTTCATAAAATATTTGTTTAATGAATAACAACATTTCATAGCATATATTCAATGTTAGTTTGCGTCTTTCACACAACGCACACTATAAAGCACAGGACGAAAATTATTGGTCAAACGTGTTGTTCCACGCCAAACAGCAGAAGAATAGATAGCTACCTGACGCACAACACCTTCTTCGATAAGAACCCCGGAATCATCTCCTTGTCCTTCTATAGTCTGTTCTGCATCACACCAAAAATAGCCACATTCAGACTTTTTAATGTAAAGCATAGTGGGAGTCGACGACTCATAGGCATCACACCCGCCAAAGAGAGCCTCAAAACCACTTCCCCCTCCAGCTTTCAGGCAATCACCCACACCTTTTCCACGCCATGAATTCATACTTTCCAGTTCTGCGAGAGGCATTCCCAAGGTAGCTTCCAGCTTCATCCAATCGGCATCGGTAGGCAACCGCCATCCATCTGGCACAGCAGCACGTGCCCCATCAAGCGAATAGAGAAAACCATACGTGGGATAATAGCCTCCATTTTCCTCCTCGGCTGCAAGCATGGCCTCACGACCTAAGCCTAAATAAACATCAGCCTTAGCCTCATCCAGCGCAGCAATAAGTTTATCATGATACTCCGGACTGAGATCCTTAATATATCCCAACACGGTATCCTCACTATAATAAGGACTCTTCATATCTATATACATTTTAATAAAATCCCTATACAAAGGGTCTATTTGATCGCTCATCTCTTCAAGTTTTGCGTAAGCTATTTCCTTCCATTGTTCGTCAGAAAGCTCTACTTCATCCTCGGCGGGCATTTCGAAAAGTTCCTGCCCATAAGTGTAGCACCCATCGGCACCTCCTTGAGGTAGGAAATAAGCCAAATTTTCGGCCATCCAAATCTGATCACCTACTTGAATACACTTATAGACGTGTCCATCTCGCACATCTGTAAAATCCGCCGCAGGCTTCACTTGAGAAAGGTTGACAGTAATGCCCACAGAGTCTTCATCGTTGCAGGCAACAATTGCTAGGCAACAGAGCAACATGCCTGTCAGTTTATGCAGTTTCAATTTCAACATAATCTTTACTTGTTTTTGTCCATCAAATTTTTACACCCAATTCACCTTCAATATAGTCCACTAAAATTTCATATTTCTCCATCACCAGTTCGCTACCTCCATAGCGATTGACAAATTCTTCCTTTCCAATCTCCAACATAGTATCAATGAAATAACCCAAATCTTCATCTACCGTGTTTGGTGAATATACCTTTGAAGACGTAGCCCAGCCAGAAATAAAACCAAAACGGCCGATATCAGCCAACATCTCAGCACGCATATCTTCAAATTCTTCGACCGAAGCAAACAATCCTGTAGCCATACAGTTATTTACGGTTTGTTCATCAAAACAAGTATTCACGCGAAAAGCCGTATATCCATCGGTTCCCGTCATCCAACGACAGGTAACACCCAAGCCATCATTGCTGCCATCATTCACCCAATGACGGCTATAATAGTTGTCAGTACTTGAAACAGCACCGAAACGAGCAACTAAATTGGCATTTTTCAAAACACGGCTTTTGACCATCGAACGCAAAACAACAGTACTCAGAGAATCCATCTGTACAGAAGCATATCCTGTGACCTGAGCAATGACCAACGTTCGAAAATTATTCAAGTAATCAGGTGTCTCAATGGTTTCTGAAGCAAGGTTAGCCACTTTCAAAGTATCTGTTAGAAACATACAGAAAGGACGCATTGCACCTGTGGCTTTTCTCAAAAAATTCTCTGCGAAATCAAGTGCAATGCTTTGTTGTTCGGGCAAAAACAAATAATCAAAACTATACTGCATCGAACCATTGGAATGGGACGTAAACTCCCAATTCAGGTCAATAGTCTCATAGCGATATATAGGATTTCCTAAAAAATCTTCTCCTACATAAGTACGAGAGATTGTGTCGCTAAAAAAGACAGATACACCATAATCCCTATACAGCTCGTAACGACGGTGCTGAATAGGATCGGTTCCATCTTCAATGACATAAGGCGAAGAAAAGTCAATCTGATTAGATAACTTCTCACTATCGTCACAGGCTATAAACAAAGCGCCCAAGACGCATATAAAAAAATAGACAGGTTTCATTATGTTTCTTTTTTAAACAATTTATTCTTATTCAGACGACAGAGGCTCGCGTTCCTCACGCGGATTATTTTCCATCGGCACATTATCGAACTCAAGTACTATTGACGGGATAGCAAACGTATAAGCCGCATCATATTCTTCCAACTTGTAAAGCTCTGTATAAAGATAAGCTGTATTATCACCAATAGCATTGAACACATGTATAATCTGGCGGCTATAAGGATATTCTTCACACACGGCATAACGACGCAAATCGAACCAACGATGCCCCTCAAAACAAAGTTCCTTGCGACGTTCATTTCGAATTTGACGTATCAATTCCTCTCCACTATACAATTTATCTTCATAATTTTCAATACGATGGACACGCAATTCATTAAGTAATCGACAAGCCTCAGCTTCCTTACCTTCTTGCATGGCACAAGCTTCGGCTTTGTTGAGATAGGCTTCTGCCATACGTAACGTAAAGACATCAGAAACACGCGAACGTACAGTTCCACGCTCGTACTTGTAATTCAGCGAAATGCTGTCGTTTGATGCAATACCAAAAAAACATTCACCACGAAGATCATCCTCAGCATACATATCACGCAATTCTTTTGTGACACAAAAATCTCCGGCACGCCCTGTAAAAATGCCTGTGGGAGCCAAATTATTCGAACCTTGTGAAAAGATTAGCTCTGGATTGGTACTTGTCAGGAAAGGACTTGTGGAGCTTAACAAAGACAGCGAAGCCAAACGTACAAGGGAACTTGCAAGCACAGCATCAGCCTTTTCTTCAGCTTTCACATAGTCTTGCATATAAAGATAAACACGACTTAACAACAAATCGACAGCTTCAAGCGAAGCACGATAATGACGGTGTTCATCCTTTTGCGGACTTTGCGTAAGATAGTCTTCTGCCATCAGCAAATCGGTTACCACTTGGTCGTAGATTTCTTTGACCGTAGCACGTTGGAACTGTGTAGGTTTGTCCTTGTCATGCTCCACATAAGGAGTCAATTTCAAGGGTACACACAATTTTTCCTCACACGTAGCGGGTGCATAGGCATCCCCGTAAAGATTGGCTAAAACAAAATAAAACCACCCTCGCAGAAAATAGGCTTCGCCTTGCACACGCAAATAGGTTGCTTGTTCGTCTTCCGTCTCATGGGGAAGCTGAGTGATTTCATCAAGAATCACATTAATATAGTTGATACGAGCATAAAGGTCGCTCCACGTAACTACATCTGAAGCCACACTCGTACCATTGTAATTAACGCCAACTTCCATTTGCCAAGCATAATAACCAAAAATGGGCCCCAAACATTGTTGCCATCCATTAATATTGGAGGTGTTTTCGCCTGTGGCCGAACCCAAACCGGTATTGACATCATCGTCGAGAATATTGAAAAAGCCACACGAGCGAGTACCAGACGGACCATTAGAAATCTGAGAACTCGGCATATAAACACTTCCCAGCAATACTTCATCCAAATCGGTCACACTGCTAGGTATGACCATGTCTTGCGAATATGCATCCAGAAAGTCACTACACGATGTACTTCCACACATTAGACCTATGCATAAAAGGAATATATAAATGTTCTTTATCATCTTTTTATTTTTTCTTGATTTATTTTTAAAACGAAACGTTCAGCCCGAACGTATAAGACGGGCGAGTCGAGAGATTCACGCCTGTAAAACTCGTCTGCGTAGGATCTTGTCCATCAAGTTTACTAGAAGCCAATGTGAACACATTTGTCACATTGAAGCTTAAGCGCAAAGACTTCAGAAAAGTAGATGCCAACTGCATGGACGTGAAGTTATAAGAAAGCGTCAGGCTACTCAGACGTAAATAATCACCCGGCACAACACGTAAGTCTGAATCGTCATACATATTCCACAAACTGTAAGCAAACGTGGGCACTCCCGACTGTGAAGCCGACACACCACTGGACCAATGCTGATTGTAATCTGCATATGACGGATCGCTAGGACTAACCAACACAGGAATGTCCGTATACTTCTCATCGCCTGGTTTCTGCCAACGGTTAACAAATTCTTTACGTACGTTTTTATCAGACGACACACCACGGATAACAGGTTCATAGAGTGCAAAAAGACGCATCTTCGACCCGATACGGTAGTTGAAATTCGTGTTTAAGGAAAATTGCTTCCAAGTCAAAGTAGCATAGAGCGAACCGGTAAAATCTGGATCACGATTACCACTTTCCACCATCACTTGAGGTACAACCTCTGCCAATGTCTTTCCTGCAAGCAGATGCTGGCGATCTTGATAGTCGTCAAACATAGGCACTCCAGTATTGGGGTTCAATCCCAAATATTTGTAAGAATAGAACGTTCCAATAGGTCGTCCGTCCACAATAGCTGTGCCATTCAAATAATTTTCAATGTTATAAGTCTCACTAGTGTTGGTCTGAACCGTGTTGCTAGCATAAGAGTAATTCGTAGAAAGATAGAGCTTCCAATCTTTGTTGCGTATGGGATATCCAGAGATCGAAAAAGAAAATCCCTTGTTCTTGATGTCACCATTATTCATGCGATAACTAGATACACCATTAACTAAAGCAACATTGACACTAGCGAAAGCATCAGTCGTATATTTGTACCAAAAGTCTGTGGAAAAAAGCAAGCGTCCGTCAAAAAGGTTCAGATCAAGTCCTATGTTATATTGGTCAGTTTGTTCCCAACGCAAATTAGGATTTGGCAAACTAGCCACGGTAGACGTGTTCTCTCCATAGAAAGCATCCATTGTCCCTTGATTGATAAGTAAGTTGGGCGTTTCGCCATCCAACATATTACCCGTCTTACCATAAGACAAGCGCATACTTAACTCTCCCAATTTATCTGAAACCGGGAAAAAAGTATCCTTGATATTCCAACGTCCAGAAACAGACCACACGGGCAAGAACTTTTCGTTACTACGGCTACCAAACTTGTTTGAAGCATCGAAACGCCCGCTTAAGCTCACGGTAAAAAGATTATAATAAGAATAAGCTGCTGTGAGATACCCACTCAGTTGATTAGTCTTTCCGGCTGTGAGCGAACGATGTCCGGCAGCAAGCCATTCTTTATAAAGTGGAAAATCATCCAGCGACTCACTGTCCATCGTGACATATTTCATACCACGGTCTTTGTAATAGCCACGTGTTTGATCAGAAATTCCATTCGAACGTGCCATGTTCACCTCATACCCTGCGGTGGAAGTAATCAAATGTTGCTTATCGTCACCAAACGACCAATGAAGATTTGCTTGAAGACGCCCTGTAAAACTTTCATTGATCGTATTCGTCGTATTGTAAACACCGCCGTATGGAAGCTCGCAAAGACCTGTTTCACCGGGAATCGGAAGTTCGTCTGATTCGCCATTTTTCAAAATTGCCACATAGTTAGTTTTTTCTCCATACCATGTAGTCTGAAGGGTAGAACTACGCGAATAAGAAGCTGCAGCCGTCAGGTCAACAATGTCTTTCACTTTGTAAGTCAGGTCTGCACTTACCATAAAGGTGTTGCCCGAATAGTCATCCGAAGTATTGTTCATCTCGTTGATAATATTGTAGCCATACTGACTATAATGTTTGGAACCATCGCCCACCGAAGAATACCCATGATTCTTATAATAGTAAAGCGAACCATCCTCGTTGTAAGCCGGAAGAGCACGTGTAGTGTTGTAAGCATAGTCAAGTACAGCAACATCTGAAGGCAAGTGATTCTTTTTCTGTATATTACCATTAAGACGGATGTTCGCCATCAAATTACGGGTTATGTTGGTCATAACGTTCATCGAAGCCGTATAACGGTCGACAAATTCAGTCTTAATGGTTCCCGTCTCGCTGGTATATCCGATGGAAGCATAATAACGAGTCGACTCGCTACCGCCCGATATACTCAATGTATGTTGCTGTGTCCAAGCGTCTTGAGTAAGCAATTTAAACCAATCCGTATTTGTCGTTTCATAATGTGCACACTCGGCTAAAAATTCATCATATGTTGTCTGCCCCGTCTGATAACGATAATAAGCACCTTCATAGCCCACCATAGGCATACCGGAAGGAAATACATAATGCAAATCACAGAGGTCTTTACCAAACGACATACGTTCCTGAGAGTTCATCAAATTGATATTACGGTCCGAATAGCGGGGACGTACAGTAAATTTCGTGTTGTTGGCATAAGAAATTGATGGAGGACCTGGACGACCTTTCTTTGTAGTCACCACAATGACACCATTAGAGGCCCGTGTACCATAAAGAGCTGTTGCCGAAGCATCCTTCAAAACGTCAATACGTTCAATATCTTGAGGATTAATTCCGACTATGGCATTGCCTACATAGTTAATATAGTCTGGGTCATTGAGCTGTTCTGCGCTCACATCGACAGGGTCTTGCAAGACAAAGCCATCGAGTACCCACAATGGTTCTCTGTTACCTATGAGAGTAGACGTACCACGCACACGCAAACGCGCTGTTGCTCCTACCTCGCCAGAGTTTTGCATGAAAAGTAAATCCGGAATACGTCCTTCGAGAGCTTGGTCTATTGTGGTCATATTCGGCTCTAAAATATCATCCATCATCACAGAAGTAACAGAGCCGGTCAAATTACCACGACGCTGATCATAATATCCGATTTTTACAATTTCATTCAGCTTTTGCGTATCTTCACGAAGCACTACATGCATAGGTTTCCCATCTGCTTCAACTATTTTCTCTTTAAATCCTATAAACCTGAAAACAATCTTCGCTCTGCCCCCATCTGGCAATTTCAGTTTGAACCGACCATCAACATCTGTAATGCCATACACGTCTTCATGCCCTTTCTGACGAATCACGATACTTACGCCAGCCAATGGCTCTCCTCCTGCATCGACAACAATACCCTTCACTTCACGTTCAGGCATGCTAACTGCAGAAATAACCACGGTTTGTCCGTGAAACGAAAATGTGAAACCATAAGGTGCAAGGCACTTACTCAAAACCTCTTCAAATGGTGCATTTTCAACAGACAGCGATACATCATGGATATGAGAAATCTCATCCACGTTGTAAGATATGCCATAATCCGTCTGCTGCAAAATAGCTGCAATAGCTTCTTGCAGAGTGACCTTCTTCACACTGACGGTCACCTTCTTGTCAAGAATGCCGCCATACACAGCCGGAGAAAGACACAACAGAAACAATCCCACACCGATGGGACGCCACAGGCACATCCTACCAGATCTTTTCCGGAAAATCAATAAATGTTTCTTCATAAGATAACTGTTTAAAGTTCTCAACTCTATATGGTTTATTACTCATGTAATTTGATATAAATATCGCGCCCATCCACATGATAGTCAATCTTTTCCGTAAAATGGAAAAGGTCAAGTACATCCTCTACATGCTCACAGCGGTGCGTCCGAGAATAGAAACGAAACGTCGACGCCTTATAATTATCGAAATAAATGTTCACGTCATACTTACGTTCCAAATCTGTGGCAATATCCATGAGCATTTCGTTATTGAAACAAAACTTATAGTCCCTCCAGCAAGTCACCTCATAAGCATCAACACCACTCCGACTTTCTACCAAACAGCTTCCATCATAAGCATAATAGTCACCTGGTTGCATAGTCTTCACCTTGCGGTCATGTCCTATCACATTTAGTCGTCCTTCCTCGAGCATAATACGTCCTAAGGCATCTCGGTTATAAGATTTTATGTTAAACTTCGTGCCATAGACTCTGGCTTCCAAATGAGGAGATTTGACAATAAATGGATGGTCAGCATCAGAAGCCACATCAAAATACGCTTCTCCGTTTAAATAAACTAGACGAGCCAAACTATCTTTAAACGACACGGGAAAACGTAAACGAGAATCAGAATTGAGTACAACTCTTGTTCCATCAACCAATTCAACTTCACACATTTGTCCACGCGGCACAACCAATTCGTTAAAACGCAAGCTGTCTGCTACGACTGATTGTTGTCCAACCCTAGTATAAGCGACACGCCCCGGCTCTATGCGAATATTCACACCTTGGCATTCCACATTGTAGACCCCATCCTTCAACTTGTAACTCAACGAAGGTGCTACTGTCAGCGATGGAGCTTCATATTCAGTCGCTATGTATTTGCCGCTATTTTTATTTGAATTTAAAACCCACCACGACATACTCACGACCACCAAAACCAAAATAGAAGCTGCAACACTCCATTTTGTCCAACGCGACATATTCCGTCTGTGCGGTGTTCCGTCCAACGCTTTCATGAAACGGTTCAAATTTTTCTCGCGACGGGTCTCCAAAAAATGCAATAATATTAACTCTTTCTGAATTTCCGACGAAGAATTCCACTCTTGCCACAATTCTTCATGGCGACCTTCTCCCAACCAACGTTCAAAAGCCCTCTTTTCTTCATCCGTCTGAAACTTCAGATCTTGCATACCGAGTCTATAATTGTCTTTTTTACTCATTTTCCCAGTTTTTTTCATAAATGTTCGCTTATATAACACAACAGACTTTAAAATTCATGAATAGCACTGTCTATCTATAACATTATTTCACACTGTATTTTATCTTTGATTGATATCAACAAAAAACGCCCAAGAGCGGAAAGAAAGGTTTAGTCACATCACATTCCAAGGAAGGTCAAACTGTCTTTTTATAGAAAAAAATCCACCTACCTTTGCAACCATCCGACAGCTCTCCTGCGTCTAACACATAGAAAAACCATTCAAACAACGTTTATACATCATGAAAAAGATTATTCTCCTGCTCGCTGCCTGCTTCACGCTGGCTGTGAGCGCACCGGTTTCCTCTGTCATCGCACAAGATTCAACGACCGTCGCCCTTCCGACCGACACACTTGCCGCAAGCGACGCACAGCCTTCAGCGCTGGAAGAGGCGCAGACTGAAATCGACCGCCTGCAAAGGCAAGTCGAATGGATGGAAAAACAAAGAGCGAAAAGTAAATCCGTCGTTGCCATCACAGGCACTGTATTAGTCTTTATGGTGCCGTTTGCCGTCATATTCTGCTGGTTCTATTTCCGTTCCAAAAACAAACGCGCCAAATATGCCCTCATCGAGAAGATGATGACATCAGGACAGCCGGGTGCTGCCGAACTCTATCGCAACATCATCGAAGGCGACAGACGGCAGAGCCGCAACCTGCTCCTGCACGGCATACGCATGGCCTTTGTCGGCATCGGACTGACAGCTTTCTTCACCGCGTGCATGGGTAAGGAAATGGGGTCCATCGGCTTCCTCGTGTTCTTTATCGGTATCGGTGAAGCGATAGCCGGATATTTGCAAAAAAGAGAGGAACAGCTCCGCATGAAAAAAATACCCGAACAGCAAGCAAGAACCTCAACAGAAGAAATACAGAACCCCACACCGGAGGAAAAATGAAAACGCTGACCGACCTTTCGCTCATCGCGCAAGTAGTCATCTCGCACAACCGACGGGCGTTCGACACGCTGGTCAGCCGGCACCAGTCACAGGTGAGGCGTTTCTTCCTCCACCAGACGCTGGGCGACGCCCCGCTGAGTGACGACCTGGCACAGGAGACGTTCATCCGTGCCTGGCTCAGGCTGGGGACATTTCAGGGACTGTCGAATTTTTCCACATGGTTGCTGCGCATTGCACACAATGTGCTTTATGACTATCTTCGCAGCAAGAAGGAGACTTCGCGACTCGACGACGTGCCTCCCGACAGGGAAGAGACCTGCGAGCAACCGCCCGTAGACACGCGCATCGACATCTACGAAGCCCTGGCCCAGGTGAAAAGAGAAGAACGCACCTGCCTGACCCTCTTCTACATGGAAGACCTGACTATCCCGAAGATAGCGACCATCACGGGCATGCCCGAAGGCACCGTGAAGTCGCATCTGGCACGGGGAAAAGCAAAACTGTCAAACTACTTAAAGCAACATGGCTATGAATCTTAATCAAGAAAAAGACCCTGTGGCGCGTTTCATGCAGGACAATCGCCACGAAGTGCCCGACGACGGATTCACGGAGCGGGTGATGCAGCAGTTGCCGCGCCGTTACGAACGCATCGCGCTCACCCTGCGTGTAGTGGGTGTCGTGCTTGCTGTGGTCCTATTTGTGGCACTGGGAGGCGTGGAAGTGACAACCGGCTACTGCAAGAACATCTACCACAGCCTGCTGACGGGAGACTGGGACAACACCCAACTGCACTCGCTCCTATTCCTCATCACCGGACTGACCGTGGCCGGCATCTGCAACCTTTCCATGCAGGAGGAATAAAGGTGACTGGGGAAGGCATCATTTGCCTGTCCCCAGCCAAGTCCATTTGTGCCAGACTTGTTCCAAAGGCCCTTGTTTGTGCTTGCCAAGCCACCATTTACAGCATTGCACTTGCAACAAAAACGTAAGTACGCCGATCAACAGGCTTACCGCATATCCACAATGAGGCGCAAGGCTCAATCCGAAAGGAAAATAAATAACAGCTCCCATGACCGACTGAGCGATGTAATTTGTCAGGCTCATCCGGCCATAAAAACGCAGGTTTCCCACTATGCGGCAGAACTTTTCATTTTGATAAAGCAACACAAAAGACGCAACCAGAACCAGCGTAAAGGCCAGCTTCTGCCACATGTCAAAAACCGTCCCTACGGTCTGCTGCGTGATTGCATCATTTTTCATAATCAAATCTTTCAGCGTATACAAGGGAGCAAACGAAACAGCCGAAATGATAAGTGTCTTTGTCCACAAGCGCAAGTTGCTTTCCGACGAAAGGAACAACTGCTTGCGCCCCATGTAGAAACCAAGCAGGAAAAGACCGGCCGTCTGGAAGAAGCGTCCGGCGTTGACAGCCCATAGCAAACTGGCCTTCTGCCCCAAGGTGATGTTGCCCCAGACAAACGGCCAAAAATCTCCGGCCTTGGTATAGGCCGCCACCTCAGCATACATTTCACCCACCTTCAAGTCGGGTAACTGATGGGCCGGATTTATCCAATGAGCAATGTAGTGACACCATTCCACGGGTTGCAGTAAAAACAGGATGGAAGCAAACAAGACAGCCCTATCGCTCCAGTTGCGTGCAAAAAACAACACAAGGCCAACCACGGCAAACAGCAGCAGCACATCTCCTGCCGGGAAAAAGGCGGCGTTCAATGTGGCAAAGCCAACCAGCAACACCAGACGCCACAGAAAACGGTATCCGAAATCCTTCCCTTGCTTTTTCTGGTTGCTGCTTTGGATGTAAAACGTAAACCCGAACAGCAAGGCAAAAATGGCGTATGCCTTGCCTGCAAACAGACTGAACGTGACATTGAAAACTCCTTGGTCCAAAACGTTTAGCCAACCTGGAGAATCGGCCGGATACACCGGGAAGATGAAATGCTCCAAGTTGTGAACCAAAATAATAGCCATTACGGCAAACCCACGAAGAGCGTCCACGACCTCTATGCGAGTGCTCTTTTTGATAAGATGTTGCTCCATTTACCTTAATAAATAAAACATTGTAACTCTATGCCTTCTTCTCCCTGGACAAAAATAAAGCATTTGACACACCTCGACAAGAACGGCGCGAGCAGACCACACGCCTTTCCATATCTTTTTTAGAAACTGTTTAAAGTTTACCGTTTATCACAACAATAAAATGTGTACTTTTGCCGCCAATAAACACTAAGACACCACACATGAAACAATATCTCGACCTCCTGCAACGCATACTCAACGAAGGCGTACGCAAGGAAGACCGCACGGGCACGGGCACGCTCAGCGTGTTCGGCCACCAGATGCGTTTCAACCTGGACGACGGTTTTCCCTGTCTGACGACGAAGAAGCTCCATCTGAAATCCATCATCTACGAACTGCTCTGGTTCCTGCAGGGCGACACGAACGTGAAGTATCTCCAGGAACACGGCGTACGCATCTGGAACGAATGGGCCGATGCCAATGGTGACCTGGGACATATCTACGGCTACCAGTGGCGCTCATGGCCAGACTACGACGGAGGCCACATCGACCAGATAAAGGAGGTCGTGGACACCCTGAAGCACAATCCCGACTCGCGACGCATCATCGTGAGCTCGTGGAACGTGGCCGACCTGAACCGCATGAACCTCCCGCCCTGCCACATGCTCTTCCAGTTCTATGTGGCCGACGGACGGCTCAGCCTGCAACTCTACCAGCGCAGCGCCGACTCCTTCCTGGGCGTGCCGTTCAACATCGCCTCCTATGCCCTGCTGCTCATGATGATGGCACAGGTGACGGGCCTGAAGGCCGGTGACTTCATCCATACGCTGGGCGATGCGCACATCTATCTGAACCACCTCGACCAGGTGCACCTGCAACTGACGCGCGAACCGCGTCCCCTGCCCCGGATGCACATCAATCCGGACGTGAAAGACATCTTCAGCTTCCGCTACGAAGACTTCGAACTGACCGATTATAATCCCTATCCGCACATCGCGGGCAAAGTGTCTGTGTAAATGACCATCAGCATCATCGCCGCACTGGCAGCCAACCGCGCCATCGGCTACAAAAACAAACTGCTCTATTGGCTTCCGAACGACCTGAAACGTTTCAAGTCGCTGACCACGGGCCATACCATCATCATGGGCCGACACACCTTCGAGTCGCTCCCGAAAGGCGCACTGCCCAACCGCCGCAACATCGTGCTCTCGCGTCAACCCGAGGCTTCATTTGCCGGAACGGAACGTTATGCCTCGCTTGAAGAGGCACTCTCCCATTGCCAACCGGACGAAGAGGTCTATATCATCGGCGGAGCCAGCGTCTACAAGGAAGCCCTCCCGCTGGCTGACCGGCTCTGCCTGACACTCATCGACGACACGCCGGCCCAAGCGGACGCCTTCTTCCCGGAAGTCGACCCGCAGACGTGGAAAGAGGTCAGCCGGGAGTCCTACGCCCCGGACGAAAAACATGTACATGGCTATTGTTTTGTGGATTATGCCCGCCGCTGAAACAGATTTTACAAGGAATACTTTTTTCCTTTAGAAATTTTCCTCTTTTTTATTTGATATATCTGTTTTCTTAGTACATTTGTCACACGTTCTTAAAGAACGTATTATAAACAAATCCTTAACTAACAAAACACATTATGAACAAGAGCTTAATTATGCTGACCCTGGCTCTAACCTGCTGGGGGGGGGAAATTTGTACGCCCAACACACGATTGAAGTAAAAGGACACGTGAAGTTCCTTAATGAAGACGGAAAAGATTTTAAAATGACCGCGTACCAGCGCGACGGGTTCAACAAAAACGTATTGGCCGAAACAGTGGTTAATCCGGCAGACAATACGTACAAGATGAGCATCACAGTCAACAAGCCGGGTGAAGTCGTCGTCGATTGCGGCATGTGGCAAAGTGTAAACATCTGGGCCGAAGACGAAAACCTCGACATCGACTTCCGGGGCGCCGACACAGCCAGAATCAAAATCAAAAATCCTCCTTACGTCTATATCCGCGGTGGCAAGAAAAATGAACTCATGAACTGGATTAACTATGAGGGCTACCGCAACTACCAGAACATGATTGCCATCTCTCAAATCACTTACCGTGGCAAATTTGTCAGTGACAAGGACAAACAAGACCTTTCCATGAAACTCTATGATGCCAATCAAGAGAACATGACTGCCCACATGGCTTACTTGACCGAACACTATGCAGACCGTAGCAGCGTGCTCGCAGCCATCGGTTACCTGAACGACGAGAAACACGGAGACATCATCAACCAAGCACTCAATACCCTCGAAAAGACCTATCCAACACTCGTAGCTGACTATCGCAAAGCTAAAGCCGAAGCGAAGGAAAAACGCGAACGCATGTTGCCCGGCAAACCGTTGCCCGCATTTGAAGCAACTCTCGCCGGCAGCGGCAAGAAAGTAAGCCCGGCCGACTACAAAGGCAAAGTGCTCGTACTCGACTTCTGGGCCAGCTGGTGCGGACCCTGCCGCCAGGAAATCCCCCACTTGAAAGAATACTACGAAGCATTCAAGGGACAGGATGTCGCATTCCTGAGCGTGTCCATCGATGCCAAGGAAGACCAGTGGAAGAAAGCCATGTCTGAAGAAAACATGCCTTGGGATCAAGCCATCGTCCCCAATGCCGGCAAAGAAGTCATGGAGCTGTATCAATTTAGCGGCATTCCCTTCATCCTCGTCATCGACAAGGAAGGCAACATCTATAAAAAGAATGTCCGCGGCGAAGACATCAAGACTGCCGTACAAGAAGTACTCGACGGCAAGACGGCCTCTCCGGCTCAGCCGAAATCTGTCATCGGCGGCAGCATGATGATGGGAAGCATGTAATTCCCGGCATCAACTTGCCACACTCATAACACATCGGGCACAAAAGACACGACCTCAACCGCGCCTTTTGTGCTCGATTCTCCCTTGCCATTCCGGCAAAACCTTAACCCGATTCACTTATTTTTTAAAACTCAAGAGATGAGAAAATACCAACTCTATTATACGAGCCTCATCGGACTCTTTTGTGCAACGATGATGCCATCGTGCTCTGACGACGACCCGACACCCTTCGTGGCCATCAAAGAAGTGCGCATCACGCCGGCTGAAAATGCCATCTCTGTCTCCTGTACGGGCACAGCCTACTCCTCCGTGCTCGACAACAGCAACGACAGTGTGGCCTACGATGTGCCTGCCGAAGCATTGCAACAAGCTACGATGGAAGTGGAAACGACCGTCGGACCCGGCATTCAAGCTTATTACCAAAACACTCCCGTCGAAGGCCCGCTGACTGTGGATGCTTCACAACCATTCGAACTGGAAGTGCGCGGATACGGACAGAGTCGTACCTATACGGTAAACGTCTACCAGGAACAGGTGAACAACCCGAGCGAACAGCCTCGGTTGAAGTCATCCAACATGCGTGCTATGGGCATCAATGCAAACACCGTGGACTTCGACGTCACGTTGTTCCATGACCAATTCTATGCCATCACCACCGCAAGCACCGGCGGTGTCATCTACTACCAACTCTATACTTCCGACAACGGCATCAGTTGGGACGAAGTGTCCTACACTTGCTCTGACGCCGCAGGCAATCCCACCGCCATCGGCGGACGTGGCGCACGGCTGGCCGTTGTGGGCGACCGCATGTATGTCTTGGGCGGAGGTCGTTATGACGGCACGGATTCCTTCGGCAACGATGCAGAATTGAGCTGGGGACTACCGACCGTATCAAACTGGCGTTCATTCTCGACGACAGACGGACAGACATTCCAAGTGGACACCATCGGCATCGGCTATAATGAAAGCAACCAACGCCGCATCCCCTCGCCGACAGCCTATCCCACAGTGGCCGTATTCGGCAACAACATCTACTACCAGGGCGGCTACGGAGGGCAAGTGTTCGGCATGTGGCAGACAACGAGCCAATTCCGGGTGTCTTCTGACGGGAAAAACTGGGATGTAGCCCAGACGGGCGATGTCACACTGACCAACCGCCACATGGGAGCCTGGTACACGTTCAAAGGCCGGCTCTACGTGCTGGGAGGCTTCCGCAACTTCATCTCCACAAGCGCCTTGCTGACTGACATCTATTCAACTGCCGACGGAGTCACATGGACGCTCGAAGCCGAGTCGACCGCGCTTGGTGCCATCCACGGTGTGAAAGTCGTCACGACTGACGATGTGGCCTATGCTTTTGGCGGAGAATACTACAACGAAGCAGGCGAAAAGACTGTCTCCAACAAAATCTACCGCTCGACCGACGGCGTCACATGGGAAGAAGTCACGACTGTCTCCCCCGCCTACACGGCCCGACGCTCGCCTGTCGTCGTCGTGAAGGACGGCACAGCCTACATCTTCGGAGGATATTCCGGCGCATCGAACGGCAACTATGCCTATCCGACGGACCAAGACACGATGTTCGACACCTACACGATGGAACTCCAGTGAGAGTGACGCATCTTCATGGTGCCGACAGTGTATGAACGATGGTCAAGACTTACGTATGTCTTATAAGGCATATACACCCTATGTGATATACGTATCTCTTCACCATCGGGAAACGTCGCTCGCTGCCGACTTCTCCTGCAGGTCGCGGGGACAGGCCTGCGTCACCGACTCTGTATCCCCAAACCCAAACATTTATCAGTAATCATATTATGAGAAAAACTATCCTATTATTGGCACTCATCCTGCTCGTACCGTCGGCCGTGCTGGCCCAGGCGCTGCGCACGATAACGGGCGTCGTCACGGATGAAGCCGGTGAGCCGGTCATTGCCGCCACCGTTTATATAGAAGAGACAAACAAGGCCGTCTATACGGACGCCAACGGGCACTACACAATCCAGGCTCAAGACGGGCAGACCGTGATATTTTCCTTCATCGGATTCGAACGGCAAAGCCGTAAAGTGAAAGGCGATGCCACCATCAACATCATCATGAAGGAGGACGAGAACACACGTCTGGCAGACGTTGTGGTCGTCGGCTACAGCACGATGGAACGACGCGACCTGACAGGTTCTGTATCCTCGGTCAAGCTGCCTGAAGACAAACCGTTCCTCTCCATCGACCAAATGCTGGCCGGACAAGCGCCCGGTGTGTTTGTCAACACCTCCTCGGGAAACCTCGGCTCAGCCAACCTGATGACCATCCGCGGCATCAGCTCCATCCTGGGTGACAACAACCCCCTCTATGTCATCGACGGCGTGCCCATCTACAGCACCGACCGTGACCGCAACCTGCAAAGCACAGACGGCGGTTCCTTCCCAGGTGCAAGCATGAGTGGCGGACAAGTCGGTGGCGGCTCGCTCATCAACAACCGTGATGTCAACGAGTCGTTCGAGAAAAATCCGCTCCTCTCACTCAATCCGGACGACATCGAGAGCATCGAAATCCTGAAAGATGCCTTCTCCACAGCAATCTACGGTTCACGTGGTTCGGCAGGCGTCATCCTCATCACAACAAAAAAAGGCGCACGCGGCAAAGCAAAAGTAAACGTAAACTATACGCTCTCCGTGGAAAACCCCTTGGACTTGCCCAACATGCTCAACGGCGATGAATATGCTGCCATCTACTCCAGCTATTATCCCAACGGGAACTACCCGACAGGCTATAACACCGATTGGCTGGACGCTGTGACACGTACAGCCGTGAGCCACGCCGTGTCAGCTTCAGTGTCAGGCGGTACGGAAAACACGAACTACTTCATCAGCATGTCGTATAACAACAACCAGTCCTATATCATCAACAATGACCTCGAACGCTATTCTGCACGTGCCAGCATCGACACCAAGCTGAGTGACCGTTGGAAAATGGGCGTCAGCATGTCATTGTCGAAAATCAACAACAACTCCATCTCAGCCTCCAATGTATTCGCTGCGGCTATCAAGAAAGCGCCCAACCTTCCCATCTATGATGAAAACGGAGACTATCACTATGGCTACAGCCCCAACTCACTGGGTGACAACACGGCTTATAACCCCGTGGCCATGGCTTACGAAGATGAAGGCTCGATGAAGGACATCCGCGTCATCGGCAATGCCTATCTGGAATGGAATCCGATTTCCTGGCTCAGCCTGCGCTCCGAGATTGGTACGGACATCTCAAACTCCACGACGCTCATCCGCAAGGCGGACATACCCGTCGACCTTGACGAAGTGACCGACAACCAAGCTTCAGAGACAACAAACATGGACTATCGCGTGGTCATCAACAATACGCTCAACGTGACCAAAGCCTTCGGTGACGACCATTTCATCCAAGGCGTAATCGGCCAAAGCTATGAATACTCCAACGAACGTGTGACTGCCGTAACGGGGTCGAATTTCTTCAGTTCCGAACTCATCGGCGTAGGAGCTGCCGAGACGACACGCGTGCAGCAGGCAGAGCGTCAGAAATGGGCTTTGTTCTCAGCCTTTGCCCGCCTGAACTACCAATGGAAACACCGCTACATGTTCGGTGCAACCTACCGTGTCGACGGCTCTTCACGTTACAACCGTGACCACCGCTACCTGGGGACACCGTCAGTCTCTGTCGGCTGGCGCATGTCAGAAGAAAAATTCATCCGCGACAATCTTCCCTGGGTCGACGAAATGAAGCTCCGCGCCTCCGTGGGCTGGTCGAGCAAGGACGGAAATAACAACTACTACGGCGCACAAGCTGTCTATACGCTCTCCGACATCAACTATGGCGGACACAACTACCTGATGATGTCGCAACCCGGCAACGAAGACCTGAACTGGGAACGTACCATAACCTATGACGTAGGACTTGACCTGACATTGCTGAAAAATCGCCTGGACATCACCCTCGACTATTACTACAAGAAGACAACTGACATGCTCTTCGCCTCCGATCTCCCCGGCTACACCGGCTATGAGAACCAGGACCAGAACATCGCCGACATGATGAACTCCGGTTTCGAACTGCAAGTAATCGCGACTCCCGTCCAGACACGTGACTTCACTTGGCAGGCTATCCTGAACTTGGCACGCAGCCGGAACAAAATCCTGAAGCTCAACTTCGAAGGTACACAAATCACCCAGCTGAACAGCTCTGATAAGTACTATGCAGAAGGGCATCCAGCTGCTCAATGGTACTTGCATGAATGGGCTGGTGTCGACCCCGAAACCGGTAACCCGCTGTGGCGTTATGCCGACGGAACTCTTTCCACCACCCCTCCTGCAGCTGACGGAGAAACGTCCGATGCCAACAAGAAGGTGTGCGGCACAGCCTTGCCTGACTTCTACGGAGGTTTTACCAACAACCTGACATGGAAGAATTGGGAGCTCGACATGATGTTTACCTTCTCCGTGGGCAGCAAGATGATAAATGCCACCAAGGCCAATCTGCTGACTTACACGACCAATTCTGCTTACAACCTAGACAAGGACATCCTCACGATGTGGCAAGTGCCCGGACAGAAGACCGACATCCCCAAGCTGGACCACGCATCCATCATTAACTCCTACGACTACAGCTTGGGCATCACGACGACCCGCTTCCTGGAAAACAACTCCTACTTGCGCCTGAAGACTTTGCAGTTGACCTACAATGTGCCAAAAAGATTCCTGCAACGCACGAAGTTCTTCAACTCATTCAAAATCTATGCCGCCATGACCAATGTATTCACCATCACCGGCTACTCGGGACTCGACCCGGAAGTGAGCGCATTCGGCTCGTCGGCCATCAACGCCGGATATGACTACTTGACCATGCCACAGACACGGAGTTACCAATTCGGCATCAGAGCCAGTTTCTAACCGTCTAAAAACACTTATAAAGATATGAACAAGATATATACCCTTTTACTATCAATGCTGGTTGTCTTTGGTAGCTGCGAGCTGGATTTGGCTCCTGAAAACACCATGGTGGACGAGACCGTCTACCGGAATGCCAATACGGCCGAAGCCGCCTTGCTGGGAGCTTATGTACGACTGAACTGTGCGATTGCCGGAGCTCCCAATGACCAGAACTACTACGCAAACATCGGCTACATGTATCTCTATGGCGACGTAGGCACGGATAACCTCAAAGCACAGTCCACATCGACCGACGTGCTGGCAATGGAAACCAGCCAATACACCGACACCCAACACGAAGGATTCCTGCTCGACGTGTGGCGCAACGGCTACAATGCCATCGACTATGCCAACAATATCATCCGTGGCATCACTGAATATGGCGCCTATGACGAAACCCTGATGAGACAGCACATCGCAGAAGCCCGCTTCATCCGTGGATACGTCTATTTCCAATTACTGCAACTTTTCGGCGACCAAGCTCTGATGGGCAACGACGAGGGGCTGGGGCTTGTCATGCGCCTCGACCCTTATGACGGCTACGACCCTGACATCATCATCACACGCTCGACCAACGCGCAGACCTGGGAACAAATCATCACAGACCTCACAGAATGTGTAAACGACCTGCCCGAATCTCCTTCAGGGACGGTGACAGAGCGCGTCCGCGCCACCCAACCCGTGGTCTGGGCCTTGCTGAGCCGTGTTTATCTGTACAAAGGCACTTACACCAACAATCAGGAAGAATTGGCTTTAGCTCGTGACTACGCCCAGCAGGTCATTAACAGCAATGCCTACACCTTCTCCAATGACCGCTCGGAATATCTCACAAACTTGTTCCCATACAACGTGTATAGCGAAGGATTCACCCAGCCGACCAACCGCAGCAGCGAAATCATCTTCTTCCAATCCAGCCGTCTCGTGGAGGAAGAATATCAATCCGGCATTTACCAATATTATAGCAAGAACAGCTTCTACGTCCCGGATGCCATGCGTTCCTACTACGAAAGCGGCGACATACGCGGCTATAACGACACCGGCTCTGAGGAGGGCGACTATTTGTTGGCACAAGGTTCGTCGACATCCAACCCGACACTTATCACCAGCATGAAATACACCAGCGACAACACGCAGGACTACGGCAACGATGTCATCTACATGCGCCTGGCTGAAGTGAAGCTCACTTATGCCGAGGCTTTGGCCCGCTGCAACAACGCTGTGACCCAGGAGGCTGTCGACCAGCTGAACGACATCCACCAACGCGCCTTTGCCGATGGCAGCAAGCCCGAGCTCTACACGACTGGAGACTTTGCCTCGGTGAATGACTTCCTGGAGGCTGTGTTGCGTGAACGCAACCGGGAGTTGGCTTACGAAGGACTGCACCGCTGGGACATCATCCGCACAAACAATGCACTGGGTGATGAAACGATGGGAGCTGTCCCGTCCAACCAATGGAATGCTCCGGTGCCCAACTATGAGATTACCATCTCCGAAGGAGCCATCCAGCAAAACAGCGGATATTGACCCCTCGGCCTTACGACCGAAGAAGCACAAAAAAAGAGGATATTGCTCATATCCTCTTTTTTTATGTCCTCCGTCGACCCATTGGGTCATCAGTCTTCTTCCGCATCAGTCAGGTGCTCTATCGGCATCTGGCGTTTGATGACTTCACTAAACGAAATGATGCTTTCCGAACGTGACAGCCCAAGGGGTTGCAGCTTGTCATGGATGATGCCCATGAGATGATGATTGTTGCGTGCATAAATCTTGATGAACAGGTCATACTGTCCGGTCGTGAAATGACACTCCACCACTTCGGGGATGCGCCGCAAGGCTTCGACCACTTCGTCAAATTGTCCCGGGTCCTTCAGGAACAAGCCGATGTAGGCACACGTCTCATAACCAATCTTCTCCGGGTCGATGATGTATTCCGACCCCTTCAATATGCCGAGATTGGTCAATTTCTGAATGCGTTGGTGAATGGCTGCCCCTGAAACATTGCAAGCGCGGGCGACCTCCAGGAAAGGAATGCGAGCATTGCCGGCTATCAACCGCAGTATCTGCTCGTCTAAAGAATCAAGTTGATGATGTCCCATTGAATTACAGTCTCTTTATTTTCTATGCAAAACTAAAACAAAAATGCGAATCCTTAAAGCAGGCTTCCCCTTTGATTATTATTTTTAAGACTTCCATCACCTTTCCGCCTATATTCGTATATTTGCCTGCATAAATATAACCTTAACAACTTCACATCATGAGACGATTTCATATCCACGCCATCCTGGGCTTCGGCCTGATGATGCTCGTCCCCGCGGCACGGGCACAGGACTTCGACACGTATTTCGACGACCGCACACTGCGCATCGACTACAGCTTCGCCGGCAATGCCCGCAGCCAGTCCATCTATGTCAGCGAACTGCTCCAATCGCCCGGATGGGCCGGCAGACGGCACCACCTCGACGAACTGCCCCTGGACGGCAACGGCGACATCACGATGAGGGACAAGCAGACGGGCACGGTCATCTACCGCACGTCATTCTCCACCCTCTTCCAAGAGTGGCAAGGACAGGAGGAGGCCACGCGCACCGACCGGGCATTCGAGAACACCTTCCTCCTCCCCTTCCCCAAGACCCCGGCCGAAGTGACCATCGAACTGCGCGACTACCATCACCGCACGACAGCCGCCCTGACACACACCGTCGACCCGACGGACATCCTCATCCGACACTTGCCGAAGAGCGAAGCCCCCGTGCACGAGCTGCACCACGGAGGGACGAGCCGCGAGTGCATCGACGTGGCCATCGTGGCCGAAGGCTACACGGCGGACGAGATGGAGACATTCTACCGCGACGCCCAGACAGCCTGCCGGGCCATCCTCGCACATGCCCCCTTCGACCGGCTGGCGGGGCGGTTCAACTTCATCGCCGTCGGCGCACCGTCAGAGGACAGCGGCGTGAGCGTCCCGCGCGAAGGCATGTGGCGGCGCACGGCTGTCGGCTCCAACTTTGACACGTTCTACTCCGACCGCTACCTCACGACCGGCTACGTCCGCCGCCTCAACGACCTGCTCTCCGGACTGCCCTATGAGCACATCATCGTGCTAGCCAACACGCAGACCTATGGCGGCGGGGGCATCTACAACTTCTACACGCTCACGGCGGCCCACCACGCGCAGTTTGCCCCCGTCGTCGTCCACGAGTTCGGGCACAGCTTCGGCGGGCTGGCCGACGAATATTTCTACGACGACCAATACACCCCGATGTATCCCTCCGACACCGAGCCGTGGGAGCCGAACCTCACGACGCTGAAGGACTTTTCCTCGAAATGGGCCGACATGCTCCCCGAAGGCACGCCCGTCCCCACGCCGCCCGTGACCGACCCCGCACGCGTCTACACGCAGGTGGGTGTCTACGAAGGCGGAGGCTACAGCTCCAAAGGCGTCTACCGCCCGGCGACGGAATGCCGCATGAAGATAAACGAAGCACCGGCCTTCTGCCCCGTCTGCCAGCGCGCCCTCGAACGGCTCATCCGCTTCTACACCGAAGAGTGAACCGCGCGGGCCAGAAAAAGAGGAAAAGACTTGCACATCTGCCCAAACCTTCTAACTTTGCAACACTGAACCGATTAACCAAAAGGAAACAAGATGAAAGCCGTGATTTCACTGGACGGAATACTGTCCTTCATTCATTCGCTCTCGCTCAGCGCAAGCAACAAGCAGTGGCTGGGCGAAAAGCTGCTGGAAGAAGCCCGGCAGGAGAAAGCCGCCGCGCAGGAACAAAGCTATGCCGACTACATCGAAAGCCTGTGCGGCGCATGGAAAGACGACCCGCGCACGGCGGAAGAAATAACCGACGACTTGCGCCAAGCCCGCCAGTTTGGCGTCACGCGTCACATCCGCCCCTTGTCCGATGAATAACTACCTGCTCGACACCAACATCTGCATCGCCCTGCTGCGCGGCGACAGGAACATCGCCCGCAAGCTGATAAGCCTCGGCGAAGGGCGTTGCTGCCTTTCGGTCATCACGCTCTACGAACTGATGTTCGGAGCCTACTACTCCAAGCACGAAGCACAGGAAGTGCCCAAGGTGCGGCAGTTTGTCGAGCGCTTCCCCATCATCCCGCTGGAGGATGCAGCCGAAACCTACGCCATGCTGAAGGCGCGGCTCCGCTCATCGGGAACGCTGATTGACGAGTTCGACCTGATGATTGCCGCCACAGCCTTGGAGGGCGACTACATACTCGTGACGGACAACGTCAAGCACTTTGGCCGCATTGCGGAGCTGACAATGGAGAACTGGATAAAGCGGTGACGCCGGCCACAAGCCCGAGAGCCGTGCGTGGGTCAAATCAACGCATATCCGTTGACCTCTCCAACGCATATCCGTCAGCAGCGTCAACGCATATCCGTCGACAGCATCAACGCATATCCGTTCCCACGACCGACGCATATCCGTCGGTTTGAAGGATACACGGGCACACACGAAATCATTCATTAACCCTATAAAAAAGGAGGTAAATATGGCAGTAAAGTATAACCTAGTAGAGAAAAGAAGCAATCCGATGGAAGACACATCGGAGAAAAAGTGGTACGCCACCACACAGAGCGCCACGCCGCTGAGCGGCAAGGAGATGACCCGCATCGCCACGAAAAACACCACGCTGGCGCCCATCGAACTGCAGGCCGCGCTCGAACTGCTGGCCGACTTCATCCCCGACCAACTGCTCCAGGGACACACGGTCACGCTCCCCGGACTGGGCTACTTCCGCCTGACGTTCAAGAGCAAAGGGGCTGACTCGGTGCAGACGTTCGACCCGAAGGAAATGATTTACGACGTGCGCCCCGTGTTCGTGCCTGACAAGGCATTGCGCGAGCGCATCAAGAAGGACATCGAGTTTGAGGACGGCGGCGTGAAGGCGGGCAACGTGAACTACCGCACGCGGGCCGACTACTACGAGGCCACGGGGCAGGGCGGCAGCACCACCCAGCCGGGAGGCCCGGGCACGGGTGAGGCCGGCGGCGATGACGGCGAACTGTAAACACCCCATGGGAAGGCCCTCCGCTTGCACAGCGGGGGGCTTTTTTTGCGGGTTCACTTCAGGTCGTGGTTCATGAGGCGGTAGCGGGCCATTTCCTCATACTTCGTCCCCGGACGGCCATAGTTGGCGTAGGGATAGATGGAAATGCCGCCGCGGGGCGTGAAGATGCCCGTCACCTCGATATACTTGGGGTCCATCAGGCGGATGAGGTCCTTCATGATGATGTTCACACAGTCCTCGTGAAACGCCCCGTGCCCGCGGAAGCTGAAGAGGTAGAGCTTCAGGCTCTTGCTCTCGACCATGCGTTCGGCGGGGAGGTAGCTGATGCGTATTTCGGCAAAGTCAGGCTGCCCGGTGATGGGGCAGAGGCTCGTAAACTCGGGGCAGTTGAAGCGCACCCAATAGTCGTTTTCCGGATGTTTGTTGGCAAACGTCTCCAGCACCTCGGGCGCATAGTCCTGGCGGTAGACAGTCGTGTGGCCCAAGGCTTTCAGTTCTTCATTCTTCATTGTTCGTTCTTCATTGATAAATACTTTTCCAGACCCTCGCGACGCAGTTTGCAGGCCGGGCAATGGCCGCACCCGTCGCCGGGGATACCGTTGTAGCAAGTGAGTGTCTCGCGGCGCACGAGGTCGAGCACGCCCAGCTCGTCGGCCAGCGCCCACGTCTCGGCCTTGTCAATCCACATCAAGGGGGTGTGGATGACAAACTGCTCGTCCATGGCCAGGTTGAGTGTCACGTTGAGCGACTTGATGAAGGCGTCCCGGCAGTCAGGATAGCCGCTGAAGTCCGTCTGCGACACCCCCGTCACCAGGTGGTTGATGCCCCGCTCCCGGGCATACACGGCAGCGATGGAGAGGAAGAAAAGGTTGCGCCCGGGGACAAACGTGTTCGGCACGCCGCCTTCAGGCTTCTCCGCGTCCATCTTCATGGAGGGGTCGGTCAGCGAATTGTGTCCCAGGCGTCCGATGAAGGAGACGTCCATCACGTCGAAGTCCACTCCGGCCTTCCCGGCAATGGCACGTGCCACGTCCACTTCCTTCACATGCTTCTGCCCGTAGGCAAACGTCAGGGCACACACGCGGCGGAAGTGCTTCTTCGCCCAGAAGAGACACGTGGTGGAGTCCTGCCCTCCGCTGAACACCACCAAGGCTGTATCTTTGTTCATATAACTAATAAGGTATTAAAGTTGTTTCAGCTTGAGGATGTTGTAGGAGACATCCGTGTCGTAGACGTCGCAGCCGTCGACACGCTTCACATAGCGCACGACGCGGACGGTCACGGGCAGGACGAGGACTTCGTAGAGCGTCTTGGCCAATGCCTGCACAGCCATCATCTTCAGCAATTCATCCACCGGCAACAGTCCGCCGAAGGCTATCGGGAAGAAGATGAGCGAATCGGCGCTCTCGCCGAAGAGTGTGGAGACGACGGCCCGCAGGGAGAAGTGCCGCCCTTGGGAAGCAATCTTCATGCGGCTCATCACGTAGGCATTGATAAACGAACCGGCCAGGAAAGCAGCCAGGCTGGCCAGCGCGATGCGGGGTGCGAGGCCGAAGACGAAATCGAAGTGTTCCTCCCCCTCCCAGAACGGCGCGGCGGGCAGGGCCACGGCCGCCTTGGCCAGGAGGATGAAGAAGAAGTTCATGGCAAAGCCCGCCCAAATGATAAGCCGTGCCTTGCGGAATCCCCACACCTCGGCGATGCAGTCATTGATGATGTAAGAGACGGGAAAGACGATGAAGCCGGCCGTGATGGAGAGTGCACCGACTTGCACCACTTTGGCTTCGAGCAGGTTGGCTGCGATGAGGCAGACACAGAAGAGTATCCCCATGAGCATGAAGGATACCGATACGGTTTGGTTCTTCATATGTTCTTGTTTTTAACGAGGTGTTCAAGCACTCGGATTTGACAATCAGTTTTGCGGCTGCAAAGGTAAGCCCTTTTTCCCGAAAGCGCAAGAGGAGGCCGGAAGGAATCGGTAAAGGGCTTAGTCTGTCAGCGCACGGACGGGAAGTTCCACTTCGCCCCACCCGATGAGGGCATTAAACAGCCGGATGCGCGAATACCTACCAAGTCCGTCGGCAGGGATGTCGCGTTCCTCCATCAGGCCGGCCTCCAGCAACGCGCGCCGCCTCACGCCTTGGAGCAATGGACGTGCGGGTGTGTACCACCGCCTCCCGTTCCACAGGGCGACATTCGCAATGGACGTGTCTGTCAACAGCCCACCGCGCACGATTAGCACATCATCGGCCGTCCCCCGACGGGCGAAGCAAGCCTCCAGCGCGCTGCGGTCGGCCCGCTTGTAAGCATAGTCGATGGTGTCATCAGAGACGAGACGCAGACGCTCCACCCGTCGCATGACATAGGGCGTGCAGATGCACTCACGGATGCCTTCACGGTCATACACCAGCCGCCACTTCCACACGCCCGCCCCGGCCATGCCCTCCGAAAAGCAATCCGCCAACGAAGCCAGCGGCGCTTCGGGAAAGAACGCCGCACGCGTCCGGTTCATCCGTTCTTCATGGAGGGACAAAAGGCAAGGATGCCCGTCCTCCACCCGTATGGTCTCAATAAATCGGCACATAGATTTTCTGTTTCATTTCTTCATACTCGCTGTGCATGTCGCTCTGGAACGTGATGCCCCCTCCCGCCTTAAAATAAAGGCGTCCGCCCTCCTGCTCCACGAACCGGATGAGCACGCAACTGTCCATGTCGTCCCCGTCGAACCATCCGGCCACGCCCGTATAGAACCCACGGTCATAGCCCTCAGCCTCAGCGATGATGTCCATCGTCTTCGGCTTGGGAGCACCTGTAATCGAACCAGCCGGCAACATATCCAGCAGGATGTCGCCCAGACGGCTCCGGTAGTCATCAGGCAGGCGGCCTTCTATCTCAGAGCTGGTCTGCCAGAGGGCTCCGCGGTGGGTCGTCAGCCGGTCAAAATAACGATAACGGCGCACTGTCACCTGCGTCGCATGCTGGCTCAAGTCATTGCGCAAGAGGTCGACGATGGTCGCGTGCTCGGCAGCTTCCTTCTTGTCTTCAAACAAGCGGCGCCGTGCGTCGGGCAAGGTTGCGTCTATCGTTCCTTTCATCGGATACGTACTGATGCATCCATCGTGAATACGCACAAAGATTTCAGGAGAAAAACACACGAATCGGTCTTTTACCCATAAACGATAAGGAGCATGAGCCCGACTGAAAATCTCTTCGAGTGAAAGGTTGGTATCGACAGGCACTTTGCACGTCAGGTTAGCCAAAAAACTATTGCCTGCCATCAGATTGCGGTGTACGACCTCAAACGCCTTGGCATACTCGGCTTCACTCTCCGGATGAGGTTGCCAGCAGATGTCCTGTGTCCGGACACAGGAAGCTCCCGCCGCCACATTGCTCACGCCACGGAAATCATAGCGACATACTTCCGGATTCACATCCTCCGCCAACTCCACAAACGCTGCATCCCGTGCATAATTGACCACAAACACAAACGGTCGCCTGGCTGCACCCCACACATTCATACGCCGGACAGCTTCCGGCATCGAACAAAGTTCAAAACATTCATTCATCATTCGCCTCATTCATTCACGAGGTGCAAAGATAGCGGTTCGCCTTCGAGAGTCCTCCCTTCCTCCCACCTTTTTTATCCAGTCACAGGGAAGTCAGAATACGCTTTATAAGCTTTCAATGTCTTCAGCACTCAACTGCGTGCATTGCATGATAGTATCTATTGGCACGCCCATCGACTTCATGTTTTTAGCTATCTCTTTAGCCTTCTTGACTTCACCTTCTGCCAACCCTTCTGCACGACCTTCTGCCAAGCCTTCGGCATGACCTTCCGCACGACCTTCCGCCAAGCCTTCCGCACGACCTTCCGCATGACCTTCCGCACGACCTTCCGCCAAGCCTTCCGCACGGCCATCCGCATGTCCTTCATACCATCCGGTCTTAATGACACTGCGTTGATAGCGGAGAGCTTCCATGTCGCGGATATAAGCCCGTTTCTCAGCATCCGGAAGGGCATCCACACGAAGACGCTCGCGGGCCTCGGGAAGTCCTTTGGCTGTGGCCGAACGGTCGATCTCACCCGTTTTGAGAAACTTTATCCATTCGTCGAGCGGTGTTTTAGCCACACTGTCAAAGTCATTGACACGAAGCACATAATATTCCGGGAATATGTCGCCGGCATCTTTGCCGATGAACATCTCACGCTGGCGCACGGACAGCTTCAGCACGTCGTCGGGATTGTGCAGGCCGCGGAAGACCGTCTTCCCGTGATAGACATAGTCTTTCCCTTGCCCTAAATCAAAGTACACGATGTTTATGGAATACACCTTGCGCACTTTCTCATAGTCGTCACCCAAGTTGATGTACTCGGAAATGGTTTTAGACACGCCGTAGAGCATTCGATGAAAATAGTCCAGTTCGCGGTTGTTTTGCACCTCGACGATGAGCAGCCTGCCTTGGGAGTCCTCCACGAGGATGTCCGCGCGGTTGAACTTGTCCATGGCATCTGCCTGGTTTGACTCACTCTCCAGGAAACGGTTGATACGCAGGTCTTCTCCCAACAGCGTGGAGAGAAAGCCTTCCAACACGACGTAGTTGCTCTTGTCGCGCAGCAACCGTTTCATCGCCCAATCAAAGCGGATTAAATTGTTTTGCATGACACTTCCGTTTTTTATTCCTTGCAAAGGTAACGGATAGGCAGGGGAATAGCAAGCCTATACCTTATAATATAGGTCTCTTCTCCAACAAAAAAGGGCGACCCGAAGGCCGCCCCTGACTTTAGTGATAAATTATTAAATAATCAAGTGCCGCGTCATCACGACGGGGAGTATGTTACATGTTTAATTCACCGGTTGAGCAGTATTCCGCTCGTCTTGTGTCGCATCACGGACACATCGGATGTAACCGGGGCTATTATCTTCACCATCACTAGTTGTTATAAATCCACCCGTATTATAATAGAATACTTCACGACCAGATAGCGTAAATTGCGTTCTTGAATAGGTATTTTCACCGTCAAGCAGCAAACCGTTTACCGTTGACATCACCATTAACTCATTCAAGCTGGGCGTTCGCCATTGGCCTCTATCACTCCTATCGCGATTTTCATAATAAGATGAACATGGGTCACCTCCCCATCCGGAATAACTCCAATCAAAAGTGGCATTATGTTCAACACCAGTTCTATTATATTCAGCATTAGAATTATAAGTGCCTAAAGGAATAGCAGGGACATTATCCCTTACATACAAATTACGTTCAGCGACAACAAAGGCATTAGGCAACATCATCTCATCAACATCTTCTTCATTGTGCGGTTCGTATGGACCATATTGCGGCCTTTCACTATTACGAAAAATCTCCGCCACCAAACGATCTCCAAAATCGAATAAATAATTAGCACCGTTATTAATGCTTTTCACTTCATCATAAACAGGCCCAGCCCACGCATCACGATTCACCAAGCTAACATCTTCATCATTATCTGCTTCGTTTACAATTTGCAGATTTGGCAAATTGCGCACACAGCGCACCATTGCGGAACGATTCTGCGCTCCATAAGCACCTACCTCAACTGCCCAATACAATGAGTAAGCTTGATCCGGATTTTCATCAATTGAAGTATTTGTATAATACAATACCCCTTGATCTAAGTAGCCATTGGGGTAATTACCAGGGTTCATAGTAGAAGCACTACCCATAAACAAACGAGTTTCAGCAGGTAATGCATTCTTGCCAATACCTATACGCAAATATTGTGAAAGGGCAGGCAAATACCAACGAACCTCCGTAGGATCAATCCGTCCGTCACCATTCAGGTCTCGATTGCGCGACATGCAAGCATAGTAAGCATATGCTATCTGAGCATTCCAACTGCCACTCCAACGATTATTACCGGTCGAATTATCGTCTGTGTAACCTACTTGGGAGAAATTGATGTAAGTGTTCCAATTCTTTGTGTTCCACTGACTGTCATTTACATCATTACCACTAGACAATATCTCCATGTTCTTCAACATATTGTCACGCCCTTTGGATTGGTCGTCAGAAACAGGTATATCTGAAACATTATGCTCATTGTCCCCAGAGCCTTCAGAATGTTGCGGGCTAAAAAGTGATATAATTCCCGTTTCATTATAAGTCTCAATGCCCAGCGCATTGTAATAGTATGCCGCATCGGGGTTATAGAATGTCTGAATGGCACGTTGCGAAATATAGGTCTGCGCCTTGGAATAAGTGCTGTTCAAGTCGTCGCTTATCTGCATCTCGCTAGCAATCATCATGGTTCTCGGGTCTTGACGCGTAAACTTGTCCCATGCAACTTTCTGTCCGTTCAAGTCTTCCGTATAGAAATACTCGTCAATAAAGATAGTAAAACGCACAACATAATCACCACCTTCTCTCGACACCACCAACCCTTCAACTGTAGGCTCTTTACCCTGATACAACTGATAAATGGCTTCACCCATCATACAACAAACCTCATAGGGAGAATATAAAAGATCGCTGCCTTTACCAGGATAAAGGGCTATAGACCCACTAGCACTCTGTGGATAGAACTCTATCCACTTGTAATCGATACCCTTCATATCGACCTCTTCTCCTTTGCTGTTGGGAGAGTAAGGTAGCACAGGCTCGTCAGGCACAGTATTCATCGGCGTGTGAATGGCAAGCAAGAACTGCTGGGCGATATTGTCCTTAATTTCTTCTTCCGTATCGCCAGACATCGACTTCACAGTCTCCAAAATGTCCGACAGGTTGTATTCCACAAACACCTGCTCATAATGGGCATCAAGATTAAACATTTTCGAGCCTTCTCCCATCTCTATCACGTTGCCCTCCGCACCGTTCTGATATTCCTCATCTTGTTTCTCTGCTTCCACCTTTATTTTGTCCATGCCCTGTACAGATACCTTATATGTATAGATACAGTTACGCTCTACAGAGAAATCGTCCATGCGACCACTGGTACTAAAGTCGCCCAAATGAATAGTATACTCCACATTACCATAGCGTAACAAATTGCCGTCGCTATCCTTTTCGGTACAAACGCCACTGATGACAACATACGTACTGTTGTCCGGGGCATACGTCCAATCCTTATTTTCTCCTTGACCAGAAAAGCTTTCACGGTCGTCATAGTCTCCGGCACCTGTCTTTTTAGCCGTCTGTATGTTTTCAGGAAGATAGACTGAAAACTCAGCTATACCGTCGTCACCTGCACCTGCAATGTTGACCGGATTGGCATCATACGTTGTTGTTGTTGTCAAGACTTCTTGTCCTATATCATCTAAAACATAAGCTTGAGTAGCGATGTTATGGAAAGCATAGTTGTTCGGCTCGAATGTGACTGTCTTACCATTTACTTCCTGAGATGTCGTAATCTCAAACTTAATTTGAGACACTATACGTTTCAATGTAACAACTCCACTTGCTGAATTATTTTCTACCGTAACTTCACCCGAACCGGACAGCGGCATATATGCCGTAGCAAACGAAGGATAAGTCTTTCTACTAATCGTCTGAGAGGACAACGTATATAGAACTTCTTTAAACTTACTCAATCCTTCCTTTGCTGCCGCATCTATGGTGTTAAGCACATTACTGTCCCAATATCCGGTTCGAGTAATATTACCTATGGCATACACCATTTGCTTGCCGCCTTCATATAACGTTACATTATGGGCCGTGTAAGTTTGTCCTTGGTCGCTTGAACTACCGACAGTCAAAGTACCATCGTCCGTCAGCATTTGTTGTGGTTTTCCCAAAAAGTTATTTCCCGAAAACACATAGAGTCGTACACCATACATTCCCGAATAGCTATTATCCGCCCGCGTCACCTCCACCTGCATGGACTTGGGAATACCAAACTTCAAGTCCACCTTGACGGGTTTGTTCACGTCTGCTCCTGCCGTACCGGTGGTCAAGTCATCCTGGCAGGACGTTATTCCTATGACGCAGAGCGCCATCAGTATAAAATATCTTATCTTTTCCATAATGACTGTTTTTTATTCAAATGGTGGAACTTCAATGATGTGATTATCATCCCAAGGAACAACCAAAATCTCCAAGTTGTCGACTTCCACTTCACGATTCACATTCACAGTGGCATGAATTTCCACCTGTTCATTGCGATTAATATAATTGCGTCCTGCTTGGGAGAAGTTTATCAGCACAGGAGTCTTCAATGCTTCGAAACCGTCGGTGGGCGACGTGAGCGAGAGCGTGAAATTTTCAGCCCCCAGCGTCCCTGTCTCATAGATGTAGCCTGTAAAGACAGCTTCCGTACCATCGGCATCAGCAGAAACACTCGTCGTGCAAGAAGCGTTCCACTCATCGTGAATTATGTCTTGCACTGCGCTTTGGTCAGGGAAAAGCCGGGTACGGTCAGCCACGAACTGGCCGAAGTTGACGTTTGTCAAATCGAAGGCTTGACCTGATTCGTTCGTGATATAGAGCACGAATTTCGCCACAGCGCGGGTGATAGGAATCTCTATCGTTTGGTCCTCCGCTCCAGTAATCTTTGCGCTCACAGTCCCGGCGATGGGCAAGCCGTTTTTCTCTATCTCGGTGTCCGTCGAAGGGAAGTAAGTACGTTGCTCGTCTTTGATGAGCGTCGAGAGCAGGGCGGATTTTTCCGCTTCGTTAAAAGAATCACCCGGACGAGGCGTATCCAAACCGATCAGTCCTACGCTCGCCTCATTGGCAATCACGTAAAAATCTTTGTTTCCCACAGGAAGTCCCATGATGGTCAGCGTCTTTTGAAGGACGGGCTGAGGTGTTTCGCCCGAAAAGTCGCGCAATTCGTTCACGTCCACACGATTGTTGTCCGTGTCCACAATGATGACGCGCAACGTCTTGATGCCCTCGCCAGGAAGTGCGTCGTCATCCAAACCGTCGCCGTCATTGTCCGCCCGCGTATCAAACACCAGATTGACCGTGGCCGTCTCGTCGGACGCGCCTGCATAGTCCTCCTTGATGCAGGACGACAGGCCGGCCGCCATGAAGGCCGCCAGCAGCAGGCTTATATATTGTTTCGTCTTTTTCATACGTCGTTAGTCTCCATGATTAAGGTTAGTTCCAGTCCGGTTTGCCGTCGACGATCACCCATTCGGGCAGTTCGATGTCGACGCTCACGTCGTGGAAGTTGATGGCAATGGGCAGGGTTGCCTCCTGCTTCGTCACATCGATTTCGTCGTCATAGCGTTGCAAGTAGTTGTAGATGCTGCCGCGGATGAGTTCTTCGCCCGTCTCCGTGTTGGTCAACACCAATTCGTGCTCGCACAGTGTCGAGGACAGGTCGCCGTCCGTGTCCATGCGGAAGAGAGCCAGGTCGTCCGTGCGGTAGCAGTTGTTTGCCGCATCCCAGAGGAGGTCCGGATAGATTGTGCCCTTCTCGTCGGTGTTCACCTCGTTGTTGAAAGAAGTCTGTGCATTCGAGTTCTCGAAGCTCAGTTGATAGATGCCTTCATTGGCGCGTGTCGGAGCCGGCAGACCGTGTATTTCCACGCTCACGTTCACGTGCGAACTATAGAGCGTCACCGTGTCGCGGTACATCACGCCCTCGCCGCCGGGAACGATGAATTCCTTCTGTCCCATGTAGTTGTGGTCGTGGTCCGTCACCACGTCGCCGCTTCCCCAAGCAGGGTGCTGGATGAAGATGTCGTCGAAGCTCGTGGCGTTGAGGTTGACCACCTCCGTGTCGTCGTAGGCATTGCCCACGGCCACCACCTTATACCGGCCGCCTGCCGGCAGCTTGAACGACGGTTTGGCGGAAAAGCTTGAGAGTTCGTCCTGAGTGTAATGGCCGACACCGAGGATGTGGCCGCCTTCATCGAAAACATACAGGTCTACCTTACTCATATATCGATAAAGCACATCCGTATTGCCGTCCGCCAGATATTGGAAGTAGATGGTCACATTGTCGCAATCATCATAGTCTTCCTTGATGCAACTGGTCGCCAGGACGAGCGCGACCAGCATCAGCATTATGTTCTTTAATTTTCTCATATATACGTGTTCCTTTTGAGGGTTCTTCGTCTGTATGTTTTATCTTCTCCATCAAAGGAAAAGCGAGAGGAAAGAGGGCCGTGCCCGGCGCGTGTTCCCGGTGTCGCACTCCGGAGCTTCCAAGTCGCACTTGGGAAACTCCAAGTCGCACTCCGGCATACACTAAGTCTGACTCCGGATTTGCCAAGTCGCACTTAGGATTTGCCAAGTCGCACTTGGGATTTGCCGCCGGGCACTGCCTTCTTTGTGCTATGATTCCCTAATCATATAATGATACAGGGGGATTAGTTCCATTCTACTTTGCCGTTGACCAAAGTCCAAGGAAGAACTTTTACTGTTGCGGTCAGCGTGCCAGCTTCACCCGTAGGATCGGGGCCCAGGTCTTTATCATCATACTGCAAATCGGTAATGTTATAAATATAACCAGCAACAAATGAGGAGATAGTACCATCAGCTTCAACGCCTTCCAGACCCAAATCAGCAACCTGCTCACTGTCTGCCAACTCAATCTTGTAAGTCTTAACGCTGGCATAACGATAACCGTTGTCACCAACTACGGTGTTGGTTTGCTCTGCATTGCTAAATGCCAATGTCAAGACAGGAAGGCTTGTACCCGGGATGAAGTTGTAAGCATAGCAACCCGTTGCAGGAAGCGGAGTGTTTACAGCACCTTCTCCAACAATCACTACGCCTGTGTTCTCACCAGCCCAATCAAAATAAGGCAACTCCCAAGCTTTGGCAGTATCCCATGCCGTGCCGCTTTCATTAGCGGACAATACATCATTATTGGCCTCAGATTTGCGTACTCCATTCAGATATAGACCATCAAAAGTTAATGACTTATAGCTGCATTGTCCATCTTCATCTACATGCTGAATGCCGGAGAATTGCAAACGAGCCAAACGATGTTTCGGCTGAAGTGTCACTGTATAATCATTGCCATTTTGCGTGAATTCAGTGGACGTAGCATACAAAGGCTCTGCCAAACCGGATTGAACAAAGGCAGAAGTCATGACCATTGTATTCTCAGCCACACCGTCGTTAATTGAAACAGTGATGCTTTGCGGGCCTCTGACATTTTGGAATTCATAGCTGCCCTTTGGATCAACTACACCAATCGTCTGCGGTCCAGAAGCTGCATTCAATGTCAAAAGAATTTTGTTGATTTTAACATCAAACTCCTGTCCATTGTTTCCCGTAGTCGGAGTTTCAATAGCACGCGTAATAGCGTCTTGGATGTTTACGGTAACAGTAGCATCACCTTTGATGCCGCCATTCACATCTTCATCATTGCTACAAGCAGCAAACGCAAGCGCAGCTGCCGAGAACATAATCAAACTTTTCAGTTTCATACTCTTTAAATTTAAATTAAACAATAGGTTATTTAATAGTTATAGAATTCATTTAATCAACATACCAAGCCCCAGCCCCCTCAACTCCCCCAGAAGGGGGAGCTTCTGTCCTTGTCAACCCCTGAGCCGAGTATGAGGATTATAATCCGAATCCGTATAACACAGTGGATTTGGAAATCCTTATACTCCACCCCGTCGGATTTGGAAATCCGACGGAACAACGGAACGACAGCCATCCTTAAGCCCTCCCTTCAGGGGAGGGTTTGGGAGGGGCCGGGGGTTTGGAGTTAGTTTGGATTTGTTTTTTACAACTGTTCGATTACTTTGATTACTTGTTTCAGATTACCTTTCGCGTCGGCGTTGCCTGCACGGGCGGCCTCTTCCAGGGTGGATTTCGCCTTCTGATACTCACCCACTTCGACGTAAGCCACGCCCAACGTGTTCATCGCTGCGGCGTCAAGCTTCTTGCCTTCCAGCAGGGCTATCGCTCCACGGGCGTCCTTCGCGGCCAAGCAGGTCGCGGCGGCGTTACCCAGGGCTACAGGGTCGTCCGGATACGTCCGGGCGGCGATTTCCATCGCCTCGCGGTATTCCTTCGAGTCCTTCGCATAGCTGCCGGCCACCTGGTACATCTCGTTCTGGCTCAGCAGCTTCGGGTTCGTGCGGATGAGCTGACGGGCTTCCTCCAGGTTGAAGTTGCGCACGTTGTATTCGATGCGGTAGTCGTTGCGGCGCAGCGGGCCGTACATCTCGTTCAGGAGGCGTTGGTAAATGGTCGGGGGAACTAATGCCTTGATTTTCTCCTCACAGGCGTCCTGGTCGCCCTCGCAGCCGTCGATGATGGCCAGCACTTCGTCTATCTTCAGCAGGCGCGGGTGTTTCTGCACTTCTTCGCGCAGGCCGGCCCAGTCCTCACCTTTCCAATCCACATGCCACAGGCTTGCGTCGAGGTTCGGGTTCTGCTTCTTAACATAATCGGTGAATGTCTTCGCGCGGCGTTCGGACAGCTTCAGGTTGTAGGCCACCGTGCCTTCCGGCGAAGCATAGCCCGTCACGTAGATGCCCGTGATGGTCAGGTCCTTGTTCTCCTTCACCGCGTCTATCGAAGCCTGAACTTCGGACAGCACGTTCGCATTGTTCTTGAATTTCGGGTCGGTCGTGTAGCTGTCCTGGCGGTATTGCAGGCGGGCGGAGCGTACTTCGTCGCGGCGTTTCACCGGCTCGGGGGCGGGCTCGCGGAGGGCCGTCACGTAATTGGGAATGAAGCGCGGCAGCACCAGCGGGTCGACCGTCGAGGTCTCGCGGCCTTCGTCACATTCGGCGCAGCCTGTCACGGCCTCGCGCACCTCCAGCCGGCTGTCGTACATCCATTT
>JACJJM010000238.1 GCA_016900015.1 Phocaeicola coprophilus | reverse complement strand
GTCCATTGTCAAGGGCACGCTATGCTGCCGTTTCCTTTTTCGTTGGCCCGAGATACATGTATTCAGGGCTATGCGGTATATCCAGGTACGCACGCTGCTACGTCCACCGAAACTGTCAAGACCCTTCCAAAGATTTATCAACACATCCTGGAACAAATCGTCCACTTCGTCCGCATCCTTGGAGAACATGTAGCACACGGCATAAATCGTATCCCTGTTCTCATGTATTATTC
>JACJJM010000237.1 GCA_016900015.1 Phocaeicola coprophilus | reverse complement strand
GTCCAGGGATGACCTGAGGGCCGCTGTGTTCAACTCTGAGGGCATCTTGTCCCCCGAGAACGAGCAGGTCGTGACGGCAGTCCTGAACGCGCAGATCGTGGCCTTGCTGAAGGCGGGTAAGGAAGTTTTGATCGACGCGACAAATCTGAATCACAAATTCGCCAAGCAACTGGCGCAGTTCTGCGTCAAGAATGGTGCAACCTCGGTCAAGACTCTGCCGATCATGATTGATC
>JACJJM010000236.1 GCA_016900015.1 Phocaeicola coprophilus | reverse complement strand
GGCTTTAGCGGCTGGGCACAGCATGATGAAGCCATCTGGCAGGAAGTGAAAGCAGAAGCGCAAACTCGCGCCCGTAAAGGCCTGGCGGAGTACAGCTCCCATTTCTACGGTTCGGACAGCGACGCACGGGTGATTCAACGTGCGCGCACTAACGCCCGTCTTGCGGGGATTGGTGAACTGATCACCTTTGAGGTGAAAGATGTCGCGCAACTGGCCAATCCGCTGCCGAAAGG
>JACJJM010000235.1 GCA_016900015.1 Phocaeicola coprophilus | reverse complement strand
GTATACCGCGCTGGTTACCCTGGCAAAGCTTTCCGCGCCCATGATCCCCTTCATGGCGGAGGAAATCTATCTGAATCTGGTCAGAAGGCTGGATGAAAACGCGCCGGAGAGCGTGCACCTGTGCGATTATCCGACAGCGGACGCGGTATTTGTGGATAAGAAGCTGGAAGAGGATATGGAAGAGGTTCTGGACATCGTCGTGATGGGACGCGCCTGCAGAAATACGGCCAACAT
>JACJJM010000234.1 GCA_016900015.1 Phocaeicola coprophilus | reverse complement strand
CTACGGGGCCACCTCCGGCGAGCTGTACGTCAACGGAAAGGTGGGCGAGCGCTTCGCCGTGCGCAACTCGGGAGCCATCGCCGTGGTAGAGGGAGCGGGCGACCACTGCTGCGAATACATGACGGGAGGCCGCGTGGTGGTGCTCGGCGACACCGGCAGGAACTTCGCCGCAGGCATGAGCGGGGGCGTGGCATATGTGTGGGACCGCCGCCACGACTTCGACTACTACTGCAA
>JACJJM010000233.1 GCA_016900015.1 Phocaeicola coprophilus | reverse complement strand
ACCTAATTTACCCCATGAGCCACGCAATTTTAAATTACTGATCGCACCAATATTTTTCATGAATCTTTCCTCACTAACACGCCAGCCTGCAGAAAAAGATGGGAAGAACCGCCAGCGGTTTGTAGGCACAAGACGGGAGCTACCATCATAGCGATAAGATGCTTCCAGTAAATACCTGTCCTTAAAACTGTAATTAAATCGCCCGAATGCAGAGGCAAGCGCCCAGGTGGCAAC
>JACJJM010000232.1 GCA_016900015.1 Phocaeicola coprophilus | reverse complement strand
GTTCGGCATACTGGCAATCTGGCATCTGTGCGGACGTATGAAAATACTCCTGACAATGAGAAAAAACTTCCCCCTTTCAGCTTCGCATCACAAAGCCGAAAGAGGGAAGAACATATTTATCTGCAAAGATTAACTAAAAACTTATTTCAATTCAAATACGGTTTTCGACTTTATATCTTCCGCAGAAGCAGCTATAACAGCCTCAAATTTTCCAGGTTCTGCAATCCATTTATGC
>JACJJM010000231.1 GCA_016900015.1 Phocaeicola coprophilus | reverse complement strand
TAGGCGAAGTCCTTCTGCATCTTGTCGATCTTGTCGTTCTGCAGCTGGATATGGTGGCTGAGTTCTTCGTTGCTGCCGGTGGCCTGGCTGAGACTGTCGGTCAGGCCCCGCACCTTGTCTTCCAGGGTCTTGATGCGGGCCGCCTGCTCCTGGGTCAGGCCTTGCAGGTCGTGGATGCCGCTATCCTGCGCCGCCTCACGCGCCTTTTCCTCATCGATGGGGCCGAACAGCTGGG
>JACJJM010000230.1 GCA_016900015.1 Phocaeicola coprophilus | reverse complement strand
ATGGAATCCAGGTCAAATCCGACCGTGCTAAAAAGTCCAGCATAACCAAATTGGACAAGCCCGCCCAGGAACAGGTAAAAGAAACCCCTGTATATCAATACCAGCTAACCGAGGACGATACAGCAACGAGGCACACTGGCATTATGTACGATGAGGCCCCGGAGGAAATCCGGCATATCGATTCAAAAGGAAACAAGTCTATCGACCTATACGGGATGGTATCCCTTCTCTGGAAA
>JACJJM010000023.1 GCA_016900015.1 Phocaeicola coprophilus | reverse complement strand
AGTGGGAGAGTAGGTAGCCGCCGTTTTGACGGAGTCCTCCGGAGTTCAGCGATGAGCTTTCGGGGGACTCCTTTTTTGTGTACCCTGCCCACGGGTGCGGGGAGCCGGGACTCTCTTTTGTTTGAACCTGTTTCTCGATGCTTGAATTGGTCTTCTGATTAATTTCAGCCAGGTGCTTGGGAGTCTATGAGTCGTTGTTTATATTTCCCATCCAGTTTGAGGGCAAGATATGAAATATAAGCTAAAAATGAAAGTTTTATCCCTCTTTAGTACCTGATTAAGTAGATTTATTTGTATCTTTGTCGCCCGAATACAATATAATTGTATGGTAAGTAATGGTTATGGGAAAATTTGATGCATACAAAATAGACTTAAAAGGAATGAAGGATAATACATATTCATGTGAATATGTGCTGGACAATCATTTCTTTAGTGATATTGATGCACCGGAAGTCCGGAGTGGAAATGTCCATGTTGCATTGAATGTCAGAAAGACCGCAGGAATCTATGAATTCACATTTGAAATAGATGGTGTGGTACAAGTGGTTTGTGACCGTTGCTTGGATGATATGGACCAACCTGTATCTTCGGTCGATATTTTGAAAGTAAAGCTTGGAGACGATTACTTGGAAGACGGGGATATGGTGATCATACCTGAAGATGAAGGTGAGATAAATGTTGCATGGTATATATATGAGTTTATAGCTTTGGATATACCAATCAAGCATGTTCATGAGGCTGGCAAGTGCAACAAAGCCATGGAAGGCAAATTGAACCAGTATTTGCGGACTCTGGCTGATGACGAAAATCAGGACGAGGATGAATCGGATGATTCGGTAACTCGAGACAAGGTTGATCCGAGATGGAATGAACTAAAGAAAATAATAGATAATAATTAAAAGTTTTAGAAAAAATGGCACATCCTAAGAGAAGACAATCAAAGACTAGAACTGCTAAGAGAAGAACTCATGACAAAGCAGTAGCTCCTACATTGGCTATTTGCCCGAACTGTGGAGCATGGCACGTTTATCACACTGTATGTGGCGCTTGCGGCTATTATAGAGGCAAGTTGGCAATCGTAAAAGAGACTGCTATCTAAGCGATGGCGGTATAAATATAGCCAGAGAGGTTTCCTCTCCGGCTACTTTTATATTATAACGAGAATTTTGATTACATGGAAAAAATAAATGCTGTCATTACAGGAGTCGGTGGTTATGTTCCTGAATATGTTTTGACAAACGATGAGTTGTCACGCATGGTGGACACTAACGATGAATGGATTATGACCCGTATCGGCGTAAAAGAAAGACGCATCCTCAGTGAAGAAGGATTGGGTACTTCTTATTTATGCCGTAAGGCCGCAAAGCAGTTGATGCAGCGCACGGGGTCCAATCCCGATGATATTGACGCGGTGATTGTGTGTACGACAACTCCTGATTATCATTTTCCTTCAACGGCTTCTATTCTTTGTGATAAGTTGGGTTTGAAAAATGCTTTTGCTTTCGACCTTTCTGCTGCTTGTTGCGGTTTCCTTTATGGACTTGACGTGGCTGGCAGCCTGATTTCTTCAGGACGTCATAAAAAAATAATTCTGGTAGGAGGCGATAAGATGTCTTCGATGGTGAATTATTCCGACCGTGCGACTTGCCCTATATTTGGCGATGGAGCCGGTGCTGTGATGCTGGAGGCGACTACTGAAGATTTGGGAGTAAAAGATGTTTTGCTAAGGACTGATGGTAAAGGACTGCCTTTCCTTCACATGAAAGCCGGAGGCTCAGTGTGTCCTCCGTCTTATTTTACGGTGAGCAACAAGATGCATTATTTGTATCAAGAAGGCCGGACCGTCTTTAAGTATGCCGTGTCAAACATGTCTAATGTCACGGAAACGATAGCAAAACGCAACGGTTTGGACAAAGATAGTATTAACTGGATCATCCCTCATCAAGCCAATCTGCGTATCATTGATGCTGTGGCCAACCGCTTGGAAGTTCCTATGGACAAAGTGATGGTGAACATCCAGCGTTATGGCAACACCAGTGGTGGTACATTACCTTTGTGCTTGTGGGACTATGAAAGTCAACTGCGCAAGGGGGATAACTTGATTTTCACAGCCTTTGGTGCCGGATTCACTTATGGTGCCGTGTATGTGAAATGGGGTTATGATGGCAATGCCAAGAAATAAAGATTTCCATTTGATATTTTTATAAAGAAGAGAAGCTGTTTCAAATCATCTTAGAGTGATGGCATTGCGGATGTCCTGATGCTCTGGATGCTTTGATACAGCCTCTTTTGTCTAAATAATAATAGATAATTCGTATGCATAAAGCAGGATTTGTGAACATTGTGGGTAATCCGAATGTCGGAAAATCTACGTTGATGAACCTTCTGGTGGGCGAACGTATCTCCATTGCCACGTTCAAGGCTCAGACCACCCGTCACCGTATCATGGGCATTATCAATACGGATGAGATGCAAATCGTGTTTTCCGACACGCCGGGGGTGCTCAAGCCCAACTATAAATTGCAAGAGTCCATGCTCAGCTTTTCCGAATCGGCATTGAAAGATGCTGATGTGTTACTGTATGTGACCGATGTCGTGGAAAAGCCTGACAAAAACATTGAATTTATTCAAAAAGTGCAAGCCATGGACGTTCCTGTTTTGTTGCTGATAAACAAGATTGATTTGAGCAACCAGGAGGCTTTGACAAAGATTGTCGAGAGTTGGCATGACTTGTTGCCGAAAGCAGAGATTATCCCTATCTCGGCTACGGCGCGTTTCAATATTGATGCCGTAATGAAGCGCATCAAGGATTTGCTGCCTGACTCTCCTCCTTATTTTGACAAAGACCAGTGGACTGATAAGCCTGCACGATTTTTCGTGACGGAAATCATCCGGGAAAAAATATTGCTCTACTATGACAAGGAAATACCGTATGCGGTGGAAGTCGTGGTGGAACAGTTCAAGGAGGACGAAAAGTCCATCCACATCAATGTGGTGATCTATGTGGAACGTGAATCACAAAAGGGCATTATTATCGGGAAACAAGGAAAAGCCTTGAAGAAAGTCGCGACAGAAGCGCGCAAATCATTGGAGAAGTTCTTCGGCAAGAGCATCTACCTGGAAACATTCGTGAAGGTGGACAAGGACTGGCGCAGTTCGGACAAGGAACTGAAGAACTTTGGTTACAATTTGGATTAATTAATTTCAGACTGTGAAGTCATCAAACTAAAAAGAAGATTTATGGGAAACTTAGTAGCGATTGTCGGACGTCCCAATGTGGGAAAGTCGACGCTCTTTAATCGGCTGACCCGCACACGGCAGGCGATTGTGAACGATGAAGCCGGAACGACCCGCGACCGCCAATATGGGAAAAGCGAATGGAACGGACAGGAATTTTCTGTCGTGGACACCGGAGGATGGGTGGTCAATTCGGATGATATTTTTGAGGAAGAAATCCGCAAACAGGTGCTTATCGCCATCGATGAAGCGGATGTGGTGCTTTTTCTGGTCGATGTGGTCAACGGAGTGACCGACCTGGATACGGAGGTGGCTTCCATCTTGCGCCGTACGACATTGCCGGTCATTCTGGTTGCCAACAAGACGGACAATCATGACTTGCAATATAACGCTGCGGAGTTCTATAAACTGGGATTGGGCGACCCTTATTGTATCTCAGCTTTGAGCGGTAGCGGGACTGGTGACTTGATGGACTTGATTGTCAGCAAGTTTAAAAAGGAGTCCGGCGAACTGCTGGATGAGGACATCCCCCGTTTTGCCGTGGTCGGGCGTCCCAATGTGGGCAAGTCGTCCATCATCAATGCTTTTATCGGGGAAAACCGCAACATCGTGACCGAAATAGCCGGGACGACGCGCGACTCCATCTACACCCGTTATGAGAAGTTCGGATTTGATTTCTATCTGGTCGATACGGCCGGAATCCGCCGTAAAAACAAAGTGACTGAAGATTTGGAATATTATTCGGTGGTGCGTTCCATCCGTGCCATAGAGAATTCCGATGTCTGCATCCTGATGCTGGATGCGACACGCGGCATCGAAGGGCAGGACCTGAACATCTTCTCCCTCATCCAGCGCAACCAGAAAGGACTGGTGGTCGTGGTCAACAAGTGGGACCTGGTGCCTGAGAAGACTGACAAGGTGATGAAAACCTTTGAGAATGCCGTGCGCAACCGCCTGGCTCCGTTTACCGACTTTCCCATCATCTTCGGCTCTGCGCTGACCAAGCAACGCATCTACAAGGTGTTGGAAGCTGCCGAGCAGGTCTACAAGAACCGTATGATACGCATCTCCACGGCACGCCTGAATGAAGAGATGCTCCCGCTTATCGAGGCTTATCCGCCCCCCTCGATCAAAGGTAAATACATCAAGATAAAGTATTGCACGCAGTTGCCCAACACGCAGATTCCGTCCTTCGTGTTCTTTGCCAACCTGCCGCAATATGTAAAAGAACCCTATCGCCGCTTCCTGGAGAACAAGATGCGTGAGCGTTGGTCGCTGAGCGGCACGCCGATAAACATCTTCCTGCGTCAGAAGTAAGAGCCGGATTTTAGGTAAAAAGGAAGAGGCTGTGTTTAAATCTCATTTCGACACAGCCTCTTTTACGTTTCTTCTTTATGAAGTTTGTTTTCAGATAGTTACAGTGGGGCGCCGCAAATGACTTCTTTTGAAGATATGTTATATTCTTGAGTGTTGTCAGGCTTTAGAAACAAGCAGCCTTCTCTCTTGGGAGTGCAGCCGGATTCTTCTCTGTTTCCATCGCGGCGCACATGCTTTTCTTCTCTTTCCTTTGAAAGTAGAAGTACATCGCTGCGGAAGCCGCCATGATGACTGTGCCGGCCACATAAGCTACGGTCTTTATGAAAAACAGCCAGTCCATGTCATAGTTGAAGAAATTTTTGTATATCAGTACACCTACGCTGCCCAGATAACCGTATGAGTCGGAAATGCAGATGAGGAAACCGATGTTGCTCGTGTAGCGGAACACGGCTATCCAGCGTTCGAAGAACATGGTGTGAAAACAGGCATAACATAGGTAAAGGCTGAAGCCGGAGGTTATCATCCACACTATGGGCGAACAGTGGCCGCAAGAAAACAGGTAGGTGGACGTGAACAGGACGAACCCTCCGGATATGAACACGAGGATGTTGATGTAAAAGGCCTTACGGTTGTTTATCACACGTATCATGCAGGCAATCATGGTCAGTACCAGCACGGCGATGCAGATTTCCGAGGTGGCCAGTATGCCCACGTCGCCCTTGTGCCCCATTTGTGCCCAGAGCTCGACGGCGAAGTTGTCGCGCAAATCGCGATAGACGGTCAGCGTGGCATAGACCAGAGTGGACAGCACGATGCCCCACGAAAAGTCATGGAAGAATTTCCTGCGCTCTTCGCCGTTCATGGGCGTGCGTTCATTGCGCAGCATCTTGTCTTCTTCCGAAGGAGGGGGTATCTTGCCCAGCAACCAGACGCCCAGCAGCAGGAGCGGGACAAACACCAGTCCCACGAGGAAGGGCATCCAGAAGTCGCTTACTCCCCAATAGACTATCATGTATTGTCCCACCGACTTGACGATGCCCGAGGCGGTGATGAAGCTGACGCACAGGCCGGCACCCAGCAGCTCGGTGTTGCGTCGGCCTTCCAGAAACGAGATGACGATGCCGAAAATCATTCCCAGAGGCAACCCGTTGATGAACAGGAAGACGACATTGTAGGGCCGGGGCACCCAGGCGAAGAAAAACAAGGCTGCCCATGCGACACCAATCAGTCCTAGGATGTAGGCGATGCGCTGGCTGTGCTTCATGGACGACACGATTCGGATGCCCAGAAACTTGGAGCAGGTGTAACCGATGACTTGGGCGATGATGGCTATGATCTTATAGTCCAGGCCCCAATAGTTCAATCCTTCGAAGGTGGCAGCCGACAGAGGCTTGCGGAAGGCATACATGCTCATGTAAGTGATTAAAGCGGCGGCTATGCAAAGCAAGTTGAACTTGATTCCTCGCGTACGAATGTTTGAATGTTCCATAATTTGGTGGTTATTTATGTGGTTTGTTTTTCTGTTTCTCTTGTCACAGTCGTATTATGACGGTGCAAAATTGCCCAACATCTTATTAAGAAAAAATGAATAATGGTGAATCATCTACCCGGAAAAATGGGTCGATGATGAATTATCATACATGTATTGGAATTGTAACGAAACTGCAATAACCTGTTTATTGGAGGCGGATAATTTTGCCGCCGAAGAAAGAAACTGTTTTGAATTTCTACATTATAGTTAGAAGATAAATGGAGAATCAGAAGGTACAAGAGCAATTAATTGACATCTACACACGCCTGAAACAATTAAAAAGTGAAGGAGTGAAGATGAAAGACATAGCCGAGAGGACAAACATGGTCCCTAGCGTCTTGTCGGCACTTCACACGAGTGTGTTGCCTGTCTTCTGCAAGCAAGTTGACGAGAAAGGATTTGATAAAGCGTTGGACGATGCGCTGTCCAATGTGAATAATCTGTCCAAGAAACGGCTACTGGAGTTGCTTGAGAAGTTTCATGAACAACTCATCGCCCTTTGTAGTGAGCGTAAGACGTCGGCATCGGTCACCCATCCTTTTTTGGATTTCCTCAGAAGTGCCACCCGCATCTCTGCAAAGAAGTTAGGAAGCCTGAAGGGCACTTACATGTCTTACAGTTGTTCTTCTTCGGTCAAGGCACTGAAGGCCGAACCGTTTTATTTCGATGCGGATGAAGAAGCAAATAGTTTCATTGTTGGTCGCAAGAGCATACACAATGCGATAAGAGAAGGCATCGGAGTCATCCAGGAACGGCAGATTCTCTATCTGTTGCTGAACGCATTCCAGGAACCGAACATGTCGCTTGTCACCGTCTATCTGCAACTTCCGTTTCTGGAAAACATTCATTTCTTGAAGGGCATTTACTTGGTTCCTGATTACAATAAGAATCCGATAGCCCGACGCATTGTGCTGATAAAGCTGAGTGACGACTATTCGCCGGAGAGTTTTGAACAAATTGAAGCGCGAATCATCATGCGTGATGAGTTCACGGAAGAACAGCAGATGGTTTATGATTATACCTGTGGCAATGCCGATTCCATCAAGATGTGCTCGTTGCCTTCGCCCAAACTGGATTTGAGAGATTTGAGCATGGAGAAGAAAATACTGGAGTTTGGAGAGTGACGGAAACAAGATGGCTGCGGCCATGACATCGTTGCCGCTGCGGTGATGAAGGTATATGACTGCGGTCGTCAGGGAGCATAAACAAAATACGCAGGTACAAAGATGCAACCAATATGACCAGTCCCCGCAGCAGATTCGCCTGGAAGAGGAGGATGCGGCCGTCAATCTTACGGCTGACGATTCCATCTCGTTCCGCAATGTTCCCGCGCCGGCTGTCGTCGCGCAAGCCCCTGTTTGCGAAGTCAAGACCAAGCGTCTGTCCACTCCCCGCGGCATGGATTTCAAGGTGATTCTCCCCGACGGTTCTGAAGTGTGGCTCAATGCCGAGAGCACCATCGAGTTTCCCACGGCCTTCCATGACGGGCTGAGACAGGTGCGCCTGCAGGGAGAAGCTTATTTCAAGGTGGCCCATGACGAACGCTCGCCTTTCATCGTCACTTCCGAGCAGATGAACGTGCGTGTGCTGGGCACGTCGTTCAACTTCCGCAACTATGCTTCTGAGAAAGCCCATGTGACGCTGGTCGAAGGAAAAGTGGAGGTGATGCACCCGGAAAGCACGACTCCTGACGCGACACTGGAACCCGGCGAAGAGGCTTGGTTTGACGAAGAGGGGACGCTCCGTGTGGAGGAAGCCGACACGTATGCCGTCACGCAGTGGGTCAAAGGTTTCTTTTACTTTCCTGACGACCCGTTGGTTGACGTGCTTCGCGAGTGGGACGGTGGTACAACTATGGCGTCGTCTTCCGCAATATGGATGCCATCCATCAGCATGTGCACTTTTCGGCTCTCCGCAATGAAAGCATCGAGATGGCCATCGAGAGCCTGAACCGCCTGCGTCATGTCTATGTCCAGATCGAAGGAGACAACATCGTCGTCTACTGATACTTACACTTTTTAGAATCCAACTCTTTTCCTTTGTCCGGGGAAGTATCGTGCGTGTGTGCTTTTCGATATTTTCCCGGAGGCATTCCTTTTTCTTTTTTAAATTCTGCGGCTATGTCGTCCAAGGAAATCGGATGGACATAATGTGCCATGACATAAGCGCAGAAGCGCATCGTCCATGCCCCCGAAGGCTATGAACTTCTTTGCCTGCTCACGATAGGCTATCCGGCCGAAAACGCTTTCTTGCCCAGGCAGAAGGTCGTCAAGGTCGAAGACAGGATACACCGGAATGTGTGGTAGCAGCCAGAGAATCTGTTGGGATAAATGCGTATCTTTGTACATCGAAATTTAGAAAGATGAGTTTGGATAGTTTGAAAGGAATTAAAACATTGCGTTATTCGGACATATTTCTGGCAATGTATTTCGATGACGGGATGAGTTGCCTGCATCGCAACCATTCGCACGTGTTGGTGTATATGTATTCCGGTGAATTGGAAATAAAGGAACGGGAGAAAATCACCAAGTTGCATAAGGGGGACTGTGCGTTTATCCGAAAAGATTTCAGTGTGCAGCTGACCAAGCAGGGATACAAGGGACAGCAGTTTAAAGCCATATTTTTGATGTTTACCGCCCAGTTCCTGCGTGATTTTTATAGTAAGTTGGACAAAAGACTTCTGCCGAAAGATGCGCACCGGAGCCGCGTGAGCCTGTGCAAGCTGCCTTCCAGCCGTCCGGACATCGTAAGTCTCTTTGAGTCGATGACGCCTTATTTCAATTCTGGCGTTCAGCCTACGGACGACCTGCTGCGTCTGAAAATGGTCGAGGGGATGTATGTGCTTTTAAATACGGATAAGGACTTGTGTGCCTCTCTTTTCGATTTTGTAGACCCGTGGAAGATTGACATCATGGACTTTATGGAGAAGAACTACATGAACGACCTCACACTGGAGGAAATCGCCAATTACACGGGGCGAAGCCTTGCCACGTTCAAGCGCGACTTTAGTAAGCTGAGTGACCTGCCGCCTCAAAAGTGGATTGTCCGCCGCAGGCTGGAAGCTGCCCATGCGCTCATACAGTCAGGCAGGCGGAAGGTCACGGAGATTTGTTTCAGCGTGGGATTCAAGAACCTGTCACACTTCTCCAAAGCCTATAAAGGGATGTATGGCTGTTCGCCAGCCAACGGCATTTAGGAGGCTTCCACGCGGAGGGGCGGTCAATTACGCCGAAAGCATCGAGATCGGCCGTCATGTCTGGGGTGGGCAAGGATGTCAAGATCGGCAAGAACGTGCGCATTGCCGACAACAGCATCGTGGGATGGGGGAGTATCGTCACCAAGCGGTTCGACGAGCCGAACGTCATCCTGGCAGGCATCCCGGCAAAGGTGGTGAAGCGTGATGTGAATTGGAATCGCAAGTGCATCAATAAATATGTGAAGGGGATTTAACGTATGTGAGCTTCCGGGCAAACTCCTTTGAGCCTGCGGGCAAAGTCGCTTTTGGCGAAACAGCTTACTTTTGCACCGTAAATTTGAAGTCCGGAACATCCGGCGGCAGATGCCGGAATCAGTCGATGACGCGCTACTGTCTGATAGAGATGTTCGGCAGACTTATTTAAACAAAGGAGCATTATGGAAGACATTTTTAAGAAAGACCTCTCGGGAGAAATGGTTTCACCCGAAGAACCCGGCTATGAGAAGTTGATTAGTGCCATCTTTGACACGATGAAATTGGCATACGAGTTGAACGACGGTTATCATACACCGGATGAAGTGCGCGATTATCTCTCCCGCATCACGGGGCAGGAGATTGACCCCTCCGTCACACTCTTGCCTCCATTCTATGTGGATTTCGGCAAAAATATCCGCTTGGGCCGCAGATGCTGGATTCAGCAAGGTTGTACATTTTTCGACCGTGGGGGCATCACCATCGGCAATGACGTGTTCATCGCTCCCAAAGTGAATCTCATCACCATCAACCATGACCCCGACCCGGACAACCGGAGTGCGACGTATGGACGCCCGATAGTCATTGAAGATAAGGTATGGATTGGCATCAATGCCACAGTGTTGCCCGGCGTGCGGATAGGTTACGGGGCAATCGTGGGGGCCAATAGCGTGGTGACGCGCGATGTCCCGCCCCTGACTGTCGTCGGAGGCAATCCGGCAAAGGTCATCAAGAAGATAGAGCCGAAAGGCAGGGAGTAAGCCTGCTGTGTTCCAAAAACCGGCGAAAAGGATGAGACTGAGCATTCCTTTTCGCCGGTTTTGTTTAGGGGTGACGGGTTGCTTGTGGATATGCCGCCATCCATTTGGCTTGTCCGTGTTCGGGAAATTGGTGGAAAAGCTTGATTCACGGACAGTTGTTCTTTTTCATTCATTCCGCTCCTGTGACTTATGAAGGCTGGCCGGGCTGGCCTTCCTTTCCGTCCTTGCTTACCCTCCTTTCCGCTCTTGCCTACCCTCCTTTCCGTGGTCGGGCGGAATAGATGGCGGGCTCGGGCTGCTTACAGACGGTGCTTTGGCACATTTCATGAGCTGTTTTTTTGCCTCTATGTATTTTTTTTAAAAGAAAAAGGGTACCGATTCTTAATGAATGTATGGTGCGGTTAGGCCAATGGCAAGAAGCTTTAAATGTATTAACCCCGCTCCGCCAGGCACGTTTCCGCACGGGAACGGCTACGGCATTGACTGCCTCTTCACAGGCCGAGGCATTGAAAGTGGTGCTTGAAGAGCGTCGGCGTGAGTTGCCGTTTGCCTTCCGCATGATGGACATCAAACGTTTCAGCGTGAACGATACGCCGGACGATGATGTGACCATCACGCGTGATTTCTTTGACATGTCCGTGACAGAAGTCGACACCAACGCTCCCAAGACGTGGGTCATCCAAGGCAACAGCCCTGCACTGGCTATGCCTATCTTCCAGACAGAAATCGACTCCAGCCAAGGCATGATTGAACAAAACCCCGGAGAATAAAAGAATCATTTAATCCCAATAACTATGAAAAGATTATCCTATTGCCTAATGCTGTGCTTGGCAACTTGCTTGTTCGTGTTGTCGGCATGCAGTTCTCAAAAAGACCCGCGAGACATCCGCGTGCTCTATTTGGGCGGACAGTCCGAATGGGTCAATGGAGAGCATGGTGGTCCAAAGAAGTTTGCCACAGAGGAAGAGTTTCAGCAAAGTGTCACAGAACGCATGAATGCTTTCGGCGACTTGTTGCGTGTCTATTTTGATTCTGTCACAGTGATGCGGGCAGCGGATTATCGTCCGGAAATGTCCGATGCGTATGATGTAACTATCTTTGACGGTATGTCGCCTGCATTGGAAGAAGCTGTTCGGGAGTCTGATGATCAAGGGAATTTTGTAAGATACGTGCCGGCACGCTATCTACCCGATGACTTTTCAGCCGCTTGTATCACCATCGGAAGTGTGGGCAATGCATTGGGGCGTCGTATAGGCATTAAGAATGACTGGTATTGCCTTTGCCTCGATGCGGATGCCCACGGCATGAATTTGGAGCATCCCATCTTCAAAGGCCCTTTCCATACGGATATTACGTTGACCAAGCAACCCACGCCCGAAAATGCGTTTCACTATGCATACTTTCAGGACGAACCGTTGCCCGATTCGGTGATGATGTGGAAAGTGAACACCGTGGGTTATATGACCGAAAAGAATTGTCAGCCCGGTATGGTGGCACGCCCCTGGGGGTATGTGGATTCGAAGGAAAGTGAGTCTATCTCCAGCGGTGTATGCGCTAAGACGATTGATGCCGTGGCATTGGGTCGTCATGCCAACTTCTTCACTTGGGGCTTTATCGGTGGCCCGCAAAACATGACTGAAGAAGCAAAGGTTGTGTTTGCCAATACGGTGGTCTACATGGCACAGTTCAAGGGTCAGAAGCCGCTGGTACGCAAATTCAGTGACCGCATCGCTACGCGTGAATACGTTAAGGAACAGATGTTTTTGAGTACGCGTAGTTCGTATGACGAGCGCATGGTCAGTGATTCCATCTTCTATGCAGAACGAGCAAAAGAAGACCCGAACTTCCAGATGCCGCCTCGTATGACCTATGCTGATTACCTGAAACGTTATCAGAAAGAACTGTTCGACCAGTTTGGAGAAGATGAGGCCAAGTATTTGGCTTACTACAAGGAAAACACACCTTACTTTTATGGAGGCAGAGGTTTCTATGATGGCACGGCTTTCTATGAGCTTCTCGTCGACGAAGACGCCAAGGCGTGGCAAATCCCGACCAACGACGTGCGCTTGCTCGACAAGGCCATCACTTGTTTGGAAGAAGGCATGGAGGTGGAGCGTGCACAGCGCATCCTGACGCGCTATACGCTATGTGAGTTCACCCAGCTGTCGGAGTGGCGCGCGTGGTTTGATAAGTATCGGGACAAGCTGTTCTTCACCGAGTCCGGCGGATGGTTCTTCATGCCTGACGAGCCGGGCGCACCGGGTACGGATTACAAGGCTTTGGAACGCCGCCAGCAGGCCAAGGAAACCGCCCAGGCCGAACAACCGTCGGGCGAGGCTGAACCGAACCAACAGAACCCGGTCATCGTGTCGGCCTCCGTCCGCCCGCTTTCCGGCAATCAGGCTGAGGTCAAGGTCGGCATTAAGATATTGGCCGGTTTTCATATATACAAAGAGGTGGGGCAGGGTGACCCTTACTTGCCTTTGAAACTGGAGTTCCAGTTGCCCGACGGGGCCAAGTTGGGCAAAGCCGATTATCCGGCTGCCAAACCGTTCGGCGACAAGGGAACGACTATGTATGAGGACAACTTGACTGTCACGCAAATCGTGGAAGGCGTGTCCGCATCCTCCAAGCTCACCTGCAAGGTGTCTTGCCAATGCTGCGACGCACATGTCTGCATGCCGCCGCTGGAGAAGGAATTCGTGCTGACTGTGAAATGAACGTAATTTTCCGTTTTTCTGAGGGGTAAATAAAATCTCCGAATGCCCAGTTGACCATTGGTGGTGCTGGCATTCGGAGATTTCTTTTTTAAGCTTGTAGTATGGCGTATGGAAAGAGATGGAAAACTTTCTTCACCCTTCCCGAGTGGTCATTTCCATGTCTTTCACTTTCTTGAGCAGGTCGGAAGCGAAGATAAATTTGTTCAGTCGTTCGTTGCTGGAGGTGAAGATTTCCTCTTTCGTGCCATGCCATTCTTTGTGCCCTTCGTCGATGAAGAGGATGCTCTCGCCGATGCCGAGCACGGAGTTCATGTCATGGGTGTTGATGATGGTCGTCATGTTATATTCCGTTGTGATGCTGTGGATGAGGTCGTCGATGACCAACGACGTCTTCGGGTCGAGGCCGGAGTTCGGCTCGTCGCAGAAAAGGTATTGCGGGTGCAGGGCGATGGCACGCGCGATGGCTACACGTTTCTGCATGCCGCCGCTGATTTCGCTGGGATATTTCTGTTGCGCTTCCTTGAGGTTGACGCGGTCCAGGCAGAACTGGGCACGCTTCACGCGGTCGCGATAGTTGTCCGTGGAAAACATGTCGAGCGGGAACATGACGTTCTCCAGCACCGTCATGGAGTCGAAGAGGGCCGCGCTTTGGAAAATCATGCCCATCTCCCGCCGGAGGGCAATGCGTTCCTTTTTCGTCATGGTCAGGAAGTTGCGTCCGTCGTAGAGCACTTCTCCGCTGTCCGGGGTCAGCAGCCCGACGATACACTTCATCAGCACCGTCTTGCCTGAGCCGCTCTGTCCGATGATGAGGTTCGTTTTGCCGTTTTCAAACACCGTGCTGATGTTTCCCAGCACCGTGCGCCCTTCAAAGGATTTATGGATGGATTTAAGTTCAATCATTGTGATGTCAGGTCAAAAGTTGGGTTAAAAACAAGTCGGAGAACAAGATGAGTATGCTGCTGCATACCACGGCGTTCGTACTGGCCTTTCCCACTTCGATGGAGCCTCCTTCGACCGTGTAACCGAAGAATGACGACACGCTGGCGATGATGAAGGCGAAAAAGAAGGACTTGATGATGCTGCACCAGATGAACCACTCCGTGAAGGAATATTGCAGGCCGAAGGTCAAGTCTTCCGAACTGATGATGTTCCCGAACCACGATGTGGCGTATGCGCCGATGAGGCCGGTAAAGATACTGATGGTCACCAGCACGGGGATGAAGCTGACCAGTGCCGCTATCTTAGGCATGATGAGGTAGTTGGCCGAGTTGATGCCCATGATTTCGAGTGCGTCGATTTGCTGTGTCACGCGCATGGTGCCAAGTTCCGAAGCGATGTTTGAGCCGACTTTTCCGGCCAGGATGAGACACATGATGGATGATGAAAACTCCAGGAGCATGATTTCACGTGTGACGTATCCCGTCGTGAAGCGCGGCATCCAGGCGCTCTGAACGTTCAGCTTGATCTGGATGCAGATGACGGCTCCGATGAAAAAGGAGATGAGCAGCACGATGCCGATGGAGTTGACCCCAAGTTGTTCCAGCTCCTTCACATATTGCTTGAAGAACATGCGCCACCGTTCGGGACGGCCGAATGTACGGCCCATCAGGATAATGTAACTGCCCAGTCGTTGAAGTGCTTTAAACATTGTCTTGTTTTTATTTTCTGCAAAATATCTGCAAAAATAATAGAAAACGATTGAAGCCCCTTCAGTTTCCCCATGTCAATAACCTTTTTTAATTCCAAAAGTTGTATTTTTGCGGCAAATTCTTGGAATTATGGCAGAAAGACCTGATGAAGCAGAAATGCATATTCCCGCAGACGGCCGCATGGTGCTCCGCACGGAAGGCCTGGTGAAGAAGTACGGCAAGCGTACGGTGGTGAACCATGTGTCCATCAACGTGAAGCAAGGTGAGATTGTGGGGTTGCTTGGCCCGAATGGAGCGGGGAAGACTACCTCTTTCTATATGACCACCGGTTTGATTGTGCCCAATGAAGGGCATATTTATCTGAATGACCTCGACATCACGAAATATCCGGTATATAAGCGAGCCCAAAACGGCATCGGCTATCTGGCGCAGGAAGCGTCGGTATTCCGTAAAATGAGCGTGGAAGACAACATTGCTTCTGTGCTTGAAATGACCAACAAGCCTAAGGAGTACCAGCGTGAGAAGCTGGAAAGCCTCATTGCAGAATTCCATCTTCAGAAGGTGCGCAAGAACCTGGGTGACCAGCTTTCAGGAGGTGAACGTCGCCGTACGGAGATTGCCCGATGCCTGGCCATTGACCCCAAATTCATCATGCTCGACGAGCCGTTTGCCGGTGTCGACCCGATTGCTGTGGAAGATATTCAGCACATCGTATGGCGGTTGAAGTATAAAAACATTGGCATTCTCATTACAGACCACAACGTGCAGGAGACGCTCAGCATCACCGACCGGGCCTACCTGCTTTTCGAGGGCAAAATCCTGTTTCAAGGCACTCCCGAGGAACTGGCTGCCAATCAGGTGGTCCGTGAAAAATACCTGAGCCAAAGCTTTGTGTTGCGTCGCAAGGACTTCCAGTTGCGGGATGCAAAAGAAGAAACAACGGAAGAATCTTAAAAATGAAGCCGGGGCAATGTGCTGTGAAATAGCTCGTTGCAAGCCCTGGATTCGAAGCCTGCTTACCCTCCTTTCCGCTCGAGGGCCGAAAGGAGGGTAAGGAAGCACGCCTTCCTTTCGGCTCCCGGGCGGCCTTTATGCCTTCGTGGCGGCTTGTCCTTGGCGTGAGGTGCAGGCATGTTTGCAGCCGGATTTCCTAGTCTGTACCGATTTTGCTCCGTAGGCTTTCCTGTAGTCCGTTCAATTTAATTCATAGTCTTTCTTTGGTAATTGAAAGATTAACGTTAATTTTGCCCACTCTTAATGGTTAATAATGAGCTTAAAGGCGAAAAACAAAAAATAGTAATCACTAAAATAAATTGTCAGAATGAACGTTTCATTGCAGAACATTGACAAGGTAAGCGCATTGCTTACTGTAAAATTGGAAAAAGAAGATTATCAAGCACGTGTTGATAAGGCTTTGAAAGATTTTAAAAAGAAGGCCAATATGCCGGGTTTCCGTCCGGGCATGGTTCCGATGGGTTTGATTAAGAAACAATACGGGACTGCAATCTTGGCGGAAGAGGTCAACAAAGTGCTTCAAGAAAAAGTTTATGAATATTTGAAAGATAACAAAGTGAACATGCTGGGCGAACCTCTTCCCAATGAGGAGAAACAGCCGGCTGTCGACTTTGCAAAAGACGAAACTTTCGAATTCGTGTTTGACATCGCATTGGCTCCTGAATTTGACGTGGTGCTTGACAGCAATGACGAAATCGATTATTATACAATAGACGTCAATGAAGACCTCGTGGAGCGTCAGGTGAAAATGTATGCTCAACGCGGTGGCAAGTATGAAAGCGTGCAAGAGTATGCTGAGGGTGACATGCTGAAGGGTCTGATTGCCGAGCTTGACGAGAACAACAGCGTGAAGGAAGGCGGCATCCAGGTGGAACATGCTGTGATGATGCCTACTTACATGAAGAAAGACGAGCAGAAAGCTATCTTTGCCAATGCCAAGGTGAACGAAGTCTTGGTGTTCAATCCTTTTGAAGCATTTGATGGCAATGAAGCTGAAATCGCATCTTTGCTGAAGATTGAAAAGAAAGATGTGGCCAACGTGAAGGGTAACTTCAGCTTCCAAGTCGAAGAAATCACTCACTTCGTGCCGGGCGATTTGAACCAGGAACTGTTTGACAACGTCTTTGGCGAAGGCGTCGTAAAGAGCGAAGAGGAATTCCGTGGCAAAATCAGAAGCGAGTTGGCTGAGCAGTTTGTGAATGACAGCAACTATAAGTTCTTGATTGACGTGCGTGAATACTTGATGAAGAAAATTGGCAAACTGGAGTTCCCGGATGCCATCCTGAAGCGTATCATGTTGCTTAACAACCAGGAAAAAGGCGAAGCTTTTGTGGCTGAAAACTATGATCGCAGCATCGAAGAGCTTACTTGGCATCTTATTAAGGAGAAACTCGTTGCAGCCAATGCCATCAAGGTGGAAAACAACGACATTATGGACATGGCCAAGGAAGTCACTCGCATTCAGTTTGCACAATACGGTATGCTGAATGTGCCTGAAGACATGCTAGAGAATTACGCCAAGGAAATGCTGAAGAGAAAGGAAAGCGTCGAACAGCTTGTCAACCGCAGCATTGAGTCCAAACTGGCAAAAGCACTGAAAGATAAGGTGAAACTGAACAATAAAACTGTCTCCGTCGAAGACTTCAACAAGATGTTCGAATAAGGGCAGTTCTTTTGCTAAATCTTCCTAAAAGGGAGGCTTTTGGTATGAGTTATATTGTACATTTGTGCGCAATATCAGAAAGCCAAAAGCTTTCCTTTTTTAGTCTAATAAACACAAAGAAAAAAATAAATATGACAGACGATTTTAGAAAGTATGCCACCAAACATTTGGGTATGAACAGCATGGTGCTGGACGATGTTATAAAGTCGCAGGGCTACCTGAATCCATATATTTTGGAAGAACGTCAACTGAATGTGACGCAGCTGGACGTGTTCTCGCGCCTGATGATGGACCGCATCATCTTTCTGGGTACGCCCATAGATGACTATACGGCCAACACCTTGCAGGCCCAGCTTCTCTATCTGGATTCTGTGGACCCGGGTAAGGACATATCCATTTATATTAATTCTCCTGGAGGCTCTGTGTATGCCGGACTGGGCATCTATGATACGATGCAGTTCATTTCAAGCGATGTCGCCACCATCTGTACCGGGATGGCTGCTTCCATGGCGGCTGTTTTGCTGGTAGCCGGAAAGGAAGGCAAACGTTCGGCGCTGACCCATTCCCGCGTGATGATTCACCAGCCCATGGGCGGTGCTCAAGGACAAGCCTCGGACATCGAGATTACAGCCCGGGAAATTCAAAAGTTGAAGAAGGAGCTTTATACCATTATCGCAGATCATTCGCATACGGAATTTGACAAGGTGTGGGCTGATTCGGACCGTGATTATTGGATGACGGCACAAGAAGCCAAAGATTATGGTATGATTGATGAAGTGTTGTCCAGAAAGAAATGATGGATAAAACCAAGTCATTGATTGGAGCTCAAAAGAAATAGTCAGAACTAAAAAAATATAGAAAGACCTTGGATTCAAAAAATAGATCAAGAAGACGTTGTAGCTTTTGTGGACGCCCCGAAAGTGAAGTTGGTTTCCTGATAACAGGGATGGATGGCTGCATCTGCAATGACTGTGCGGAACAAGCGCACGAGATAGCCCGAGAAGCCATGGGGGAGGTCATGAAGGGCCGTCTGTCCAAGTTGGATATAAATGAACTACCTAAGCCAAAAGAAATAAAGGATTTTCTGGACCAATATGTCATTGGACAGGATGATGCCAAACGTTATTTGTCGGTTTCGGTCTATAATCATTATAAGCGCTTGCTTCAGAAAGACGCCGGTGATGATGTGGAAATCGAGAAGTCGAATATCATCATGGTGGGTAGCACCGGAACGGGAAAGACTTTGTTGGCCCGGACCATTGCGAAATTGCTGCACGTGCCTTTTACCATTGTCGATGCTACGGTGCTGACCGAGGCAGGATATGTCGGCGAAGACATTGAAAGTATCCTCACGCGGTTGTTGCAGGTCGCAGATTACAATGTGGCAGAAGCAGAGCGAGGGATCGTGTTCATTGATGAGATTGACAAGATTGCCCGTAAGGGAGACAATCCTTCCATCACGCGTGATGTGAGCGGTGAAGGCGTGCAACAAGGCTTGCTCAAATTGCTCGAAGGTTCCGTCGTGAATGTCCCGCCTCAAGGTGGGCGCAAGCATCCGGACCAGAAAATGATTCCGGTGAACACGAAAAACATCCTGTTCATCTGTGGTGGCGCGTTTGACGGGATTGAAAAGAAGATAGCTCAACGCTTGAATACACATGTCGTGGGATACGGAGCTGTGCAAAATACAATGCATATTGACAAGGAAAACATGATTCAATACATCGCTCCGCAGGATTTGAAAGCTTTTGGGCTTATCCCGGAGATTATCGGTCGTTTGCCGGTGTTGACTTATCTGAATCCTTTGGACCGAACGGCTTTGCGTAATATTCTGACAGAACCGAAGAATTCCATTATCAAGCAGTATGTCAAATTGTTCGAGATGGACGGGGTGAAGTTGACCTTTGAACCGGAAGTTTTTGAATTCATCGTAGACAAGGCGATTGAGTACAAGTTGGGCGCACGTGGCCTGCGTTCGATTGTCGAAACAATCATGATTGATACCATGTTTGAAGTACCTTCGACTCATGTGCAGGAATTCAGGGTGACGTTGGATTATGCTAAAAAGCAGTTGGGCAAAGCCAATTTGTCACGCTTGCAAAACGTCTGAACAGCAAAAAAGAGGAGCGAATTTTGGGTTGTGGCTAAAAATAGTATCGGAATTATTTGTGTTTTATGAGAAGTTGTTTATAATTTTGTTAGTCATTCATTTTGGCTTGTCCTAATTAACAACGAGAAAAAAGAAACGATATGGCGGAGAAAACAGATTTGACAACTCAACTTAAGAAATTCTTTGGTTTCGATACGTTTAAAGGAGAACAAGAGGCAATTATCCGTAACCTGATGGCGGGTAATGACACTTTTGTCCTGATGCCCACCGGAGGTGGTAAATCCTTGTGTTACCAACTTCCGTCTTTGTTGATGGAGGGAACTTCTATTGTGATTTCTCCTTTGATAGCATTGATGAAGAATCAAGTTGATGCCATACGGAACGTTTGTGAGGAAGACGGAGTGGCACACTTCATAAATTCATCGTTGACAAAGACTGCCATCGACCAAGTGAAGAGTGACATACTTTCCGGAAAGACCAAATTGCTGTATGTCGCTCCAGAATCGTTGACGAAAGATGAGAACGTAGAGTTCTTGAGGACGGTCAAGATTTCGTTTTATGCGGTGGATGAGGCCCATTGTATTTCAGAATGGGGTCATGACTTCCGTCCGGAATACCGGAACATACGTCCGATCATCAATGAAATAGGCAAAGCACCCATCATAGCTCTTACTGCGACAGCTACGGACAAAGTCCGGAGTGACATAAAGAAAAGCTTAGGCATTGTGGATGCCAAGGAATTCAAATCTTCTTTTAATCGTCCGAACCTCTATTACGAAGTACGCCCGAAGACGAAAAATATCGATAAAGACATAATCAAATACATCAAAAACAATCCGGGAAAGTCAGGGATTATCTATTGTTTGAGCCGCAAGAAAGTGGAAGAGCTTGCTGAAATACTGCAAGTCAATGATATCAATGCCCGTCCTTATCATGCAGGCATGGATTCGGCCACGCGTTCGGCCACTCAGGATGATTTCCTGATGGAAAAGATTGACGTGATTGTGGCTACCATTGCTTTTGGCATGGGTATAGACAAACCGGATGTGCGCTATGTGATCCATTATGATATGCCCAAGAGTCTGGAAGGGTACTATCAGGAGACAGGACGTGCCGGACGTGATGGAGGAGAAGGCAACTGCATCGCTTTTTATTCAAACAAGGACCTTCAGAAACTGGAAAAGTTTATGGAAGGAAAGCCTGTGGCAGAACAGGATATAGGCCGCCAGCTTCTGCGCGAAACAGCTGCGTATGCCGAGTCTTCCGTATGCCGCCGAAAGTTGCTCTTGCATTATTTTGGCGAGACTTACACGGAAGATAATTGTGGAAATTGTGACAATTGTTTAAATCCTAAAAAACAAGTGGAAGCTCAAGATTTATTGTGTACCGTCATTGAAACTGTTTTGGCTGTGAAGGAAAAGTTCAAAGCCGAATATGTGATTGACGTCATTCTGGGAAAAGAAACAACCGAAGTGTTGGACCATAAGCATGAAGAACTTGAAGTGTTTGGTTCCGGCACGGGGGAAGAAGATAAAGTATGGAATGCTGTAATCCGTCAAGCTTTGATTGCCGGATATTTGAGTAAGGATGTGGAGAATTACGGCTTGCTGAAGGTGACCCCCGAAGGTAAGAAGTTCCTGAAACATCCGAAGTCGTTCAAGATAACCGAAGACAATGACTTTGAGGAAGAAGAGGAAGAGACCCCATTGAGAGGGGGAGCTTCTTGTGCGGTCGACCCGACACTGTATTCCATGCTGAAAGATTTGCGTAAGAAATTGTCGAAGAAACTGGAAGTGCCGCCTTATGTCATTTTTCAAGACCCTTCGCTGGAGGCTATGGCCACCATTTATCCTGTGACATTGGAAGAATTGCAGAACATCCCCGGAGTGGGTGCCGGAAAGGCGAAGCGCTATGGAGCGGAGTTTTGCGAACTCATCAAACGTCATTGTGAGGAAAATGAAATCGAACGTCCCGAAGACTTGAGGGTGCGGACCGTGGCCAATAAGTCGAAACTGAAAGTATCGATTATCCAGAGCATCGACCGGAAGGTGGCTTTGGACGACATCGCATTCTCCAAAGGCATTGAAATCAATGAGTTGCTCGACGAGATGGAAGCCATCGTCTACTCCGGTACGAAGCTGAACATCGACTATGTGCTGGAAGACGTGATGGATGAAGACCACGTGGAGGACATCTACGACTACTTCAAGGAGTCGACGACCGACAGCATCGAAGAAGCCATGAAGGAGCTGGGCGACGATTATACGGAAGATGAAATACGCCTGGTGCGCATCAAGTTTATTTCTGAGATGGCCAACTGATGAGGCTGTACAGGTCTATGGACCGGGAACGGGGATATGTCATGAAGGAACATCGGACATATCCCCGTTCTTTTTAGGTCTATCCGCTCCGGCGGCATTCTTTGAGGCGCAGGGTACGGCTTGTCCATTTGTCAAGGATTGTACCTCAAAAAAAACATAAAAATGAAGGGCGGGATAAAGCCGGAAAGAAGAAAATCTCTAAATTTGCACGCAATAAATTCTTAATGCTTATAAGCCTATGTCATTTGTTGCAGATAAAATTGTGATGGACGGATTGACGTATGATGACGTTCTTTTGATTCCGGCCTATTCTGAAGTATTACCTCGCACTGTCGAACTCTCGACGAAATTCTCACGAAACATTACACTGAACATTCCCTTTGTGACAGCCGCCATGGACACGGTGACTGAAGCAAAGATGGCCATCGCCATTGCACGCGAAGGCGGCATCGGTGTGATTCATAAGAATATGTCTATCGAAGAGCAAGCTCGTCAGGTGGCTATCGTGAAGCGTGCCGAGAATGGCATGATTTATGACCCCGTGACCATCAAGCGCGGCTCAACAGTGCGTGATGCATTGAATCTCATGGCAGAATATCACATCGGAGGCATTCCCGTCGTGGATGACGAACGTCATCTGGTGGGCATCGTGACCAACCGCGACCTGCGTTTTGAGAAGAACATGAACAAGAGTATCGAGGACGTGATGACCAAGGACAATCTGGTGACAACGACCCAACAGACCGACATGGAAGCTGCCACGCAAATCTTGCAGCAAAATAAGATAGAGAAACTGCCCGTGGTTGACAAAGACAATAAACTGGTGGGACTGATCACTTACAAGGACATCACCAAGGCCAAGGACAAACCCATGGCTTGCAAGGATTCCAAGGGACGCTTGCGCGTGGCTGCCGGTGTGGGCGTGACCAACGACACGCTGGATCGTATGCGTGCATTGGTTCATGCCGGAGCAGATGCCATCGTCATCGACACAGCTCATGGACATTCCAAATATGTGATTGAGAAATTGAAGGAAGCCAAACGCGAATTCCCCGACATCGACATCGTGGTGGGCAACATCGCGACAGCAGCTGCTGCCCGTGCGCTCGTGGATGCCGGAGCTGATGCTGTCAAGGTCGGCATAGGCCCGGGTTCCATCTGTACGACCCGTGTCGTCGCAGGAGTGGGAGTGCCCCAACTATCGGCTGTCTACGACGTGGCCAAGGAACTGGAAGGGACCGGCATACCTTTGATAGCCGACGGCGGTTTGCGCTATTCGGGCGACGTGGTGAAGGCTCTTGCAGCCGGTGGATACTCCGTAATGATTGGTTCGTTGGTGGCCGGAACGGAAGAGTCCCCGGGCGAAACCATCATCTTCAACGGACGTAAGTTCAAGGCTTATCGCGGTATGGGTTCTTTGGAAGCCATGGAAAATGGTTCGAAGGACCGTTACTTCCAGAGCGGGGAGAATGACGTGAAGAAACTTGTGCCCGAAGGCATCGCCGGACGTGTGCCATACAGAGGTACGCTCTATGAAGTCATCTATCAGTTGATTGGCGGTTTGCGTTCCGGTATGGGATATTGCGGCGCAGCCAACATCGAGCAGTTGCACAATGCCAAATTCACCCGCATCACCAATGCCGGTGTGATGGAAAGCCATCCGCATGACGTGACCATCACGAGCGAGGCTCCTAACTACAGCCGTCCGCAATGAGAAAACTGACAAACGTCATTGTTAAGCAATAGACATGAGACAAGAGAAGGCTGCCCGGCAATAGGCCGGTGCAGCCTTTCTTTGCTTCGTCTGGTAGCTTTTTGTGACAAACCGGTTCGGCGGTGCTTCCTGCCGGAAGGATGCTTGAGACCCCTCGGTAGCCGAAAGGAGGGTAGCCGGGGACGGAAAGGAGGGTAGCCGACCACGGAAAGGAAGGGAAGGATGCTTCCCCTTTAGGGCCATCAGGCGGCCTCTTGTTCAGGTGCATAGTGCAGCCTTGTCCGACCCTGCCGGATTATGAAAATCGAAGAAGGAATATGACAAAAAGAATCTTATTGAGTATAGTTTGTGTTTTGTGCATCGGATTGCTCCGTGCGCAAAGCGATACGGTGTTGATGCGGATTGGCCTTATGTCCGTCTCGCGTGCCGAATTTATTCATGCATATCATAAGCATGGAGCAGGAGAGCCGTTGCATCATTTTCTGGCGCGTTTTGTCGGCTTGAAAAGGCAGGTGTGTGAGGCTCAGGCAGAAGGTCTTGACACCACGGCCGCTTTTCGGCAACGCTACGACGCTTGCCGGCAGGAGTGGGAAACACGTTTGAACGCATCATCCCTTCAATCCGGACAGCAGGAAGGGGCGACTGAAATTCAGCCGGAAGGAGAGTGGGTGGCCCATGTCTGCATACGAGTGCCTCAGGATGTGTCTTTTTCCAGGATGGACAGGATGCGTGCGACCCTTGATTCGTTGGCCCGTGCGACGTCATCCTGTGGACTTCCGGAGTGGATTCAGGCATATGGAGACAGCCTGCCTGAGGGTTGGCAGGCCGAAGTCGCCTGTGTCGTTCCCAGCCAGTTGCCCAATGATTTGCTCTTGCCTTTGCGGAAGTTGCATCCCGGGGAGATGTCAGCCCCCTTGCTGTCGCCCGTCGGGCTTCATCTCATCCAGCGTCTGGATTCAGGTGTTGAAAATGGGCGACAGAACAATGAACCGGAGGAGCCGGAAGCCCCATCTTTCATCCTTCAGGAATATCACGACGGCTTGTTATCCGGAATGCTGGAAGACAAAATGTTTCAGACGGACGAACGGGCATTGAAGAAATATTACAAGAAACATAAGAAACACTACCGTTGGCAACTGCCCCATTTCAAAGGTATTGTCTTGCAGGCCAATGACAAGGAGAAGCTGGGAAGACTGGTGAAATACTTGAAAGGTTTTTCCGAAGAAGAATGGCCGGAGGCTGTCGCCCGCTTCGACAGCATAGGCGGTTCGCAGTGGGTGAAGATGGAATACGGTCTGTATCAAATCGGGACCAACGACTGCATCGACAAGTATTATTTCGGACAGGGCGATTTCACTCCGTCGGGGGAATATCCTCACGTATGTGTGCTCGGCAAAGTGCTGAAGCGCAAGCCGGAGTCTTACAAGGATGTCTATGTGCGGCTCGTGCAGGATTATCGGGACGCTGTGTGGAAGGAAGCACAGAAAAAATGGGCAAAGAAATTTGGTGTTGAAATAAACGAAGAGGCTTTAAAAACAGTTAACAATCACGATGCTATATAGATTAAAGCTGTATCTTCGTTCACTGTTTTTATGTCCTTTTGATGTATATGAAACTGCATAAAGTCTGCTTTTGTGGCTTGGTGACATTGCTGGCCGCTTGTGGCGGTGAGACCGATCACCGCGGCAAGACACCCTTGGTGGAGGTGGACGGTGCGTTTTTATATAAAGAAGACTTGAAAGCAAGCATGCCCATAGGACTTTCGAAGGCCGACAGTGCTTCGTTTACGGAGAATTATATCCGAAAGTGGGTGGAAGACGTGCTGCTGTATGAGAAGGCTGAAAGCAATGTGTCCGATGCCGGCCGTATCGAGACACTCGTGCAGAACTATCGGAAGTCGCTGATCATGCATGACTACCAGCAGCATCTCGTCGAGCAGATGTTGACAAGCGAGCTTTCGGATGAGGAGCTGAAGCAGTTTTATGAGGATAACAAACCGCTGTTTCGTGTCGACGAGACGCTCATCAAGGGGCTTTACATCAAGGTGCCGCAGACAGCTTCAGGCATCAGCCGTATACGCCGATGGTATCAGTCGAAAGATGAGGAATCGGTCGACCGTCTGGAAAAATATAGCCTGAGCAATGCCGTGGACTACATCTACTTCTACGACCGATGGATGCCTGCATCCGTGTTGTTGGCCAAGTTGCCGCGCAAATTCAAGGATGCGGAGCGCTATTTGGAACAAAACCGCCACATCGAGTTGAAAGACAGTGCCTACTATTATTTCCTCCATGTGGACGACATCTTGAAACGCGGGCAGGAAAAGACTTTTGATGCGGCCCGTGACGAGGTGAAGAAGGCTTTGGGCAATCTGAAGCAGACTGAGTTCATGCGGCAGGTGAGGACCGACTTGTATCAGACTGCGGAAAGACAAGAACGTATTAAATATTATTATAAAGACCAATGAGAAAATTGTTAAGCATTAGAGTCCTGTTGCTGTTGGGGGTATGGATGGTGTCCAGCCTTTCTCACGCACAAGATAATATTATTGACGAAGTGGTGTGGGTCGTTGGCGACGAGGCCATTCTGAAATCAGACATCGAGCAGGCTCGCCTGCAAGCCCAATATCAAGGTATCAAGTTCAGTAAAGACCCCTATTGTGTCATTCCGGAACAGATGGCCGTGCAGAAGCTCTTTCTTCATCAGGCTGAAATCGACAGTATCGAAGTGGCTGACACGGATGTGTTGTCGATGGTGGACAAACGTATCAACTACTATGTCCAGCAAGTCGGGTCGAAGGAGAAGTTTGAGGAGTATATGAACATGACTTCTACCCAGATTCGTGAGAAATGGCGTGAGGAAGTGCGCAATGAGATGATTGCAGACAAGATGAAGCAGGAGATTGTCGGTGACATCAAGGTCACTCCGGCCCAGGTGCGCCGTTATTTCAACCAGTTGCCTCCTGACAGTATCCCGTATATCCCCACTCAAGTGGAGGTGCAAATCATTACCCAGCAGCCGAAGATACCTCAGGCGGAGATTGATCGTGTGAAAGCACGTCTGCGTGATTTCACAGAGCGTATCACGTCGGGTGAAACCCAGTTCTCCACCTTGGCCCGTCTGTATTCGGAAGATCCTGGAACCGCCCGTCAGGGAGGTGAGATGGACTTCATGGGGCGCGGCCAGTTGGTGCCGGAGTTTGCTGCCGTGGCGTTTAACCTGACTGACCCTAAGAAGGTGTCGAAGGTGGTCGAGACAGAGTATGGCTTCCACATCATACAGTTGATTGAAAAGCGTGGTGACCGTATCAAGGTACGCCATATCTTGTTGAAACCGCAAGTGTCGGAAGAAGATTTGAACGCTTCAGTAGCTCATCTGGATTCCATAGCCAATGACATACGCACGGGTAAATTCACATTTGAAAGTGCTGCGCTTTATCTGTCTGACGATAAGAATTCGAAGAACAACAATGGCTTGATGCCGAACTCTGCGACCGGAACGTCTCGCTTCGAGATGGGACAGCTGCCGCAGGAGATTGCCGTCGTCGTGGACAAAATGAATATAGGAGAAATCTCTGAAGCCTTTACGATGATTGATGCGCAAAACGGCAAAGAGAAATGTGCCATCGTGAAGTTGAAAACCCGCATACCCGGACATAAGGCGACTATCACGGATGACTACCAACGCTTGAAAGCTGTCGTGCTGGAGAAGTTGCAGAACGAGAAAATCCAGAAATGGATAGCAGAGAAGCAGAAGACGACTTATGTACGAATCAATGAAAAGTGGAAGAACTGTGATTTCGAATATCCCGGCTGGATACATTAATTGCCGGTTGAGACAGATAGCAAGAAAGATATGTTTGACAGCAAAAAGCGAATAAACCTCTTAAGCGGGCACAGAATATTGTTGGTCGGTATTCTGTGCCTGTTTGGCATTTGTGTGGCGCAAGTGCGTCCCACGAAGAAAAGTCCGGGTGAAGAGCCTCAGAAGACGAAGGTGTACCTGCTTCATTCCGACATCCTCCGTTTCAATAAAGAACAGAACCCGGATGCACAGATTTTGGTGGGCAATGTGAAGTTTCGTCATGACAGTGCCTACATGGACTGTGACTCGGCCTATTTCTATGAAGCGCGGAATTCTTTTGAAGCGTTTGGCAATATCAAGATGCAGCAGGGGGATACCTTGTTTATATACGGCGACTGGCTTTATTATGACGGGAATTCACAGATCGCGATGTTGCGTGAGAATGTGAAGATGCAGAATAAAGGCACTGTCTTGACGACGGACAGTCTGAACTATGACCGCGTGTTCAATCTGGGATACTTTTTCGAAGGAGGAACATTGACCGATGAAGAAAACATATTGACTTCCGACTGGGGCGAATACAGTCCGGCGACCAAGAATGCCGTGTTCAATTACGATGTCAAGCTGGTGAATCCCAAATTTACCCTGACATCAGACACACTGCGCTATAATTCGCTGACTAAGATTGCCAACATTGTGGGGCCCTCTGAGATTGTGAATGATCAGAACCACATCTATTCAGAGTTAGGTTTTTACAACACCACGAGCGGGGAAGCTGTCCTCCTCCAACGTTCTGTGTTGACAAACGGGCAACGCAAGCTTGTGGGCGACAGCATCCATTATGACCGAACGACAGGGTTTGGCGAAGCGTTTCGTAATGTGGTGATGACCGACACCGAGAATAAAAACATGCTGACCGGAGAGTATGGCTATTACGACGAACTGAAGGGACAGGCCTTGGTGACAGACAGCGCGGTGGCCATCAACTATTCGCAAAACAACGACAGCCTCTACATGCATGGAGATACGCTCCGACTGATTACCTACAATCTGAACACGGACTCTGTCTACCGGAAGACCTTTGTCTATCACAAAGTGCGTATATACAAGAGCGACCTGCAAGGTGTGTGCGATTCGCTGGTGTTCAATTCCCAGGACACTTGCATGACGATGTATCACGACCCCATCGTATGGAATGGCACGCAGCAACTCTTCGGCGAAGAAATCCGTGCCTATATGAACGACAGCACCATCGAATGGGCGCATATCATCAATCAGGCTATGTCTGTCGAACAGTTGGACTCCGTGCATTACAACCAAGTGAGCGGCAAGGAAATCAAGGCATTCTTCAAGGATGGCGACCTGAGGCAGGTCGATGTCATAGGCAATGTCCGGCTGGGGTATTTCCCTCAGGACGGCAAAGACAGTACGCTGATCGGCTACGTGACGGCAGAAGCCAGCTTGATGAATGTCTATTTGCAACAGCGCAAGGTGCAGAAAATCAAGCTGACGACACAGACTGACGGCGTGATGTACCCGATGTTGCAGATACCATCCGACAAACTCTATTTGCCGTCCTTCGCATGGTTTGACTACATCCGCCCCTTGAATAAGGACGACATTTTCCATTGGAGGGGCAAGAAGGCCGGACAGGAACTGAAGAAGTCCATACAGCGTGAACCGCCATTGCCCACGCTGAAGGGACTGCTCGGAGGAAAGAAATAGCCTATGGGACTGTTTCAGACACGCAGGCCTCGCGGATTCCGTCATACCTACATCTTCCGCTCGTCTTCCCGGAGCATGACTCCTGAAGCCTCCGGAAAGTTTCGAGGACGATGGAACAAACGTCCTGTGTCCGAGCGGCGTGTGGTGAGTTGGCCACGGCTGATTCTCTTGGCCGTTCTTCTATACCTATTATATTATATTCTTAATGGAAGTGGACCATTCTATAAACTGCATTTATGAGTGATATCATTCGTGTTTTACCCGATTCGGTAGCCAATCAGATTGCTGCCGGAGAGGTCATCCAACGCCCGGCTTCTGTGGTGAAGGAGCTGGTGGAAAATGCCATTGATGCGGAAGCAAAACATGTGCATGTCTTGATAACCGATGCCGGAAAGACGAGCATCCAGGTGATTGACGACGGGAAAGGCATGTCCGAGACCGATGCACGCTTGTCTTTTGAGCGGCACGCCACATCGAAGATTCGTGAAGCTGCCGACTTGTTTTCCCTGCACACGATGGGATTCCGGGGAGAGGCCCTTGCATCCATCGCCGCTGTGGCGCAGGTGGAACTGAAGACCCGTATGGAAAATGAAGAACTGGGCACGTTCATCTCCATAGCCGGCTCGAAGTTGCAGGGGCAGGAGCCAGTGTCTTGTGCCCAAGGTTGCAACTTTACGGTGAACAACCTCTTCTTCAATGTGCCTGCGCGCCGGAAGTTCCTGAAGTCGAACCAGACGGAACTGAGCAACATCCTGACCGAATTTGAACGTATCGTCCTGGTGCATCCTGACATCGCTTTTACGCTCCATCACAACGGTTCCGAACTCTTCAACCTGCCGGTCTCTCCCTTGCGCCAGCGGCTCATCGAAGTGTTTGGCAAGAAGCTGAACCAGCAACTCCTCAATCTGGACGTCGAAACCTCCATGGTGAAGATTTCAGGGTTTGTCGGCAAGCCGGAGTCTTCGCGCAAGAAAGGAGCACATCAATACTTTTTTGTCAACGGGCGCTTCATGCGTCACCCTTATTTCCATAAAGCCGTGATGGACGCATACGAACAGTTGGTGCCTCCCGGCGAGCAGGTGTCCTATTTCATCTATTTCGAGATAGACCCTTCAAACATCGACGTGAACATTCATCCGACGAAGACGGAAATCAAATTTGAAAACGAGCAGGCCATCTGGCAGATTCTGGCGGCAGCCGTGAAGGAGTCTCTCGGTAAGTTCAATGCCATCCCAACGATAGACTTCGACACGGAAGGACGCCCGGACATCCCGGTCTTTGACGCATCGACCTACATGGAGCCTCCTCAAGTCACATACAATCCCGGCTATAATCCCTTTACGTCGAGTGAAGACGAGCCTTATGTTCCCCCGATGGACGAGCGGACTCCGAGCAGCCCGAAGAGAGGCGGTTCGGCTTACGTCCCCAGTTTCGATGTGCCTTCAGTGCCGTCGGGATGGGAGAGCCTGTATGAAGGAGCCGTGTCGACTGACACGGAGGACGGGCCGGCTGTTGAATCCGTCCGTGCCGGTGGCAGCAGGGATTATGTGAACATGGAGCGGTCAGCCCAATACTTCCAGTTCAAGGGGCGGTACATTCTGACCTCTGTAAAGTCCGGACTGATGATTATCGAGCAGACACGCGCACATGTCCGTGTGCTCTACGAACGCTATCTTTCACGCATCGAGAAGCATCAGGGCTATTCGCAAGGCGTGCTTTTCTCCGAAGTCGTGCAGTTCCCGCCTTCCGAAGCTGTCATTCTGGAGGGCATCACTGACGATTTGGCATCTATCGGCTTCGACCTTTCCAATCTGGGAGGAGGGAGCTACGCCATCAATGGAGTCCCTGCCGACATAGAAGGTGTCGACCCTTCGGCCCTCCTGCATGAACTGGTCAATTCGGCGAAGGAAAAAGAAGGTAGTGTGAAGGAGGAGATTCACCGCTCATTGGCACTCGTGATGGCCAAGGCTTCGGCCATCGTCCCGGGGCAAGTTTTGAGCATGGAAGAGATGAATGGCCTTGTTGATGATTTGTTCTCGTGTCCGACGCCCAATTATACGCCCGATGGGAAGACCGTACTGGCTGTGATTACGGGGGACGAGATCGACCGGCTCTTCTGAATGCCAATCGGCAGCGGTGACGCTTGTAGTCTGATGTTCGGTCCGCCCGTCTCATACTGCCATCCTCCCTCCTGTGTGAAGACCTGGAAACCCCTGTGGACTGCGCCTTTGAGCGCCCTCCTTTCCGTGCAAGAGCGGAAAGGAAGGCGTCCGTGCACGGAAAGGAAGGCTAGCTTGCCTACCCTTTAGGGGCAGGTGGAGAAGTATCGTCCGCCGGAGTGAAGAGAAAGAAATGAAGCCGGAAGAAAGAAGGTTGGCACTGTATTTGTAAGTAATTCATGAGCCTTGTGTATCTGCGATACATTCGGAGTCGGGGAAAATCCGCAGGCAAGCCCCTGAGCGGTGAGAGCTTCTGACGGTTTTTGTGCCGTCAGTCCGGCAAAGGTTCGATTCCTTGAAAAAGCACTGATTTTAGAGGAATAGGACATAAACTGGAAAAAGTTTCGGCCACATGAAATGCTCGAAAATGAGCCTGTTAGGTAATATTTTAGTGGAATACTGCTAAAATAATAGGAATAAAGAGACATAATTAAATATAAATTGCGTACATTTGCATGTAGTATGGTTTCTTTGGAGTAAAAAGAGAACATACCACTGCTTTTTGAAAGAGACAGAAATAGAGATTTATAAATAACAAAAGTTATGAAAAAGTTGATGCTTGCACTGGCGATTGCCAGTATGTCTACTGCTGCTATAGCACAGGAGACTGTAACTGTAACGGATGTTCCTGTAAAAGAGAATAGTGTTGAGACTAACTCTTTCTGGAGCAATTGGTTCATTAGCGCTGGCGTGAATTTGAATGCGTTCTATTCAAGTCAGGAGCTGAATTTAAGTAAAAGCCCGTTTAATGACCGTGGCAAAGTCGGATTCAATGTAGCCGTGGGCAAATGGTTTACTCCGGGCTTGGGTCTTCGCGCGAAATTTGACGGTGTGAAAGGTGTTCAAGTGAATGGAGCCGTATGGTCTCCCGACAATGAAGATTTCAGCTACTGGAATCTGCATGGCGATGTATTGTTCAACTTGAGCAATATGATTTTCGGCTACAATGAAAATCGTGTATGGAACTTTATTCCTTACGTGGGTTCGGGTGCTATCCGTAACTGCTCTACCAATAACTATACTTGGGGCGCTAACTTGGGTATTTTGAATACCTTCCGTATCAACAAACGCTTGAGCGTGAATTTCGAAGTTGGTGCTTTGGTCGCTCCGAAAGGATTTGATGGGGATGCTACGAAAGCCAAAGATAAGGCTTGGAGAGCTGCTGACAAGGTGTTGACCGCATCTGTAGGTCTGACTGTCAACTTGGGCAAGACTACCGGCTTCCGCAAGGCTACTGATGTAGACGCTTTGATGGCATTGAACCAAAGCCAGCTTGACGCTCTGAATTCAGCTTTGGCTGCTCAGCAGAACGAAAATGCTCGTCTGAAAGAAGAGTTGGCTAAGAAGCCGAAAGAAGTAGTTCGCACCGAATACCAGAAAGAATATGTGAGCGCACCGCGTTCTATCTTCTTCAACATCGGTTCTTCGAAGATTGCTTCTAGAAAAGAGATTGTCAACCTCCAAGTTTTGGCTGATGCTGTGAAAGCTGACAACAGCATCAAACTGAAAGTGACAGGTTATGCTGACAGCGCAACTGGTAGCGCAGCATTCAACCAGACTTTGAGCGAGAAGCGTGCCAACCGTGTGGCTGATGAATTGGTTAAACTGGGTGTAAGCCGCGACAACCTCATCGTTGAAGGCTTGGGTGGTGTTGCAACCTTGACTCCGAACTCTTACAACCGTCGTGTCATCGTTGACGTTGTTAAATGATAACGGATAAATAATCCAGCCTAAGATAAAGAAGGGATCTTGCTTCGCGGCAAGGTCCCTTTTTTGTATCTTTGCCTCAAAATTTCAGTATAAGAGTAATAAAAGTAGCATATTCAAGATTATGGGAAGAATTATATTGACGGGTGACCGTCCGACGGGGCGGTTGCATCTGGGACACTACGTCGGCTCGTTGAAGCGGCGTGTGGAGCTTCAGAACAGTGGTGAGTATGATAAGATGTTTGTCTTCATAGCCGACGCACAAGCCTTGACCGACAACGCTGACAATCCGGAGAAAGTGCGTCAGAATATCATAGAAGTGGCTTTGGACTATCTGGCTTGCGGGTTGAATCCGGAGAAAGTGACCCTGTTCATACAGTCACAGATACCCGAACTGGCGGAGCTTACCACGTATTTTATGAACTTGGTGACAGTCTCGCGCCTGCAACGCAATCCGACCGTGAAGACCGAGATACAGATGCGCAATTTCGAAGCGAGCATTCCCGTGGGTTTCTTTTGCTATCCGATAAGCCAGGCTGCAGACATTGCAGCCTTTAAGGCGACGACCGTCCCGGCTGGTGAAGATCAGGAACCGATGCTGGAGCAGACGCGTGAGATTGTGAAGCGCTTCAATGGCATCTACGGAGAGACATTGGTAGAACCGAAGATTTTGTTGCCGGAAAATCAGGTGTGTATGCGTTTGCCGGGCACGGATGGCAAAGCCAAGATGAGCAAATCATTGGGCAACTGCATTTATCTGTCCGATTCAGAGAAGGAAGTTCAGGCAAAAGTGCGCAGCATGTACACGGACCCGACGCATATCAAAATCAGTGACCCGGGCAAGATTGAGGGTAACACCGTGTTTACTTATCTGGATGCTTTTTGTCGTCCTGAACATTTTGAACGTTATCTTCCCGAGTATCCTAATCTGGATGAACTGAAAGCACACTATCAGCGCGGAGGATTGGGCGATGTGAAAGTGAAAAAGTTCCTGAATGCCATTCTGGAAGAACTCTTGGCTCCGATACGTGCCCGTCGCAAGGAAGCAGAGCAAGACATTCCGGAGGTGTATGACATCCTGAAGAGGGGTAGCATGCAGGCACGCGAAGTGGCCGCACAGACTTTGTCCGAAGTGCGCAGAGCGATGAAGATTGATTATTTTAATGACGCAGAACTTATACGCGAGCAATCTCGTCGTTTTGGTCAGGAATAACAGGCTTTGATAGAGTTGAAAAGAAGAGCCAACTGGATTCGTCTGAGATTCAGTTGGCTCTTTTGTATCTTGTATGCTTCGTCTGAAGTTTGCTTTTCGGAGAGTTAGTCTTTTCGGATGAAGTGTTTGTCTTTCCAGATATAGGTGATGGGTGTTTTTCTTAGGTAGGCATTTATTTTATCTCGTTCTTCGCGATTCATATATTCAGGAGTGGTGTAGGTGAATGAAAGCGTGTCTTCGGTCGGAGAGAGACTTGCTTTTATAAATGTGATATAGGCTTGTTCCCGCAGTTCATTCAAGCTGTCTGTTTGTGACTCGTTCAAGTCTGTACGGAAGAAGTCGTCGGCTGTCGGGAGTGCGGATAGGAAATCGCTTGTGGGCAATGGCTGCCAGTCTTGCGTGTAGAACAGGATGTGGCTGTCTTCCACCGGTGCTTTCACTGTCTTGACAAAACAGATGACAGACACAGAATCTTTCACCGGCAGGGTACGCATTTCCCAGACGGAACTTTCTGTTATTTGTGCACGCAGATAGTTGTCTGTCAGGTTAGTTACTTCTGATGGATTATTGAATCTGTTTGTGACTTGAGCGCGCATGCCGCTAGCTAGGAAGTCCACGCAGTCTGCCCGGTTGACTGGCGTCAAGATGAGTGAGAGAGTGTCCGGCATGGATACAAACAGTTCTTTCATCGTTTGCGCATGGAGAGTCGTAAAGGACAGCGAGCAACAAAAAAGGGTTATCAGGATGTGTTTCATTGTTAATATGGTTATTTAGAACCCAAATATAGGAAAATCATACCGACTATAACCAAGGCAAGGTCAACGACCTTACTTTTTAAGTTCTTTTCACGGAAGAATAACGCTCCGCATAGGAACGAGACGACAACGCTTCCCCTGCGGACCATTGAGACGACTGAGATCAAAGCTCCTTCTAAACTGAGTGCGTAGAAGTAGACAAAGTCTGCGGCTGACAGGAAGAGGGAGATAAAGATGATGCACCAATCCCATCGGAATGGAGTGCCGGATTTTCTTTTCGGCCACCATAAGATTAGGATGATGATGGCCATCATGAAGAATTGGTAGATGTTATACCATGCTTGTACCAACATGCTGTTTAAGCCGATGCCGCCTTCCGAAACCGGAGCCATCAAGTATTTGTCGTAGAGCCCGCTGATAGCACCGGTCACAGCTGCAAGCACGACGTAGAGGATGTATCTATTGTGTTTGAAATCAATTCCTTCCTTGCGCCCAGAACGACTCAGCATAAAGAATGAGATGACGGCGAACAACACACCTATCCACTGGTAACCGTTCAGGCGTTCGCCAAACACCAGCAGTGCACCCAGCAACACCATGACCGGGCGTGTCGCATTGATTGGCCCTACGATGGTCAAGGGGAGGTATTTCATGCCAAAATAGCCGAAAGTCCATGAAGACAAGACGATGACAGACTTCAACAATACGTATTTGTGCATCTCCCAACCGCCTTGAGGCACATAGAATATGGAGCCTTGCAAGCTGTCGCTTGTGGCTGAAAGGATAATAAAAGGCAGGAAAATAAGGCTGGAAAACAATGTATTGAGAAACAGGACAGGCAGGACTGCATTCTCGCGAAGCGATTCTTTTTTGAACGTGTCATAAAAACCAAGCAACACTGCCGATAGAAAAGCTAAAAGTAACCACATAGAGCTTTAAGATAGGTTTATACAAATGTCGTTATTTATAGAACGCGCAAAGATACGACAATTCATCTTGTGCCGGGCATTGGATAATCAAAAAGCATCTTCTCACGAATGTAAAATAAAGATAAAATCAGGAATGGAGGAGAATGGCTTGCCGCCCCCGGACATTTTGAGCAGAAGTCTCCCTGCACTTTGGAGCAGACCGTTTTTTGATATACCTTTGTCTCGGAGACTTTTAAAAACATGACGCATTATGAAAGAACACTACTGGAAATATTCACTGATAATTCTAATCATCGGACTTGGCTTCCTGCTGTTTCGTCAGGCACAACCTTTTATGAACGGCATCTTGGGAGGATTCACGCTGTTCCTGTTGCTGCGCAATTTCACTTACTGGCTACAGACGAAAATCAATAAGTCGTTGGCCGTGTGGCTGGTGACTATCGGCACGACACTGTTTATCTTGGTACCTCTTTCTCTGTTTGGCTGGGCGATTGTCAACCAGCTGACAGGCGTGCACTTTGACCCGCAGGCGGTCATCAAGCCGACAAAAGAGGTCGTGGAAATCATTAAGGAGCATACTGGATTTGATTTGTTGTCCGAGGGCAATATCAAGTTTGCCGTGGCACAGGCTTCCAGCCTTGGGCAGTCGGTCATGAGTGGTGTGAGTGATTTTGTAGTCAACCTGTTTGTGTCCATCATGCTACTTTTCTTCATGCTCTATGGAGGGGCACAGATGGAACGTTACGTTTCGAGTTTGTTGCCTTTCAAGGCTGAAAACAAACGTGAAGTGCTGGACAAGGTTCAGCTCATCGTTCGTTCGAATGCCATAGGCATTCCCTTGCTGGCCATCATCCAGGGCATCATCTCCCTCGGCGGTTATCTGCTGAGCGGTGCTCCAAACCCCGTCCTGGCTGCCTGCCTTACGGCCTTCGCTTCCATTATCCCTATCGTGGGCACAACATTGATCTGGGTGCCGATTTCCATTTACTTCCTGTTGGTGGGCGACTGGGTGAGTGCACTGATACTGTTGGCTTATGGCGGCATTATCATAGCGCAGTGTGACAATCTCATCCGCTTTCTCTTGCAGAAGAAGATGGCCAATATCCATCCGCTCATAACCATCTTTGGTGTTGTGGCCGGACTTCCGCTGTTCGGATTCATGGGGATTATCTTCGGGCCTCTGCTTGTCTCCCTGTTTTTACTGTTTATAGATATGTTCCGCACGGAATACTTGCTGGACGATGCGTCACGCAAGGAGTAATTCCTCCAGTTCCTTGAGCGTGTCGACGATGTAGGTCGCCCCGGCTGCTTGAAACTCGTCACGACTACCATAACCATAGAGCACACCGACGGAGTCCAGACCGACGGCCTTTGCTCCCAGTACATCGTGTTTGCGGTCGCCGATCATGACGATGTCTTCTGTACGTGTCAGGCCGTTTTCCTTCATGACATAGCGTATTACTTCCTCTTTCGTGCGGCGGCTGCTGTCTTCTCGTCCGCCGACGAAAGCAAAGCGGTCGGCTATGCCGAAATGGGAGAGGACGAGGTCTGCCATGCGTTGAGGCTTGGATGTGGCCACCATCAGGACTTTTCCGGCTTGGCGTGCCTTGTCGAGGAATTGGGGAATGCCGGGATAGAGCGCATTCTCATAGACGCCGATTTTCTCATATCGGCGACGGTAAACTTTTACGGCTTCGTCAGCTTGTGAGGGAGTGAGGTTATAGAATTCCTGGAATGACTCTTCCAGCGGCGGTCCGACGAAGCAGAGCAGGTCGTCGAGATTGTCTACATGTATGCCAAAAGACTCAAGGGCATATTGTGCCGAGCGCACGATGCCCGGGGCGGAGTCAGACAGCGTGCCGTCCAGGTCGAGGAAAAGATGCGTATAATGTTTCATGTGTCATGTATTCTTTGATAAAACGAAGCGCAAAGTTCGCCAATAATTTCTATTCCGGCAAGAGCCGGTCGGTGGCGGACTTTGCGCTTCGTATGAGGCTATGTCTCTCTTTTAGCGGGAGAGAACCTTGGTCAGGCTGCCAGCAGCAGGATGAGCAACTGGGCAGTCAGGATGCGGAGGAACATGGACAGCGGGTAGACGGTCGAATAGCCGACAGACGGTGCATCGTAGTTGCATGACTGGTTGGCGTAAGCCAATGCAGGCGGGTCGGTCGTCGAACCGGCAATCAGTCCCATGAGTGTGAAATAGTTCAATTTATATTTCCAGCGTGCGATGAGGCCCATTATCAGAAGCGGGATGATGGTAATCAGGAAGCCACAGCCGACATAGAGCAGGCCGTCGCCCTCGACCACCGTCTGCACGAAGTGTGCGCCAGCTTTGATGCCCACACTGGCAAGGAACAGTACCAGGCCGATTTCACGCAACATCAGGTTGGCACTCATCGTCGTGTAAGTGACAAGCTTGAGTTTGTATCCGAAACGTCCGATAAGGATGGCCACGACCAGCGGACCGCCGGCCAAACCAAGTTTCAGCGGGGTCGGCATGTTGGGAATGGCAATAGGCAGACTTCCCAGCAGGATACCCAACAAGATACCCACAAAGATGGTCACGATGTTCGGATGGTCCAGACGCTTCAGTTGGTTACCCAATACATGGGCCACCCGCTCCACGGCGTCTTGCGGTCCGACACACATCACGCGGTCGCCCACTTGCAACGTCAGGTTACGTGCGGCAAACAAATCCATACCAGAACGGTTCACACGCGTTACATTCACGCCATACATGCTGCTGAACTGAAGTTCTCCGAGGGTCTTGCCATTGATGCTGGGCTGAGTGACCAATATGCGGCGCGACACCATCGGCATGTCTTGCTTCTCCCAGTCCACTTCGATTTTCGGGCCGATAAATGCGATGATGGCTTCGGCATCGTCCTCTGCACAGACGACGAACAACTGGTCGCCCATGTGGAACACCGTCTCGCCCGTCGGGATGGAGACGTGTCCGTTCTGCAAGATGCGGCTGCACACGAAGTCACGTCCGAGGAAGTTCTTCACCTGTGAGAGAGTCTTTCCGTTCAGTGCATCGTTGTGCATGGCCAAGTGCATGAGATAAGGTTTCATGTGAGGATTCTCCTCCTCGGCACGTGCGATTTTTTCTTCTTCCTTTTGCAGGTTTATCCGGCAGATGTAGCGGATGGCAATCGTAGACCCGATGATGCCGAGCACGCCGAGAGGATAGGCGCAGGCATATCCTGTGGCGATTTCAGGTCCTGTGTAGTTCAGTCCGTGCAAGGCTTCATTGGCCGCACCAAGTCCCGGTGTGTTCGTCACGGCGCCACATAGGATACCTACCATCATCGCCATGTCGACGCGGCCGTTCAGGCCATAATACAAAGCCAGAGCCACAGCGATGTTCAGCACCACGATGCCCACGGCGACGAGGTTCATCGTCACACCACCTTTCTTAAAGGATGAAAAGAATGAAGGACCCACTTGCAGACCAATGCAGAAGACGAATAAGATCAGTCCGAAGTCCTGAAGGAATGAAAGAATGGAGTCATTTCCTGTGAAACCGAAGTGACCGGCCAGAATGCCGGCAAACAGCACAAAGGTCACTCCCAGGGAGATTCCAAAAATCTTAATCTTGCCCAAGAGCACGCCTACCGAAATGACAAGCGCATACAGCAGCACGATGTGTGCGACTGAATTGGGGTCAAGAAGCAAAGTTTGTAACCAACTCATGATATTAAATTTTTGCAGTTTTTAAAATTGCCCCAAAATTAGGCAATCATTATGACTTAGCCCAACAGTTTTCAAAACATTTTTTACGCGAAGCCGTCTACCCATCTCCTTTGTGCGGATTTTCTTTAGTTCAAAGCTCTTATAGATAGTCCGTTATGGATGGAAGCCGTAGGCTCGGACCGTCTGGGACGGCTTTCGAGGCCCGGCCTCCGGATGCCGTATTTTTCGGCCCTGGACTCCGCCCGACCTTACCCTAAAGGGCGTGCTCGGGCGGAGTCTAGTCTAGCCGGGGACGGAGTCTAGGGTAAGGTCGGGCGGCCTTAATACCCCGTACGGAGAGATGCCGGAGGATGATTTCGTTTATCGGAAATCCATTCACAATTCTTGTCATTCCTGGGCACTTGTGGAGCTGGGTGTCGCCTGACAGGTGTCAGCTTTGTCCTGGGGATAGAGTTGGCCGGCCCGGCCGTATAAAGCAAAATGTTAGAAAAAAGAGCGGGTTAGCCATAGAAATTGGGACAAAAAAATTTGTTTATGACAGGGAATCATTATATTTGCAGCATTTAGACACATATTTCTATAATCTTAATCAGATAAACTATGGCAGATAGCAAAGAGAAACTCTTTTCAGACTTTGCTCCGGTCACGACACAAGAGTGGTTGGACAAAATCACGGCAGACCTGAAAGGCGCTGACTTTGAAAAGAAACTCGTTTGGAAGACAAACGAAGGTTTTAAGGTGAAACCCTTCTATCGCAAAGAAGATTTGGAAGGCTTGAAGACCACGGAAGCTCTTCCCGGCATATTCCCTTATCTACGCGGTACCAAGAAAGACGACAACACATGGTATATCCGTCAGGATATTGTGGTGGACGATGTCAAGGCAGCCAATGAGAAAGCACTCGACATCCTCGGACGTGGAGTGGACTCCATCGGCTTCCGTCTCCGGGCAAAAGATCTGAATGCGGACTATATCGCAACTCTTCTCAACGGCATTTGTCCTGAGTGCACCGAATTGAACTTCATGACTTGCCAGCGTCACACGCTGGAATTGGCCCGTTTGCTGGTCGACTATTTTAAAGGTAAAGATTATGACCTCGACAAGCTGAAGGGTTCTATCAATTATGACCCGATGGAGAAGATTATGACCAAAGGCAAGGACTTCAGCCAGTTTGTCGACACGGCCAAAGAATTGGTGGGTATTATGGCTGCTCTGCCGCATTATCGTTGCATCGGCGTGAATGCCTTGTCGCTCAATAATGCCGGAGCTTACATCTCTCAGGAACTGGGTTATGCGTTGGCTTGGGGCAATGAGTATTTGAACCAGTTGACGGAAGCAGGGCTGAGTGTGGACGAAGTGGCCAAGAAAATCAAATTCAACTTTGGCATCAGCTCGAACTATTTCCTTGAAATCGCCAAGTTCCGTGCAGCCCGTATGTTGTGGGCAGACATTGTGAAACAATACGCTCCCGCTTGCGACTGTGCCTGCAAGATGCTGGCCCATGCCGAGACGTCCACGTTCAACCTCACCCTTTATGATGCCTATGTGAACCTGCTTCGCACGCAGACTGAAAGCATGAGTGCGGCTTTGGCCGGTGTGAACTCCATCACTGTGACGCCTTTTGACAAGGCTTACGAGACTCCCAATGAATTCTCCGAGCGTCTGGCCCGAAATCAACAGCTCCTTTTGAAGGAGGAAAGCCACTTCGATAAGGTCGTAGACCCGGCAGGCGGTTCCTATTATATCGAAAATCTCACCGTGTCCATCGCCAAGCAGGCTTGGGACATCTTCCTGAAGGTGGAGGAAGAAGGCGGATTCCTTGAGGCCATCAAGGCCGGACGTGTGCAAGCCGGCATTAATGAGAGCGGCAAGGCGCGTCACATCGCTGTCTCCAAGCGCAAAGAAATCCTCCTGGGCACGAACCAATATCCGAATTTCAACGAGACGGCCGGTGACAAACGTCCCATCGAGGCCGCTGCTTGCTGTCACCATCATGAAGGTAGCTGCGAACGCCCGTTTGCTACCCTGAACATGGACCGTGCTGCCAGCGAGTTTGAAGCGCTTCGCTTGCAGACGGAGCAGTCAGGCCGACGTCCGAAAGCATTCATGCTCACCATTGGCAATCTGGCCATGCGTCAGGCACGTGCACAGTTCTCCTGCAACTTCCTGGCTTGTGCCGGTTATGAAGTCATTGACAACCTCGGTTTCAAGGCCGTGGAGGAAGGTGTTGACGCCGCTATGGAAGCCAAGGCAGACATCGTGGTGCTTTGCTCGAGCGATGATGAGTATGCCGAATACGCCATCCCGGCTTTCAAAGCCTTGAATGGTCGCGCGATGTTTGTCGTGGCCGGTGCTCCTGCTTGTATGGAAGAACTGAAGGCCGCAGGCATTGAAAACTTCATCCATGTGCGTGTGAATGTGCTTGAGACCTTGAAGGAATATAATAAGAAGTTGGGTATTGACTTGGGTATTAAATAAAGGACATTATGAGAAAAGATTTTAAGAACATTGATATATACGCCGGTTTCCAACCTCAGAACGGCATGGAATGGCAAAAAGCCAACGGCATTGAAGCAAATTGGAAAACACCGGAACACATCGACGTGAAACCGGTTTACACCAAAGAAGACCTTGAAGGCATGGAACATCTGGACTTCGCTGCCGGCATACCGCCCTACCTGCGTGGCCCGTATTCGATGATGTACACCTTCCGTCCCTGGACCATCCGCCAGTATGCAGGATTCTCTACAGCCGAGGAGTCGAACGCTTTCTATCGTCGTAACCTGGCTTCCGGACAGAAGGGTTTGTCGGTCGCATTCGACCTGCCGACCCATCGTGGCTATGACCCGGACAATGAGCGCGTGGTCGGCGATGTGGGCAAGGCCGGTGTGTCCATCTGTTCGCTGGAAAACATGAAAGTGCTTTTCAACGGCATTCCCTTGAGCAAGATGTCCGTCTCCATGACGATGAACGGAGCTGTGCTCCCCATCATGGCCTTCTACATCAATGCCGGACTGGAGCAAGGTGCCAAATTGGAAGAAATGGCCGGAACCATCCAGAATGACATTCTGAAGGAATTCATGGTGCGCAACACTTATATCTATCCGCCTGCATTCTCCATGAAGATTATCTCCGACATCTTCGAGTACACTTCACAGAAGATGCCGAAGTTCAACTCCATCTCCATCTCCGGCTATCACATGCAGGAAGCCGGTGCAACAGCCGACATTGAGCTGGCCTACACCTTGGCTGACGGACTGGAATACCTGCGCGCAGGTGTGGCTGCCGGCATTGACATTGACGCCTTTGCTCCGCGCTTGTCCTTCTTCTGGGCCATTGGCATGAACCATTTCATGGAAATTGCCAAGATGCGTGCCGCCCGTATGCTGTGGGCCAAGATTGTGAAACAATTCAATCCGAAGAATCCGAAGTCGCTGGCTCTGCGCACCCACTCCCAGACATCCGGATGGTCACTTACCGAACAAGACCCGTATAACAACGTGGGCCGTACTTGCATTGAGGCGATGGCTGCTGCGCTGGGACACACTCAGTCGCTCCACACCAACGCGCTCGACGAGGCCATTGCCCTCCCGACAGACTTCTCTGCCCGCATCGCCCGCAACACGCAAATCTATATCCAGGAAGAGACGAACATCTGTAAGAATGTCGACCCGTGGGCCGGTTCCTATTATGTGGAAGCTCTGACCAACGAGATAGCCCACAAGGCATGGGAGCATATCCAGGAAATCGAGCAACTGGGCGGTATGGCCAAGGCTATCGAGACCGGTATCCCCAAGATGCGTATCGAGGAAGCTGCAGCCCGTACCCAGGCCCGCATCGACTCCGGCACGCAGACCATCGTCGGCGTGAACAAATATCGCCTCGACAAGGAAGAACCTATTGACATCCTGGAAATCGACAACACGGCCGTGCGTCAGGAACAAATCGAGAACTTGCGCATCCTGCGCGAAGGACGCAACCAGGCCGATGTGGACAAGGCGCTCGACGCCATCACCGAATGCGTGAAGACGGGCAAGGGCAACCTTCTCGAACTGGCAGTCGAGGCTGCCCGCGTGCGTGCCACATTGGGTGAGATTTCCTATGCATGTGAGAAAGTTGTCGGACGTTATAAAGCAATAATCAGAACCATATCAGGCGTGTATTCATCAGAAAGCAAAAAAGACAAGGACTTCGACAGAGCGTGTGAACTGACCGAACGCTTTGCGAAGGAAGAGGGTCGTCGTCCGCGTATCATGATTGCCAAGATGGGACAGGACGGACACGACCGCGGCGCGAAAGTCGTGGCTACGGGCTATGCTGACTGCGGCTTCGACGTCGACATGGGGCCGCTGTTCCAGACGCCGGCCGAGGCTGCCCGCGAAGCCGTGGAAAACGACGTGCACATCTTGGGTGTGTCTTCACTCGCAGCCGGGCACAAGACACTCGTCCCGCAAGTGATTGAGGAATTGAAGAAGCTGGGCCGCGAAGACATCATCGTCATCGCAGGTGGAGTCATCCCTCCGCAAGACTATGATTTCCTCTACAAAGCTGGCGTGGCTGCCATTTTCGGCCCGGGCACATCTGTGGCCAAAGCAGCTTGCCAGATTATGGAACTGTTGTTGGGTGAAGAGTAAGCCTCCACGTTTTGCGTAGTCCTGATAGGACTGGCTATATAGAAAAAAGAGAACATGTCGCTGAAGAGCCGGCATGTTCTCTTTTTTTGTTTCCATCTGCCGGCGGAGGGGTATAGACACAGTCCGGGGACGGACTCTATTCCGCTCCGGGACGGAGTCTATTCCGTGGTCGGGCGGATTGGACTCCGCAGAAGCGCAGAAAGTAGGGGGTAGGAGAACAGTTCCCATTCCGGTTTGTGAGATGTGAATAGCATTGAAATGCAGTGGTTTATGCTTTTATGCCGCCACAAGCAGGGTAATCGAGCGCTCTCTTTGTAGAATAGAAAGAAAAAGCCTATATTTACAGCTGCTGTATAGTATTCGTTTTGAAAAAAGATAACAATTATGAAAACGAACCGTCATATGCTACGTTTCGGGGTGGCAGGTATGTTGCTGTGGTGTGTCATGCTGGTCCATGCGACTTGTCTGTCTGGGCTGCAACCATTCTTTCCCGGTGGAGAAAATGCCTTTCGGGAGTATGTCAACGCTAATTTTCGGGTCAACAAACGTGACATGAGTGAGGGGATTGGTGTGCGTGGTTCTTTGAGGTTCAGGTTGGTTATTGGGCCGAAAGGAGACGTTGTCCGTACGAACATCACGCTTTTGTTACATCCGAAGCTGGACCGGGAAATGCTCCGCGTGCTGAAACAGTCGCCTCGGTGGCGTTATGATGTCGCTCCGACGGACACGCTTTGTTATGAGTTCTTTGGAGTGGCGACTGTCGTTTCCCGCATGGATTCCTACGTCGTTGAAGATGTGTGCCTGATGCCGGTCCGTCAGATTGTCATGGCGACCACCGCAGAAGGAATACGTTGCGACTCAATAGCTCTCTATCGCCGTTCTTTTGACATATTGGAGCAAATGCCGGATTTTCCAGGTGGACATCAAGCCCTGATGAAATACATCAAGGAGTGTCTCTATTTCCCAATGACTGGTCATGTGGATGGTATTCAAGGGCGTGTCATCGTGACTTTCATCGTTGATGAAGAGGGGTATGTGTGTTATCCTGTAGTCGCGAAGTCGTTAGACCCACCTTGTGACGAGGAAGCATTGCAAGTCGTGCGCGAACTGCCTCGTTGGATTCCAGGGAAGAAGAATGGGAAAAACGTGGTTGTGAAATATACGATTCCTGTGAATTTCAGTCTTTTGTAAATTAGTTTTGTGAACGGCTCTATAAAGTCTTTCTTTCAGAGAAAAAAATAGGAACTAAGCTTTTTATGCTTAGTTCCTGCAATTTGTTTGGATTCTGTTGATTTCCAGCGGAGAGACAGGGATTCGAACCCTGGGAACAGTTGCCCGTTCACCGCATTTCGAGTGCGGCCCGATCGACCACTCCGGCATCTCTCCAGGTCGTTAATTGTCCAGCCGAAAGTCTGAGTGCAAATCTCCATGAAGGGAGATACATCGCCGCTTTCGTTTTTGCGGTGCAAAGATGCCGCATTTTTCTTAATCCGACAAGACAAAAAAGAATTTTTTTTCTCCTCCGGCTGTTTTTCTTGCAGCTTTCAGGGCTGGTGTTTCCAAAGTGGCAGGTTTCTTTCTTCGGCAGGGGTTGTAGGGTCGGTTTATTGCTTGCTTTGGAATGTGGGTTCAGAAGGACAAGAGTTAATTTATTCAAATCGAACAAGACGGCGTGCGTTTGTTGAATTTTGCTTACTCCTTTTTTATATCTTTACGTCGGAATTTAGGGTATAACATGGAATTGTCTGATTGGTTCAAGGGATTTGAGAAGGGGATTGCTCGATTGTCTTCGGAACAGAGAGAAGCCTTTTTCTCGGAATGTGGTAAGAATTGCGTCCAGAGCGGGACTTTACAGGTCTATAAGACGCTGTATGAAGATGCGCATGGCGATTTGGACATATTCTTTTTGAAAGCCAACGAATTGCCGGGAGTAAGATGTGAGATTGCGGAGAAAGGGACTGTCTATCATCTGTATTTCACGGAATGCACTTGTAGTCTGCACAAACAAGGTTATGTCTCTACGCCTATACTCTGCGAATGCTCCAAGCAAAGCATTCTTTACGTCCTGCATTCATTATGGAAAAACCGGACATTTCGAGTAACTATTTGCGATTCCATTTTACGGGGAAGTCGGCATTGCAAAATGCAAATTGAAACAATAGACAATGGAAATTCATAATTTATTGGATGCCAAATCAAGAACAGAGCTGCGTGAATGGCTAATGCAGAACCATAAAACGGAAAGAGAATGCTGGGTAGTCGTGAAACGTGGAAGACCTACAGATGACAATACTTTCTGGTATATTGATGCTGTAGAAGAAGCCTTATGCTTCGGCTGGATAGACAGCACTACTAAGAAAATTGCAGATGATGTAACAGCCCAAAAACTTTGTCCTAGAAAACCGAGGAGCAATTGGTCCGAGCTTAATAAGGAAAGATGCCGTAGGATGGAGCGGTTAGGACGGATGACTGATGCCGGAAGAGCCGTTCTGCCGGATATGTCACCTAATGGTTTCATCATAGACGAGGAAATATTACAAAGGCTGCGAGCCGACCGGGTAGTGTGGAATAACTTCTGCCAATTTCCGGACTTATATAAGCGAATTAGAATTGATACTATCCAAATCAAGAAGAATCAGCCCGAACTTTTTGAAAGTCGCCTGAACAAATTCATAGAAAATACCCGAAAAGGACATCTCTACGGTGAATGGAATGATAACGGAAGATTATAAAAATACAGAAAAGTATCAATCCATTTCTATTTTCACTACCTTTTCTCTAAAGATAAACTGGATATGAAACCGATAGTAGCAATAACCGTATTTTTCTCTTTAATGATTCCTTCGCTGTTCCTTGGATATATGAATTACAGGTCGGCAAAGGAGTACATTATAGAAGATGTAAATCAGGCTTTGGCGAAAACTGTTCTGTCGAGCAACCCTGAAAGAATTACTGCCGACACGTTGCGGGTATTTAAATCCAATTTGCAAATCAGTCAGCTGAAAGAAACATCTTATTTGTCTTTATGTACAAATGAACCCAGTAAGGTGTCTTTCTGCAGTGATACCGTCAGTTTCAAGGCAGCGCATGAACGGTTATATATCAGGGCTTACCCGAATTGTTCAAAAGCCACCATATTCAGCATATCCGAACAGACTATTCCAAGTGCATTGTTGGCCACCAGTGTGCTGTGGGGAGTGTTCTCTCTGATCTATCTGCGTAGGAAGAAGACCGCAATGCTTGCTGCGGTCCCTGTCAGAGAGCATATAGCTGCATTCGGGAACTTATCATTTTGCGCTTCTTCCAGTCAGTTCTACAATGAAAAGAAAGAAGAAATCTATTTCACTTCCATGCAACGGTCGTTTATGAAGATGTTAATGGAAAGCGAGGATAAAAAAGTGTCAATAGATGATCTATGTCGCAAGCTATGGCCGGGAAAGGAAAATGCAAAAGAGTCCTTGTACACGCTGGTCCGTCGGTTAAAACCAATCGTAGAACGCAATACGAACCTGAAGATTGTGACAGACAAGGGTGGATATTACCGACTTTCTCTTAAAAATACATGATAGCCAGCAGATAGTCAGCGTTATGTCAGGCAAATGTCAGTTGTTTCATTACTCAAATTCTACAGCCTTGTTCTACTTTTGCGGCAAAACCAAGACTGTCGAATATGAAAAGAATAAATGTCATTTTCCTGCTGCTATATATCTTTTTGCATGCAGCATCTGTATGGGGGCAATCTGTAGAGGCAACTGATTCCATCATTCGTGAGTTACAAGAAGTGATCGTTACGGCAAAGCAACCAGCTACAAAACTTGTCGGTTCGACGCTTGTAACTGCTATTCCCGGCTCTAACTTTGCTGATATAGGTAACGCCCTGGACGTACTGGCCCAACTGCCAATGATAAAAGTGGAAGATAATACGGTAAGCGTAATCGGCAAAGACAACATCGAAATCTATATTGACGGACGGCCCATGCGTGACAATCAGGAATTGCAGCAGATTCTGTCTTCGAATCTCAAGAAAGTGGAACTGTTGATGGCTCCAGGAGCGGTTTATGAAAGCACAACGGGAGCAGTGCTGAAAATCACAACGAAACGCAATTTCATACAAGGTTTGTCGCTGACTGACCAGTTTCAGCTCATGCGCCGTCGGAAATGGTCGTTAACGGACCTTCTCGGAGTCATCTATCGGACTGGCAACTGGGAGTTGTTTTTTAACGGCTCTTTAAATCGTAGTAACTCATTTATCAAAGGCACTACCACGAACACCCTTGTTTATGATGGACGGGAAACCGTGGTAGGAAGCCGGCAGAATAATACTTATCCGACGACGGCAGGTTCAGTCAAAGCCGGGTTCAATTATGCAAAAGGCTTGCAGTCTTTAGGGGCTTACTATCGCTATAATCCCGAACGAGGTGATTTTTGCAATGACGGTGCAGAATGGCTTGACGACAACGCACCTTTGCTTCGCCGTATCGACAGAAAAATCCGTGCGCATAGCCATTTGGCATCGTTGTATTATGAAAATGCTTTTGCCGACGACTACCTGCTGCATTTTGACGGTGATTTCCGGCAATCGCGCAATAAGAGTAGCGTGGCAACGACGTATCCGGAATCTGCAAATCCTGATGTCAATTCAACTGATTTACGCAAGTCAACCCTTTGGGCTGGTAAATTATACCTTAAATTCCCGCTTGGAAAAGGGAACTTCTCTGTCGGCATACAAGGCAGCTACACACATACCTCACTCGATTATCGCATGCTGAACGAACCGGTGAGCCAATACATCCCTTCTTCACTGACGGATGCCAAGCAGACGTCTGCCGCCTTGTTTACATCGTGGGCACGGACATTCGGCAAACTCTCTCTTTCTATGGGGGCAAGATATGAATATGCTGATTATGATTTCAGAGTGAACGGTAAACGCGACGGAGAGGTGAGCCGCAGCGACCATCTGCTTACGCCTGATGTGTCGTTGGTTTATTCATTCAACGATGATGCACAGATGGGGCTGAGCTATAAACTGACTACCGTGAAGCCGCCCTACTCGCAACTTACGGGTTCCCTTAGTTATACGGGACTGCACGAAGTCGAAGGAGGCAATCCGGCTCTGCATGACGAGAGGATGCACGACGTACAGTTGTTCGGCATGTGGAACGGATTTATGCTTCAGGCTGATTTTACACGAAGCCTTGATGCTTATGCCTTTGTCAAGCAACTTTATCCGGCGGACAATCTCCAACTTCTTATGTGCCCGGTGAATATCGATGTTTCAGCGTTCAATCTCTCTCTCATGTGGAGCAAACCCATTAGCTGTTGGACTCCCAATGCTACTCTCAGGATGTATAAGCAATGGCTGACACTTGGCAATACGTCCTACAAGAAGCCCATATGCTCTTATTATTTTAACAATACGTTTTCTTTGCCGCGTGGCTGGATGATTACGGCCAATTTCAACGGTCAGACACGGGGAGATATGCGCACGAATAGTTTTGGCACGACTTGGTTTGTGATGGATGCGTCAGTTGGCAGGACTTTCCTTCATAAGTCGTTGACGGTCAAACTGACGGCTACTGATATTTTCAATTCCGTCAACAACAACTGGACGATGAGCACATACGGAGTCTTTGTGGATAAGTACCAGAGTTCCGACGGTCGCGGAATTTCACTCAACATCATTTATAATTTCCAACCCCGTAAGAGCAAATACAAGGGCTCGTCAGCGGCAGAAGAAGAATTGAAACGTCTATAAGGAATGATGTCTGAACAATCAGTTATCATGCGGAGCGTTTTCTTCTGAAAAAATGTCTTTGATTCGCTTTGAATAAACGTACTTAGAGCGAATCATGATTTCTGATAATGTCTTTTAGAAAAATGCCCGACTTTACATTTGTGGTGTGTGGGTATAAAAAAAGTGTAAATCTCGCAAATGCTTGATTTACACTTTCTATTGGCGGAGAGACAGGGATTCGAACCCCGGGTGCCTCGCAGCACAACGGTTTTCAAGACCGCCGCAATCGACCACTCTGCCACCTCTCCTTTTGTCTGAGAACTTGTGTTCTCCAAAAGTGCTGCAAAGGTAATGCTATTTTTTGATTTTGCAAGCGAATGATGGGATAAATTTGCAAAAAAATGGGGTATTTGTTGCTTTTATGCCGCCTTTGGCCGCCCTCCTTTCCGTCCTTGCCAGCCTTCCTTTCCGCTCCCGGACGCCTTCCTTTCCGTGGTCGGCTACCCTTCTTTCCGCTCATTCGCCCTGTTTATGCTTGGGAGCATGGTTTTTCTTTGGCTGTCGAAGATGGGATTTTTCTTGATTTTTTTCTGTTCCCAGGAGTGTTTTTTTAACATGGAAAAAGGGTTTGTCTCCGAAACTTATTACCTTTGTCGCTGACCATAAAAGGATAATACGATGAAAGCAACTTTCCATATTCATTATAGGACGGTGTGGGGGGAAGAACTGAAAGTGGTGCTTCCTGACAAGAATGTGAACTTGTGCACCACTGATGGCTATCTGTGGGCCGGCGAGGCGGAACTTCCGGATTCCCGCCTGCCTATACCTTATTATTATGCAGTGTTTGTCTCCGGCAAGTGTGTCCGCACGGAGTGGCATGTGGTGCCGCATTGCATCCTTTCGGACGGATCGGGAACTTGTCGCCTGTTTGACGATTGGCGCGACATCCCGTCGGAGGCTTATTTTTTCACTTCGGCTTTTGTGCAGGAACAGGGACAGCTGTCGCTATGTCCGGAATGGAGCGGAGAGGAGCGTGTGATTGCTTTTCGTGCCACATGCCCGATGTTGCCTTCGCCGGAACATCGGATCATGGTGGTCGGCAGCCAGAATGCGCTGGGGGGATGGGATCCTCGGCAAGCCCTGCCGATGTATCAGGTGATGCCCCATCAATGGATGGGACTGGTGCCTGCTGATGCCCTGGCCGCTCCGTTTGAATACAAGTTCATAGCCGTCGGTCCTGATGACAGTGTCTGTTGGGAAGAGGGCGGCAACCGCCAGTGGCAATATTTGCCTGTGCCGGGAGAGTGCCTGGCTGTGCCGGAGTCGGAGTTGTATTTCGGACCGGCTCGCTTGCGTCTGGCGGGAACAGCCATTCCTCTTTTCTCGCTCCGTTCGGAACAGAGCTTCGGTGTGGGGGATTTCGGTGACCTGAAGCGTTTCATCGACTGGGCTGTATTGACGCATCAGAAAGCTGTGCAGATACTCCCCATCAATGATTCTACGGCTACTCACGGATGGACGGATTCTTATCCGTATAAGAGCATATCCATCTATGCTTTGCATCCGATGTACATGAATCTGAACCGGCTGGGTGCGTTGGCGGATTCTGACCGGCAGCAAGTGTTCGAACGTCTGCGTGTGGAGCTGAATGCCTTACCGGACGTGGATTACGAGCGAGTGAACCACCTCAAGTGGGAATATATCCGGTTGAAGTACGAAGAGGAAGGAGAGGCCGTGTTCGGCACGGATGCATTTCAGACGTTTTTCGCCCGTAATGCAGAATGGCTCTGTCCGTATGCTGCTTACAGCTATTTGCGTGATAAGTTTGGGACGCCCGATTTCTCCTGCTGGGGTGACTATGCGGTCTATGACCCTGCGCTTGTCCGGAAACTCTGTGTGCCCGACAGCCCGGCATACGGAGAGATTGCATTTTTCTACTATATGCAGTTCCAGCTTCATCGACAACTCTTGGAAGCCAGTGACTATGCGCGTGCCCGTGGAGTCATTTTGAAAGGCGATATTCCTATCGGAGTGAGTCGTTATAGCGTGGAGACATGGACTGAACCGCATTATTTCCACCTTGACGGACAAGCCGGAGCACCGCCCGACCCGTTTTCTTCCAACGGACAGAACTGGGGTTTCCCTACGTATGACTGGGAGCGCATGGCGCAGGACGGTTATCGCTGGTGGCAACGTCGGTTTAGCAAGATGGCCGAGTACTTCACAGCCTATCGCATTGACCATATCCTGGGTTTCTTCCGCATTTGGGAAATACCGTCACATGCCGTACATGGACTGTTGGGACAATTCTCTCCGGCGTTGCCGCTTTCGCCGCAGGAAATCGAGAGTTTCGGACTGCCATTCCGCGAAGAGCTGTTCACACGCCCGTACATTGACGACGAATTGCTGACTCGCACTTTTGGCAATGATGCCATCTTGGTGAAAGAGCATTTCGTGCGCCCCATCGGACAGGGACGTTACGAGATGAGGCCGGAGTTTGCCACCCAGCGTCAGGTGGAGGCTTGGTTTGCTTCCAAGGAGGAGCCGCGTGACCTCCGCATCCGTGACGGACTTTATGCCCTTATCAGCAATGTGCTTTTCCTGCGTGACCATCGGAGGCCGGGCCGTTTCCATCCGCGCATCATGGCCCAGGACGACTATTTCTACACCCGGCTCAACCGTCAGGAGAAGGGGGCTTTCGCCCGATTGCATCATCATTTCTACTACGAACGGCATAATGACTTCTGGTATCATGAGGCTATGAAGAAGTTGCCCATGCTGACCCAATGTACGCCGATGTTGGCTTGTGGGGAAGATTTGGGCATGATTCCGGCTTGTGTGCCGTGGGTGATGGACCAGTTGCGCATATTGAGCCTCGAAATCGAACGTATGCCGAAAGACCCGGGCTATCGGTTTGCTCCGGTGGAACGCTATCCTTACACGTCAGTGTGTACGCTTTCGACTCATGACATGAGTACCTTGCGGGGATGGTGGCGCGAGACGCCGTCCCTGACGCGTGATTATTGGCGCGACGTGCTGAAGTGTTCCGGTGATGCTCCGGCGGATGCTCCGGGCGAGGTGTGTCGCGACGTGCTGGCCCGGCAACTGGCTTCGCCATCCATGCTGTGCATCCTGAGCTGGCAAGACTGGATGTCTGTCGACGAGCAGTTGCGTTGTGCCGACATTGAGCGCGAGCGTATCAATGTGCCGGCCAATCCGCTCAACTATTGGCACTATCGTATGCATCTCACCATCGAGGAGCTGATGCGTGCTGACGAACTGAATGCGCAAATCCGCAGTCTTATTGACGGTGCGGAACGCAGATGAACTATAACTTTATATACAAAAGAAAAACATGAAACGAACAACCCTTTTACTTGCGGCAGTTTCCTTCCTGTGGACTGCCTTCTGCGTGGAACTGAGAGCGCAGACCGATGCCGTGATACCTACGGCTGACCAGGTGGGAGCCGCCTGTATGCCTGACACCATTGCACCCATTCATGCTCCTTTCGACATGCCGCAGCTGATGCGTCCTGTCTTCCCGGACTACACCCTCACGCTCACGAAGCGCGAACTGAAGAAGGCTGCATTGGTATCTGTCCCCATCCAGAAAGCCATCGACGAGACGAGTCGCCGCGGAGGAGGGACAGTCGTCATACCTGCCGGCGTATGGCACACCGGACGCATCATCTTGAAGAGTAATGTCAATCTTCACCTGGAGGAGGGTGCCGAACTGCATTTCAGTGGTCGCGTGGAGGATTATCTTCCCGTCGTCTTCACCCGTAGCGCAGGTGTCGAGGGCATGTCGCTCGGTGCATTCATTTATGCTGACGGCCAACGCAACATCGCTCTCACAGGCAAAGGCCGCTTGGTCGGTCCTGAGCGTGACTGTGCCATCCTGAAGCAAAACATCGGCTATGGCGACTTCGACAAATACATTGCTTATGACAAGCCCGCTACGGAACGTATCTATGACGGCCATGACAGCACCGCTGTCTTCCTGCCGACATTTATTGGTCCGATAAACTGCCGCAATGTGCTCATCGAAGGGGTCAGTCTCGAGAAGTCTGTCTTCTGGAACATCGTACCGACCTATTGCGACAGCGTCATCATCCGTGGCGTGACGGTCAATTCCGTGGGTATACCTACGGGTGACGGTATGGACATCGAGTCGTGCCGCAATGTGCTTATTGAGTATAATACCCTCTCTACGGGCGATGACAGCTTCACAATCAAAGCCGGGCGGGGGATTGACGGTCTGCGTGTCAATCGCCCGTCGGAAAATATTGTCCTGCGCCATAATCTCACCCTGACCGCACATGGCGGCATCACCTGCGGCAGCGAGACGGCCGGCATGATTCGTGATGTCTACGCCCATGACTGCGTGTTCCAAGGTACAAACGTCGGCATACGCTTCAAGACGCGTCGTCCACGCGGGGGTGGCGGGGAACATCTCTATTATGAGCGTATCCGTATGGATCTCAAAGCGACAGCCATTCATTTCGACATGCTCGGCTCGAGCACTTACGTCGGTGCGCTTTCCGGCCGTGTGCCCATGAAGCGTGACGAATTCACGCCTGTCTATCGTGACGTGCACATCCGTGACATCATTGTCGAACGGGCATCTTGTTTCCTGAAAGTTGCAGGCATACCCGAGTCTCCGGCACGTGGTGTGCATATTTCCCGCGTCGAGTCGTCGACCGACAAGTTGATGCTTATTAATGATATGGATGGACTTACGCTCGAAGACGCTGTGTTGCAATCGCCAGATGACGCCGTTGACATCACAGATGGGCGCAATCTGCACTTCCGTCGTGTCACCTTCCGTACGCCTACGGGTGCTGTCAACAAGCACATCGAAGGTGCTCTTTCAGAGAACATCCGCTTCACCGACTGCCGTTTCGAGGTACAGCCTTGACAGAGGTCGGGGTAACGGTCTTAGACATGGGCGCAGATGTGATGATGCTGTCTGTGGACAAGTCTGATAAGGACACTATGTCTATTGGTATGAAGGCAAAAAAGTAAAATAAGGTTAATAATGGTCTGCCCGATTAAGCCCGGCGGGCTACAAAACGTCTGAAAGGCAGTCATGCTTAAAACGTTATCTATAATGAGACCCTATACTTTATGCTTGGTGTTCCTCTCCTGCCTGTGGGTAGGCTGTGTGTGCGCCCAATCTTTTGTGTCAATCGTGGCAGCCGACGGTTCGGGACAGTATGTGACGGTGCAGGAGGCGGTGGATGCCTGCCCGGCCGACGGCCGACGCCACGTGATTTTCGTGAAAAACGGTGTTTATGCCGAGCGGGTCAACCTCCCGAAAGGAAAGCTTATCAGCCTGCTGGGCGAGAGCATTGACGGAGTGGTGGTGACCAACGACAGAGACCGTGGCAAGAACAGTCCATACAAGAACTTCCGTGATATTACCACCATGCAGTGTCAGGGAGACGACTTTTATATGGAAAATCTCACAGTAGCCAATACGGCCGGTGACGTGGGGCAGGCCGAGGCACATTTCATCGCCGGCGCACGCCAAGTGTATCGTCATTGCCGTTTTACGGGCTTTCAGGACACGCAGCGCACGAAGAACGGAGCTTCAGCCTATTTGACCGATTGCTGGATAGAAGGTGCCGTCGACTTTATCTATGGCGATGGTTTGATGTATTACGACCATTGCACCCTCCGCAGTGTGCGTGGAGGAGGTTATCTGACAGCTCCTGCCGAATGTGCTTTCACAGACAGTGTGCCCGCTTCTGACGGGCATCCGCTGCACTATGGCTATATCTTCCGTTCTTGCCGTTTGACGGCCGACCGTGACGTGCCTGCGGGAAGCTACTATTTGGGCCGTCCTTGGAAGGAAGGTTGCGCAGCTTATTTTCTCGCATGTGAATTGGGGACACACATCAATTCCCGCGGTTGGCATGAATGGGACGGTCGGGAACTTGAAGCCGACTTTGCCGAGTGGGGCAGTCGGGATGCGGAAGGGCGGCCTGTCGACACATCGGGACGTGTGGCCTGGAGCCGTCGTTTGGCTGAGGCCGATGTACGCCGGCTTACGCCTGAGTCGGTATTTGCCCGGTTGAAGACATGCGAAGGATGGCTTCCTGCCGAGTTCCTGCATTCTGAAGCTCCGGCATGGGCTGCTGTGAAGGAGGGTGTCGTGGAGTGGGCCGAGGTGCCGGGTGCTATCGGCTATTTGGTCTACTGCGACGGTCGTTTCGTAGCCGCTGTGGACAGTTGTTTTTATGCACCCGGAGAGGGACGTTCTCATCTCTACACTGTGAAGGCCGTATCAGCCGCCGGTGTGACGAGCCGTGCAGTGCATGCGCTTGGAGCTGTGGCCGGATGAGCGGACTTAGCGGGCTTGTCTTGCGTCCGGATAGGAGGGTAGGATGAGTTCGTAGTCGGCGACATCGAGCCAGCGTCCGAACTTATGTCCCACCTCACGGAAGCGTGACACACACGTGAATCCCAACGCCTCGTGAAGGGCTGTGCTGGCTTCGTTGGGCACCGTGATGCAGGCCACCAGCGCGTGGCAATCCTGCCTTGAACGGCAATCTTCGATAAGGCAATCCATCAGTTTCCGGCCGAGCCCTCGTCGGGTGTAGTCTGGATGCAGATAGATGGTGGTCTCCAGTGTGTGCCGATAGGCTGGGCGTGTCTTCCAGGGATGGGCATAGCAATAGCCGGCCAATGTACCGTCGAGGAGGCAGACGTATGCCGGGTGACCTTCCCGGATGAGAGTGCCCACCGTTTGTCGCATGCGTTCCGGCGTCGGTGTTTCGATGTCGAAAGTCACTACTGTCCGGGTCACGTAGTGGGCATAAATGCTGGCGATGGCATCTGCATCGTCGATTGTCATGGGACGTATCTCTGTCATAAGGCTTTTCGGATTATTTGCGGCAAAGATAGGGAAACTTTGCCGATGTAAATCATTACCTTTGCTCCCGTTCGACCAAATACTGTAACAGACATGAAAAAGAAACTGTTCTTCTGGGGCTTTGCTGCCCTTCTTCCTCTGTGCGCATCGGCGCAGCAGACCTACCGGGAATTGGCTGAAGAAGCCTTCCGCTGTGTGGAAAAAGACAGCCTGGAGCGTGCGGCGTCGCTTTTTCGCGAAGCTTTGAAGTCCGAGCCGGGCAATGCGTTCAATGCCGAGTTGTTTGCCGGGCTGGGGGAGATTGCCCGCCGGCAGGGCCGTCCGGCTGAGGCCATCGAGCAATACACACTCTCGCTCAACCTGCGCCCGAAGTCTGTCGCCACGCTGTTGGCGCGGGCCGGTTCTTATATGGAGACAGGCGACGAGCGTCGTGCTTATACGGATTATTGCGACGTGCTTGACCTGGATAAGGACAATCGCGAGGCGCTTTTCTTCCGTGCCTATATTAATATGGAGCAACGTGACTACAAGGCGGCCCGTGTCGACTACGAACGCCTGCTCCTGCTTGACCCTACACATTTTGAGGCTCGTTTCGGGTTGGCCGTGCTTTGCCAGAAAGAGGGCCGTCTGAAGGAGGCTGCCGACCTGCTGACCACACTCATCACGTCGCGTCCGCAGGATGCCATGCTCTATGCAGCTCGGGCCGACGTGGAGAAGGAACAGTCGGCTTATGACCTGGCCTTGCTCGATTTGGAGGAGGCCATCCGGCTGCAGCCTGACAATGCACAACATTATCTTGCCCGCGCGTCTCTCTACGCGAAGCTGGGACAGAAGAAGGAGGCTCGTGCCAGTTTGGAGCGTGCCTTCGAATTGGGCGTGCCGCGCGTTTCGTTGAAGGATTTTATGAAAGGGCAGGAGTGAGATTTTCCGAATAATCATTCTTGTAAGTACTATGGGCTGATAATGAGTGCTGTAAGTGGCTATGTATTCCGCCCATGCCAGCCCTGGTTTCGGCGCGTGGGCGGAAAGGAGGCCGCCCGAGTGCCGGAACTAGGGTAAGGTCGGCTAGCCTTAAGGCTGTGCCGGGCGGGAGTGCAGAGCCGATTTTTTGACCGCCTTTTTCCTCTCATCAGCGCCTGCGAACTGTTGTAATCTTTGACAGGAAAAGTTGCATTTTTCTAAATTTTCTATATCTTTGCAGCGATGTGCCCTTGTCTCAGAAGAGAAAAGAACCGTCATTTGAACTGAGTAACCTATGACAACAGATGACAAACTATGAGCTTGAGAGAGACCCTTTTTCTAAGAAGCATCAATCGTCAAGAGCCACAAGCCTATAAGGAACTCTACACGGACTATTACCGTTCTTTAGTGATGTATTGTCTGCGTTTTGTGCTCCGGGAGGATGTGGCAGAAGACATCGTGCAGGAACTTTTCGTGACGATGTGGAACAAGCAGATGGTGTTTCTTTCCTATCCCTCTTTCAAAACCTATCTATATACAGCTGTGCGCAATGCTTCGTTGGACTATTTAAAACACAAGGACATCAAGCAACGCTATGCCGAGCAGTGGGCGGCCCATCGGGAGGAAATGCTCGGCGACCAGTCCATGTTCGACGAAGAAGTCTATCGCAGGCTCTATCAGGCTATCGACCAACTGGCTCCTAAGTGTCGTGAAATCTTCCTGATGGCGATGGACGGCAAACACAATGATGAGATAGCCAAAGAGCTGAATATTGCCGTCGAGACGGTCAAGACGCAGAAAAAGCGTGCCATCAAGCAACTGCGTGAGCAGACGGCGCTGTCTATATGGCTCATTTTTCTTCTGCTGAAGTGATGGGAAAGAGAGGAAGATGATGAGGCCGAAAATGCCGGCTGATTTGCGGAGTTTCTCAATTTCCTGTGTGACCATTACTATGTGCCTTGGCTTATGCCAGCTATTCGTCTGATATGTTGTTTCGGATATTTTAACCCAAATCGTCCATTAGGAAATTTAGCTTTCGCTTTGCTTGAAATACGCTGTAATTACGACAATAATTAAGCCACATACTATATTCTGATTATAAACAAAGGTTGTTGTTTTACGTTTTGCTCGTAAAAATCTATAATGATTTGGGATAAATATGAGCCAATTACATACGAACCTATTTTCCTAATGGTGATCATTAAAAATGATAGTAGTAACAGCTCTAATAATTTGGGATAAAAGGTATATAATGGATATTTTTGAGATAGACCTTTCGGCCGCTATGGTTTCGCTTGATGAATTTGGATACGACAGCTTTTCTGTACGATTATTGACACGATGACGACTTCTGTGGAAATGAATGCAAAGGGATGGCTTAAGCTTGAAGAGGTATGCGACTACCTGCATTACATTACGGGGCCGGGAAATAACCCCTGACACTACGTTGTTGTCTTCGTGATGCCTGCGTGTGTATAGGTTACGGCTTCATTGTGGATGCCAACAGCGTGGTGACGCACGATGTTCTGCCTATGACTGTCGTCGGTGGCAATCCGGCGACAGTCATCAAGCATATTGAGTTGAAGAAATAGGGGTTCATCCGACATTTCGCGTGATGCGGCAATCATGCAGTGCATATAGCCTCAATTCAAAGTATCGTTCATCCCTAA
>JACJJM010000229.1 GCA_016900015.1 Phocaeicola coprophilus | reverse complement strand
GTAATAATGTTTATATTAGTCATTGGTTCTTTGAGTTTTGCTGGATATGCGTATATAAATAACCAAAGTGATAAAGAACATATACGCGAGCTTCAAGAAGCGAATACTATTCAGCAACAACAATTATCAGAGTTGGATAAGAAGGCCAACAGTTTACAAGAAGATATGGACCAACTCATTAATTTGGAAAATGAATTAAAGCAACTTTCGGGTGTAGAAATTGATGATGAAAATAC
>JACJJM010000228.1 GCA_016900015.1 Phocaeicola coprophilus | reverse complement strand
GTATGGCACAGCGTGTAGGAATTGCTAGAGCACTTGTTAATAATCCGCAAGTGTTATTAATGGATGAACCTCTTGGCGCTCTTGATGCAATGACAAGGGATACAATGCGTAAAGAATTAATTCGTATTTGGCAAATAAGTAAGAAGACAATTTTCTTTATTACACATAGTGTTCCAGAAGCTGTTTATTTAGCAGATAGAGTTATTTTGTTAAAACAAGGACACATTGCTATGGAT
>JACJJM010000227.1 GCA_016900015.1 Phocaeicola coprophilus | reverse complement strand
GACGGACGCTCTACCAACTTCACCCTCGACGGCGCGAACCTCAACAACAACTTCGGACTTTCCGACGGTCTGCCCGGAGGTGGCAACCCAATCTCAATGGAGGCTATCGACGAAGTGCAGGTGGTTATCGCCCCGTTCGACGTTCGCCAGACCAATTTCATCGGCGGAGGTATCAATGCCGTAACAAAGTCGGGTACCAACACCTTCAAGGGTACGGCGTATGTTTACCACACAAA
>JACJJM010000226.1 GCA_016900015.1 Phocaeicola coprophilus | reverse complement strand
GATGAAGAATACACCAATCCCCAGTACATTGCGGACCATGCTGTTTTTGTACTTGCCCATGACACGCTCCCGGCTGGTTACATAGACCAAGGTAAAGACGATAATGGGGAGAAAGATGCCGTTGACGGCCTGGGCGGTCATGATGATGGCAATGGGGTTGAAACCGGTAGCCGCTACGATGATGCCCGCCACCACTACGGCGATGTTAGTCCAGAAGAAGCGCTTGTCCTTTTTGCT
>JACJJM010000225.1 GCA_016900015.1 Phocaeicola coprophilus | reverse complement strand
TGATGACCGTTGGGGGAAGAATTTCACTATGAAAGACTTTTTCAAACGCCGTTTGATCCGTCTTCATCCGATGGTAATTATGGGTGCTGTTTTGGGAGCTATTACGTTCTGTATTCAAGGTTGTGTGCAATGGGATGGAACGCATGTCGCCATTTCCATGATTATGTTGTCTTTGCTTTGTACAATATTCTTTATTCCTGCCATGCCGGGTGTGGGATATGAAGTTCGTGGTAATGG
>JACJJM010000224.1 GCA_016900015.1 Phocaeicola coprophilus | reverse complement strand
GTCTTGCATTTCGGCCACCATTTCGGGCAATGTCTTTCCTTCGTAAGGGCCGTTGGCTATTATGCTTTCGTTGCCTTTTACGCCGGATATTTCCCAACTCTCGCCGATTTGTTCGTCATCATGTCCTTCAACACGCTTGAACTTGGCGATTTTATTGCCTCCCCAAATAGTCTGTTTGAGGATAGGCTTGAATTTTACAGGTTGCATATTAGTTTAATTTTTTTAATTGAAGTGTGG
>JACJJM010000223.1 GCA_016900015.1 Phocaeicola coprophilus | reverse complement strand
GGTTTATATAGCTTTTAGCAGGAAATAAATACCATGGTGTTTTTACTTTTTGGGGCTTTACCCATTTTTTTAAATTGTTTTGCGCATTGGATATGCTGTGCAGTACAAATCCAATTTCAGTCGTATAACTTTCTAATTTTGATTTACCTAAATCTTTTTGCAGCGCCAAAGTAAGTGCCGTTTCATATTTTAAAACGGCATTTTTTAATTTCGTCAACTGTTCATAGCGGTATTCATA
>JACJJM010000222.1 GCA_016900015.1 Phocaeicola coprophilus | reverse complement strand
CGTTCATCGAATACCAGACATCGCGCGTCATCCCTGCCGCAGGCGTCAACATCTTGCAGCGGTCGGTTGATGCTGTCGGCGGTGTCGACGCGTACCTGACTTCGGGGCAGTCTTTCGTCGGGTGGTACTGCCTCCCGCCCACGCTCGGCGTGGTCCAGTTTCGGTTCGCGCAGAGGACACAGACCGCCGCGGCCACGCCTCGATTCCAGTTGTACGGGTCGGGTGGTGTGTCCGGCAC
>JACJJM010000022.1 GCA_016900015.1 Phocaeicola coprophilus | reverse complement strand
AAACTCAATTTTCATACCTCCGCTGAATGTTTCTTCAAAAATATTTCCTAATGTTGCACTTGCTGGTTGACTCTGCCCATGTCTTCATTTCTCCGATTTTGTTTGCTTTTGCCCTTTTCGATGAGCCAAACCTCACGGAATATCTGTATCTTTGTCACCAAAAAACGAAAAATTAGTACCCAAGCATGATAACTATCGAACAACTGAAAGATGTCAAAGAACGTACCGAAGCGTTGAAGCGTTATCTGGATATTGATGCCAAGCTGGTCCAGGTGGAGGAAGAACAACTCCGCACACAAGCACCCGGCTTTTGGGACGATGCCAAGAAGGCTGAGGCTCAGATGAAGAAGGTGAAAAGCCTGCAAGCCTGGATTGACGGCTATAAGGATGTGAAAAACCTGAGCGACGAATTGCAACTGGCCTTCGATTTCCACAAAGACGAGCTCGTCACGGATGAAGAGGTGGACGAGGCTTACGCCAAGGCGCTTTCGGCTGTCGAAGCTTTGGAGCTGAAGAACATGCTCCGGCAGGAAGCCGACCAGATGGATTGTGTGCTGAAGATAAACTCCGGGGCCGGCGGCACGGAAAGTCAGGACTGGGCCAGCATGTTGATGCGCATGTATCTGCGCTATGCTGAAACTCATGGCTACAAGACGGCCATTGCCAACTTGCAGGAAGGCGACGAGGCCGGCATCAAGACTTGTACCATCGAGATTACAGGTCCTTATGCCTACGGTTACTTGAAGGGGGAAAACGGCGTGCACCGCCTGGTGCGTGTCTCTCCCTACAATGCCCAGGGGAAGCGCATGACTTCATTCGCGTCGGTCTTTGTCACCCCGTTGGTGGACGACACCATCGAGGTCAACATCGAGCAGGCACGCATCTCGTGGGACACGTTCCGAAGCGGCGGTGCCGGCGGACAGAACGTGAACAAGGTGGAGTCAGGTGTCCGTCTGCGCTACCAGTACAAAGACCCCTATACGGGCGAGGAGGAAGAAATCCTCATCGAAAACACCGAGACGCGCGACCAGCCCAAGAACCGCGAGAATGCCCTCCGATTGCTCCGCTCCATGCTCTATGACAAGGAGATGAAGCACCGCATGGCCGAGCAGGCTAAAATCGAGGCCGGAAAGAAGAAAATCGAGTGGGGGTCGCAGATACGCAGCTATGTGTTCGACGACCGTCGCGTGAAAGACCATCGCACGAATTATCAGACGTCAGACGTGAACGGCGTGATGGACGGCAAAATAGACGGGTTCATCAAGGCCTACCTGATGGAGTTTGGTGATTCGGAAGTGTAAGAAGAAACAGTAACCTTTAAAAGATAATAACCATGAGTCAAAAGAGACAACAGAAGCATGAGGCACACGAGCGTCGCGAGGAACAGAAAGCCGACCGCGTGGTGAAGGGTATATTCATCGGTCTGATAGTCCTGGCTGTCATAGCCATGATTGTCTATTCCGTGTGGGCCTGAACCTTGTGAGGTGACGCTATGCCGCAAGAAATAGAACGAAAATTTCTCGTTACAGGAGAGTTCCGCGATGTAGCCTACGCCGCCAGACAGATGGCGCAAGGCTACATTTGCCGTGCTCCGGAGCGTTGTGTGCGTGTCCGCATCAGCGACGACCGTGGATTCCTGACCATCAAAGGAGCGTCTGACGCTTCCGGCTTGAGCCGTTACGAGTGGGAACAGGAGATTTCCGTGGCCGACGCGCGTGAACTGATGCGCCTCTGCGAGCCTGGACGGATAGAGAAGACGCGCTATCTGGTGCGCTGGGGACGGCACACGATAGAGGTCGACGAGTTTCATGGCGAGAATGAGGGCCTGGTGATGGCGGAAGTGGAGCTGTCTGACGAGTCTGAAGCCTTCAGCCCGCCTCCTTTCTTCGGCCGGGAAGTGACCGGCGACGAACGTTTCTACAATGCCTATCTCTCCTGCCATCCCTACACGAGCTGGTGAGGAAGGCTTCCCTGCTTACCCTTCGTTCCTCAGTCTGAACCATTTGCCGTAGGTGAGCATTCTCCATCCCCATTCCAGCGGGCCAAAGCGGAAGGCTGACAGCCACAGACGGCTGAAGACGACTTGCAGCACATAGACGGCAAGCACGATTCCTTCAGTGTAGGCTGCGCCGATGTCGGCTCCCCATCCCAACCCGATGCCGTAGAAGAGGCATACACCGATGACAGACTGTCCGATGTAGTTGGTCAGAGCCATGCGGCCGGGTGCGGCCAGCCATTTCCAGAACCATCCATTTTTACTTTTCAGATAGAGCAGGCAAAGCCCTGCCATGTAGGCGAATCCGAGCGGATAGACGCTGAGCAGGTAGAGCACGCTGTGTGCCGTCAGCCCTAGCGGGTGGGCATTCATGCAGCTCCAAGCGTAGACAAGCGACAGAGGAAGCCCCGCCAGCATCCCGGCGCGGCAGACATGTTTCAGCCACAGACGGCGGCTTTCGAGGTCGGCATACATGTGCTTGCGGCCGATATAGAAGCCGATGAGGAAGAGTCCCAACACCTTGAAGTAGCGGTTGCCGTCCATGAATTCCTGCACACGCACCAAAGCCCCTTGTATCAGAAACTGGAACATGCCTTCATAGTCATTGATGTCGCGCAGCCAGTAGGCGAAGTTTTCCTCCGTAATGCCATACTTGGCACAGTAACAGGCTTGCAGTTCGACGACTCGGCGGGCCGGATAGAATTCGGCCACTTCACACGCCAGGTCGATGAAGACAAGCACAATGAGCAGTACGGCTGCCCACGTGAGCAACCCTCGGTCGGACACATGGCGGAAGCAGGGAAGCAGCAGTCCCAGCAGGGCGTAGAACATCAGGATGTCACCGCTCCAGATGAACATCAGGTGCAGGAAGCCGATGACAGCCAATACGGTCATGCGCCGGTAGAAAATGCGGAAACCGTCTGCACCCTTTTGCATGGCGTGGGTGATGATGAGTGAGAATCCGATGCCGAAGAGGAGCGAGAAGAGCGTATAGAACTTGCCGTCCACGAAGACATAGGTCAGGTAGCGGACAAACCGGTCTATGGCAGCTGTGGGCAGGGCCGCGGCTGCTTCCGGCTTGAGGAATGTGAAGAGGGAGAATTCAGGGAAATTGGCCATGCAGATGCCAAGCAAGGCAAAGCCGCGCAGTGCATCGAGGATGACGTAGCGTTCGGAGGAACGGACAGGGGAGAGGGTGTGGGTCGTCATGAGTTTAGTTTTGTTTCTTTTTGTTTACCAGCATAACGCTTGCGAGGATTACTGCCAGTCCGGCCAGTTGCACCAGGGTGACTTCTTCGCCGCCAAGTCCGGCTCCGAGTACGACAGCCACGACGGGATTGACATAAGCATGGGTTGCCACTTCTGTGGCAGGACGCACTTTGAGCAGCCAGACATAGGCCGAATAAGCCAGCAAGGAGCCGAAGGTCACCAGATAGGCCAGGGCGAGCCAGGAGCGTCGGGGGACGCGGGACAAGTCAGCGAAAGAGAAGTCGTCGAAGAATCCTGCGCAGAGCCAGAACATCAGGCTGGCTGTCAGCATTTGCCAGGCAGAGCCGGCAAATCCGTTTACATCCTCGGCGGCTGACGAGCGGTATTTGGCATAAAGCGTGCCCAATGCCCAGGAGATGCATCCACCGATGAGGAGGAGTATGCCGTATTCGCTGTGTGGATGGGCACCACTGTCGGTATCCACCTGTTCGGCATAGAGCAATCCCACCCCGACAAATCCCAGAATGACGCCGCACAAGGTGTGGCGGCTTCGGAAATTGGTCCGCCACATCGGAGCGTCAAGCAGCATAATCCAGATGGCCGTGGACGAAGCGACGATGGCTACCAGGCTGCTGCTCACGTAGCGTTGTGCCAGCATGATGACGGCCATGTCGACGAAGAGCAGCACAATGCCGCTCACGGCAGAGCGCCGGATGAGCTGTGCGCGGAACACGCTTTCGCCGCGGCAGATTCCACAGAAGGAGAGCAGCAACAGGCCGGCCGCGCTGAAACGCAGTGCTCCGAGCAGGAATGTAGGCAGTCCTTCCAGTGCCACACTGATAAAGTAGTAGGTCGAGCCCCAGACTACATAGATAAGGAAGTAGGCAGTGATGACGGACAGGCGGCCGGCAGTGGTTTTCATTGGCAACAGTTTCGTTGTTCGATGATGCAATCGGCAGGAGCTTGAATGTTCTCATCAAGCGTTATCGAGCCGATGTGGTCGGCCACGATGTGTCCCGACGTTGGGTTCTTGATGTTGGTAATGCTGCCGCGGATGTCGGCACGGACTGTGGAGTATTCGAATGCCCGGTCGCACGACGGGTCGAAAGTGCAGTTTTCCAACACCAGGTCGTGGGCGTAACATAGCGGTTGCTCGCCAGAGATGTGGCAGTTCACCAGCCGCAGGCGGCGTGAGTGCCATCCGAGGTATTCGCCGTTGAGCTCCGAGTCGTAGATGGTCACGTCCTCCACTTCCCAGAAAGCGTCTTTGGTCGTGATGCGTGCGTTGTGTATCTCCACGTCCTTTACGTACTGGAACACGTATTTACTGTCGCTTTCCAAGCCGTCCACATAGATATGATTGCTGAACATAAAAGGGTAAGTTCCTCCGTGGAGCTTCAAGTCGTTTGCGCGTATGCGTTCGCAGCGCCAGAACACTTCGTCGGCGTCGTTCATCACGACGTGTTCGAGTTCGATGTCGTTCATCTCACGAAACATTTTGGGTGCGTCGATGAGGGTGTCGGTCATCTTCAGATGGTCGGAATACCACAAGGCCGACCGTCCGCCCACTGCGAAGTAGCAGTCTTGTATGGTGAAGCCGTGCACGTGCCAGAAGGGATAGTTGCCTTCGAAGCGGCAGTGGGTTGCCACGATGTTGCTGCATTCCTTGATAGCCGATTCGCCGGCCAGGATGGTCACGTTGTCCAGATGGAGGTCATGTGAAGCGAAGAGTGGGCGTTCGCCGCCAAATTCTTTGTCTTTAATCAGTTGCATAGTTATAGAGATTAAAACGGTTTTTCTACGCTGCAAAATTACGAAGACGCACGGTTTCTGAAGGTAGACGAATTACGGAAGGAGCTACCCGGATTACGGAAAGGTTCTGCCCGGCCGAGTCCCTTGCCGGAGAATCAGTAAATGGGGTTACATTGTCTGTAAAAAAGGTTATCTGCTACGGCCAATGATGCGTATCTTTGCATCACGTATCGTGGCAAATGACTGATTTGACGCATAATGAAGACAGAAGACAAGGATACTTTGGACTTAAAGACTGTGTGTGAATGCAACCGCTGCCTGGGCATGAAGACGTTGCATCCGCAAGTCACCATCATCAATCTGGAGAAACCAGGATTGGAGCAGGACCGGGTAAGGTTTGAATTCTATGCCGTCTTGCTCATCGAGGAATGCCCTGACGGGTGTTGCTGTTGCGGACGGCGTTATGACGACTTCGCCTACGCCACGATGGTGTTTCTCACACCGGGGGAGATATTCCGCATGAGCGAGGACAACACGTTACCGGACAAGGGCTGGCTGTTGGCCTTCCATCCCGATTTGCTGTTTCGCACATCGCTGAGAAACCACATCCAGAACTATACTTTTTTCAATTACCGTAAAGAGGAGGCTCTTCATCTGTCGCAACGCGAGACTGGCACTATCACCTGCTGTCTGGAAAACATCGAGGAGGAATTGCACCATCCCATCGACACGCATTCGAGCACCATTCTCTCGCGCCACATCGAACTGATGCTCGACTATTGTTCGCGCTACTACGAACGCCAGTTCATCACCAGGGAAAACAAAAACAAGGCCATCCTTGCCCGTTTCGGGCGGATGGTCGATGAATATCTTTCTGCCGGCAAGTTGCAGGGGGGGCGTTTGCCCCGTCCTGAAACTTTCGCGGGAGAGCTGGGACTCTCGGTGGCCTACTTTGCCGACCTCCTGAAGTTTGAAACCGGAAAGACGCTGGAGGAATACATCTCCATCCGCCAGATTGAGATGGCCAAACGGCTGCTGTCGAAAGGCGAGGCGTCGCCTGCGGCTGTTGCCCGGCTGTTGGGCTTTCCCAGCACGCAATATTTTTGCGCCCTTTTCAAGAAGCTGACGGGTGTCTCTCCGGCCGACTACCGGCATGGGGCAAACTGACACTGCTGCGCGCTGCCGCCGTGTGCCGGCCAAAGGTACGTACTTTGGGTGTCAAAGATACGTACTTTGGTCATCAAAGATACGTACTTTGGCCGGATGAGGCCGGGCTGTCAGTACAGATAGTTGTGCACATAGGCCTGGTAGCCAGAGACCACGAAGGTGACTCCTGCCACGACAAGGCACACGGCAGCCAGGATGAGCATTATCTTCATACTGCGTGCAGACAGCCCTTTCCACTTGAAAGACAAGCTGAAGATGCCGCTGAGGAAACTCATCACCAGCAGGGCAATGCCCAGGACGAGGCTGATGCCGCACACGAGGCTCCAGACACCGGCGTCGGCCGCGATGGGGAATGCCTCGGACAAGAAGTAGGGCAGGGAGGCTGAACCTTCGACAAACAGCTTCACGAAGGCGATGGTGAGAACGATGAACACCACGAGCAGCACCAGCAGGAACGGTGCACAGCAGATGCCCACCAGCACGAGCGCCACTTTGAGGATGGCGCCGATGACCGACACAAGGGCGTCGGCAAAGCGCTGGAGCGCGGTGCGCGGTTTGTCGGAGCGGATGTATTCTCCGGCGCTTTCTATGCCATTAGTCACCATCTTGCCGATGTTTTCCATCGTGATGGGTTGGCCTCTCATGCTGAGCTTGTCGGCAGCCGTCGTGGCCTTCGGGATGATAAGCCAGCAGATGAGGTAGATGGGGATGACGGTGCCATAGCCGGCGATGAGGATGACCACGAGCAGCAGGCGCAGCAATGTCGGGTCCCAGTTCAGGTAGAGGGCCAGTCCGCCCAGCACGCCGCCCAATATGCGGTTGTCCGGGTCGCGGAACAGGCGTTTGCGGGACGAGGGTGGAGGCGGCGGAGTCTCTGTCTTTTCTTCCGTCTTATCCTCAGTCGCTTCGGTGTCGCCCTGAGCTGTGTCCGCAGGAGCTTCTGTCGGGTTTTCCCCGGTTGGTGCAGCCTCCGGGGCTTCGTTCTCTTCTCCGGCGATTTCTTCGGGCCGTCCCAGGCGGGTGATGGCCTCTTCCACGATGGTGCGTGAGACCACTTCCTGGCGGTCGGAAATGCGTTCGAGCAGCAGTTCGGCCAGGCGGTTTTCCAGGTCGTCCATGATTTCGTTGCCGCCTTCTTGGCGTTCGAACGCATGGCGCAGGTTGTATAAGTAGTCGTATAAGAGCTTGTACGCGTCTTCGTCCACATGGAACATGCGTCCGCTCAGATTGATGTCTAATGTCTTGTTCATAGTTTTGAAGGATTGCAGTTATGGTGTGTTACATGTTTGAATGGGCCAAGGCAAATATGAAAAGGACGATGAAAGCCGCGGCCAAGCCGAAGGCCGTGCCGGCCCAGCATGTCATCTTCCGGTCTTTCTTCCAGAGTCCCAGTCCGACGCCGACAAGGCCATAGACCAGTGTCGACAGAAGGATGCTTGCCAGTCCCATCCATGCGAAGCAGGCCAGTATCGTGACTCCGTAAGCGAGTAGCAGATAACGTCTCATGCGGGTGTCGTGTTGGTGGCGGACGTGTCCGTCAGGTGAGACACGGTGTCGTTGAGTTCTTGCCAGGCATGTTTCAGCTCGTTGAGAAATGCTTCGCCTTTCTCTGTCAGCCGGTAGTATTTCCGAGGCGGTCCTTGGTTGGATTCCACCCACTCATAGCTCAGCAGCTCGTCGTTCTTGAGCCGGGTGAGGAGCGGGTAGAGCGTGCCCTCCACGACTATCAGTCGGGCTTCCTTCAGCTTTTGGATGATGTCGGAAGCGTAAGCTGCCTCCCGGTGGAGCAGGAGCATGATGCAGTATTCCAGCATCCCTTTGCGCATTTGTGACTTTACGTTTTCTACATTCATAGGCTTTCTGTGTTAGGACGAGGCAAAGATATGTAATACTTGGTACTTTGTATAACATAGTACTATTATTTAGTATTAGTTAACCTTTTCACGGCCTGGGCGAAGTCGGTCGTCGGGAGTGTCTTCACGCTGTTGCAGGCCGTCATGTTTCTTCTACACCTTATTATATAAAGTGAATTCGGGAGGGAGCGGCTGTGTCACAGTCGGGCTTTTTAGGTTTGGATGGCGCAGACGAAGCAGGTGAGAGGTCGATGGTTCGTCTTTTCCGGGTCGTATGTGTCTGGGAATATGACATAAAGCCGGTGTTGGCACAGTCTTCGTCATGCCCGCAGGGGAATCGGGATGACTGCATTGACCTCCCTGTTGTCTTTTCTCTGCCATCTCTGCAGGACGGAGCAGCGGCTTGTGGACGGCAGGCCGGTGTGAGATTTTCTTCTGGTGGGAGGATTGAGAATAATGCGAACAAACGGAATTCCGGTCCGAGGCTTTCCCCGCACAGTCGGATACCGGTCGCCGGGCCGTGTACAGACCGTCCGTGCCAGCCCTCCTTTCCGTGCCCGGCTACCCTCCTTTCCGTCCTTGTCTCGAATCTATTCCGTCCGTGAGCCGAAAGGAAGGCTGGCACGGACCGGGCAAGACGGAATTTTTTCAGGATTGTAAGCGCGTGAAAACCATCTGTTTATAGAATGAATGTCCGGGGCTGTTCTTTTTGCTTTCCGGTCGCTGTATGCACCCGTCTTCCGGCCGGGTGGTTGAAGAGCGGTGGCAGGTAGGGGCTTGGAAAATGGAGGACAAAAGCGGAGTGCGTTTCCCGCTTCGTGCAATCCGAGGGGGAGGGCCTTCCTGGCCGCTCGTTCCGCCGTCGGAAGAGTCTTGCCGGAAGCGGCGTCGCAGAAAAAAAGGATGCGAGATTTTTTCATATCTTATGAAATACTATATCTTTGCGTCCGAACTTAAAGACACAAAGTTGTTTGCAATATGAAAATAGTCATTGCCGGAGCCGGTGAGGTGGGAACCCACCTGGCGAAGATGTTATCCGGAGAGAAGCAAGACATTGTCCTCATGGACACGGATGAGGACCGATTGCATCAGTTGGAAGACAATTTCGACCTGATGACTGTCAATGCCTCTTCGCTTTCCATAGCCGGATTGAAAGAAGCAGACGTGCCGAGTGCCGATCTGTTTATTGGTGTTACTCCCGATGAGAGCCGCAACATGACATCCTGCCTCCTGGCACACAGCCTGGGGGCCAGAAAGACGGTGGCACGCATCGACAACGCCGAATATCTGCAACCTAAACACCAGGATTTTTTCTCTCGCATCGGGGTCAATTCGCTCATCTATCCCGAAATGCTGGCTGCCCGCGAGATTGTGGATGCCATCAAGATGAGCTGGATACGTCAGTGGTGGGAGGTCGACGGCGGCGAACTGGTGCTCATCGCCGTGAAGCTGCGCCGCACGGCCCATATCCTGGACATACCCCTGCACCAGCTCGATACGCGCTCGACGCCCTATCTGGTGGTGGCCATCAAGCGCGGCATGCACACCATCATCCCGCGTGGTGATGACTGCCTGCAAGAGCTGGACCTCGTCTATTTCATGACCATGAAGAAATACATCCCCTACATAAGGCAGATAGCCGGAAAGGATGAATACAAGGATGTGCGCAACGTGATGATTATGGGCGGAAGCCGCATCGCCGTGCGCACGGCCAAGTTGGCGCCCGAATATATGAAGGTGAAAATCATCGAAAAGGATTTGGAGCGTTGCCATCGCCTGACGGAGCTTATCAACGACGACCGTGTGATGATTATCAACGGCGACGGCCGCGACATGGACCTGCTCATGGAGGAGGGCATTGAGAACACGGAAGCTTTCATCGCCCTCACCGGCAGTTCGGAGACGAACATCCTGGCCTGCCTGGCCGCCAAGCGTACGGGCGTGAGCAAGACCGTGGCCGAGGTGGAAAACATGGCTTACATCAGCATGGCCGAAGGCATGGACATCGGAACGATAATCAACAAGAAGATGATTGCCGCCAGTCATATCTACCAGATGATGCTCGATGCGGACGTGACCAATGTGAAGTGCCTCACGGTGGCCAATGCCGACGTGGCGGAGTTTATCGTGAAGGAAGGCTCGAAGATTACCAAGCACGCCGTGAAGGATTGCGGCCTGCCCAAGGGTATCAACATCGGTGGTGTGATACGCCACGGAGTCGGTGCACTGGTGACCGGTAACACGCAGCTCCAGGCGGGCGACCATGTGGTGGTCTTCTGCACGGGCATGACGATGCAGAAAATCGAGAAGTTCTTCATTTAAATCCTCTCCCGGTTATGATAAACTATCGCATAGTAGCCAAGATTCTGGGCATTCTGCTCTTCTTGGAAGCCATACTCCTGCTTGGCTGTTCGCTGTTTCCTCTCTGTCTGGGCGAGAGCGACCTTGTCGCCTTTCTGGTCTCGGGTGGCCTCACGCTGGTCGTCGGGCTGGTCCTGTTTCTGCTGGGGCGGGGCGCTGACAAGAAAGTGAACCGCAAGGACGGGTACATCATTGTCACGTTCTCGTGGGTGCTGTTCGCGACGTTTGGCATGCTCCCCTTCCTTGTCGGACGCTACACGGACAGCGTGGCCAATGCCTTTCTGGAGACGATGTCGGGATTTACGACGACGGGTGCGACCATCTTTGACGACATCGAGTCCCTGCCTCACGGCATCCTCTTCTGGCGCAGCCTGACGCAGTGGTTTGGCGGATTGGGCATCGTGTTCTTCACCATCGCCGTCCTGCCTATCTTCGGTTCGGGCGGCATGAAGCTCTTTGCGGCCGAGACCACCGGGCCCACCCACAGCAAACTTCATCCCCGCCTGGACGTCACGGGCAAATGGATATGGACCATCTATCTCATCATCACCATCACCCACGCCGCTCTGCTGGTGTTGGGCGACATGCCTCTGTTCGACAGTGTCTGCACCGCCATGTCGACGGCGGCCACTGGCGGACTGTCCGTCAAGCAGAGCAGCATCGAGGCCTACCATTCGCCATACATCGAATACATCACCACGCTGTTCATGCTCATTTCGGGCCTGAACTTCACGTTGCTCTATGTGGCCATTCTGAAACGTAAGCCCGTGCGTCTCCTGAAAGACACAGAGTTCCGCTGGTATGTAGGCAGCTACTCGGCCTTCACCCTGTTTGTCACCGTCGCCCTGCTTGTGGCCACGCCGATGGGGCTGGAGCAAAGTTTCCGTCTGGCAGCGTTCCAGGTCGCTTCGTTGCAGACCACCACGGGATTTGTCACCACGGACTACATGATGTGGCCTTCATGCACGTGGCTGGTGCTGTGCATTGCCATGATAGTGGGTGCTTGCGCGGGCTCTACGAGCGGTGCCATCAAGTCCATCCGCCTGGCCATGCTGTGTAAGATTGTGAGGAATCAGTTTCGCCACATGCTTCATCCGAACGCCGTCCTCCCGCTTCGCATCAACGGTGTGGTCATCCCCGGGGAAATCAAGGCCACGCTGCTCGCCTTCTTCTTCACCTATATGGGCATTCTCCTGCTGGGCTGGCTCTACATGCTGAGTGTCGGCGTGGGATTCATGGAAGGTTTTGGCATCACGGTGTCCAGCCTCGGCAACGTCGGTCCTGGCCTCGGTTCGGTAGGCCCGGCCTATTCCTGGAACAGTCTGCCTGATGCCGCCAAGTGGGGTTGCTCCGTGCTGATGCTCATCGGCCGTCTGGAATTGTTTTCCGTCCTGCTGCTCTTCAGTCCCAGCTTCTGGCGGAAGCATTGATGCGGGCGCGACCTATATGAGTTAAATTAGTTTACAATGTGTCTTTTATTTTCTGAGGTTGCCTCCTCGGACGGCCTTCGTGACTTCCTTGACACTGTCTTAGTGGTCACGAAGGCACATTTATAGTGTCCATTTTGCTAATTCCTTGTTTGCTGTCGAGACAACGGATTGTAAGACAGAGGATTGTTCTTTTGATGTGAGGGGGTGTAATATGTTTACAAAATAAATTCTTGGCCGACGCTTTGCAAGCGGCCTTGTGGCCTGTCTTGCCGCCTTTTTGCGACAGAGGCTTCCACCCGTGTGATGTGGCAGGCGGAAAGTTTTTTTTTGCTGAAAAAAAGTCAAGGCAATTAATATACATATTCGGCAGAAGTGCCTATCTTTGCCGCGCAAAAGTAGTAGTAGAGATGGCAAAAGGATGTAAAATGTTGTTTTTACCCTTTTTCCTATTGGGGCTTTTTGTTAGTGCTTCGATGGGAAGGTTGTCCGCTGTACCCTCAACCAAAGCCTTTAGCCTCTCTGCTTCCACTGTCCTTTCCTCATTTGACAATTCCCCTCAAAACCATAGAGGCTTTAAAGCCTTTCCTCATCAGACGGATTTCGCCTCCGGCCCGGTAAAAGGAGTGACAAAGTGTTGTCTCTCTACTACTTACTACTTCATTATGCACGGAGTCTCCAGCCCAGGCCGGCACGTCTTTCTCTGCCGATTCCAGATTTAATCCTTTCGCAGCGAAGCGAAGACGTTTTTTTATATACCACTGAAACATAAATCAATAACCTAATAATTAAAACATGTATTTTACATTATTAATTACTGCAGTCTTAACCGCCATCGCGTTGGTAGCCGCCGGTTTGTTCGTGGCCAGACTGATTGCACCCCGTTCGTTCAACCCTAACAAGGGTGAAGCCTACGAGTGCGGTCTGCCCACCCACGGAGGTTCCCACATGCCGTTCAAGGTCGGTTATTACCTGTTCGCCATTCTGTTCTTGATGTTCGACATCGAGACAGTGTTCCTCTTCCCCTGGGCTACTATCGTGGGTGAAGTGGGCGTCTACGGACTGGTAAGTGTGATCTTCTTTTTAGTAGTATTAATCTTAGGCCTGGCTTATGCTTGGAAGAAAGGAGCGCTCAAATGGGAATGAAACAGCCTAAGATACGCTCCATGAAGTATGAGGAGTTTAAGAACAACGACTACCTAGAAAGCATGGTAAAAGAGCTCCAGGACAATGGAGTGAATGTGGTCGTTTCCAAACTCGACGATTTGATCAACTGGGGACGTAGCAACTCCGTATGGTCGTTCCTTCTGGGAACAAGTTGCTGTGCCATCGAGTTCATGACGCTGGGAGCTGCCCGCTATGACATGGCTCGTTTTGGTTTCGAGGTGACGCGTAACTCACCTCGCCAGGGTGACGTCTTGTTGGTGCTGGGTACTATCACGAACAAGATGGCTCCGCTGATGAAGCGCCTGTATGACCAGTTGGCCGAACCGAAGTATGTGGTGGCTGTGGGTGGATGCACCATTTCCGGTGGTCCTTTCAAGAAGTCTTATCACGTGGTGAACGGCATTGACAAAATCGTCCCTGTCGACGTCTATGTCCCCGGATGCCCGCCCCGTCCTGAAGCTTTCTACTATGGCCTGATGCAGTTGCAGCGTAAGATGAAGCTGGAACACTTCTTTGGCGGTGTGAACCGTAAACAACCTAAACCCATTGACGAATAACACAGAGCTATGGATATAAAAGATAAAATCTCAAAATTGGTTCCCGAAGTGGAATTTAAAGAGCAAGGCGACCTCATAGCTGTGATTCCCGCTGCTTCATTCCATCAAGTGGCCGAAGCACTTCGCTATGACAAGGAAGACGCTTTCGACTATCTGCGCGACATCGTCGGCATGGACTGGGGCGAGACACTGGGAGCCCTCTACTATTTGGAATCAACCACGACGCATGCGCGTATCGCCCTCCGCACGGAGACGGCTGACCGCGAGAATCCGTTGCTCCCCAGCGTGAGCGATTTGTGGAAAACAGCCATCATCAAAGAGCGCGAGGCTTTCGACTTCTTTGGTATCAAGTTTGTCGGCAATCCCGACATGCGCCGCATTTTCCTGCGTGAAGACTGGGTGGGATACCCCTTCCGCAAGGATTATGACGAGAAGTCAAACGACCTCAACATGACCAATGAGGTGAACGCCGATGTGACTACCGAATATATATTGAATGCGGACGGCACGCTTTCGACTGAAGAACATGTGGTGTTCCAGCCGGAAGACTTTGTCATCAATGTGGGTCCGCAACACCCCTCCACGCACGGTGCATTGCGTATGCGTGTCGGCCTAGACGGCGAGACTGTGAGCCGTGTGGACCCTGTGTGCGGATACATCCATCGCGGCATCGAGAAGATGAACGAGAGCCTTACCTATCCGCAAACCCTGGCGTTGACCGACCGCTTGGATTATCTGAGCGCGCACCAGAGCCGTCACGCCTTGTGTATGTGTATTGAGCAGGCCGCCGGCATTGAAGTCTCAGAACGTGCCAAGTACATCCGTACTATCATGGATGAGCTTCAGCGTATTGATTCGCACTTGCTGTTCTATTCCTGTCTGGTGCTCGATATGGGTGGATTCACCCCGTTCTTCTATGGCTTCCGCGAACGTGAGATGATTCTTCAGATTATGGAAGAGACTACGGGTGGACGTCTCATCCAGAACTATAACATGATCGGCGGCGTGCAGGCAGATCTTCATCCGGACTTCCAGAAGAAGGTGAAGGAATTTATCAAGCACATGCGCGGCATCGTTCATGAGTATCACGAAATCTTCACCGGCAATGTCATTGCTACGACCCGTTTGAAGGGAGTAGGTGTGTTGAGCCGTGAGGATGCCATTTCCTTTGGTGCGACCGGAGGCACGGGACGTGCTTCGGGCTGGGCTAACGATGTGCGCAAACATCACCCGTATGGCCTGTATGATAAGGTGGACTTCAAGGAAATCGTTTATACGGAAGGTGACAGCTTTGCCCGCTATATGGTGCGTATGGACGAAATCATGGAGTCAATGAAAATCATCGAACAGCTCATTGACAACATTCCCGAAGGTGAATACCGCGTGAAGACGAAGCCCATCATCCGCATCCCCGAAGGCAACTACTCTACTTCCGTGGAGAGCAGCCGTGGTGAGTTTGCCGTGTTCCTTGAGAGCCATGGCGACAAGATGCCCTACCGCTTGCACTACCGCTCGACAGGCCTTCCGCTGGTACATGCACTCGACACTGTATGCCGTGGCCAGAAGTTTGCCGACCTGATTGCTATCGGTGCTAGTATGGACTTCGTTATCCCTGACATCGACCGATAAGCGGGAACTAAAGAAACATGAACATAGATGTAAAATAAAAAGCAATGAACACTTCATTTTTAGACTATTATAGCATACAGCCCATTACCAGCTGGATTCACGAAGCGCTTTGCAGCGTGATGCCGGAGGCGCTTGCCATCTTCATCGAGTGCGTGGTAATCGGTGTCGTTATCGTGGCTCTTTATGCAGTCCTCGCTATTGTCCTTATCTATATGGAGCGTAAGGTGTGTGCGGCCTTCCAGTGCCGTATCGGCCCGAACCGTGTAGGAGGCAAGGGAGGTCTGATGCAGGTGCCCGCCGACGTATTGAAGATTTTGACCAAAGAGATTATCCGCCTGAAGCATGCGGACAATCTGCTTTATGCTTTGGCTCCTTACCTTATGATTATGGCTTCCATCCTTGCCTTCTCCTGCTTGCCATGGCACAAGGGCGCACAGATTCTGGACATGAATATCGGTATCCTGTTCGTTCTGGCCGCATCATCGCTCGGCGTTGTGGGTATCCTGCTGGCAGGTTGGAGTAGTAACAACAAGTACACCATGATTGGTGCCGTCCGTAGTGGTGCCATGCTCATCAGCTATGAGCTTTCGCTGGGTATCATTGTGCTGGCAATGATTGTGCTGAGCGAAACAGCCAGCATCAGCGGCATTGTGGAAGCACAAGCCAACGGCTGGAACTTGTTCAAAGGACACGTTGTCGCCATTGTTGCCTTTGCTGTATATCTGATTGCCGGTAATGCAGAAGCCAACCGCGGCCCGTTTGACTTGGCAGAAGCTGAACAGGAGTTGACCGCCGGTTATCATACGGAATACTCCGGTTTGCACTTCGGTTTCTTCTATCTGGCTGAATACTTGAACTTGTTTATTACTGCTGGTTTTGCTTCGACCTTGTTCCTCGGAGGATGGATGCCCTTGCATGTTGCCGGTCTTGACGGGTTTAATGCCGTGATGGATTATATTCCGGGTGTCGTCTGGTTCTTCGGCAAGACATTCTTTGTGGTATGGCTGCTCATGTGGATCAAGTGGACTTTCATTCGTTTGCGTATTGACCAAGTGCTGGTGTTCGAATGGAAGTATCTGATGCCTACTTCGCTGCTTATCTTAGTATTAATGGTAGTGCTCAAAGTATTTGGGCTGGTATTTTAATGATTGAACAAGACAATGAGTAAATTTGGTAATTATATAAATGGATACTTTTCAGGGCTTGAAAGTCTCTTGATAGGTTTGCGCACATCGCTGAGAGTCTATTTGCGTAAACCTGTGACAGAGCAATATCCTGAAAACCGCCACACCACATTGAACGTCCCAGAGCGTCACCGCGCCATGCTGGTCATGCCTCATGATGAGAACAACCAGCACCACTGCATTGCCTGCGGACTGTGTCAGATGGCTTGCCCGAACGACACCATCAAAGTGATTTCCGAGATGGTCGAAGGAGAAGACGGCAAGAAGAGAAAAGTTTTGGTTAAATATGAGTACGACCTCGGTTCCTGCATGTTCTGCGAACTGTGTGTAAACGCTTGTCCGCACAATGCAATCCGTTTCAGCAATGATTTTGAGAACGCTGTGTTCCAACGTGAGAAACTAGTGCTGAAGCTCAACCATGAAGGTTCATCAGTAGTTAAAAAGTAAGAAACGATATGGATATAACACTTCAACAAACAGTCTTCTATGTGGTCGCCATCCTGATGAGTGTCTTCTCGGTGATGACGGTTACGACCAAAAGCATCTTGCGTTCAGCAACCTATCTGCTGTTCGTGCTTTTCGGTACGGCGGCCATATATTTCATTTTGGGATACACGTTCCTGGGAGCTGTACAACTCATGGTATATGCCGGAGGCATCGTCGTATTGTATGTATTCTCAATTTTGCTGACCAACTCAGACAAGAGCATCAATCTGAAGATATGCCGCAGCAAAATGGTCGCCGTGCTGGCTACCATTATCCTGGGCGCTGCATTGGTGCTGTTCCTTATCTGGACGAACGGATTTGCGCTGAATGTAATTCCTGAGGGTAGCGAGATTGCCTTGAAAGAAATCGGTCATGCACTCATCAGCTCTGACAAGTATGGTTACGTCCTGCCGTTTGAAGCAGTCGGCGTGTTGTTGCTGGCATGTATGATTGGAGGTATATTAATAGCACGTAAACGATAAAAGGAGGTACTTATGGAATTACATGTTGTAAGTTATTTGGTCGTCAGCGCCATCATGCTGTTTGCAGGTATCTACGGCTTCTTTACCCGTAAGAACCTTCTGGCTGTCCTTATCTCCGTGGAATTGATGCTGAACGCCACGAACATCAACTTCGCCGTGTTCAACCGCTATCTGTTCCCTGATGTTTTTGAAGGACATTTCTTCGCTTTGTTTGGCATCGGTATCGCAGCCGCAGAAACGGCCGTGGCCATTGCCATCATCATCAATATCTATCGGAACATCCGAAACATCCAGACAGATAATATTGATGAGCTAAAGGGTTAATCGCTAGGGTCTATACTTTCTAAACAATAAGATTATGGATTTTAATTATACGATACTAATATTACTTCTTCCCATGCTCAGTTTCCTGGTGCTGGGATTGGCCGGTATGCGTATGAAACATAAGGTGGCAGGGGCTATCGGTACAGCCGTGTTGGCTGTCGTGGCTGTGCTGTCTTATGCGACTGCTTACCAGTATTTCGGCAACGGACGTTCGGCTGACGGCACTTTTGCCACACTGATGCCTTGGAACTTTGAATGGTTGCCTTTCACGGACAGTTTGCACATTGACATGGGCATTTTGCTTGACCCCATTTCGGTCATGATGCTCATCGTCATCTCTACGGTGTCACTGATGGTGCACATCTACTCCTTCGGCTATATGAAAGGCGAAGTTGGTTTCCAGCGTTATTATGCATTCTTGAGCCTGTTCACCTTCTCCATGTTGGGACTGGTTGTCGCCACCAACATCTTCCAGATGTATGTGTTCTGGGAGCTGGTGGGTGTATCTTCCTACTTGCTTATCGGCTTCTATTACACCAAGCCTGAGGCTATTGCTGCCAGCAAGAAGGCATTCATCGTGACACGCTTTGCTGACCTTGGATTCTTGATAGGTATCCTTATCTATGGTTATTATGCAGGCACGTTCACCTTCGAGCCGGAAACGAAGATGCTGATTGCCGCCGGAGGCATGATTCCCTGGGCTCTCGGACTGATGTTTGTCGGTGGTGCCGGTAAGAGCGCCATGTTCCCGTTGCACATCTGGTTGCCGGATGCCATGGAAGGCCCGACTCCTGTCAGTGCCCTTATCCATGCTGCGACCATGGTCGTTGCCGGTGTCTACTTGGTGGCCCGCATGTTCCCGCTGTTTATCGTGTATGCACCTGACGTGTTGCATTGGATTGCTTACCTGGGTGTACTTACAGCCTTTTATGCTGCTGCCGTGGCATGTGTGCAGACTGACATCAAGCGTGTGCTTGCCTTCTCCACCATCTCGCAGATTGCATTCATGGTCGTAGCTCTGGGTGTCTGCATCGGTGCTGACACACATGAAGGTTTGGGCTACATGGCCGGTATGTTCCACTTGTTTACACACGCCATGTTCAAGGCTTTGCTCTTCCTTGGAGCCGGTGCCATCATTCACGCTGTGCACAGCAATGAGATGTCGGCTATGGGAGGCCTGCGCAAGTACATGCCCATCACACACATCACCTTCCTGATTGCTTGTTTGGCCATTGCCGGTATTCCTCCGTTCAGCGGTTTCTTCAGCAAGGACGAAATCCTGGCTGCCTGCTTCCAGTTCAGTCCGGTTGTGGGCTGGATGATGAGCATCATCGCCGGTATGACCGCATTCTATATGTTCCGTCTCTATTACGGCATCTTCTGGGGTAAGGAAAACAAAGAGCTTCATGCTCATCACACTCCGCACGAAGCGCCTGTATCCATGAGTTTCCCGCTCATCTTCCTGGCTGCTGTGACTTGTGTGGCCGGCTTCATTCCGTTCGGACACTTCGTCAGCAGCAACGGACAGTCTTATGATATTCACCTGAATACGCAGGTGGCCATCACCAGCGTCTGCATTGCAGTCGTTGCCATCGTGCTTGCCACCATCATGTATCTGAGAGAACAACAGCCCATTGCAGACCGTCTGGCTGCGACGTTCAAGACTTTGCATGAAGCAGCATACCGCCGTTTCTATATGGATGAGATCTGGATGTTTGTGACGAAGAAAATCATCTTCCGCTGCATCTCTACTCCGCTTGCTTGGTGGGACCGTCATGTCATCGACCAGTTCTTCAACTTCACTGCTTGGAGTGCTCAGGCCAGTGCCGATGAAGTGCGTGGCATGCAGAGCGGACGCATTCAGAGCTACTGCATCTGGTTCCTTCTCGGAGCTTTGGTATTCACGCTTATGTTGTTATTAATTTAAGTTTATAAGTTGATGGGTTGGCTGGCAGCCGAAGCCTTGGCCGCCGGACGACTCGCAGACTAAAGAACTAAATAGCTAAAGAACTAAAACAATATGAATATATTAAGTCTTTTCGTACTTATCCCGCTGTTGATGTTGCTGGGACTTTGGCTCAGCCGCAACCTTAACCAAGTGCGTGGGGTGATGGTGGCAGGCTCATCGCTGCTGCTTTTGACAGCCATCTACCTTACTGTGGACTACCTTGGCTTGCGTCAAGCGGAACTCGCTCAGGGTGTGGAGCCTGCTGAAATGCTCTACACTTACAGCGTCATGTGGTATGCTCCCTTGCATATCTGTTACTCCATCGGAGTGGATGGCATTTCGGTAGCCATGCTGCTACTGTCAGGCATCATCGTGTTTACTGGAACATTTGCTTCCTGGAAGCTTAAACCGCTCACCAAGGAATACTTCTTATGGTTCACCTTGCTTTCGCTCGGTGTATTCGGATTCTTCATCTCGACTGACTTGTTCACCATGTTCATGTTCTATGAGGTGGCCTTGATTCCGATGTATCTGCTCATCGGCGTATGGGGCAGCGGCCGCAAGGAATATGCAGCCATGAAGCTGACTTTGATGTTGATGGGTGCTTCCGCATTCTTGTTGATTGGTATCCTCGGCATCTACTACGGTGCGGGTGCTCAGACGATGAACGTGATTAAAATCGCTCAGCTCCATAACATCCCGATGGACATGCAACGCATCTTCTTCCCGCTCACTTTCCTCGGCTTCGGCGTGCTTGGCGCACTGTTCCCCTTCCACACATGGAGTCCCGACGGTCACGCTTCGGCGCCGACAGCAGTGTCGATGCTTCACGCCGGTGTGTTGATGAAGCTGGGAGGCTACGGATGTTTCCGTGTGGCCATGTACCTGATGCCGGAGGCTACTCAGGAATTGGGTTGGATATTCTTGATATTGACGACGATTAGTGTGGTTTATGGTGCATTCAGCGCCGTCGTGCAGACCGACTTGAAGTATATCAATGCTTATTCTTCAGTATCTCACTGCGGACTGGTGCTCTTCGCCCTGCTGATGATGACATACACCAGCAGCACGGGTGCCATCATGCAAATGTTGAGCCACGGTCTGATGACGGCACTCTTCTTTGCCCTGATTGGTATGATTTATGGCCGTACGCATACGCGTGACATCCGTCAGATGAGCGGCTTGATGAAGATTATGCCTTTCCTCAGCGTGGGTTACGTGATTGCCGGTCTGGCCAACCTCGGTCTGCCGGGCTTGAGCGGTTTTGTGGCTGAAATGACCATCTTTGTCGGTTCGTTCCAAAACGCAGACATGTTCCATCGCGTATGTACCATCATCGCTTGTACGAGTATCGTCATCACGGCGGTCTACATCCTGCGTGTCGTGGGCAAGATTCTCTATGGCAAATGCACTGACCCGCATCACCTGCATCTCACCGATGCCACGTGGGATGAGCGTCTTGCAGTCATCTGCCTCATCGTGGCCGTAGCAGGCATGGGTCTGGCTCCGTTCTGGATAAGCGATATGCTTCATGACAGTGTGACCCCGATCATTGATAACTTATTAAGTGCTCATCTTTCCAACCTCTAATTAAAAAGTTACTCTATGAATTATCTTCAATTTTTTGATATGAGAGCGGAAGTCAGCCTCATTGTCTTGATACTTATCATTCTGCTCTACGATTTGTTTACCGAAGGCAAAGAGCGCCGTGGCTTCCATGCTCTGACGTGCGTCTTGCTGGGCATTCACACCCTTCTGAACATCTGCCCGGGCGATGAAGTCGAGCTTTTTGGCGGCATGTATCAGTCGTATGCCATGACCAGCATTGTCAAAACCATCCTTGCTGTCGGCACCCTGTTAGTCTTCTTGCAGGCGAAAAACTGGTTGCGCCGTGACGACACCCGCCACAAGGAGGGTGAATTCTATGTGCTTATCCTCTGCACGCTGCTGGGTATGAACTTCATGATGAGCGCAGGCAACTTTCTGATGTTCTTCATCGGACTGGAGCTGGCCTCTATTCCTTTGGCTTGCCTTGTGGCGATGGACAAGTTCAAGCACGAGTCTGCCGAGGCCGGTGCGAAATATATCATGAACGCCATGTTCTCCACGGGCTTGATGCTCTACGGCATTTCCTTCGTCTATGGCACTGTCGGTACGCTTTATTTCAATGACATACCTTCTGCTCTGACCGGCACTCCGATGCAGATTCTGGCGTTGGTGTTCTTCTTTGCCGGATTGGGCTTCAAGTTGTCGCTCGTGCCCTTCCACTTGTGGACGGCTGATACCTACCAAGGTGCTCCGACTGCGGTGACTTCCTATCTCTCCGTCATTTCCAAGGGTGCTGCGGCCTTCACGTTGCTTCTCATCCTGACCAAGGTGTTCGGGCCGATGGTGGAACAGTGGCAGGCGTTGCTTTATGCCATCATCATCATCACCATCACGCTGGGCAACCTCATGGCCCTGAAGCAGGAGAACCTGAAACGATTCATGGCGTTCAGTAGTATCTCCCAAGCCGGATACATCATGCTGGGTGTCATCGGCGGAAATGATTTGGGCATGACTTCGCTCGTGTTCTACATCCTGGTCTACATCGCTGCCAACCTGGCTGCGTTTACGGTCATCAATGTCATCGAGCAGAAGGCTGGCAAGGTGGACATGAGCGACTACAACGGACTCTATCAGAGCAATCCGAAACTGAGCTTCCTCATGACGCTTGCTTTGTTTTCGCTCGCCGGTATTCCGCCGTTTGCCGGATTTTTCAGCAAATTCTTTATCTTTGCAGCAGCGTTCAGTGCTGGGTTCTATCTGGTGGTATTCATCGCTTTGCTGAACACCATCATCTCCCTGTTCTACTACCTGCGCATTGTGAAAGCGATGTACATCATCCCGAACGATACTCCGATAGCTACGTTCCGCAGTGACTGTAGCACGAAAATCAGTTTGGCTCTGTGCACGGCTGGCATCATCGCGCTGGGATTGGTCAGCGCCATTTACGACGGTATCCATCTCTATGCCTTCGGCATGTAAAGATACAGCTTGATTTAATTTCAAATTCGATCGGCGAAGTCGGCTTCCTTTGTGAGGTCGGCTTCGTTTTTTTTTGTGCCTCCTGTGGAGCATGGGAAGTTGTCACGTAGGTTTTACGAAGAAAAAAACATAAAAGGGAATAGAGTTTTCAATGCGGGATAGTTTACTTTTTTTATCAACATACGGAAGCAGGCCATGCGATTTGAATCCGTCTTGTTCTCTTTGATATACAGCCTTTTATAAACCCTTAATTCCGGCCGGGGACGGAAAGGAGTCCGGACTTGGCCGCCATAGACTCCGTGCCCGGCTACCATAGACTCCGCTCTCGGACACCTTCCTGTGGGAGTCTTTCGTGGGTAGAAAACTGGAATCGTTTGTAAGTTTTTCTTTCCTGTTTTGGCTGCGTGGTTATTTGTCTTTATATTTGTCCAATCTTTTAAAATTGTTTGCAAATTATGAAATTCTATCAGACAGCTTTGACCCTGTTGGTCAGCTTTAACATGTTGGTTGCTTGTTCTGACGACGACTGGAAAGATGACGTGTCGGCGTTGCAAAAACCTGTCCCTTCGGGCATTGTCATGCTTGGTGATGCAGGTGGTACGGTGGTGAAGGGCAATACGTTCCAATTGCGTTTCCGTGTGAATCCCAGTGGAGTGTCCTTGGCGGAGGATGACGTGAAACTCGATGTCCAAGGCAGCGAGACTTATCTTCTCAAGGTGTCAGACGAGTCGGCCTCCTTGCAGACGCGTGCTTCTTATGTGGAGTCATCCGACTGCTATGAACTGGTGAGTGTCGAGCCGGAGGAGAATGACGCTGGTGAAACACTTGACGGACAGTGGGTCGCTACGGTGCAGACCAAGGGGGAGGGCAACTATCGCAATGTGGCTGACCTGCATCTGGTCGTCGACTATACGGACGCCGCAGGGAGGGTGCAGGAAGTCAGTTCGCCGGCAGTGCCCGTGGAAATCATTCCGACTGTGGATGAAGGACTTGACTTCGGCTATTCCGGAGTGCAGACTTTCCGGTCGTCTGACGGGAGTGTGAACCCCTACTATTTGTTCTGTTATGTGAACACTTATGAGGCTTCTTCGGGAGAAGAGTGGCATTATTCGTGGGACTACGTCAACCGTGTGCAGGTGGAAAGACCGGAGACGGTTATGGCTGTCGACACGACGATGTTCTATGACAAGCACTATGTGACCGTCACTCCAGATGATTTGTCGTCGAAATGGCAGCCGCTGGACAGCGGAGAGGCCAAGATGGCTTCTGACACGGCAAGTGTGAGACTTGTCGACGTGGGAGGCACGGAGAAAACACTCAGGCTCCCTCTCACGTATGCACCTTCGGCTATTACGCTTGACATCGAGTTGCCGGCGTCTGAAATCAATGCGGCTTTTGATGCCGGTACGAAAGTCTATGACTGCGACTTGTCCGGCGCGCTTCGCGAATATGGATTCACGGAAAACATGTTGTCCCGCTTGTTGCGTTTCTCCGTGTCGCCTGTGGTTCATATCTCCGCGAGAGAGCTTCCGGCCAGAGCGAAACTGAACGGGCTGGACAAAGACAATTTCAGCCCTGTCCTGTCCTTTACTTTCTGGCGGAAGGTGAATCCCGGCTTTGTCTCCGAAGAGGGCAAGTTTTACATCGACTTGGCTGTCGGGAGCGTTCCGCAGGGAGTGGACAGTGAACTTCTGTATCCCATCGTGATGAGGATAAACCTCAATATTTCCGTGACTGACTGATTGCATTTTTTATATTCCCTAAACAAAACAGTATGATGAGACATTTATCTATTCTGAAAGGAGCAGCTTCCTGCCTGTTGGCTCTTAGCTTTGTGGCCTGCTCCGACAGCGATTCGACCACGAAGTCCGTAGCCGGAACTGTCGGCGACATCACCCTCGACCGTCAGACTATCGGAGCTTACCAGCCTTTTACGGCACAGTGTGCCGTGGCTTCAGGCAGCAACCTGTATGATGAAAAGTTCTATTGGGAAAAAGGTGGGACGGAAGACCTTTCGTCGCTCCGTGACCAGTATGAGACGAAAGATGGCATTTCTTCTTACTATATGCAGGGCATGAAAGCCGGCAAGCATACGCTGGTGTGCAAGATGGCTGCCGTGGGCAACGACGGACAGCAATACACTGCGGAGAAGACGCTCACGGTGGAGATTGTCCCGACTGACATCCGCAACAATTTCTGGGGCGAGACCCAGGAGGAAACACGTCGAAACTTGACCTACTACACGACGATGCAGCAAGAAGCCGACGGGGGATTCACCTTCGAGGAGAAGGATGCCTATGGCGACCTCAACTACTCGACAGAGTTGCAAGACGGCATCAGTGTCTCGCCCTGGCGCCTGGTCTCTTTGGAATATGACGAGGCCGGAAAGCTGGAGCGCGTGGTTTATATCTGCATTCCTTCCGAGGTGCGGGCGGATGCCATCGTGTCCCGCTTGGGATTGCGCAAGCAGTTGTTGGAGCGTTATGAAGGTTTCACTTCGTTTGCTTGCGATTGCATAGTCGGGGACGGTGTCGTGTTGACGGACGAAGAGCAGGCGATGGTCGACCAGTTTAAGGGCGGCAGCCTGACCACGGACAGCGGCACCGCTCTGGATAAAGCCGTGGCAGAACAACGTGTCAAGTTGGAGCTTACGGCAGAAAACAATGTGAGCCGTCTGCGAATCACCGTGACCGGTATGGGAACAGGGTCTGATGCCCAGACGCAGATGGTGTTCAGCCGGAAGTAAGGTCGGAGGCAAAGGACGATATTCATGAAGCAATGGGAACGGGCATACCTCGGACTCATTGCTTTGTTGTTTTTTTCATTCGTTTTCCGTATGTTTGCAGGACATCCTGAAATCATAAGCAATGAAACCAACACAAGCCGCTGAAGGGCAGTCAAGCCCCATGAAGTATATCTTCAACTACAACAACGTATTCTATAGCTTCTTTTATGATGGTAGCAGTGCCTGCACGCATCGTTCGGCTGAATACGCGATGAACTATGTCTATTCCGGCGAGATGGTGCTCGACAACGGACGCGAACAGATACACGTGGGCAAGGGTGAGTGTGTGTTCATCCCCCGTGACCATCACATCTCCATGCACAAACGACCCTGTGACGGTGAACGCTACTGTGGCATTTTCCTCATGTTTACCCGCAACTTCCTGCGTGATGTGTATGCCCGGTTTGAGCAGTACAAGGTGCCTGTCGACACGCCCAAGCTGGAGCCGGAAGTCGTCAAGCTGCCCCGCACGGCTGAAATAGCCAGCCTGTTTGCGTCCATGATTCCCTATTTTGACACGACGGTGAAGCCGCAAGACGACTTCATGAACCTGAAGTTGCAGGAAGGCGTGCTGGCCTTGTTGCATATCGACAAACGCTTTGCACCGATGCTTTTCGACTTCAACGAGCCGTGGAAGATAGACATCCTGGACTTTATGAACGAAAACTACATGTATGAGTTCAGCATGGAGGAGCTGGCCCATTACACCGGGCGCAGCCTGGCCACTTTCAAGCGCGACTTCAAAAAGATAAGCGACCTCACGCCTGAGAAATGGCTGATACGAAAGCGGCTGGAAGTGGCTTACGCTCTGATGAAGGAAGGCGGCAAGCGCATTGTCGATGTCTACACGAAAGTGGGGTTCAAGAATCAGTCACACTTCTCGGCCGCGTTCAAGAGGCAATATGGGGTGTCACCCACATCTGTCTCCTCCTGACCTGCATTAACGAATCTAAATCCACATATCCACATGAAAGTTTTATTGATAAATGGCAGCCCGCGAGGCAAGGGAAACACCTACATCGCCCTGTCTGAGGTGGCCAAGGCCCTCCGTGAAGACGGCCTGGAAGCTGAAATAGTCTCTATCGGCACGCGTGCCGTGCAGGGGTGTATCGCCTGCAATCGTTGTGCCGAGTTGGGACACTGTGTGTTCAATGACAGCCTGTATGCCACAGTCCGTGAAAAACTGGCGACGGCAGACGCGCTGGTTGTCGGCTCTCCGGTCTACTATGCCGGGCCGAACGGCTCGCTTTGTGCCTTGCTCGACCGCCTGTTTTATTCCTCTTCCGCTTTGCTCCAGTACAAGCCTGCGGCCTCTGTAGCCGTTTGCCGGCGGGGAGGGGCGAGCGCGACATTCGACCGCCTGAACAAGTATTTCACGATTACGAACATGCCTGTCGTGTCATCCCAATATTGGAACAGCGTGCACGGACGCCTCCCTGGCGAGGCCGAACAAGACGCCGAAGGCTTGCAGACCATGCGCACGCTGGGTCACAACATGGCTTGGCTGCTGAAAAGCCTGAAAGAGGGTGGACAGTCAAGGCCGGAACGCGAACCGGGCGTGATGACCAGTTTCATCCGTTGACCTGCAAGCCTACGCGATATGGAAGGACGGATGATAGCTTTCCGTAGCGGAGTGCAGGTATGCCCGCTCGGACAAGGAACTTATCAGATGGGGAAACGGCGCGGCGAGGAGATACGGGCTTTGCGCCGGGGTATCGACTTGGGCATGACGCTTATCGACACGGCCGAGATGTACGACACGGAAGACCTTGTGGGCGAAGCCGTGAGAGACTGCCGCGACAAGGCCTTCATCGTCAGCAAGGTGTTGCCCGGCAATGCCAGTTATGAGGGTACAAAACGCGCCTGTGAGCGTAGCCTGCGCCGGCTCGGCACCGACTACATCGACCTCTATCTACTGCATTGGATAGGGCCGCATCCGTTTGCCGAAACCGTACGTGCCATGGTGGAGCTGCAACAGGAAGGCAAAATCCTCCATTGGGGCATGAGCAATCTGGATGTGGCAGACATGGAGCGCATCCTGGCTTTGCCGCACGGAGAGGATTGTGCGGCCAATCAAGTGCTCTACAACATGCGCGACAGAGGTGTGGAATACGACCTTATCCCTTGGAGCAGGCAGCGGCAAATGCCCCTTATGGCCTATACCCCGTTGGGAGAAGGGCGGCTTAGGGACCACGAGACACTTGTCAGGATAGCCCGCAGACACGACGCCACTCCCACCCAGGTCATGTTGGCATGGGTCATGCGCAAGCCGGGGCTTATCGCCATCCCGAAAGCCGGAAGCACCGCACATGTGGAAGAGAACTTCCGCAGCCTGGACATCAGCCTGACCGATGAAGACTTTCGCGACATCGATGCCGCATTTCCAGCTCCGAGCCACAAGATTCCGCTGGCCGGATGGTGAGAGAAACACTTGAACTTTTCAGCAATAATCTTTGAGCCTCACAGCAATGCCGCTGTGGGGCTTTTGCTTTATTTTTGCACCGTAACCTTTAATATGGACACTGGATTATGAAACCTTACATTGTATGTCACATGATGTCGTCGGTCGATGGACGTATCGACTGCGATATGACCGAACGCATCGGTGGTGATGAGTATTACGAAGCATTGGAACAACTCGGATGCGACTCCGACTTCTCGGGACGGGTCACCATGCAGATGCATTTCGCACTGCCCGAACCCTTTGTCCCCCGTGACAGCACGCCCGTGGGTTGTCCTTCGGCTTACAAGGCTGTGGAGGCCCGGGGATATGCCGTGGCTGTCGACTCCAAGGGACGTTTGCAATGGCCTGACAACCGGGTGGACGATCGTCCGTTGCTGGTCGTCACCAGCGAGCAGGTTTCCGTAGCCTATCTGGATACGCTGCGCTCACAGGGCATTTCCTGGATAGTCGCCGGACAAGACGAAGTAGACTTGGCTCAGGCCGTGGAGGTGCTGGGCAGTGAGTTTGGCGTGAAGCGGCTGGCTGTCGTCGGAGGCGGACACATCAACGGTGCTTTCCTCAAGGCCGGATTGCTCGACGAGGTCAGTCTGGTGATGGGTGCCGGCATCGACGGACGCCGGGGGATGACGGCTGTGTTCGACGGCATCGATGACCCTGCATTCCCCACGACGCTGCTGCGGCTGAACAGCGTGGAGCGCATTGGCCGGGACTCTGTGTGGCTGAGATACACATTTTTAAAATAAATGACGCTATGAAACTTCGCTTTAAAAACCTATGTCTGGCCCTGCTTGCCTGCACCTGTGGTACGGGAAACCTGGAGGCGCAAGGTCATTCTAACAACGTAAATAGCTTTATGGAAGAAAAATTGAATCTAACGCAAGAGTGGGACAAGGTGTTCCCGCAAAGTGACAAGGTGGACCATACGAAGGTCACCTTCCACAATCGTTATGGCATCACGCTGGCTGCTGACTTGTATGTTCCGAAGCATACCGGAGACCGGAAGTTGCCTGCCATCGCCGTCAGCGGCCCGTTCGGGGCTGTGAAAGAACAGGCTTCCGGACTGTATGCGCAGGAGCTGGCCGAACGCGGCTTCCTGACCATCGCGTTCGACCCTTCCTTCACCGGCGAAAGCGGCGGCCATCCCCGTTATGTGGCTTCGCCTGACATCAATACGGAAGATTTCTGTGCAGCCGTCGATTATCTTTTGACCCGTGACGACGTTGACCCTGAGCGCATCGGCATCCTGGGCATCTGCGGCTGGGGCGGCATGGCTGTCAATGCCGCAGCCATTGACACCCGTATCAAGGCTGCTGTGGCTTCGACGATGTATGACATGAGCCGCGTGACGGCCAACGGTTATTTCGACGAGGGGGACAATGCCGACGCGCGCCACGCCTTGCGCCAGCAACTCAACGCCCAGCGCACGGAGGACTATCGCAACGGCACGTATGCGCTTGCCGGCGGTGTGGTCGATCCGCTACCGGCTGATGCACCGAAGTTTGTCAAGGACTATTATGCCTACTACAAGACACCGCGCGGCTATCACAAGCGTTCGCTTAATTCCAATGGCGGGTGGAACAAGACATCGTCGCTTTCGTTCCTCAACATGCCGATTTTGTCATATGCCGGAGAAATCCGCAGTGCCGTCATGCTCGTCCACGGAGAGAAGGCCCATTCACGCTATTTCAGCGAGGATGTCTACAAGCGGTTGAAGGGAGACAACAAGGAGTTGCTTATCGTCCCCGGTGCCAGCCATACGGACTTGTATGACAACATGGAGAAGATTCCTTTTGACAAAATAGAACAATTCTTTCTTACCTACCTGAAATAATCCTCTTTGAGAAGACCGTTCCCGGATTCATACAGTCCGGGACGTACTGAGACTTGGAGACACGGGGATGCGGAGCGGTATGCAGCGTGGCTGTTGGCTGACTCCGTGTCTTCGTGGCTCTGTGTTTTTATTCGTTGGTTGTATAGGATTTTCGTAATTGGATGCCCTGTCTTCCGGAAGAGGTGTCCGCTCGGGAACTGGTGGAAAAAGAAAATATGGACTAGGAATGAAATCCTCTGATAATGAGTGAATAAGAACGCGGATTCCACCCTTTTCTTTCATCGGAAGTCGGCTGTAAAGGGAAGGCGCGGGCGGAATCCTTTCCGCTCGGGCACGGAAAGGAGGGTAAGCATCGACGGAAAGGATTCCGTCGTCGGACGGCCTTTATGCCGGACAGACACGGTGTCTTCCGGAAAACTGTTTTGTTGAGAATGTTGAGTGTGGGTCAGACTTGGGCAGACGCGCCCAGTTCTTCCAGCAGGACACGGCAGATACCTTCGCGGTCTGTGCCGCACACGTGGTGCAGGATGTTGACAGCCCCGTGTTCGACAAAGTGGTCCGGGATGCCGATGCGGCGGATGTGTGGCGTGTGTCCGTGGTCGGCCATGTATTCCAGCACGGCGCTTCCTACGCCACCTTTCAGAATGCCGTCTTCCACGGTCACGATGCGCGTGAAGTGCGTGCCGACTTCTTCGAGTAGAGCCGTGTCGAGCGGTTTGACGAAGCGCAAGTCATAGTGTGCGATGCTCACGTCGGGCAGGGCCTGTTCGGCGTCGGCTATGGCGTCAGCCGCCGCGTTGCCTATCGTGCCGATGCTGAGCACGGCCAGGTCATGTCCTTCCTTCAGACGGCGTCCACGCCCCACTTCGACAGCTTCCAGCGGGCAACGCCAGTCGGTGAGCCGTCCGCGTCCGCGCGGATAGCGGATGACGAAGGGACCTTGGTCGGGCAGTTGGGCTGTGTACATCAGGCGGCGCAGTTCCCGTTCGTCGTAGGGAGCGGCGATGGTCAGGTTGGGGATGGGGCGCAGGCAAGCCATGTCAAACACGCCGTGGTGGGTCGGGCCGTCTTCGCCCACCAGTCCTGCGCGGTCCAGGCACAGCACGACGTTGAGGCGTAGCAAGGCCACGTCATGGATGATGTTGTCGTAGGCCCGTTGCATGAATGAGGAATAGATGTTGCAGAACGGCAGCAGTCCTTCCTTGGCCATACCTCCGGAGAATGTCACGGCATGCCCCTCGGCAATGCCCACGTCGAAAGCCCGTTCGGGCATGGCATCCATCAACATGTTCATGGAGCATCCGCTGGGCATGGCGGGCGTGACGCCCACGATGCGGTCATTTTGCCTGGCCAGCTCGATGAGCGTCTCTCCAAAGACTTTCTGGTATAGGGGTGGCAGTCCGTCCGTGCTTTCCACCAGCCGTTTGCCGGTCTTGGGGTCGAAGCGTCCCGGTGCGTGCCAGATGGTAGCTTCCTCTTCAGCCGGAGCAAATCCTCGTCCCTTCACGGTGTGGATGTGGAGCAGCTTCGGGCCTTTCATCTCTTTCAGCGTACGAAGGGTGCGTACGAGTTCGATGACATTGTGTCCGTCGACAGGTCCGAAGTAGCGTATGTTCATGCCTTCGAAGATGTTCTGTTGTTTGGAAAGGACTGATTTCAGGCTGTTGTTGAAGCGGATGATGCTTTTGCGCGTTTTGTCGTTGAGCAGTCCGAGGTTTTCGAATATCTTGGAGAGCCGGAAGCGGAGCCGGTTGTACTTGTCGGTGGTGTTCAGGTTGAGCAGGTATTGCCTCATGCCTCCCACACTGCGGTCAATGGACATATCGTTGTCATTGAGGATGATGAGCAGGTCGTTGGGCGTGGTTGAGGCGTTGTTGAGTCCTTCGAATGCCAGTCCGCCGCTCATGGAGCCGTCGCCGATGATGGCCACGATGTGACGGTCGTTCTCTCCCAGCCGGCGTGCGCTCACGGCCATGCCGAGCGCGGCGGAGATGGAGTTGGAGGCGTGTCCGCATGCGAAGGTATCGTATTCACTTTCATCGGGAGAGGGGAAAGGGCGGATGCCCTTGTACTTGCGGTTAGTGGAGAATTGCTCTTTGCGTCCGGTGAGTATCTTGTGGCCGTAGGCTTGGTGGCCGACGTCCCACACCAAGCGGTCGTAGGGTGTGTTGTAGACATAATGCAATGCCACGGTCAGTTCCACAACACCCAAGCTGGCGGCGAAATGTCCGGGATTGCACGAGACTTCGTCGATGATGTCTTGTCTCAGTTCACGGCACACCTCAGGTAACTGGCTGGGGTCGAGCCGACGCAGGTCTTCCGGATAATGTATCTTGTCGAGCAGCTTATAGGTAGGATTCTTACTCATCTCGGTATTAGGCTAGTCAATAATAATCGGCAAAATTATATAAATACTCTCTAAGATGTGTATTTTTGCCGCGTATTTTTAGAACTGAGACCAGATGACAGAGCTATTAACAAAAGTGAAATTGCCCAAAGCCTCTTTCTCGATAGACCATTCGAGCCGTATGATGTCCTTAGGGTCCTGCTTCTCGGAGGGCATAGGCGAGCGTTTGGCGCGGGGCAAATTTTCTTGTGACATCAATCCTTTCGGCATACTCTATAACCCATACTCCATTGCCAAGGCGATAGATACGATGGTCGAAGGGCGTCTCTATGACGAGGACTCTCCGGAGTTGTTTTCGACAGGAGATGGCTGGTGGCATAGCTTCATGCATCATTCGCGTTTTTCAGCCCCGACGAAGGAAGAGTGTCTTCGTCTGATAAACGGACGTTTGCAGACTGCCGTCGAGGGATTGCCGAAGCTCGACGTCCTGTTGGTCACGTTGGGTACGGCGTATACCTATTCTCTCAAAGACCGGAGACCGGAACAGCTTGACGGCTATGCATTCGCAGGAGCCGTGGCCAACTGCCATAAGTTGCCCGAGAAGCTGTTTGTCCGTGAGATGCAGGCTCCTTTGGGCGTCGTTGAATCGTTAAGCTATGCTTTCGAGCGTTTGGCAAAGGCCAATTCGAAGGTGCAGGTCTTACTCACGGTGAGCCCCATCCGTTATGTCCGCGACGGGTTTCATGACAGCCAGCTGAGCAAGGCTTCCTTGCTGCTGGGCGTCGATGAACTTTGCCGCAAATACCCTAATTGCTCTTACTTCCCGGCCTACGAAATCCTGCTGGACGAACTGCGTGATTATCGCTTCTATGCAGATGATATGCTGCATCCTTCAGCCTTGGCCGTGGATTACATCTGGGAATACTTCTGTCAAACGTATTTGACGAAGAATGCGCGCGATGTGATGGCTGAATGTCAGGATATATCACGCGCTCTGGAGCATCGTCCCTTTCATCCGGACTCAGAACAGTATAAGAACTTTTTAACCCAAATAACGTTAAAGATAGGTCGGCTTATGGAAAAATGTCCGACCTTAGATTTCAAAAAAGAATTGGAACTATGTCGTACACGATTGAAACAATAACCCACCAAATCGGAGCAGAGCGTTTCGGCAACAAGAAGGCTAGTATAGACTGGATTCTCACCGACAGCCGCTCGTTGTGTTTCCCGGAGGAGACTTTGTTTTTTGCCCTGAGGTCAAAGCGTAATGACGGGCATAAATATATATGTGATTTATATAACAGAGGTGTGCGCAATTTTGTGGTGGCCACTTTGCCCGGTCCTGTCGAGGACTTTCCTGGAGCAAACTTTCTGCGCGTGTCCAGTCCGCTCAAGGCGTTGCAACATCTTGCCGAACTGCACCGTAAGGAGTTTGATGTGCCCGTCGTGGGCATCACGGGAAGCAATGGCAAGACGGTGGTCAAGGAGTGGCTCTATCAGCTCATCTCTCCGGACAAGACGGTGACCCGTTCGCCACGTAGCTATAATTCGCAGATAGGTGTGCCGCTTTCCGTGTGGCTCATGAACGCGGACACGCAGGTGGGCATCTTCGAAGCCGGCATTTCTGAGATGGGGGAGATGGATGCCCTGCGTACCATCATAAACCCTACGATTGGTGTGCTGACCAACATAGGCGGAGCGCATCAGGAGAACTTTTTCTCCCTGCAAGACAAGTGTAGCGAGAAACTGTCGCTTTTCAAGGATTGCGATGTCATCATATACAATGGGGACGACGAGCTGATATGCGAATGCGTGGCCAAGACCATCCCTTCGGCACGTGAGATAGCCTGGTCACAGAAGGACGACGAGAAGCCTCTCTACATACGCTCTATCAAGAAGGACGACGCAGGCACTACGGTGCAATACCGTTACCTGGGCATGGAAAACAGCTATCGGATTCCCTTCATCGACGATGCCTCGGTGGAAAACTCGCTCAACTGTCTGGCCGTGTGTCTCTATCTGATGATTTCGCCCGAGGACATCGCTGCGCGTATGGAGCATCTGGAGCCTGTGGCTATGCGCCTGGAAGTGAAAGAAGGCAAGAATGGCTGCATCCTCATCAACGACAGTTACAACTCGGACATCGCCTCGCTTGACATCGCGCTCGATTTCATGGCACGTCGTGTCGACACGAAGGATCGCAAGCGGACATTAATCCTGTCTGACATCCTGGAGACCGGTCAGAGTGCTACGTTCCTATACCGCAAAGTGGCGCAGTTGGTCCAGAGCCGCGGCGTGGAGAAAATCATCGGAGTCGGCCCGGAAATATCGGCTGCTGCCGCGCGTTTCACGATGGAGAAGTATTTCTTCCCAGACACGGCTTCACTGCTAGCTTCCGATGTGTTTGCGTCTTTGCGCAACGAGGCGATTCTGGTGAAAGGCTCGCGTAAGTTCTATTTTGACGAAGTGTCGGAGCAGTTGGAGCTGAAAGTGCACGAGACAATTCTGGAAATCAACCTGAGCGCGATGGTCGACAACTTGAATTATTATCGCAGTTTCCTCATGCCTGACACGAAGATGGTGTGCATGGTGAAGGCGTCGGCCTATGGGGCAGGTTCCTACGAGATTGCCAAGACCCTGCAGGACCATAGGGTGGATTATCTGGCTGTCGCCGTTGCCGACGAAGGTTCGGAACTGCGTAAGGCCGGCATCACGTCGTCCATCATCATCATGAACCCGGAAATGACGGCATTCAAGACGCTGTTTGATTACAAGCTCGAACCGGAGGTGTACAGCTTCCACCTGCTCGAAGCCTTGATCAAGGAGGCTGAGAAGCAGGGCATCACCAACTATCCCATACACATCAAGCTCGACACGGGGATGCACCGCCTTGGATTCATGCCGGAAGAAATCCCGGCCCTCATACGCCGGCTCAAGAACCAGACGGCCCTGCTGCCCCGTTCGGTATTCTCGCATTTCGTGGGAAGCGACTCCCCCGAATTTGACGACTTCACGCTCCAGCAGAATGAAATCTTCGCCAAGGCTTCGGCTGAGCTGCAAGCCGCATTCCCCTATAAGATATTGCGCCACATCTGCAACTCCGCCGGCATCGAGCGTTTCCCGCGGGCACATTATGACATGGTCCGCCTCGGTCTGGGGCTTTATGGCATCAATCCCGTGAACAATTCCTTCATTCACAACGTCAGTACGCTCAAGACGACCATCCTGCAGATTCATGACGTGCCGGCCGGCGACACGGTGGGATACAGCCGTCGGGGACTTGTCACGCGGCCTTCACGCATTGCCGCGCTGCCTATCGGCTATGCCGACGGGCTGGACAGGCACTTGGGATGCGGTCGAGGCTATTGCCTGGTCAACGGGCAGAAAGCTCCTTACATCGGCAATATCTGCATGGATGTGTGCATGATAGACGTCACCGACATCGACTGTCAGGAAGGAGACAGGGTGGAAATCTTCGGCGACAACCTGCCGGTGAACGTCTTGTCCGACATGCTGGGCACGATTCCATACGAGATACTCACCAGCGTGTCGAGACGCGTGAAGCGTGTATATTTTCAAGACTGAGTTACTATCGTTTTTTGAGTGAAGGCGTGCTTGCATTGTGCAAAATGAAGGCATGCCTTCTCTTTTTGTGTTTTTTTGAACTGAACTTGTTAAAATACGAGAATTGGAGAGTGACACTTTTTAACAAACGGGGAGGGAGAAAAAAAGCCTTTTTCTGTCTTTATGCTTATTGTTTTTTCACATACCTTTGTGGACACCTTATGTTAAAAGTGAAATGTTATGCAAAAGGAATCTCAAAAAGTAACCTTATTGCGTTGGGCTGTAATCGTGAGCGACTTGATTATGCTCAACTTGCTGCTGTCTGTTTTTTATGTATTCGGACAGCGTCTGGTCCCCGATGTGGCACATGAGCAGTTTCATGTGGTCTACTTCGTCTTCAATGTTATCTATCTGTTTTGTGTTTCTTGGAAAAAGCCGGTGCTTTACATGCGCAAGGTGCGCCCCGAGCAGATTGTCGGACGGGCGTTCATCACGGTGTTCTGGTTTGCCATCTTTTCCTTTCTGACCGTCAACTACCTGGTCGAACATTCCTTCCCCTGGCTTTGGGCCTTGTGTTTTTATCCCCCGTTGTGGTTGTGCATTGTGATAAGCCGCCTCGTGATGCGTGCGTTTATCAGCCGTTATCGCCGCTTGGGACGCAACCTGCGCAGCGTCGTGTTCGTCGGGAGTGGCTTGAACATGCTCGACCTGTATGGGGAGATGATGGGCGATCCTTCGACCGGTTACCGCGTGTTGGGGTATTTTGACGATGAGCCGGCCGAACACCTTCATTTGCCCTATCTGGGGAAGGTGAACGAGGTCATCCCTTACTTGCGGACCCTGCCCGTGTCGCCCACGGCTCCTCCGCGGCTCTATTGCAGTCTGCCTTCGGTGCGCGCTGCGGAAATCCTGGAACTTATCAACTACTGTGAGAACCACCTGATTCGCTTTTGCAGCGTGCCCAACGTGCGCAACTACCTGCGCCGTTCCATGCGCATGACGCTGGTGGGCGACGTGCCTGTGCTCTACATGCGCGAAGAACCCCTGCGCCAGCCGCTGAACCGCTTCGTCAAGCGTCTGTTTGACATCGTGTTCTCGCTCTCCTTCCTATGCACGCTGTTTCCCTTCATCTACATCTTTGTAGCTATCGTCACGAAGATTACCTCGCCCGGGCCGGTGTTCTTCAAACAGAAACGCAACGGACTGAACGGGAAGGAGTTCTATTGCTACAAATTCCGCAGCATGAAGGTGAACCGCGACGCAGACACTGTGCAGGCCACGAAGGACGACCCCCGCAAGACGAAGTTTGGCAACTTCCTGCGCAAGAGTAGCATTGACGAGCTGCCTCAGTTCATCAACGTGCTCAAGGGCGACATGTCCGTCGTCGGCCCGCGTCCGCACATGCTGAAGCATACGGAGGAATACTCGGCATTAATCAACAAATACATGGTGCGCCACTTCATCAAACCCGGTATCACCGGCTGGGCACAGGTGAACGGCTGCCGTGGCGAGACCAAGGAACTGTCACAGATGGAAGACCGCATCCGGAAAGACATCTGGTATGTGGAAAACTGGTCGTTCTGGCTCGACCTGCGCATCATCTACATGACCGTGCGCAATGCCATACATGGTGAAGACAACGCATATTGATTATTTTTGAGAGTCAAAAATACAACAGGCTGTCTTTTCACATTTTAGATTTGTCATTGGGAAACGTCCGGACTGGATAAAGTCGCTCCCAGCCCGGAGATTCAAGGACACGGACGACACGGACCGTGCGATGTCATGCCCCGGGCATGCTGCACGCCTCGTGTCGTCCGTGTCTTTTTTTGTACCCGTGCGGGGCCGCCGCCGGAGAGAGGGGTGGCGTCCGGGCGGTTTTGTTCGTGGGACAAGAAGTCTATTGTCTTATATTTTCTTAGACCCCATTTTCTGTCGGGCCTGCATGTCCCTTGGCCGTGTCCGGTGTCTTTGCTTGGCAGGCACATCGCAGTGTTGTCGTAAGTGTGCCCGTGCTAATGCTTTCATTTTAAGTGTTTTCTGACGGTCGGGCGATACTCCGAATAGTCTCTTTTGTGGCTGTTAAGGGCTGGCGCGGGCCGAAACTATTCCGCCCGCGGGCGGAAAGGAGGGCGTGCGTGGGCGGAAAGGAAGGCGTCCCTGCCCCGCATAGAGGCGGCTTGGCGCAATGGTCCTGCGGAGGCGGCGACGGGAGAGGGTGTCGGCTGCTTTTTGTTGAATGCTTTTATCTTCGGGAAGCCGTTGCTGTTTCTTCCTTTCAAAAATATTCGCAACGCTTCTGTTGGTTAAACCCAAATCGGTCATTAGACCGCTCAAAGGTTCTTTTTCCTTTCTGAAGGAAAGCTCTTTGGGCATTTTGCCCGCTTCTGTCGGCGTCTTGCCTCCCGACTTGCCTTGACGTAGCCCGCTACGCCTTCTGCAAGCCGAAAAGCAATCCGTAAGACATAAGTGGGCAATCTACCCAAAGTCTAATGGCTGATTTGGGTTAAAAAAGTTAAGAAAGCGGTTTTTATCCAAAAAAACGTCGCATTCCTTTCCCTTTTTGCTCAAGAAACAGTACCTTTACAGCGTTTTGTATTTAGCAAGGACATCAGAAAGTATGAATCATCTGGAAAAAACATTGGTCATCTTGAAGCCATGCACCCTGCAGCGCGGACTGGTGGGTGAAATCACCCGTCGCTTCGAGCGTAAAGGATTGCGTTTGGCAGGGATGAAGATGATGCAGCTGACTGACGAACTGCTGAACCAGCATTACGCGCACTTGAGTGCAAAACCGTTTTTTCAGCGGGTGAAAGATTCGATGATGGTGACTCCTGTGATTGTGTGCTGCTATGAAGGCGTTGACGCCGTGCAGACCGTACGCGCAATGGCAGGTGTGACGAATGGTCGTTTGGCTGCTCCCGGAACCATTCGGGGTGATTACTCGATGAGTTTCCAGGAAAACATTGTCCACACCTCAGATTCCCCTGAAAACGCGGAGATTGAGTTAAACCGTTTTTTTAAACCAGAAGAAATCTTCGATTACACGCAGGCGGCTTTTCCCTACCTGTATGCAAACGATGAGTATTAAAAGTTTTTAGTGGAATGATTCTGAAGACGATTCGATCAGTGACAATGGCGGTCTTGGCCATGGTGAGTGTGGGAGTGTCCGCACAAGACCTGCTCGCAAGCCAAGCGCCGGTTGACAAGAAAATGCGAGCCATCGACTCTGTCGCCCTCCAGCGTCAGATTCAAAAAGAAAAAATGGAATACCCCGGCTTTGCCCTGTATCCGAGTTGGATTAATGACCGTGTGCATGTCTATGCCAACGCAGCAATGCCCGACTCGTTTACCATCGACCTCAAAGGGTTCTGTATGCCCACCGAAAGCCGCAAGATAACCTCCAAATACGGTCCTCGCCGTCGCCGCATGCACAAGGGTGTGGATGTGAAAGTCTACATCGGCGACACCATCCGTTCGGCATTCGACGGCAAAGTGCGCGTCGTGAGCTACGAGCGCCGTGGCTATGGCAAATATGTCGTCATCCGTCATGACAACGGACTGGAGACCATCTATGGCCACCTTTCCAAGCAGTTGGTGGGTGAAAATCAGATAGTGAAGGCCGGCGAACCCATCGGATTGGGAGGCAACACGGGACGTTCCACGGGTTCCCATCTCCATTTTGAGACCCGTTTCTTAGGCCAGGAGATAGACCCTTCAAAGATGTTTGACTTCCCCAACCAGGACATCGTGGCCGACACCTACACCTATTATAAACCGGGAAGCCGCAAGAAGGCAGGCTCGAAGGACGGAGGTTCTGAAATCCGTTACTACCGTGTGCGCAAGGGTGACACGCTCTCGAAGATAGCCGCCCGCCAGGGCGTCACCGTCAAGCGTCTGTGCCAGCTTAACGGCATCACCACGCGCACGACCTTGCGCATCGGGCAGGTGCTCCGCTTCTCATGATGGGCTACACCTTATATATAAAATATAGGCAAACCAGGCAAAATGATATTCTTTAGACGCGGATAGCGCGGATGACACGGATTGGACGTATGGAAAATCTGCGCCATCCGCGCCGTCTGCGTTTAAAAAAGTATAAAAGACTTCCTATATGACATCTAAATACGATACGAACCAGCAGTTTCAGCAAATCATGGCCGTGTGCCGGGATGTATTTGCGAAGAAGTTGCACGATTATGGCGCGGCGTGGCGCATCATGCGTCCCTCGTCTGTGACCGACCAGATTCTGATAAAGGCCAACCGCATCCGCAGTCTTGAGACCAAGGGTGTGTCGCTGGTGGGCGAAGGCATCCGTCCGGAGTTCATTGCCATCGTGAATTATGGCATCGTGGGGCTGATCCAGCTCGAGCTGGGTTACAACGACCGTGATGACTTGACCGTCGAACAGGCGCTGGACTATTATGACCGCTATGCGAAAGCCTCGCTTGAGCTGATGAAAGCTAAGAATCATGACTATGACGAAGCCTGGCGCAGCATGCGCATCACGTCCTACACGGACCTGATACTGATGAAAATCTACCGTGCCAAGCAGATAGAGTCGCTTGCCGGGCAAACGCTGGTGTCGGAGGGCGTGGATGCCAATTACATGGACATGATTAATTATTCGGTGTTCGCACTAATCAAGATAGACTTTGGAGAATAGCAGGCTGACACATAAGGCAAACGTCGTGTGGACAAACTTCTGTCGGTTTGCCCTTGGCGTGGTGTTTATCTTCTCCGGCTTTGTGAAGGCTGACGACCCGTATGGCATGGTCTACAAGATTGAAGACTATTTCCGTGCTTTCGGGTGGGACAGTTTCCTGCCTTCGTTTCTGCCGTTGTTTCTCTCGTGCCTGTTGGCCATCTTTGAGTTCACGCTGGGTGTCTACCTGTTCTTCGGTATCCGCAAGCGGTTGACATCCATAGCCATTACGCTGGTCATGGTGCTCATGACTCCTTTTACGCTTTATTTGGCTTTGGCCAATCCTGTGTCTGACTGCGGTTGTTTCGGAGATGCCGTCGTGTTGACCAACTGGGAGACGTTCTGGAAAAATGTGGTGCTCCTGTTTTTTGCCCTTTGGCTGTTCCGCAACTATCGTTTGGTGGTGAAGTTCATCAGCAAGAAAAACCAGTGGATTATCTCCATGTACGGGATATTCTACAGTCTTGCCATCGTCTACTATTGCATTTCCTATCTCCCCATCTTCGACTTTCGCCCCTACTATATCGGTGCGAACATCAAGGAGCAGATGTCTATCCCCGAGGGTGAACAACCTCCGGTCTATGACACGACGTTTATCATGGAAAAAGACGGCGTGCGCAAGGAGTTCACGCTTGATGAATATCCGGACAGCACATGGACGTTTGTCGACACAAAGCTGTATGTCAAGGAGGAGGGCTACGAGCCTCCGATAAAAGATTTCGCCCTGATGACAAAAGACACGGGCGACGACGTGACGGAACAGATTCTCTCTGACACGACTTATACGTTCCTGTTGATTTCACCCTATCTCGCTCTGGCCGACGACGGTTCGATTGACCTCATCAACGAGCTGTATGATTACAGCGTGGAGAACAATTACCATTTCTACTGTGTCACGGCTTCGCCCGACGAAGAAGTGGAGCAGTGGAAAGACCGCACGGGGGCCGAGTATCCCTATCTGATGGGTGATGAGATTATGCTGAAGACGATGATACGTTCCAATCCCGGACTGATGTTGCTGAAAGGTGGCACTATCATTAACAAATGGAGCAATCAGAACATGCCTGACGAGTATGCTCTTACGGGCCGTCTGGAAAATATACCTTTGGGACAAGTGCAGCAGTTCTCGTTGAACTATCGGCTGGGCATTGTGTTCCTGTGGTTCTTTGCGCCCTTGCTGTTGTTTACGCTTGTCGACAACTGGTATCATCTTTACAAGGCACGCAAGAGCCGTAGACAGAAAAGAGAAATTTAGTAACCTTACTTAATATATATAACGAACATGAGAAAGAATATTGTAGCAGGCAACTGGAAAATGAACAAGAACCTGCAAGAAGGTATTGCTTTGGCAAAAGAGTTGAATGAAGCTTTGGTCGCAGACAAACCCCATTGCGACGTCATCATCTGCACTCCCTTTATTCATTTGGCTTCTGTAACTCCGCTGGTGGATGGAAACATCATCGGTGTGGGTGCTGAAAACTGTGCCGACAAGGTGTCAGGTGCATACACCGGTGAAGTGTCTGCCGAGATGGTGGCTTCCACAGGTGCGAAGTATGTCATCTTGGGCCATTCCGAGCGTCGTGCATACTATCATGAGACCGTGGACATTCTGACAGAGAAGGTGAAATTGGCTTTGGCCAACGGCTTGAAGCCCATCTTCTGCATCGGCGAAGTGCTGGAAGAGCGTGAGGCCGGCAAGCAGAATGAAGTGGTCGCTGCTCAACTGGCTTCTGTATTCTCTCTGTCGGCTGAGGACTTCTCCAAAGTCATCTTGGCCTACGAACCGGTTTGGGCTATCGGTACAGGCAAGACTGCTACACCGGAGCAGGCAGAAGAAATCCATGCCTATATCCGTTCGCTGGTGGCTGACAAGTATGGCAAGGAAGTGGCTGAGAATACATCTATCCTCTACGGTGGAAGCTGCAAACCTTCGAATGCCAAAGAGCTTTTTGCCAAACCGGATGTGGATGGTGGCCTGATAGGCGGCGCGTCTTTGAAGGTGGCTGATTTCAAGGGCATAATTGATGCTTTTAAATAATTAAATGGATATATGGCGGATGCGGACGGAGTGCATCTCCTGCCGCATCCGCTTTTCTTACAGATGAACGACGACGTATGAGACTGATTGCTTTATTGTTCTTTTGCCTGGGTAGCATCGTTGCATGGGCGCAGGCGGACATTGTTTCAGAACTGACCCGCAAGAAGCCGGGTGAGGGAACTGTCGTGCTCCATCAGGATGCCCGGTTGAAAGCTCTCTTGCAGGCAGATGCGCCGGTAGCGGCTGAAGGTGAAGCACGTGTGGCCAAGATTGCTGGTTTTCGTGTACAGGTATATGCCGGTAACAATTCCCGTCAGGCACGCAATGAAGCCAACCTGATGGCTTCCAAAGTGAATACAGCTTTTCCGGAGTTGCAGGTCTACACGCACTTTGTCAATCCGCGCTGGCTATGCCAAGTGGGCGATTTCCGCAGCATTGAGGAAGCCGACGTGGTGATGCGCAAGCTGAAAGCCACAGGAGAGTTTAAGGAAGTATCCATCGTACGTGCACAAATAAACATACCATACTGATGAGCGATATACTACTGAATGATTTTGCTACTCCCGAGCGGATTGAAGCGTTGAAGTCTTCTTATCACCAGGTGCTGACCTTGCTGGGGGAGGACCCCGAGCGTGAGGGTTTGCTCAAGACACCCGAGCGGGTGGCCAAGGCTATGCTTGCCCTGACGCGCGGCTATCACATGGATGCCCGCGAGGTGTTGCTCTCGGCCAAGTTTAAGGAAGACTATCGGCAGATGGTCATTGTCAAGGACATCGACTTCTTCTCGCTCTGCGAGCACCATATGCTCCCCTTCTACGGGAAGGCCCATGTCGCCTATATTCCCAACGGTTATATCACGGGGCTGAGCAAGATTGCCCGCGTGGTTGACATCTTCTCGCACCGTCTCCAGGTGCAGGAGCGCATGACGTTGCAAATCAAGGAGTGCATACAGGAGGCCCTCGACCCGCTGGGCGTGATGGTCGTGGTCGAAGCACGGCACATGTGCATGCAGATGCGCGGCGTCGAGAAACAGAACGCCATCACGACGACGTCCGACTTCACCGGTGCTTTCAACCGGGCGAAGACGCGCGAGGAGTTCATGAATCTGATTAAAGCCTGAAGCACGCCCGAAAGGGGGAAGCCAGGATGCGGGGAGCAGCGATGCACCCCGTTTTTTTATGCCCCTTCGTGGGCGGGATGGCAAGTGGGGATTTTAGACATTGAGCACACGGTCGCCCAGCCGTTTGGCCATGATGCGCTGCACTTCGGAGAGGTCTTTGTAGTGTTTCAGGATGGACATGTAGCGGGCTTCGTCATGCAGGTTTTCGGGATTGAGCAATGCCTGCTGCGTGTGCTTCAGTTCCTCTTCGATGATAGCATGCTTGAAGTCTATCATCACGTGGGGGACAAGTTCGTAGAGACGTTCCGCGTCGGTGGCGATTTTCTGGTTCTTCGTGTGATATTTGCTCAGCGTATAGCGTTCGTTCACCAGGCTAACGGCGTAGCGGCTTATGTCCGGGTCGGGATGTGTGCTGAAGTAATGTTCGGCATGGAAACCTTCGTCATGGATGTGAGCTGCCGCTTCGGCCAACATGCGCCTGTGGAGCGGGTTGTGGAATTGGAGGTCGTCGATTTGCAAGTCATTGCAGATGTATTCCACTACGGTGAGCGGCACTTCATGCCCTTCGTCGTCCGTCACGTTGCACATCACCCGTTCGCCGTAGCGCACGAGCAGCTCCATGATGAGCTTTTCCAACGGGTAGAAACGACGGCTTTCCGCGTTGTCTTGGGGAATGAACGATTCGTAGGGAGCTGCGTGAGCGGAGATGCCCGTAGCAGAGGTTTCTGTGCCCGGCGTGTCCGTTGCCGGAGCGGGAGACTGGGCTGTCGACATGTCCGCCGTCGCAGGTGTCGCGGATGTCCCGCCTTCGGTCGTCTGTTGGGATTGCGTCTGTGCATTCCGTTGCTGTTTGAACGCTTTTTCAGCTTGTGCTTCTTTCAGTTTGGCTATTTCAGCCAGCAACAGTTTTTCGTCCACTTGCAGCAGTTGGCTGCATTCCTTCACATAGACCGAACGGACAATCGCGTCCGGGATGACAGCAATGCTCCGCACGATGTCGCTGATGAGTCCGGCACGTTTGATGGGGTCGCTGCCGGCGTCGTCGAGCAGCAGGTTGGTCTTGAAGCGGATGAAGTCCACTTCGTGCGAGTTGATATAATTTTGATAATCTGTCGCATTGTGCTTGCGGGCGAAGCTGTCCGGATCGTCGCCGTCGGGCAGGAGGACGACTTTGATGTTCATACCTTCTTCGAGCAGCATGTCGATGCCGCGGAGGGAAGCCTTGATACCGGCCATGTCGCCGTCATAAAGCACGGTGATGTTGTTCGTGAAGCGGTGGATGAGGCGGATTTGTCCGGGGGTGAGCGAAGTGCCTGAGGAGGCCACTACGTTTTCAATGCCCGACTGGTGCATGGAGATGACATCCGTGTAGCCCTCGACGAGGAAGCAACGGTCCTGTTTCACGATGGCCTGCTTGGCGAAGTAGATGCCATAGAGTTCGTTGCTCTTGTGATAGATTTCCGATTCGGGGGAGTTGACATATTTAGCCGTCTTGGCATCGGTCTTGAGCACACGTCCGCCGAAGGCCACCACTTTGCCTGAGAGGGTGTGGACGGGGAAGATGACCCGCCCCCAGAAACGGTCGCGCAGGGCACCGTCATCGCGGGCGTAACACAGGCCCGTCTTCACCAGGTATTCCGCCTGGTAGCCTTTTTGTAAAGCTTCGCGGGCGAAGGCATCATGCTGGTTGAGGCAGTAGCCGAGCTGGAATTTCGTGATGATGTCGTCGCGGAAACCGCGCTGGCGGAAGTAAGTCATGCCGACGGTCTGTCCCTCGACGTGGCTGCGCAGGATGTTTTGGAAATAGCTGCGTGCGTAGTCGTTGACGACAAACATGCTTTCGCGCACGCTATGGGCTTGCTTTTCTTCCTCGGTCAGTTCACGTTCCTTGATTTCGATGCCGTATTTCCGGGCCAGCCATTTCAGCGCTTCGTAGTAGGAGAGTTGTTCGTGCTCCATGATGAAATGCACCACATTGCCCCCCTTGCCGCAACTGAAGCACTTGCATAGCCCTTTGGAGGGCGACACGCTGAATGAGGGTGTCTTCTCGTTGTGGAACGGGCATAGTCCGACATAGTTCACACCACGTTTGCGCAGCGTGACAAATTCTGATACGACGTCGACGATTTGTGCGGCGTCCATGATTTTGTCGATGGTGGCTTGGTCTATCATGACTTAGTTCTTCATGCTCCGGTAGATGCTGACGATTTCTTCGATGGGGATGTCCAGTTGGTCGAGCCTGGCCAGGAATTCCGGCAGTTCGTCGCCCAGGAATTGCGCCTTGCGCTGGGAAAGAATCTTGCGGCTGGCTCCGGGTTTGACGAAGAAGCCCAGTCCGCGGCGCGTGTAGATGATGTCTTGCTCGAGCAGGTGTTCGTAGGCTCGCACGATGGTGTTCACGTTCACTCCCAGCGTGGCAGCATGTTCGCGCACGCTGGGAATGCGGGTCTCGTCGCGATACTCCCGGGCGAGAATCTCGTCGCAGATTTGGTCGGCTATCTGTTGATAAATGGGTCGGTTCTCCTTGAATATCATAAGTCCGTCAGGATATGAGCCTGCGAAGTTACACATTTTCGCCCGACGGTGCAACATCCTTCCGGCCTTACTTCTTGAGTGGCAGTTTCAGCAGGTCGTCGATTTCCGGATTTTGCATGACAATGATTCCTTCCGGGTCGATGAGGAACATGGTGGGGAGTTGGCTCACGTGATAGGCGGCTGCGATGGCGTTGTCCTTGAAGGGTTTCACCTCGCCCGTGTTGGTCCACACGATGCCGTCCTCGCGGGTGGCCGCGGCCCATTGTTCGCGTTTCTCGTCCATGCTGAGCCCGCACACTGTGATGCCGCGAGCCTGGAGTTCCGGGTAGATGGCTTTCAGTTCGGCTGCCCGTTTGCGACAGGGCTTGCACCAGCTGGCCCAGAAGTCGAGCAGGACGTATTGCCCGCGGAAGTCTGACAGGCTCACAGTCCGTCCGTTGAGGTCACGGGTCGTGAAGTCGGGTGCCGGACGGTCTTGAATCCACTTGCTTTTGGCTTCGTCATATTTCTGCTTGAATTCCTGGTAGCTGCGTGAGTAGGCGTATGCCAGCGTGTCCATCTGGAAGTGGATTTCGTCCAGTTCCGGATAGGTGTAGAGCAACAGGTCGCCGGCGAGTTGGCAGGCGGCGAAGCTCTTGGGGTGTTGGAGGATGAAGTCTTTCGTCGTTTGCTCGCGTGCCAGGAACACGTCGCTCAATAGCTGCATGAGCGAGTCGGCCTGCGCCTTGGAGGCATCGTCCCCTTTGGCCAGCTTTTCGGCATAAGCCGCGTTCAGTTCCTGTTCTTGTCGGCGGGAGTCTTTCAGGCTGCTCAGGTAGTCGTTCATCAGGGTCTGCTCGGCCCCGCCTTTGAGCACCTGCACCGGCACGGGATAGTCTTCACTGCTGAAGTCGATGCGGTAATTTCCCTGCGGTTCGGCGATGAATGCGGCGTCGTAGCGGCGCGGGGAGGTGATGACGCGGTAGGCGTCGGGATGTTCGATGGCGTGCCGGAAGCGGAAATCTGTCTCTTCGTCCAGGGTCACGGAGTCAATCCGCGTCAGGGCTTCTCCTGCCGGGATGTAAGTCAGGTAGACCGTTCCGGTAAAGGGTTGGGGCAATGTGCCTTCGAGGATAAATTCGTTCGAGGATTGGCAGGCTGCGAGAACGATTCCTGCCAGGAGGTAAGCGATTCGTTTCATGGTCATGCGTGTTTATCGGTTTGGTCTGCAAGTAAGAAATTATTTGTGACATACACATCATGCAAGCACCACTTTTTTGTGTCCTCTCTGGTGGAGGCCGGGACGGAGTTAAGGGTAGACGTGGACGGAAAGGAGTCCGCTCCCGGCTGCAATCCTTTCCGCTCCCGGCCACCCTTAAGGAGAGGTCAGCTGTTCTCAGAGTGCTGGTTTTTTCTCTGAAGACCAGGCATTTGCCGGAAGGCATAAGAAAAGGCGGACAGATGGAATCTCTATTCCGTCTGCCCGCCAGGGACATTTGTGCTAAGAAGGTCTTAGTCCGGTTTTTTCATTGTTTCTGTGCTGCGCAGAGAGGTCTGGGCTTGATTTGCTTGAAGAAGTCGTTGCCCTTGTCATCCACGAGGATGAAGGCGGGGAAGTCTTCCACTTCGATTTTCCAGATGGCCTCCATGCCGAGTTCGGGATATTCCACGCATTCGATGCTCTTGATGTTGTTTTGTGCCAAGATGGCTGCCGGGCCTCCGATAGAGCCGAGGTAGAATCCGCCATGCTTCTTGCAGGCATCGGTCACAGCCTGGCTGCGGTTGCCCTTGGCCAGCATGATGAGGCTGCCGCCGTGGCTTTGGAAGAGGTCTACGTAGGGGTCCATACGTCCGGCCGTGGTCGGGCCCATCGAGCCGCAAGCCATTCCTTGCGGGGTCTTGGCCGGTCCGGCGTAGTAAATCGGATGGTCCTTGATGTATTGCGGAAGGTCTTCTCCGCGGTCGAGACGCTCTTTCAGTTTGGCGTGGGCGATGTCGCGGCCGACGATGATTGTACCATTGAGAGACAGGCGGGTGGCTACGGGATACTTGGACAGCTCTTTCAGGATTTCGGCCATCGGACGGTTGAGGTCGATTTTCACGGCATTGCCTTCGCCGGCCTGACGCAGTTCTTCCGGAATCAGTTCGCCGGGATTGCTGTCGAGCTTTTCAATCCAGATGCCGTCCTTGTTGATTTTGCACTTGATGTTGCGGTCGGCCGAGCAGGACACGCCCAGGCCTACGGGGCAGGAAGCACCGTGGCGCGGCAGACGGATGATGCGCACGTCGTGGGCGTAATATTTGCCGCCGAACTGTGCGCCCAGGCCGATGCGGTGAGCTTCTTCGAGCACTTGTTTTTCGAGTTCGATGTCGCGGAATGCGCGTCCTCCTTCGCTGCCGGTCGTGGGCAGGTTGTCATAATAGTGCGTAGAGGCGAGTTTCACGGTGAGCAGGTTTTTCTCAGCCGATGTGCCTCCGATGACGAACGCGATGTGATAGGGCGGGCAGGCTGCCGTGCCCAGTGTCTTCATCTTCTCGACGAGGAAGGGGACGAGCGTGCCGGGGTTGAGGATGGCTTTCGTCTCTTGGTAGAGGTAGGTCTTGTTGGCCGAGCCGCCGCCCTTGGTCACGCAGAGGAATTTGTATTCCATGCCTTCGGTGGCTTCGATGTCGATTTGTGCGGGGAGGTTGCACTTGGTGTTCACTTCCTCATACATGCTCAGCGGAGCGTTTTGCGAATAGCGGAGATTTTCTTCCGTATAGGTCTTGTAGACGCCGTGTGACAGGGCTTCTTCGTCGCAGTAGCCTGTCCACACTTGTTGTCCTTTCTCGCCGTGGATGATGGCTGTTCCGGTGTCCTGGCAGAAGGGAAGCACGCCTTTGGCGGCCACTTCGGCGTTGCGCAGGAAGGTCAGGGCTACGTACTTGTCGTTCTCGCTGGCTTCAGGGTCATGGAGAATCTTGGCTACTTGCTCGTTGTGCGAACGGCGAAGCATGAACGACACGTCGCGGAAGGCAGCGTTGGCCATGGCCGTCAGTCCTTCTTTTTCAATCTTCAAGATAGGTTTTCCTTCAAACTCGCTTACCGAGACATAGTCTTTGGTCAGCAGGTAATACTCGGTGGTATCCTCTCCCAACTGGAAGGGAGCTTCATACTTGAACGGAGGTGTTGCCATAATAGTATGTATTTATTTATTTATAATGATTAGTACTGGTGCAAAAGTACAAAGAACTTTTCAGTCCTTGGCTTTCGTGTGGGCTTTCTTTAACTCTTCGTCCCTTTCCTTGTGGAGACGGGCGATGAATGTGCGGGTTGCGGTGAATGCATATTCCTTTTTCGCGTCAGCCAGCAGCCGGTCGTAGTACGCGGCCACGTTGTCAGGGTAGGCTTCCAATGCTGTGTGCACGTCTTCCTCTGTGTAAGTGTTCTCGATGTGCTCCTTTACAAAGGATGGATAACAGGCGCACGCCTGGGCGAAGAGTTCGCTCATCCGCCTGAAACAATCTGGGGCAGGTGTGTCCTGAAGGCGGCTGTCGTTGCGCATGGAGTCGAAATAGTTCTCCGGGAATATCACGCCCAATGCGTCGTGCCACGCTTCGTCCGGCTTCCGTGGGGCGGTGAAGTCGTAGTTTGCATTCACGTTACGGGCGATGTAGAGCTGCTCCATCCATCGATAGAGTTCGATGCCCCGACGTAGCGCCTTGGGAGTGACAAGCACATCTTTGTCCACGACGTAGCCGGACTCTTCTGCGGGGGAAGCTGATAGCAATTCCTCCAGCAGGGTTCGTCCCCGGCGCAGGTGGCTGATGGTGTCGGGTGTCAGTTCCTCATAGGTGGAGACAAGGCAATCGGCCGTTGACACACATTGGTTGCGTCCGGGCCATTTCCGCACGTCGCGATAGATGCCCACGGTGGCGAAGTTCACACCCGGAACGATCATCACTTTCCCGTCGGGACGGGTGAATATATAGGAGAAAGGGAAGTCGGAGAGGTCGGCATGGCAGGCATATCGGCCCATTACCATCGAGAATGCGCCGATGTGCCCGTCCCACACGAGGTGTGCGCCGGAGGCTGTCTTGCAGCCCCGGTCGAGCGTACCGTAGTGAATCGGGCCGAGCTTGTAGGCATGGTTGCTCATGTTTGTGCCCGAACCGGCGTTGAAGAAGGAAGTCATGCAGCCGATGAGCAATGTCGATTTGTGGTGGCTTACGGTGAATGGGCCGCCACAGACGGCACAGGCCTCGCCGTTGTCCAGATGGCAGTTGGCAAAGAAAAGGGATGATTCGGCGGTGAATCCCCGTCCGATGTGTGCGGCTTGCCCTACGAAGCATTCGTTCACCTTCGCCCCGTCTGTCACTGCCGCGCCGGCAGCCAGGATGCTGTGGCGGCAGATGGCACCTGCCCCGACGCGTACGGGCGCATCTTTTGTGCTGTCGAGGAAGCAGTCGTCCACCACGTCGGCGCTGTCCACTGAGGCATGAGGGCCGATGTAGGTGTCCTTCACTTGCCGCGTATGGCAGACCGTAGCTCCTTCACCCACCATACCCCGTGCGGGGAGGGCTGACGACACGGCTTTGTCGAGCCGGATGTCCAGCTCGCTGAAGCTGAATATTGCAGGCTGTGTGCGTAAGTAGGCCTCTTGTGCTGCCAGATGGCGGTGGAGGGGGACGACGAACTGTTCGCCTGTCTCGCCCAGGACGTGGATGCGCCGGCCTTGGGCAAACGTGGCATTTTTCTGAGTAACCATCGTCCCGATGTCGGAAATGTATGCGCGGTCGGCCACGTCGTAGTGGGCAATGTAGCCGTGGACGTGCTCGATGAGGCAGTCATCGCCCACGGTCACGTCATGCAGTTCAGCCTGCCGGATGCCCGAGGGACGCTCCATGCCGTCGGCTGTCGTGAGCGTGCCGCGGAACGAACCTAGGCGGATTTTTCCATAGAAACGCACGTCTTCCACCCGCTCGGGGATGAAGCCGTCGCACACCGCCACGTTCGTCCAGTCGTCGGCATGGCATCTGCGGGCTTCCAGAACGTGGATTTCTTCCGGCGTGAGCGGACGGTAATCATTCGGGCGTGCCATCGTTGTCGTAGGTTTGGTAGAGGAAGTCGTTGTAGGGATACTTCTGCACGTGCAGTTCCTTTACCTTTTTATATAGGAGTTCTTTCAGTTCTTCGATGTTTTCCCGCTGGCGTGCGGAGATGAAGAGGCAGTTGTCGTGCATCTTCGCCATCCATGTCTGCATCAGTTCCTCCAGTGTGATGTTTTCTTTCGTGCGGGGCGTCAGGTCGTCGGCGGCCTTTTCCACCCAGGTGTAAGCGTCTATCTTGTTGAACAGGAGGATGGTCGGCTTGTCAGCGCAGCCCAGGTCGGCGAGTGTTTTCTCGACCACTTGTATCTGCTCCTCGAAGTCGGGGTGGGAGATGTCGACGACGTGGACGAGTAAGTCAGCCTCTCTGACTTCGTCGAGCGTAGACTTGAAGGAGTCGACGAGGTCGGTCGGGAGCTTGCGGATGAAGCCCACGGTGTCGGACAGGAGGAAGGGGAGGTTGTCGATGATGACCTTGCGCACGGTGGTGTCGAGCGTGGCGAAGAGCTTGTTTTCGGCAAACACCTCGCTCTTGGCGAGCAGGTTCATGAGGGTCGACTTGCCGACATTCGTGTAGCCGACGAGGGCCACACGGATGAGCCGTCCGCGGTTCTTGCGTTGGGTGGACTTCTGACGGTCGATTTCGGCAAGCTGCTGTTTGAGGAGCGACATGCGATTCAGGATGATTCGGCGGTCCATTTCGAGCTGTGTCTCGCCCGGTCCGCGCAGGCCGACCGAGCCTCCCTTGCCGCTGCCCGAGCCTCCGCCTTGGCGTTCGAGGTGGGTCCATAGCCGCTGGAGGCGGGGGAGCATGTATTTATACTGTGCCAGCTCGACCTGTGTCTTGGCACTGGCCGTCTGGGCGCGCATGGCGAAGATGTCGAGGATGAGTGAGGTGCGGTCGAGTATCTTGACTTTCAGTTCCTTTTCGACGTTGCGTATTTGCTTGGCCGACAGCTCGTCGTCGAAGATGACCATGCCGATTTCCGTCTCCGGGTCGTCCTCGCGGGCGGCGATGTAGTCACGGATTTCCTCCAGTTTGCCTTTGCCGATGTAGGTGACGGAGTTGGGCATGTCGAGCTTTTGCGTGAAGCGTTTGGCCACTTCCGCGCCTGCGGTCTCGGCGAGGAAGGCCAGTTCGTCCAGGTATTCGTTTGTCTTGCGTTCGTCTTGCAGCCGTGTGATGAGGCCGACGAGTACGGCCTTTTCGGTCTGCGCCTGTGAGATGACAAATTCTTTCATTCTGCAATCTACTGTTTGTTTTTATAATGAGGCAAAGATACATTTTTTGAGCAACTAAGAGAAATCCGCCCGGCAGCAAGTGGGCTTTTGCATTTAATTTATCTCAAATTCGGAGAGCGGGAGGTATTTGTTTTCCTCTTTATTTACAAAAAAGACCGCTTCGGGCTGGCCTTAAAGGTGTGCGAAAGCCGGAACTAAGGTAGGCGACCACGGAAAGGAGGGTAGCCGACCTTACCCTAGGCTCGGCCCTCGCTTTTCCTTAAGGCCGTCCATGAGCAGATGCTAGCTGTTGATTATAAGGAAATTGCCTGAGGTGAGGCTTCCTTTTGCAGACCTTGTGCCCATCTGAGAAAATAGTTGAAAAAAGAGCCCTGGCCTGCGGCTGGCGGCGGAATGGCCGCGCCTGACTCGCATCCGGGGAGTGGAAGCCTGCTTGCAGATGGGGAATAATTCCACAACTTTTGGACTTCTTTCTACAAAAGGAGGGCTCTTGTGTGCGGGAAAAAAGGATACGTAAGCCTGGCACATGATTTGTTCTTTTTATGCCTATGAGGGACTTTCGCTAAGGAAAAAGGCCCTATCTTTGCACCGCAGTGTGAAGGAAAGACTAAGACAGATTGCATAATACAACGATTTTCGATTAGGTATGAAAAGACTTTTAAGGAACAGAGAATTCCGTCTCTCGCGGAAGAAAATCATGTACACGTGTGTAGCCCTGGTATTCGTGGCGGCTGCGGTGTGGGTGCTGACGCATCGCCGCGCGGTCAAGCCCGATGTGCCGGTCATCGCTACGGTGCCCGTCACGCAGGAAGATGTGAACATTTATGGCGAATATGTGGGTCGCGTCCGCGCCCAGCAGTTCGTCGAGATACGTGCCCGTGTGGAAGGCTTTCTGGAGGAAATGCTTTTCGAGGAAGGCACGTATGTGACAAAAAACCAGGTGCTCTTCGTCATCAATCAGGAACAATATCGGGCCAAGGCCGACAAGGCGCGTGCCCAGCTCAAGAAAGACGAGGCGCAGGAGCGCAAGGCCGAGCGTGACTTGGAACGCATCCGCCCGCTCTACGAGCAGAACGCGGCGAGCCAGCTCGACCTGGACAATGCGGTGGCGGCCTACGAGAGCGCTGTCGCGTCTGTGGCCATGAGCGAGGCTGACCTTTTCCAGGCCGAGCAGGAACTGGGCTATACGATAGTCCGTTCGCCCATCTCGGGCAACATCAGCGAGCGGCTGGTTGACTTGGGGACGCTTGTGGGCACGGGCGGCAAGTCGCTTCTGGCGACCATCGTGAAGAGCGACACCGTGTTGGTCGACTTCAGCATGACGGCCCTCGACTACCTGAAGAGCAAGGAGCGCAATGTCAATCTCGGACAGAAGGATTCGACACGCTCGTGGCAACCTTACGTCACGGTCACGCTGGCCGACAACACGGTCTATCCGTATCGCGGGCTTGTGGACTTCGCCGAACCGCAAGTCGACCCTCGCACGGGTACGTTCTCGGTGCGTGCGGAGATGCCGAACCCCGACCGCGTCCTCCTGCCCGGGCAGTTTACGAAAGTGCGCCTGTTGCTTGACGTGATTGAGGATGCCCTTATGGTGCCGCAGAAGGCGGTCATCATCGAGAAGGGTGGTGCTTATATTTATGTGGTGCGCCGGGATTCGACCGTGGAGAGGCGTTTTGTCGAATTGGGTCCCGAGCAGGACAACTATGTGGTGGTCGAACGTGGTGTGGCGGCCGGTGAGCAGGTTGTGGCTGAAGGTTATCATAAGCTGACGCCCGGTATGCGTGTCCGTATTGACAACAGCAACCTGACTTTGCCTTCCGACAGCACGTTTGTCCGCCCTTCTGCGGCAAGCGACACACTCACGAACCGTAACGTCTAAACATCCATTCGCCCAATGAAAGTGAATTTCTTTATCGACCGCCCCGTGTTTTCGGCGGTCATCTCGATAGTCATCGTCATTGTGGGCATCATCGGCCTGACGATGCTCCCCATTGACCAGTATCCCCAGATTACACCCCCGGTGGTGAAAATCAGTGCTTCCTACCCCGGAGCGAGTGCGACGACGGTATCCCAGGCTGTCGCCACGCCCATCGAGCAGGAACTCAACGGTACTCCGGGCATGCTCTACATGGAGTCGACCAGTTCCAACTCGGGAGGTTTCTCGGCGACCGTGACCTTCGACATCTCGGCCGACCCTGACCTGGCAGCCGTGGAGATACAGAACCGCCTGAAACTGGCCGAATCGCGCCTGCCGGCTGAAGTCATCCAGAACGGTATTTCTGTGGAGAAACAGGCTGCGAGCCAGTTGATGACACTCTGCCTTACGTCGAACGACCCGAAGTTTGACGAGATATACCTGAGCAACTTTGCGACCATCAATGTCGTCGACGTGCTCCGCCGTATTCCCGGCGTGGGGCGTGTGTCGAACATCGGTAGCCGTTATTATGCCATGCAGATATGGGTGCAGCCCGACAAGATGGCCAACTTCGGCCTCACGGTGCAGGACTTACAGACTGCGTTGAAGGACCAGAACCGCGAGTCGGCAGCCGGTGTGCTTGGACAGCAACCCGTGTCAGGGCTTGACGTGACCATCCCCATCACCACACAAGGACGCCTGTCGACGGTCAGCCAGTTTGAGGACATTGTCGTGCGGGCCAATGCAGATGGTTCGATAATCCGCTTGCGTGACGTGGCCCGCGTGTCGCTGGAAGCCTCTTCCTACAACACCGAGAGTGGCATCAACGGAGGCAATGCCGCTGTGCTGGGCATTTACATGCTGCCCGGAGCGAACGCGATGGAAGTGGCTCAGAAGGTGAAGGATGCGATGGAGGACATCAGCCGTAATTTCCCGGAAGGCCTGACATACGAGATTCCCTTCGACATGACGACCTACATCTCCGAGTCTATTCATGAAGTCTACAAGACGCTTTTCGAGGCTTTGTTCCTTGTGATTGTGGTCGTGTTCTTGTCTTTGCAGAGTTGGCGTGCGACGCTTATTCCTGTGGTGGCCGTACCTATTTCACTCATTGGTACGTTTGGTTTCATGCTCATCTTTGGTTTCTCGCTCAATATCCTGACACTGCTCGGACTCATCTTGGCCATCGGCATCGTGGTCGACGACGCCATTGTCGTCGTGGAGAATGTGGAGCGCATTATGGATGAAGAGAAGCTGGGAGCATATGAGGCCACCAAGAAAGCCATGAACGGACTGGCCAGTGCTTTGATCGCGACTTCGTTGGTGTTGGCCGCTGTGTTTGTCCCGGTGAGTTTCCTGCCGGGTATTACGGGGCAGCTCTATCGCCAGTTCACCATCACCATCGTCGTGTCGGTGCTCATCTCGACCATTGTTGCCCTTACGCTAAGCCCGGTGATGTGTTCACTCATCCTGAAGCCGGCTTCATCCGGAGGGCATAAGAAGAAAAACATCGTGTTCCGTTACATAAACTATTGGCTCCGCGTGGGCAACAACAAATATGTCTCTGCCATCACCCGGGTCATTCAGCATCCACGGCGCGTGATGAGCGTGTTCGGTATGGTGCTTATAGCCATCCTGCTCATCCACCGCATCATCCCAGCCAGCTTCCTTCCCACAGAGGACCAAGGCTATTTCACCGTGGAGCTGGAGCTGCCTGAGGGGGCAACGCTGGAGCGGACACGCGTCGTGACGGAGCGTGCTGTAGACTATTTGATGACGCTCCCCGAGGTGGAATATGTGCAGAATGTGACCGGTTCCAGTCCTCGTGTGGGGAGCAACCAAGGGCGCACCACGCTGACCGTGATTCTGAAACCCTGGAAGGAACGTGACAATACCACCATCGACCAGCTGATGGCCCGCGTGCGTACGGAGTTCTCCCGTTATCCGGAGAGCAAGGTCTATCTCTCCACACCGCCGGTGATTCCCGGCCTGGGCAGTTCCGGAGGATTTGAGATGCAGCTTGAGGCACGCGGCGACGCCACGTTTGATGATTTGGTGCAAGCTGTCGACACCTTGTTATATTACGCTTCCCAGCGTGAAGAGCTGACCGGGCTTTCTTCATCACTTCAGTCTGAGATACCTCAACTTTATTTTGATGTAGACCGTGACCAGGTGAAGTTTGCCGGCGTACCTTTGTCGGATGTGTTTTCTACGATGAAGGCATACACGGGTTCTGTCTACGTGAACGACTTCAATATGTTCAACCGTATCTACCGCGTCTATATTCAGGCTGAGGCTTCTTATCGCAAGCACAAGGACAATCTGAACCTTTTCTTTGTGCGGGGCACCGACGGGGCGATGATTCCCCTGACGGCGTTGGGTACGGCCTCCTATACGACCGGGCCCGGAAGCATCAAGCGTTTCAACATGTTCACCACATCCATTATCCGAGGCGATGCGGCTGAAGGCTATAGTTCGGGGCAGGCGATGAATGCCATTGAGGAAGTGGCCCGCGAGCATTTGCCTGACAACATCGGCGTGGAGTGGAGCGGACTGTCCTATCAGGAGAAGCAGGCCGGCGGACAGACCGGACTGGTGTTGGCGCTGGTGTTTCTTTTCGTCTTCCTTTTCCTGGCCGCCCTCTATGAAAGCTGGATGATTCCCGCAGCCGTGCTCCTGTCGTTGCCTGTGGCGGCTTTGGGCGCTTACTTGGGCGTGTGGGCATGCGGCCTGGAAAACGACGTGTATTTCCAGATAGGATTGGTGATGTTGGTCGGCTTGGCGGCTAAAAATGCCATCCTTATCGTGGAGTTTGCCAAAGAGCAGGTCAGCAAGGGTGTGGACACACTTCAGGCTGCCATACACGCCGCACAGATGCGTTTTCGTCCCATTCTGATGACTTCGCTGGCCTTCATCCTCGGTATGCTGCCGATGGTGATCGCTTCCGGTCCGGGAGCAGCCAGCCGTCGGGCCATTGGCACAGGTGTGTTTTTCGGCATGATTTGTGCCGTCATCTTCGGCATCATCCTCGTACCGTTCTTCTTTGTGTATATCTACAAGGCCAAGGATAAGGCTAAAAACAAACTTTCCAAACATAAATGACTTGTCGTATGAAGCATTTCGTCTATATCATTCTTTTCAGTCTGTGTACTGTGTCATGCCAGCTGGGCAAGCACTATGCACGTCCCGACTTGCACCTGCCGGCTTTGCTTGACAGCACGGCGACAGACACGACATCCATCGCTGACTTCCGTTGGTGGGAACTCTATACGGACACCACGCTGCAGAAACTTATCCGCGAGACGTTGGAGCATAACAAGGATATGCTCACTGCTGCCGCACGTTTGAAGGAGATGGCGGCACAGAGACGTATCGCCTATGCAGATATGTTTCCGCAGGTGAACGGGAGACTCTATACGGACAAGGAAGCCGAAAACTATGGAGGCGACAATTATAAGTCCACACCTGAATATACGGCCAAGTTTATCGCTTCTTGGGAATTGGACCTCTGGGGCAATCTGCGTTGGGCGAAGGACAAGAGTATGGCACAGTTCGTGCAGGCTGTGGAGAACCGTCGTGCCTTGCAGATGACACTTGTGGCGCAGGTGGCACAGGCTTATTTCGAATTGGTTGCGCTGGACAATGAGCTGGCCATCGTGAAGCAGACGCTGAGTGCCCGTGAGGAAAGTGTGCGCCTGGCGCGTCTGCGTTTCAATGGCGGGTTGACCTCGGAAGCTGTCTACCAGCAGGCTCAGGTGGAGCTTGCCCGCACGGCTACCCTCGTGCCCGACCTGGAACGTAGCATCGCCTTGAAGGAGAATGACATCAATTTCCTTGCCGGGCGTTATCCCGAGAAAGTGGAGCGTTCACACCACCCGCAGGACATCCGTCTGCCTGAGACTTTGCCTGCGGGATTGCCTTCCTCGCTGCTCGAACGCCGTCCTGACGTGCGTGCAGCCGAAGAGGCCCTCATCGCAGCCAATGCCGATGTGGGCATTGCTTATACCAATCTCTTTCCCCGCATCACCCTCACGGCGCACTATGGACTGGAGAGCGAGGAGTTCAAGGATTTCCTTCATTCGCCCTATCATTTCCTGAGTGCCAACCTGCTCACGCCCCTGTTTGCGATGGGGAAGAACCGTGCTGCGCTGAAGGCCAAGAAGGCGGCCTACGAGCAGGCTGTCCACCAGTATGAGAAAGCTGTCCTTTCGGCTTTCAAGGATGCCCGCAATGCGATGGTCGAATTCAACAAGGTGCAGGACATCTACGACTCGCGCCTGAAGCTGGAGCAAGCGGCCCGAAAGAGCACTTCGCTTACCCGCACGCAATATATGAACGGTTATATCAGCTACCTCGACTGGCTCGACGCCCAGCGTACCTATCTCGACGCGCAGATAGCCCTGAGCAATGCCGTCCGCGACAAGCAAATCGCGATGGTGCAACTCTACAAGGCGCTGGGCGGAGGCTGGGAATAATTCGACAACGAAACGTAACGCTTTGTACATCACTTCGTAATATAGCGTGTTTACCTTTGTGTCAGTAATAAAGGTGAACACGCTATTATGTTTATACGCAAACATTTCCGCACGGTGGTCCTTTCGGACATCCATTTGGGGACCACTCATTCCAAGGTCGAAGAGGTGAGCCGCTTCTTGCGCAGCATCAACTGTGACCGTCTTATACTCAATGGTGACATCATCGACGGATGGCACATTCGTAAGAACGGCACACGCCGTTGGCAACCTGCACATACGCAATTTTTCAAAATCCTCATGAAGATGATGGAGAACTATGGCACGGAGATTATCTACGTGCGCGGCAACCACGACGACTTCCTGGATAGCATTGCTCCTATCGACTTTGCCAACCTGCACATCGTGAAGGAATATGTGCTGGACGGAGCCGACGGCAAGCGTTATTTTGTTACCCACGGGGACATCTTTGACCGTGTCACCACGCAGATGAAGTGGTTGGCCCATCTCGGCGATTTGGGTTACACCTTCCTGTTATGGTTCAACGGCATCTACAACCGCTATCGTGCACATCGCGGGAAGCCTTACTATTCGCTCTCGCAGCACATCAAGCAGCGTGTCAAGTCGGCCGTGTCCTACATCTCCGACTTTGAAACCACACTGGCCGAGTTTGCCGTGTCGCGTCGGTGTGACGGCATCATCTGCGGCCATATCCATCATCCAGACAACCGTTACTACGGACAGATACACTATCTCAACTCCGGCGATTGGGTAGAAACGATGTCGGCTCTTACAGAAAGCACAGAGGGCGACTGGAACATCGTCTACTACGCCGAAGTTGAGTTGGAAGAAACTCCGTCCGCGCTCAACATTGTTCCAACTATAGTTTCAGCCTCATGAAATACCTGTTTATCGTCCAAGGGGAGGGCCGAGGACACTTGACCCAAGCCATCGCACTTGAAGAAATCCTGCGCAGCAGTGGACACGAAGTCGTGGAAGTGTTGGTGGGGAAAAGCAGTTCGCGCCAGCTCCCGGCCTTCTTCAGCCGCAGCATCCATGCGCCCATCCACCGTTTTGAAAGCCCCAACTTCCTGCCTACGGCTTCCAACAAGCGCAACAACATCACCCGCAGTGTGGCTTACAACGTGGCCCGGCTGCCGGTCTATCTGCGTAGCATGCATTTCATCAAGGAACACATTGCCCGTAGCGGGGCCGACATGGTGGTCAATTTTTACGAACTTCTCACCGGCCTGGCTTATGCGCTCTATCGCATCCCGACGCCCCAGGTCTGCATCGGCCATCAGTATCTTTTCCTCCATCACGATTTCCGCTTTCCCAAGAAGAGCCTGCCCGGCTTGTGGGGGCTGAAGTTTTTCACCCGGCTGACATGTATCGGGGCAAAGAAGAAACTGGCGCTTTCGTTTCATGCGATGGACGAGGACGAGAAGGAAGACATTCGCGTCGTTCCGCCTCTGCTCCGCAAGGAAGTGTTCCGCTGCGAATGCTCGGAGGGCGACTATGTGCATGGCTATATGGTCAATTCCGGCTTTGCGGAAAGTGTACGCGAGTGGCATGCCCTGCATCCCGATGTGCCCCTCCGCTTCTTTTGGGACAAACGGGGTGAGAAGACCGTCCGCCGGGAGGATGACACGCTGAGTTTCTATCCGCTCAATGACGTCGAGTTCCTGCGCCAGATGAGTGGTTGCCGGGCTTATGCCAGCACGGCCGGTTTCGAGTCCATTTGCGAAGCGATGTATCTGTGTAAACCGGTGCTGATGGTGCCGGCCCACATCGAGCAGGATTGCAATGCCTTTGACGCCGCGTCCAACGGGGCCGGCATCGTCTCCGACAGTTTCGAGCTGGATCGTCTCCTGGCCTTTGCCGAACAGTATGTCCCGGATGTGCGTTTCCGCACATGGGTGGAGAGTGCCCCCTATATGATATGTTATGCGCTTGACCCTGATGCCTACAAGCACCAGGCTTCCGACCACATGTATATGGTGGAAGAATTCACCTGATAAGTAAGTCGCAGGAATTAAATGAATCTATCCGGTTATTTTTTAGACACGGATGCCGCTGATGGGCGCGGATTTATAAGATTCAGCGGGATTCAGTGTTTTACAGTAAGATTAATCCGCGTCGTCTGCGTCTAAATATTGTATACCATCTTCCGGATGCTCCGACCGAGCGTCTCTATAAATTGTGTTTAGGACGTTTGCTGACATTTCGGATAGGAAATCCTCACATTCGATTCCTTCGGAAGACACATCCGAAGGGACAGAAGTTGTAGTAGGACGGCTTCGCCGCCCCTCTCAGAAACTCAGTTTGTCCGGATGGCACATCCGGACGTATCGTGTATCAGAATCTCTGATTCGTTCATAGCAGGATTCAGGCATGGCGGAAGAGGCTGTGCCGTAACGAAGAATATCAAACACAGAGACACGGAGACACAGAGGGAAAGTATTACAGGTCAGTAAACTAAAATCTCTGTGCCTCTGTGTCTTTGTGCTTAAGTCTCATTTCGCCACAGCCTCTCGTCTTACCACTCAAATACATCCACCCAGTCCGGTATACTTATAGGGACGCTCGGTCGGAGCGTCCGGAAAGAGGAGTTCATTGATTGCAAAAGCTTTAGCCGTCCTGTGTGGCAACGGACGCTCCGACCGAGCGTCTCTATAAATTGTGTTTAGGACGTTTGCTGACATTTCGGATAGGAAATCCTCACATTCGACTCCTTCGGATGGCACATCCGAAGGGACAGAAAGGGGCAGGACCAAGCAAAGGACTCCGCCCGACCACGGATTCCTTTCCGTCCTCGGCTACCCTCCTTTCCGCTCTTGGCTACCCTTTAGGGTATGGTCTCCATGTCCGGATGTTTCGTAGTGTTTCGGGAGTGTCTTGCAAGGCTCTTAATGCTAATTAAAGTGTTATACTGTTAATGAAATAAAAAGAAGGAATATTTGGAAGAAACATAAGAAATATGCTTCCTGTGATTCAAACACTTTTTCAATAATTTTGAAAGTAATTTACAGGGGGGGGGTAAAATTGAATTATTTTTGTCCTGAAAGGACTAAAATGTATCCTTTTCGGAGGAGGTTTTAAGAAGAAAGGATGGAATATCTTGTTTTCTTATCTTTGAAAATCAGTATGTTGTGTTTTGGTACTGGTTTTTTATATTAGGTTTTGGCTTATTGTTTTACTCTCATTTTGATAATTATATACATGCTTTCTTGCAGGTATTAACTTGTAATGTTAAATATTTGTCTTCAATTTAAGAAACAAAAGCCAAAAAAACGATGCGGCTTTGGAGTAGGATGGTAAAGTATGGTAACACTATATTGGAAAATCATTTATATTTGCAATGTGATTCTAAACGAACTCAAAATGGAACTTTAGAAGCGCAGTTCACATACATAGAGATTGGCTTGGGAAGTTTCCATCCACCAGACGGTGAGAACCATGAATAACTATTAAATAATGTACGATATGAAACGCAGACTTCTGTATCTGTTAGTCGCGGGGTTGTTCTTATTTATCGTTAC
>JACJJM010000221.1 GCA_016900015.1 Phocaeicola coprophilus | reverse complement strand
GCCTGCGCCGGTGAGCTTGCGAAAGGCGGTGCGTGATGCCTTCGCTTGATGCCACCAGGCTGTCGAAGATGCAGCGCAAACGGTTGCGGATGTTCATCCGACAGGATGGGAAGTGTTTCTGGTGCGGCGGCAGGATGTTCTTCTCCTTGGGGCAGGGCGGCGCGTTTCACGACGACGAAGCGACGATCGAGCATCTGGATGACCGCTATTCCCCCGAGCGCGGCAAGCACCCTAACGA
>JACJJM010000220.1 GCA_016900015.1 Phocaeicola coprophilus | reverse complement strand
ATATTCGACCGCATAGGGCTGAAGCAAGGCATGACAGTGCGGAAGAAAAGCGCTAATGATGTTTTTGCCCACGGCTTAACAATAGAGAACCGTGGCGGCAAAAAGCTCGCCGAGATGGGCGTGGTAAGCGCCAAACTGCTGAAAACCGTAGATATATCAAAGCCGGTTTACTACGCCGAGCTTGATTGGACAGCCCTTATGAAGGCCGTAGGCAAGAACCAGGTCTTGTATGCCGAGA
>JACJJM010000219.1 GCA_016900015.1 Phocaeicola coprophilus | reverse complement strand
AACCTGCCATTCGTTGACAAAGACCGTCTTGGCGCAGTAGGAGCAAGTTTCGGCGGCTTCAGCGTATATTATCTTGCTGGACACCATGACAAACGTTTCAAGTGCTTCATCGCCCATGACGGTGCGTTCAATCTTGAATCAATGTACGCAGACACAGAGGAAGCATGGTTCAGCAACTGGGAATATGAGGATGCGTATTGGAACAAAGACCTAAGCGAAAACGCACGCAGAACATACG
>JACJJM010000218.1 GCA_016900015.1 Phocaeicola coprophilus | reverse complement strand
GCATATGGGCGTTGATCAGGCCCGGCAGCACGAAATGACCGGCGCAATCCACGATCTCGGCGTTACCGGCCGCGAGCGAGGGCGCGACGGCGGCGACGCGGCCATCCTCGATCAGCACGTCGCCGCAGGGCAGCACGCCCAGCTTTGGATCCTGGGTGACGACGATGCCGGATTTCAGCAGCAGCTTCGGCATGACTATTTTAGCCCGTCGCTTACCTCGACGTTCTCGGGCTTCACC
>JACJJM010000217.1 GCA_016900015.1 Phocaeicola coprophilus | reverse complement strand
CGTGAAAAAGCGGGCGAATTCGAGCCTGCCAATCCTTGACATGCTGGTCCAATTCCCTGGACGATCTAGGCGAGTTCCACTGTGTGGAAACCGCCTGTGCGAAGGGGCGAACAAGAAATCAGAGATTTGGGCGAGCCTCCCACGCAAGGGAACGCTCGCTCGCTCAGTTCGCGCTCAGTGGAGCGAGAACTTCTTCGTCGAGCAACACCGATGCACCTCGCTGAATGAAGTCTATCTT
>JACJJM010000216.1 GCA_016900015.1 Phocaeicola coprophilus | reverse complement strand
TAATCACACATTGCACCAAGGTATATCCTCATGAGCCGGGACGGATGAAAGGTTACGACTGCCAGTTGGTATGGTGGGAACAGTATGAGGAAATGTATGAACTGGTAAGGGATTCGCTTATTTCAGACCCTACATTGACACCTGCCGACCTGCATTCCTTTTATCATGAGGAATACCCCTTGCTCGGACTTGACGACTTCGCGATGATATATGACGATGCAGCAGCAGAACTCTACTA
>JACJJM010000215.1 GCA_016900015.1 Phocaeicola coprophilus | reverse complement strand
GTTAATAATAAACTCTAAGTCTGGATAAGGTTGGTCTGCAGGATGAAATATAATTCCATCACTCTTTTCAAATGGCACAACCTCACCATTTATTAATTGATGGCCCTCCCCATACACACTATCAGCAGCAGCTTGTAAGGCAGCTTTGACGTATATTTTAGCTTTATCTCTTGCTAATTTATTGGCAATACTAACTATCTCTTTCTTCCAGTCTTCTGCTAAGTATGTGCCATACCTAG
>JACJJM010000214.1 GCA_016900015.1 Phocaeicola coprophilus | reverse complement strand
AATCTCATTTTTATTTATCATAATATTTAAATAGTGATTTGATAATTGGATTATAATTTTTTGAGCCATCATAAACAACTAAAACTTCCTTTATTTTTGAATTAAATTCCGATAAAAAATTATCTATTTTTAAATATGTTTTTCCAGTAAATAATGAATCATCAATAAATATGAAATTTTTATTACTCATGTCAAAATCTTCTGGATAATAACTTGTTATACCTTTATCCTTAGTATAC
>JACJJM010000213.1 GCA_016900015.1 Phocaeicola coprophilus | reverse complement strand
TGGTTTTTCTGCGGTTTTAAATATATCGCAGTATTTGCCGTCGGATTTATCGCTTACGGGCTGACATCAAAACTGGTGCGGATCTATTACCACCTGGATTCTTCCTATGTGGACAATATGTTCGGATGGAAGACGGTAGGAATTTCTGCCGCCCTGAATAATATCAAAGGTGATGCCGAAAGAATCTACCGGGCAGTATGGAGTACCTTCTTTCCGAAATTATTCTTGCCGGTTCTGATT
>JACJJM010000021.1 GCA_016900015.1 Phocaeicola coprophilus | reverse complement strand
CTTCTCGTTCGACGTTGGTCCGCAAAGCTGTGATGGGGAATTTGAAGTTGATGAAATCTGCTTTGGACAAAGAACAATATAGGAAATACGTGACGTTGCTGAATTTGACGTTGCGCAATAAAGGACTTGATGTTTATTTGAATTGACGATAGAAGACAAATACAATTAATCGAGAGGGAAAATAGAAAGGCAGGGAAGATTTGTTTCTTCTCTGTCTTTTTTTGTGTGTTCTCTGTTGTTTCCAAGTGATGAGCTATGAGGGCTTTTTCTGATATGATTTAGAAGAAAAATGAGTGTTCTGTAGCGGAAAAGTTATAATTGAAAGCTAATTGAGGTGTTTTTATGACGATTTATCTTGATATAAATCAAATAAGTGACGGTTTAGACGTAGGTTTACATATGTTAACAAAATAAGCGAGGCGGGTCTAGAAAAGGCTTATATCTTTGCAATGTCAAAAAGAAAGAGATAGAAGAGAAAAATAGCAATTTTAGTTATTAAGTTTAATTTTTTAAGGTAAAAGGAGAAAGATTATGAAAAGGATTGCATTACTTTTTGCAGCTACGCTGCTTGTGGTATCGACAGGCTTTGCAGGTGAAAGAACCAATGCTGAGACGTGGACTTGGTCAGTGAATGCAGGCCGATTGACACACTGCCTGGAATTGAGCAGCAGTCAGTATGACGATGTTGCCATGGCTTGTGAGTATTTCTCGAATAAACTCTTGAAGGCTGCCCGCAGCAAAGACGAGGCTTCTCGTTCGACGTTGGTCCGCAAAGCTGTGATGGGGAATTTGAAGTTGATGAAATCTGCTTTGGACAAAGAACAATATAGGAAATACGTGACGTTGCTGAATTTGACGTTACACAATAAAGGACTTGATGTTTATTTGGATTAACGATAGAAGACAAATACAATTAATCGAGAGGGAAAATAGAAAGGCAGGGAAGATTTGTTTCTTCTCTGTCTTTTTTTTGTGTTATCTTTTATTTCTATATGATGGGCTATGATGGATTCTTCTTTATATTTGCAATGCGATAAAGCGTTAGAAGGGATTAATGAAAATCAAAAACAACAATGAGTAAGAAGATTGTAACTTTCGGGGAGATTATGCTACGCTTGACTCCTCCTGACAATTTGCGTATACAGCAAAGCCGTCTTTTTGTGGCCAACTATGGTGGAAGCGAGGCCAATGTGGCCATTTCCATTGCCAACTATGGCGGAGAAGTAGACTATGTGACCCGCCTGCCGGAAAATGCCTTGGGCGAAAACTGCATCACGGAACTTCGCTCGCACAACGTGGGGACGAAAAACATCCTGTTGGGCGGGAAGCGACTGGGCACTTATTACATGGAGAAAGCCGTGGCCATGCGTAGCTCGCAGGTGATTTATGACCGAGACGGCTCTTCGTTCACTGACTTGAAGCCGGGGATGGTCGACTGGCACCGTGTCTTCGAAGGGGCCAGTATCTTCCACTGGTCAGGCATCGATGCTTCGTTGACCGACGGGCTGGCTGCCGTCTGTGAGGAAGCCATACAGGTCGCCGACGAAATGGGTCTTACCATCTGCTGTGACATCAACTATCGCAAAAATCTATGGAACTATGGAAAGAATGCGAAGGAGGTGATGCTTCCGCTGATGGAACACAGTGACATCCTGTTCGGCAGCGAAGGCGAGTATTCGACCATCCTGGGCATACCTTCGCCGGGATTCACTTCCGAGTCGGCTGATGACGGCATCGACCGTTATGCCTATGACAACTTCTGTCGGGAAATCAGTAAATATGTCCCCCGCTGCAAACACATCTACATCGCGTTGCGCAATGTGATGAGTTCGGAACACCATACCTTGGCCGGCGTGCTCCACTCGGAGGGGACGACCAAATTCACACGGGTGTATGACATCAACAACATTGTCGACTGCATCGGTGTGGGGGATGCTTTTGTGGGCGCACTGCTCTATGCACACACGGCCTACGAGGACGACCAGAAGCGGGTGGACTTCGCTGCTGCCGCTTCGGCGCTCAAGAACACCATAGCCGGTGACTACAACATGGTGAAGGCAAAAGAAATCGAAGCCTTGATACTGAAAAACGGAAGCGGGGAAATCAATCGCTGACATCCGTTCGTCCGGTCAGGGCTTGTGAGAACCTGCCAGTCTGTTTGGTACAAGAACAGGCCGGCAGGTTTTTTCATTTATCCCTTCGATGAGGCCTGTAGACAGCCCCGAAGTGCCCTGTTAAGGGTAGCCGACCACGCCCTCCTTTCCGCCCGACCACGGAAAGGAGGGTATGGTCGGGCGGAAAGGAGGGTGCTCAAACGGCTGGAATGTCAGCCTTTGTCAGCCGATGGAGCGGACGTTTTTGTGGCTCTTAACGAACTTTTTGCTAACAAACGGGAGCAATGTTTTTGAAACTGAATAAATAAACATTACTTTTGCTCTCTAGTAGACAGTTGATTCTAAATAATTACTTTAATTATACGTACTATGAATAATCATCCAAGCATTCCGGAACTGACCCTGAAATGCGAACAAATCAGAAAACGACTAGTCGAGGTGGTCTACAAAGCTAAAGCCGGGCACATCGGTGGAGACCTCTCTTCATTGAACGCCCTGACGGCGCTCTATTTCCGTATCATGAATGTCGATCCCCAGAATCCGAAGATGGAAGGACGCGACCGTTTCATCATGAGTAAAGGTCACTGCGTGGAGGCTCTCTACACCGTGCTTGAGGCCAGAGGTTTCATCACGAAAGAGCTGGTTGACACCTATGGGGAATATCTATCTATACTGGCCGGCCACCCGACGGTGGAGGTTCCGGGCATCGAGTTCAACAGCGGTGCGCTGGGACACGGCCTGTCCATCGGTGTGGGCTGCGCCATCGCTGCCAAGATGGACAAGAAACCCTATCGCACGTATGTGCTGATGGGCGACGGCGAACAAGGCGAAGGTTCCATCTATGAAGCTGCGATGGCTGGAAACAAATATAAACTGGACAACCTCGTGGCCATGATTGACCGCAACGGCCTTCAGATCAGTGCTTCGACCGAGGACGTTATGCCCATCGAGCCGATTCGCGCCCGCTGGGAAGCTTTCGGCTGGGACGTGCATGACATCGACGGAAACAGCATGGAAGCCATCGTCAAGACACTCGAGAACATCGATTATACCAATGGCAAACCCCATCTTGTCATCCTTCGCACGACGAAGGGATTCCACGTGTCGCTGATGGAGAACATCTTGAAGTGGCATCATGGCGTGCCCACGGCTGAGGAGTATGAGAAGGCCATTACAGAGATTTCAAACCGCATCGAAGAACTTAAAAAGAACTGTTAATCATGGAAATAAAGAGTGTTGCCTGCCGTAAGAGTTTCACGGACACAATGTTGGAACTCGGCAAAAATGATAAGAATATAATCGCCGTGACCACTGATGCACGTGGCTCGGTGACGCTGACTGACTTTGCCAACCAGTTGCCGGAACAGTTTGTGGAGTGCGGCATAGCCGAGCAGGACGCCGTGGGTATCGCTGCCGGCCTGGCTTCGTGTGGCAAGAAAGTGTTTGTCTGCGGTCCGGCTTGTTTCTATGTGGCCCGCAGCCTGGAGCAAGTGAAGGTGGACGTCGCCTACTCCAACCAGCCGGTCAAGATTCTCGGCGTGAGCGGTGGTGTGGCCTACGGTGCATTGGGTGCGACGCACCACAGCTTGCATGACATAGCCGTGCTCCGTACATTCCCCGGCATGCAAGTCGTGCTTCCCTGTGATGCACGTCAGACACGCAAGCTCGTGAAGGAACTTGTCGACTATCCCCATCCGGTTTATGTACGCGTCGGCCGCAACGCCGTGCCCGATGTGTATGAGAACGATGACTTTGATTTCCACATCGGCAAGTCCATCCAGCTCCAGGACGGAAAAGACCTCACCATCATCGCTACCGGTGAGACCGTGTATCATGCGTTTGAAGCCGGCAAGCGTCTGGCAGCTGAAGGCATCAGCACGCGTGTCATCGACATGCACACCCTGAAGCCTGCCGACACGGAAGCCATCGTGAAAGCTGCTGAGGAGACCGGCCGTATCATTACGGTGGAAGAACACAGCATGTATGGCGGACTTGGCGGCATCGTGACCGAGACTGTCTGCCAGTCGTGCCCCGTACCGGTGCGCATCCTGGGCATTCCTGACGAGAATGCCATCCACGGCAAGCCTTTGGAAATCTTCCATTATTACAACCTGGATGCTGATGGCATCTATGCCACGGCCAAGGATTTCGTGAAGTAAAGAAACACTATTATCGCTTCCGGGGATTCTTTGTAGGTCCCGGAAGCTTTACCTTTTCAAATAACCTTATCACTCTCTATGAGATACATCATCGCTATCGACCAGAGTACGTCGGCCACGAAGGCTGTGCTGTTCAACGAACAGTGCCAGCTCATCTGCCGCAAGAACGTACCTCATAAGCAATATTATCCGCAACCGGGCTGGGTGGAGCATGACGCGGAGGAAATCTACCGGAACATGGTGGAGGCCATTCGCGAAGTGGTGGAAGCCAGCCGTGGCGACAATGTGGAGTATTCGTTGGCCATCACCAACCAGCGCGAGACCGTAGTCGTCTGGAACCGTTTCACGGGCAAGCCCGTTTATAATGCCGTGGTGTGGCAATGCCAGCGCGGCGCGGCCATCTGTGATGACCTCAAGCAGCGCGGCTATACGGAGTTCATCCAAGAACGGAGCGGCTTGCTCATCGACCCTTACTTTGCTGCCAGCGGGGCTAAATGGATTTTGGACAATGTGTCCGGTGCCCGGGAAGCTGCTGACAAGGGCGAATTGCTCATGGGCACCATCGACTCATGGCTCGTCTGGAAGCTGACCGGCGGCAAGGTGCATGCCACAGACTACACGAACGCATCCCGCACGCTGCTCTTCAATATCCACACCCTCGACTGGGACGACGATTTGCTCTCCCTCTTTACAATCCCTCGCAGCATGATGGCTGTCCCGAAACCTTGCGACTCTGTCTTCGGCGAGACTACCGTGGACGGCGTCTTCGACAGACCTGTACTCATCGCCGGTGTGCTGGGTGACTCCCACGGCGCGCTTGCAGGACAGATGTGTTTCGAGTCCGGTATGGGCAAGGCTACGTACGGCACAGGCTCGTCTGTCATGGTCAACATCGGTGAGAAAGCCATCAAGGCTCCTGAAGGGTTGGTGACTTCTGTCGGCTTTGCTGCCACGGGCAAGGTGTTTTATGCCTTCGAAGGAAACATTCATTGCACGGGTGCTACCATCAAGTGGATGGTCGACGAACTGAAACTCATCGACAGTCCGACTGTCATCGAGGAGTATGCCTTGAGCGTGCCCGACAATGGCGGGGTCTATCTCGTGCCTGCTTTTGCCGGACTGGGAGCACCTTGGTGGAATCCGCATGCCAAAGCCATGATTAGCGGCATGACACTGGCCACGACGCGCGGACATGTTTGTCGGGCTGCTCTGGAAGCCATAGCCTATCAGGTGAAGGACCTTGTCGACCTGATGACCCATCATGCCGGCATCAAGTTGAAGGAATTGCGTGTCGACGGTGGACCTACTAAAAACAAGTTGCTCATGCAGTTTCAGGCCGACATGCTGAACGCCTGCATCAATCGTTCGGATGTGGAGGAGGCTTCGGCGTTGGGGGCTGTGGTGATGAACGGACTGGCCCGTCGCGTGTGGGCAGACCTGGACGAAGTGGCAGCCCTGCGTACGACGGACAACCGCATCTTGCCTGATATGAAAGAGGAGGAGCGAAGCCGCCTTTATGCGGGATGGATGGAAGCCATACAGACTGTGAACAAGAAGAAATAAAGAATAGAACTAACAACTAATTAACTTATACGTATGATTAAACAAGCTAAACCCGGAAAAGAAACTTTCGGTTTGATTATCGGAACACGTGCGTACTTTAATGCAGAACTTGCAGTCGACGTGCGTAAGACTTTGCTTGAAGAACTGGAAAAAGCTGGTTACGGCTATGTCATCCTTGATGAATGTGACACCCCGACGGGTGGTTCTATGGAGACGATGGAGGACGGTAAGAAATGTGCTTCCTTGTTCCGTGCTCATCGTGATGAAATCGATGGTATCATCGTGTCGCTGCCCAACTTCGGCTTTGAAGTCGGCATTATCAATGCCATCAGCCGCGCAGAGCTGAATGTGCCGGTGTTGGTTCAGGCTTGTGACGACCAAAACGACAAGGTCGACCTCGACAGTCGCCGCGATGCTTTCTGCGGAAAGATTTCTGTGTGCAACAATCTTTACCAATACGGCATACCTTTCACTGACACCACCCTGCACACGTATTCCATCCACAGCGACCTGCTGATGAAGGATATTCATAAGTTTGCTGCCATTTGTCGCGTCGTACGTAAGCTGACTCATGCACGTATCGGCCAAATCGGTACTCGTCCGTTGGGATTCAACACTTGCCGCTACAGCGAGAAACTCCTTCAAGCTAGCGGCATCACTGTCGTGCCCGTGGACATGAGCGAAATCATCTTCAATGCCCGTAAGATCGACAATCAGGCTGCCGCGCTGAAGGCTAAGATGGAAGAAATCAGCCACTACGCCAAAGTGCCCGAGGCTTATCAGGAGAAGCTTGCCCTGCAAGCCAAGTTCGGACTGGCTGTGGAAGAGTGGATTCAGGCCAACGAAGTGGACGCCGCTGCCATCCAGTGCTGGGACTCGCTGGAGCAGAACTACGGCTGTGCTGCCTGTGTGACCATGAGTATGCTGGGCGAGAAGCTCATCCCGTGTGCCTGTGAGACTGACGTGGCCGGTGCTGTGTCCATGTATGCCCTGAGCCTGGCTTCTGGACGTCCGGCTGCCCTGAGCGACTGGAACAACAACTTTGCCGAAGACCGCAACAAGTGCGTCTGCACACACTGTGGCAATTTCCCGAAGAGCTTCGCCATGAGTGACTTGAAGCTTGGCCCGCTCGGCGTGCTGGGACGTACGCTCGGTAAGGTCAATACCTTCGGAGCTGTGTATGCCAAGTGTACGGAGGGTGATTTCACCTTCTTCCGCATTTCGACTGACGACACGCTGGGATGCATCAAGAGCTATCTGGGCAAGGGCGAGCTGACCAACGACCCGTATGGCATGGACGGATGTATCGCCGTGACGAAGGTGGACAACCTCCAGAAACTGATGAAGTATATCTGCAAGAATGGTTTCGAACACCACGTAGCCATGGTGCGCACCGACGTGGTCGACATCTTGCAGGAGGCTATCGACAGCTATTTGGGCTGGGATTTGTATGTACATGAATAAGCGTCGGGTTTAACGACCTGATTTGATTTGGGAGAGACACAGGCATCCGTCATTCGGAAGACGGTCATGCCTGTGTCTTTTTTATTATCCACAGGAAATAAGACGCCAGATGTTAAGTCTTCGCGCATGCCGTCATGAATCCTTCACGACTGTGCTCGTGGCGGGGCAAGTCCTGCACGTATTGTCGGGGTGTGATGAAGGCATGGCCTGCCATTGCATGAGCAGCGTCGTATAGCCGTTGTGTTTTTTCGTCTTTTGGAATGTTTGGAAACCTAGCTTTTCATAGCATGACAACGCCGGGGTGTTTTTCTCAATCACATCAAGCACATACGTCTGGAATCCTGCCTGTTTCATGGCCTCTTTCAGCAACCATGTGGCGATGCCTTGCCGCCTGAACTTTTTGCGCACAGCAACAAATTCGATGAAGCCGGTCGTGTCCGGATAGGGCAGGCGACATTCGAACTCCGGTCTCAAGACCAGCTTGGCCAGTGTCCCCTTCAGTAGCCCGAAATGCATTCTCAAAGAGCGGTAGTGTGTGGACACAGCTCTATGTGGGCCGACAGAAATGCCTGCGACAGCGATGATGCTGCCCGTTAGGCTGGCGACATAGAATCGTTCGGGATGGATGCCTTCGGCCAAGGCTTCCGCCACCGTGTTCACGTCGGTGGAGAATAGGGAAAAATCTTTTTCAAACCCTTCGGCGATGCATCGGGCGATGTCGGGACGGTCGCTTTCCCGGGCAGGTCTCACGGTCGGGATGTCGTTGTTCATGCTTTTCTTCTGTATTGTATTGTGACGATGGGGGATATGGCCGTGGATAAGATGACGAGCAACCACAGGTTTCCCATGCTGGGGTTATAAGCCTCGGCAAGTTCTTTCAGCGTGAAGCCGCTGCTCAGGCCGGCCAACAGCTCGAAAGCCGCTGTCAGTAGAGGCCAGAGGATGGCGACGGCAAGACATTCGCTTCGTCTGAATCGACCGGCGAGGGGAAGCAATGTCCATGTGACAAGGAAGATGAGCAGGCTCAGCGACAGTCCGCTCAGAGGCAGTGCCCACGACTGGCCGACAAGGGGACAGAGGAGATGTTCGCGCAGCCCTCCGTTGAGGATGGCGACAGGAATGAGGCAGAGCCATACAAGAAGCGATTTCAGAATCCTCATGGGCGGTGAATGTGTCGTAAGGTTCGGGTTCAAAGATAGTGTTTTCCTCCGGAATATGCAACCGTCGGACATGGAGCGGAATGTCCGTGGACGTTTTCCCCCGAAGTGCACTTTGGAAGGCCGTTTTGCGGGCTGTCAAGGGCGTCTGACCTTACCCTCTATTCCGCCCGACCATTCCCTTTACTCCGTGCTTGTCCGCCCTCCTTTCCGTCCGCGGGCGGAAAGGAGGGCGTCCGGGCATGAACTTTACTTCCTCATAATCAGGGCAACGGGAAAAGTGCTATCTTTGTGGTATGAATCAGACAAACTTCCGCTTTTACAAGCCTTGCAAGCCGTTGCAGCCCTATGTCAGGTATTATTGGGCGTTTGAGAGCGATCCTCCGCTGAGCGTTCTAACTTTTCCCATCGGTTGTCCGCAGCTCATTTTTCATAAGAAAAAACCTCTCTACGTTCCGGAGTTGGGCACATGGCAGGCGAGCTTGGCCGTCAGCGGGCAGGTGAATTATCCTTCACATTTGTGTTCGGAAGGAAATGTGGAGATGCTTGTGGCCGTCTTTAAGCCCTATGGGATGAAAGCCTTTTTCAACCAACCGATGTCCTTGCTGTACAATCAGGAAATCTCGGTTTATGACTTTGGAAACAAAGAGTTGCTCGAATTGGGCATACGGATTCTTGAATGTGGCGACACCGGACGCTGTGTCTGTATGCTGGAGCAGTGGTTGCTGTCGCAAATGGCCGGAATGCAGACCGCACAGGCGGCGCTGGACATGAGGCGGATGATTGCAGCCATGCAGTGCCTGCTCGCGTCTCCGGAGACTGCGGTTACGGAGCTGGCAGCCGTCTCCTGCCTGGGCAAGAAGCAGTTCGAACGCCTGTTTCGCCGTGTGGTGGGGACCAATCCCAAAGAGTATGCGCGAATCGCCCGTTTTCAGAAGTCGCTGAGTCTTATGCAACATCATACGGACGATGGGAACCTGGCCCGGCTGGCTAGCCGGTGTGGTTATGCCGACCAGTCTCATTTCATCCGGGATTTTAGGACATACAGTGGTCATACGCCCTTATCCTTGCCTGATGGTTGCAAGCCTTATTCTGATTTGTATACCGAGCCGGTATGATGTCCCTTTTGTTCTATCGCGTCCGGTGTGATTGTCCTATTTTTGCGCAAACCTGATTGAAAAGAAGAAAGCTATGATGAAAGAAGTTGATCCTCGGGAGACTACCCGTGCCTACGCCTTTGAGATGTGGATGGATGCACCGATGCCCATGCTCACATTTTTCAAGACGTTGGATGTGACGAGGCTCGTCCGTATTAGCAAGCGGAGTGGTCTGAAGTTCAATATGCTGATGTGCTGGAGCATCGGGCGGGCGGCAAGCCACATCAAGGAGTTTTATATGCTGCCCGTCGGGCGGAAGTTGGTGCAGTATGACCGCCTTGCCGTTTGTGCCATTGTGGCCAATCGTGAAGGTGAGGTAAGTTCCTGTGACATCCCGTTCTCTGATGATTTACAGCAATTCTCGGCTGAATACTTGCGGTTGACCCGTCAGGTCGCCGAGAGTTGTACGAACCATGACTTGCCGGAGAGCATGGTCATTGGCACTTCCGCCCTGGCATCGTATGAGATAGACGGGGCTGTCGGTATGTATAGCGGAGTGTTCAATAATCCGTTTTTGATATGGGGAAAGTATAGAAGACGTTTCTTTCGGACGACGCTGACTGTGTCTTTTCAGTTTCACCATACGCAGATGGACGGGGCGCATGCTGCCCGTTTTTTGGAAAATCTGCAAGAGGAGATTCAAAATCTGAAGGTGTGACCGGAGAGCGGGTTCCGAGATGGAGGTGGCCAAAGTGGGGGATAAAACAAAAGCGAAGACTGAATTGCTTCTGCCTTCGCTTTGTGTCGGAAAGAGGCGACTCGAACGCCCGACCCCTACGTCCCGAACGTAGTGCGCTACCAACTGCGCTACTTTCCGTTTTGCGTGTGCAAAGGTACGTACTTTTTCATAAATACCAAATTTCAGAGCAGAAAAATATATAGTAAGGTGCGTATTTAAGAATATAGGGATAGAATACCTATATATAATAAGGTGTAATTCCTGGGAAAGGATGTTTATGCCGGCTTCTTTATTCAGTCGTGTTGGCAAATATCTTTCTCAACACGTTCTGACTGACGCGTATTTCTTCCGTAGTCAGTCCGTAGAGGGCCTCTTTTAGCGTGCGGTTGGCAACATACCGTGTGCGTTCCTCCAGTTCTCGTCCTTCTTGGGTGAGATGTACGAGGTTGGTGCGTCGGTCGGCTGTGTCAGCGATGCGCACGACCAAGTGCATTTTTTCCATGTTGTTGATGAGGCGCGACATGCTGGGCTTGTCTTTGAAGGTCGCGTCGCAGAGCTCCTTTTGAGTCACACCGTCTTTTTCCCATAAGAACAGCAGCACGCTCCACTGTTCGGGGGTAATCTCCAGATTGTTCTGTCTGAAGTTGCGATAGAGTTTGCGGTATATGGCAGCCGATACTTTTCCGTTCAGAATCGCAAATATCAGGCTCATGTCAAAATTGAAATCTTCAGTCATGGAATTACTTGTTTGGACAACTATGCAAAAGTACGAATACTTGGCGGTATATATCCTAAGACCTGCCATAAAAAGAATTAGGTGTCGGAAAATTAGCGAGAAAGTCATTCTAACTCTTTGTGGATTCATGAAAAAGGTCTACCTTTGCAGACGATTTTCAAAAAAAAGTATTATTAACTATTTACTAATTATTAGACACGTATGAATCAATACGAAACCGTTTTCATTTTAACTCCCGTTTTATCTGACGTCCAGATGAAGGAAGCGGTAGACAAATTCAAAGGTATTCTTACTGCCGAAGGTGCTGAGATTATCAATGAAGAAAGCTGGGGATTGAAGAAGTTGGCTTATCCCATCGAGAAAAAGTCGACCGGCTTTTATCAGTTGATCGAGTTCAAAGCAGAACCGACTGTAATTGCAAAACTTGAAGTGAACTACCGTCGTGACGAGCGCGTGATCCGTTATTTGACTACTAAACTGGATAAGCACGCCATCGAATATGCTGCAAAAAGAAGAAGTTTAAAATCAACTAAAAAGGAGGACTAATCATGGCACAACAACAATCAGAAATCAGATATTTGACACCCCCTTCGGTGGATGTTAAGAAGAAAAAATACTGTCGTTTCAAGAAGGCTGGTATTAAGTATATTGACTACAAAGATCCTGAATTCTTAAAGAAGTTCTTGAACGAGCAAGGAAAAATCCTGCCTCGCCGCATTACCGGAACTTCACTGAAATATCAGAGAAGAGTTGCTCAAGCAGTGAAAAGAGCTCGTCACTTGGCATTGCTTCCATTCGTAACTGACATGATGAAATAATAAGAAGGAGGAATTTGTATGGAAATTATATTGAAAGAAGACGTTGCAAACTTGGGTTACAAGAACGACATTGTAACAGTGAAATCAGGTTACGGCCGTAACTATCTTATTCCTACCGGTAAGGCTGTCATCGCATCTCCGGCTGCGAAGAAGATGTTGGCTGAAGAGTTGAAACAACGCGCTCACAAACTTGAGAAAATCAAGAAAGATGCAGAAGAATTGGCAGCTCAGTTGGCAGGCGTATCTTTGAAGATTGCCACTAAAGTCAGCTCGACCGGTACTATCTTCGGTTCTGTCGGCAGCATCCAAATCGCTGAAGAACTTGAGAAGCTGGGTCACAAGATTGATAGAAAGACCATCATCGTAAAAGATGCAGTCAAGGAAGTCGGCTCATACAAGGCTGTCGTAAAACTTCACAAGGAGGTTTCTGTAGAAATCCCGTTTGAAGTTGTAGCTGAAGAAGCATAACCTAAATTTATAAGTTTTGATAGGAAAAGGGGCATCCTCTAAGGGGGAATGCTCCTTTTTTTATGGGCTTCTCGCTGCGGGGCGGCTGCATGTGGGAATGGAGTGCCGTCCCAGGTAGAATTTGATAATGGGAGAGGAAGTTTTCTTGGCTGTGAAGCTGTTGTTTCCATAGAAATTGTTATCTTGCCGTGCTTGTGAGATAAAATCATTAAAAACAGCATAAAACCATGAATAAACGTATGAAATTGTGTGGATGCTTGCTGGTGCTGGGGTGTGTCTTGCCTGCGGGGGCACAGACCTTCAAGGAGTGGCAAGATCCGGAAGTGAATGAGATCAACCGTGCTCCGATGCACAGTAGTTATTTTGTTTATCCTGATGAGAAGACCGCATTGTCGGGTTCTCCGTTTTCCCAATCCAATTATTTATCACTCAACGGACCGTGGAAGTTTCATTGGGTGAAAGACGCAGATGAACGTCCGACGGACTTCTATCGTATGGATTACGAGGATGCCTCCTGGGGGACAATGCCTGTGCCTGGAGTGTGGGAACTGAATGGCTATGGCGACCCTATTTATATCAATGCGGGCTACGGCTGGAGGGAGCATTTTGAAAATCAGCCGCCTCGTGTACCTGTGGAGGAAAATCATGTAGGTTCTTATCGCCGTACAGTCCGGGTGCCGGATGACTGGCAGGGGAAACAAGTGTTTATCCATTTAGGGTCGGTGACTTCGAATGTATATCTGTGGGTCAACGGACGTTTTGTGGGATACAGCGAAGACAGTAAGTTGGAAGCTGAGTTTGATGTGACGCCTTATCTGCGGAAGGGGGACAATCTCATTGCGTTCCAGACTTTCCGTTGGTGTGACGGTTCGTATCTGGAAGACCAGGACTTCTTCCGTTATTCCGGTGTGGGGCGTGATTGCTATTTGTATGCCAGGGAGAAGAAACGCATAGAGGACATCCGTGTCACGCCTGAGTTGGACACAGACTATCGGGATGCCCGTTTGCTCGTCGAGCTTCAGTTGGAAGGACGGGGCGAGGTGAAACTTCGCTTGTTGGATGCTGAAGGTGGACAGGTGGCAGAAACAACCGTCGAAGGCAAAGGCTCCCGACAGGCAGAAATGTCCGTATCCAATCCACAGAAGTGGACAGCGGAAACTCCTTATTTATATACACTTCTTGCAGAATATGCCGACGGCAGCCATGTGAAGGAAGTCATTCCGGTGAAAGTCGGTTTCCGTAAAGTGGAAATCAAGAATGGCCAGCTTTGCATCAACGGACGTCCGATATTGGTGAAAGGTGTCAACCGTCACGAGATGGACCCGAATACAGGTTACGTCGTGTCGCGTGAACGGATGTTGGAGGATGTGCGTATTATGAAGGAAATGAATATCAATGCTGTGCGCACATGCCACTATCCGGACGACCCTTATTGGTATGAATTGTGTGACGAGTTTGGACTTTATGTCGTCGCTGAAGCCAACATCGAATCGCACGGCATGGGTTATGACGACGAGACCCTTGCCAAGCGTGCGGATTACAAGCTGGCCCATATGCAGCGCAATCAGCGTCATGTACAACGCAATTTCAATCACCCTTCGATCATCATCTGGTCATTGGGCAACGAGGCCGGCTTCGGTCCTAATTTCGAATCGTGTTACCAGTGGGTGAAAGCGGAAGACGCTTCGCGCCCCGTCCAGTATGAACGAGCACATTTGAATGAGTTTACAGACATCTATTGTCCGATGTATTTGGGCTACGACCGCAGTGAGCGCTATGCGCAGGGGGATGACCCTCGCCCGTTGATTCAGTGCGAGTATGCCCATGCGATGGGTAATTCACAAGGTGGTTTCAAGGAGTATTGGGATTTGATTCGGAAGTATCCGAAGTATCAAGGTGGTTTTATCTGGGATTTTGTAGACCAGTCGGCATTGGTGCGCCGTGACGGAAAGACGTTTTATGGATATACAGGCGATTGGAACGATTATGACAGCAAAATCGACCAGAACTTTTGCGACAATGGTTTGATAGCTCCTGACCGCACGTGGAATCCTCACGCTTATGAAGTGCAGCGTGTCTATCAGTCAGTGTGGGTGAAACCGGTCTCGTTGTCCAGTGGGCGGGTAGAAGTCTATAATGAGTATACATTCCGCTCGCTTGACAATTATTATCTGGAGTCTACGCTCCTTATCGATGGATGGCCGATGCGTGTAGGTTACACAGATTTGGATGGAGTCGCTCCGGGTGCGCGAAAGGAGTTCACGATTCCGTCTGTGATGTCCGGGATTGTTCCGGGGCATGAAGTGCTGGTGAATGTGGCTGTCCGTCTGAAAGAGGCCGAACCGCTTTTGCCTGCCGGCCATGTCGTCGCCAGACAGCAGTTTGTGTGGCAGGAATGGCCGGACGGTCTGCCGACAGTCGGGACGTCTTTAACTCCGGCCTGTCCGCGGACGCCTCTGGAAGTCGATGAGACATCGGCTGACTGTCTCCAGGTGAAAGGAGAAGGCTGCTCGTGGAGCTTCGGACGCACCGACGGTTTTCTGACCAGCTATGTCGTGGATGGTCGCGAACAGTTGGCCGAAGGCGGCAAACTGACGCCTAATTTCTGGCGTGCTCCGACAGACAATGACATGGGAGCCAATCTGCATAAGAAACTGGCCGCATGGCGTGCTCCCGGCTATGAATTGCAAGAGCTGAAAGTGCTCAGCCGGGATGCTGACAGTGTCCGGTTGTCGGCCACTTACCGGCTGGAGAAAGTGCCTGTGAAGCTGACTTTGACCTATACGCTCTATCAGGGCGGCACGATAAAGGTGCACCAGGCGATGGATGGTGCCGGAGTGGACGGGCCGATGCTGCCGCGTTTTGGTATGCAGATGCAAGTGCCGGCTTCGATGGAATACATCACGTACTATGGTCGCGGCCCCGTGGAAAACTATGCTGACCGCAAGGCAGCTGCCGACTTGGGCATTTACCGGCAGACTGTGACGGAACAATTCTATTCGTATATCCGTCCGCAGGAGAACGGCAACAAGTGTGACGTGCGCTGGTGGCAGTTGACAGAAAAAGGCGGTCGCGGCTTGGACTTGCGAGGGGATACGCCTCTGTCTGTTTCTGCGTTGCATTACACGGTGGACCAGCTTGATGATGGTGACGGCAAGGACAATCGTCACTCCGAACTGATCACTCCTGCCGATTGCACCAACTGGTGCATTGACAAAGTGCAGATGGGCTTGGGCTGTGTCAACAGCTGGGGTGCGACTGCACGCCCGGAATACCTCTTGCCCTTGGGTGATTATGAATACACGTTCATCTTGCGTCCGCTTCGCTGACAGCGGATAGGGATGGACGACACTGTGCCGGAAACAGCGACTCGACGGTCTGTTTCCGGCACAGCTTTTTTTGGGGGTAAAAACGCGCCGTGAATCCGGCCCGACGTAGCCCTATAGTCCGCTCCTGGACGGCTTCCTTTCCGTGCGAGAGCCGGAACTAGGGTAAGCCCGGGCGGATAGGACTCCGTCCGGACGGTTCTCTTTGGTTTTTTCTTGCTTTATGAGTTTGCTTGATATTCAGCTATTTGCCTTTCAGGTATTGGTTGATGAGGGCGACGAAACTTTTCCCGTATTTTTCTTTCTTGAAATCTCCGATGCCGCTGATTTGGCCAAATTCTTTCACCGTCGTGGGACGTATGCTGCATAGTAGATGCAACACTTTGTCCGACAAGACGATGTAAGCCGGATAACCTTGTTCGTCGGCCAGCTTCTTCCGGTGGGCACGAAGCACTTCGTACAAGTCTTCTGCTTCTTGCATCGCTTCGCTTTGGAGGAGGAGGCGTCCGGTTTCTTTTCCCGGTTTTGTCTGTTTGGCTTTTTTGTCCTTGGGTTGCTCGCGCTTGATGACCACCAGCATAGCCTTTTCCTGCCCGAAAAGCACCTTGCGTCCGCTTTCGGTCATTTTCAGATGGTTGCTCTCATTGTAAGCGATTTCGAAATACCCCAGTTGGAGCATTTGCAACAAGTAGTCTTGCCAGTCTCGTGCCGGGACGTCGCGTCCGGCGCCGAATGTCTTCAGTCGGTCGAAGCCGTTTTCGATGATTTCCTGTGTGAATGTACCCCGGAGCACGTCGACCAGCAGCCGCGTGCTAATCCGCTGGTCGGCACGCACGATGGCGCTCAATGCCTTTTGCACCAGGATGGTTCCGTCGAATCGTTGAGGCGGATTCAGGCAGACGTCGCAGTGTCCGCAGTCGTATTCGCGGTTTTCTCCGAAATAGTTGAGCAGGATGCGCCTGCGGCAGATGTCAGCTTCGGCATATTGCTGCATGCGGTGTAGCTTGTCCTTGTTGATTTCCCGTTGCGAGCTTTCGTCTGCAAATTTCGACAGCAGGATGATGTCGCTCATCGAGTAGAAGAGGAGTGTGTCGCTCTCCAGTCCGTCGCGTCCGGCACGTCCGATTTCCTGGTAAAAGTTTTCGATGCTTTTGGGCAGATTGTAGTGTATCACCCACCGCACATTGGACTTGTCGATGCCCATGCCGAAGGCAATAGTGGCGCAGACCACTTGCACACGGTCGTTGATGAAATCTTCCTGTGCGCGGTCACGGGCGGCCGGGCTGAGTCCGGCGTGGTAGACGGTGACGGAGATGCCGTGACGCTGCAATGTGGCGGCCACTCGCTCAGTGTTGTTGCGGCTCATGCAGTAGATGATGCCGCACTGGTCTTTGTGTTCCCCGATGAATTTCAGGATGGTGCTCATCTTTTCCTTTTGCTGGTAGCCTCGCTTCACGGCGAGGTTCAGGTTGGGGCGGTCGAATGAGGAGATGAACACGCGCGGGTCTTTCAGATGGAGTTGTTCCTGGATGTCTTGCCGTGTGATTTTGTCGGCTGTGGCTGTCAGTGCAATCATGGGAATGCGTGGAAACTCTTGGCGCAGCACGCTGAGTTGGGTATATTCAGGTCGGAAATCGTGTCCCCACTGCGAGATGCAGTGAGCTTCGTCGATGGCGAAAAGCGACACATTGATGTCTTTCAGGAGGAAATTCGTCTCGCCGAGGAGACGTTCGGGTGAGATGTATAGCAGTTTGATGCGCCCTTGCAGGCAGTCTTTCCGGATGGCAGCGTTTTCCATTTCCGAGTTGCCGCTGTTGAGCGTGGCTGCCGGGATGCCGTTGGCCCGGAGGGCTTCCACCTGGTCTTTCATGAGCGAGATGAGCGGCGACACCACGACTGCGGTTCCCTCCATCAGCAGCGCCGGAAGTTGGTAGCAGATGGACTTGCCTCCGCCGGTGGGCATCAGCACCAGTGTGTCCCTGCGTGCCAGGACATTGGCGATGATTTCCTGTTGGAGGGGCCTGAAGGAATCGTATCCGAAATACGTTTTAAGAGTCTGTAGCATGGATAGGTCTGATTCTGTGACTTGCAAAGATACATAAATAGGGTGAAGGGGCAAGTGGAAGTTTTCTTCCGGCATCCTCTTTTTCGTGTGTTTCAAATCGATTTGTTTTTGGACTTTCCCAGACTTTCTGATAGTCAAAATATGTCGGAATGGGCTGTCTTGTAGTGAGATGGTGGCCCTTTCCTGACAAATCGCTTTCGGGCTTATTAACTAATTCCGGAGTGTGATTGTTTACATCATTGTCGTTTTCTCGCGTTCCTTATAATCAACAAAAAAGTGAGTCCTTGAATTTATGGTAATTTGAGAACTGAACTTTCTTTTTGTTAATTATTGATTAATGTATGTTGCCGAAGAATAATATCGGGATTTTTGAGGTAAAAAGATATTTGTTCAAGATTCGCTACTTTTGGACGGGTTTCATTTGACCTGTAAATGGAAAAAATCATGTTTCATTTCGTAAAGTGTCTCCAATGCCCTATGTGCTTGTATATGACTTTACTCCCCTGTAAATAAGAGTATATAATACACTAAAAAGAGGGTAAGACGAGTTTCAAACGAAATATAGCCTCCCTCATTTGATGTTTTGTTGTCATTTGCATGGCCGCGTTGTATATACTTGGCTTTGGTTAATATATTTTTTGAAAAAAAAGATTAACTTTGTTTTGTGTAAAGAAAAAAATATCTGTTCTTTGTATAGACACAAAGAAATGAGCATAAACGTAAAAACCACTACAAGAACTTATGACAAAAATGCTGAAGGATGTTGAAGGGGGAGAAGTAAGACGCCCTTACAACATTAAAGAAAAAAAGGAAAAGGATGCGGCTTATCGTTCCTTGATCCGCGCAGAGCTGGCGGATGAATTGTATGATAAGATAGTAAACATCATCGTAGCTCAGAAGAAATACAAAGACCCTGATTACTCAGCCAAGGAATTGGCTTCAGACTTGAAGACCAATACCCGCTACTTGTCTGCAGTAATCAATTCGCGCTTTGGAATGAACTACTCCTGTTTGGTAAATGAATACCGCATTCGTGAGGCTGCACACCTGCTGGTCGACCGTCGTTACTTGGATAAGAACGTGGAGGAGATCAGTACGATGGTGGGCTTTGCCAACCGTCAATCTTTTTATGCCGCGTTCTATCGTATTAAAGGTGAAACGCCGAGAAATTATAGACGCAGGCACTTGGAGAAGACCAATAAATAAGAAGAATACGACAAGTTGAAAATAGGAAAAGGTTGTCTGTAAAGTATGCCTTTCACCCATGTCTCATCTGGCCGAGAGCGGAAGCGATTTCTATCTCCAGGAGGATGAACGGGGCTGAGGAGGCGGCTTTCCAGAGAACCTTTTTTATATGGCATAAAACCAAACCCAAATATCGAGACTTATGAAAAAAACAATGATGCAAATGGCTATGACTACAATGTTGCTTACAGCCTGCGGCACTTCCGGGAAGGAAAACGTGCCGGCAGATGATTTTGATTACACGGTGGAGCAGTTTGCCGACCTGCAGATCTTGCGTTACAAAGTGAAGGATTTCGACAAGCTCTCATTGAAACAGAAAGAGTTGGTCTACTATCTTTCGCAAGCGGCACTGGAGGGACGCGACATCCTTTATGACCAGAACGGAAAATACAATTTGATAATCCGCCAGATGCTGGAGACGGTCTACACGGACTATCAGGGTGACCGTCAGGACACGAACTTTGTCAACCTGGAAACTTACCTGAAGCGTGTCTGGTTCTCCAACGGCATACACCATCACTATGCTTCGGACAAGTTTGTGCCGGGATTTACCCCGGAATTCTTCAAGGCCGCATTGGCGAGCGTAGATGCCGCCAAGTTGCCTTTGGCCGAAGGAGAGACGTTGGACCAGCTCTGTGACGAGGTGTTCCCGGTCATCTTCGACCCCAACGTCATGAAAAAGCGTGTAAACCAGACCGAGGGGGAAGACTTGATACAGACTTCTGCTTCCAACTATTATGAAGGGGTGACACAGGCCGAGGCTGAGGCCTTTTACAATGCGATGAAGAATCCGGCTGATTCCACTCCTGTGATGTATGGCATGAATAGCCGTCTGGTGAAGGCTGACGGCAAAGTGTTTGAGAAAGTGTGGAAGGTGGACGGCCTGTATGGCAAAGCCATCGAGCGTATCATCTACTGGCTCCGTAAGGCTGAGACGGTGGCTGAAGATGACCAGCAGAAAGCAGTCATCGACAAGTTGATAGCCTTCTATACGACGGGCGATCTGAAGACCTTCGACGAGTATTCTATCCTGTGGGTGAATGAACAAAATGCCAAAGTGGATTTTGTAAACGGATTCATCGAGAGCTATGGAGACCCGCTGGGATTAAAAGCCAGTTGGGAATCGATTGTGAATTTCAAGGACGAGGAAGCCACACAGCGCACCCAGAAATTGAGTGCCAATGCCAAATGGTTTGAAGAACATTCTCCCGTGGACAATCGTTTCAAGAAAGACACCGTGACGGGCATTTCAGCGAAGGTCATCACGGCTGCCATGCTGGGTGGCGACTTGTATCCTTCGACGGCTATCGGCATCAATCTGCCCAATTCGAACTGGATTCGCAGTGTGCATGGCTCGAAGTCAGTGACGATTGGCAACTTGACGGATGCGTACAACAAAGCAGCACATGGCAACGGCTTCAATGAAGAGTTTGCTTACAGTGACGCTGAGCGTGCTTTGATGGATAAATATGGTGACTTGACCAATGACCTTCATACGGACTTGCATGAATGTCTGGGACATGGGTCTGGACAACTGCTTCCGGGAGTGGACCAGGATGCGCTGAAAGCATACGGCTCGACCATCGAGGAGACACGTGCCGACCTTTTCGGACTCTATTATTTGCCGGATGCCAAGTTGGTCGAACTTGGACTCACACCGGATGCCGAAGCTTACAAGGCGGAATACTATACTTATATGATGAACGGACTGATGACGCAGTTGGTGCGCATCGAGCCGGGAAACAACATCGAAGAAGCCCACATGCGCAACCGCCAGTTGATAGCCCGTTGGGCCTATGAGAACGGCAAGGCAGACAATGTGGTGGAATTTGCCAAGAAAGACGGCAAGACTTATGTGAAGGTGAACGACTATGAGAAACTGCGTGGATTGTTTGGCAAGCTCCTGGCCGAAATACAGCGCATCAAGTCGGAAGGCGATTTCGACGCAGCCCGTGACTTGGTGGAGACTTATGCCGTGAAAGTAGACCCGGAATTGCACAAGGAAGTGCTTGCACGTTATGAAAAACTTCACCTGGCTCCTTACAAGGGTTTTGTCAATCCGGTTTATACGGCTGTGACGGACAAGGATGGAAACATCACGGATGTGACGGTTTCTTATGACGAAGGTTATGCCGAGCAGATGTTGCGTTATAGCAAAGAGTATGCAAACCTGCCCTATCGGAATGAGTGACGTATGGATTTACAGGAGACACTGAAAGACATCAAAACCCAGTTTCGCATGGGGATGAACGGCGTCACGTCAAAAAGTATGCGTGAGAAGGGACTTGACTACAAACTGAATTTCGGAGTGGAAGTCCCCCGCCTCAAGGAAATCGCTTCCCGCTATGAGAAAGACCACCAACTGGCGCAAGCCCTGTGGAAGGAAGACATACGCGAGTCGAAGATTCTGGCTTCCATGCTTCAGCCGATAGATTCGTTCTATCCGGAGATTGCAGACATCTGGGTGGAGGATATGCGCTATCCGGAGATAGCCGAGCTTACTTGCCAGAACCTGTTCCAATACCTGCCTTACGCTTCAGAAAAGGTATTTGAGTGGATTGCTGACGGGCGTGAATATTTTGCAGCTTGTGGCTACCTTATTCTGGCGAGATTGTTCATGCGTAAGCAACCGTTGAATGAGCGGGCAGAGAATGAATATCTGGACCAGGTGTTGGCGGATGTGCAGTCGGAGTCTGCTTTTGTACGTCGTTGCGCTTTTACCTCTTTGATGAAATATGTGCAGCAGGGCAAGACTGAAGGCCGTAAGGCCTTGAAAGCTATGGAACCGCTGAAGCAGTCGGCTGATGAACGGTTGCACGGCCTCTACGATGAAATTAAGTTCGAGAGCGAATACTAAACAGAAGGGGTTGTGCAGAAAGAAAAATGTCAAACACAGAGTCGCGGAGACACAGGGAGAAATATTATTAAATAGAATCTCTGTGCTTCTGCGTCTCTGTGTTTAAATATCATTTTGGCTTTCTCTTTTTTATCAAGACTATCCTTACTCTGCCAAGCTGTGCTACGTTCCCGAAAGAATGATGAGAAAGACAATATTGGATGCTTTTCAGAAAACCTTATGTTATTGTATAATTTGTTCATCTCGCTGTTGTTCAAGGATAATGCCTTATGTTCTCTTCGAAGTTTCTTTCTTGAAGACTAAAGCAGAAAGGCTGAACTGGAAATGACTGGTAGCCAGTGCAATATCACAGGTCTGTTGTTGCACTTTCATTTTCGCTATCATGACGACCTTACAATCGCGAACATAAGCATCTTACAATCGCGATTGTAAGGTCGTCATTTCAGCGAAGATGAGGGCATCATGACCGCAAACATGAGATGAATGCTTAACCGACGGCCAGCTTATTGTCTGTTTTCTATAAATCGTTACAGCCATGCAAATCGTCTTCTAATGACCAAATTAGATTAAATCTTCGCGCGTTTCTTTCCTGTTTCGTCGAAAAGGCGTACTTTTGCGCGTAATCCCCTTATACTATCAGACGTGGACAATGTAAAAGATAGAGTTAAGCAAATATTTACCGAGTATCTTCGCATCAATAAACATCGCAAGACACCCGAGCGATTTGCCATACTCGATGCCATCTATTCGATTGATGGCCATTTTGACATTGAGACTCTCTACGGCATCATGCTGAAGAAGGAAAACTTCCGGGTCAGCCGGGCCACGCTCTACAACACCATCGTGCTTCTGCTCGATGCCAAGCTGCTCATCAAGCACGCGTTTGGCAATACTGCTCAATACGAGAAATCCTTTAACATCGAAACGCATCATCACCTCATCTGCACCACGTGCGGACGTGTGTCTGAATTTCAAGACGAGGAGTTGCAACGTGACATCACAAATGTGGATTTGAAGAAGTTCCAGATGTCGCACTATTCATTGTATATATATGGTACATGCGGACGATGTGCAGCAGCAGCACGAAGGAAGAGGAAACAGATTCAAGAAAAGGAAAAGAAGTAACATAACAGTCTAAAAAGAAGAAAATATGAAAGTAGATGTCTTGTTAGGACTCCAATGGGGAGATGAAGGCAAAGGAAAAGTTGTCGACGTGTTGACCCCGAATTATGACGTAGTGGCCCGTTTCCAAGGTGGACCGAATGCAGGTCATACACTGGAATTTGAAGGACAGAAATATGTGCTCCGTTCCATACCTTCAGGCATTTTCCAAGGTGACAAGGTGAACATCATCGGCAATGGCGTGGTGCTCGATCCGGCTTTGTTCAAGGCGGAAGCTGAAGCACTCGAGGCTTCAGGACACAACCTGAAAGAACGTTTGCACATATCGAAGAAGGCACACTTGATTTTGCCTACGCATCGCATCCTCGATGCGGCATACGAAGCTGCCAAGGGCGATGCCAAAGTGGGAACCACTGGAAAAGGTATCGGGCCGACCTATACAGACAAGGTGAGCCGTAACGGCCTGCGTGTGGGCGACATCCTCTGCAACTTCGAGGAACGTTATGCCGCAGCAAAAGCTCGTCACGAGCGCATCCTCAAGAGCTTGAACTATGAGTATGACATCACACAGATGGAAAAGGACTGGATGGAAGGCATTGAGTATTTGAAGCAATTCCATTTGGTCGATAGCGAACATGAGATAAACAACCTGTTGAAGCAAGGCAAGTCCGTGTTGTGTGAAGGGGCGCAAGGCACTATGCTCGATGTGGATTTTGGTTCCTATCCGTTTGTGACTTCTTCAAACACGATTTGCGCAGGGGCTTGCACGGGGCTGGGTGTAGCTCCGAACAAGATTGGCGAAGTGTTTGGCATTATCAAGGCCTATTGCACACGTGTCGGAAGCGGACCATTTCCCACGGAACTGTTTGATGAGACCGGAAAGACGATTCGTGCCATCGGGCATGAGTATGGAGCCGTGACAGGCCGCGAACGTCGTTGCGGCTGGATTGACCTTGTGGCGTTGAAGTATGCCATCATGATAAACGGCGTCACACAGCTTATCATGATGAAGAGCGATGTGCTCGATGGTTTTGACACTGTGAAGGCTTGTGTCGCTTACAAAGTGAACGGAGAAGAGATAGATTATTTCCCCTATGACATCACGGAAGGGATTGAGCCGGTCTATGTCGAGATGCCGGGTTGGAAGACCGACATGACGAAGATGACCAGCGAGGATGAATTCCCTGAAGAGTTCAATGCCTACATCTCCTTCCTGGAGGAAGAGCTGGGCACGCCCATCAAGATTGTTTCTGTCGGTCCGGACCGCGAGCAGACAATCGTCCGCTATGCGGAAGGTGACTGATGACGCGTCGCAAGGATATAAATCGTGCAGAGGGCATGGATGACGGTTTGTTCATCCGTGCCCTCCGCTTTTTTGGGGTGCAGTAAGGTTCAGTCGGCGGCGAAGCGCAGCGTTTCCACCTTGCTCAGCCTTTCGCGCAGGCGCGGCATGGACAGGCGGCGAATACGCAGCTTCATGACACAATCCATGTCGTAGGCCTGTGACACGATGGACGGGCCTTCTTCCTTCACCACCCGCATCACATCGTTCAGGAAAGGATATTCGAAAGTCACTTCCACTTCGTCGTCTACGGTCCGTTCCACAAATGTGGCTGCGGACAACGCTTCGGCTGCAGCCGTGCGATAGGCCACGATGAGTCCGCTTGTGCCCAGCTTGATGCCTCCGAAATAGCGCACCACGGCCACCAGCACGTCGGTCAGTTCGTTGGAATTGATTTGTCCCAGGATGGGCTTGCCGGCCGTACCGGATGGTTCGCCATTGTCGTTGGCACGGAAGTTTGTGCGTTCGTGCCCCAACATATAGGCATAGCATACGTGTCGTGCGTCGTAATATTTCTTTTGAAGTTCCTCCAGATGTGCTTTCACCTCTTCCAGCGTGTGCACGGGTAGGGCGATGGCTATGAACTTGCTTCGCTTCTCGGTGTAGATGGCTTCGGCAGGGGCTGCCAGGGTTCTGTATTCGTCTGTTTCCATAACGTCTTATCCGGTTTGTGTCTGCAAAAGTATATATAAGTCACGGTTTATGAAGAGGAAAATCACCACTTTTAGGTATTGCCGGGGACGGGCAGAGCTTCTACTTTTGCATAAACGTTAAAAACAGGACTATCTATGCAAACCTTGAAATACAGCGTGCAGAAAGACCTGCTCACAGCTGCACGGGCCATTTTCTTACGGAAAGGATTCCAGAAGACATCCATGCGCGACATCGCACAGGCATCGGGCATCTGCCTGAGCAACATTTACAACTATTTCAAGAGCAAGGATGCGCTCTTCTGTGCCATCGTGCGTCCGGTCGTGGACGCACTCGAACGAATGCTGGACGAGCATCATGGGCGAGCCGGAGCCGACATCCTGGAGATGCGTTCGGAGGACTATTTCCGCAATGTCGTGCGGGAATATGTCGATTTGCTCACGAAACACAATACACTGCTGAAGCTCTTGTTTTTCCGTTCGCAAGGTTCGTCCTTGGAGAACTACAAAGAGACGTTTGCCGACCGCTCGACACAGCTCGTCAAGCAGTATTTCCGCACCATGAAGGAACGGCATCCTGAAGTGAACATCGAGATTTCCGGATTCTACATACATCTTCACACGGTGTGGATGTTTGCGCTGTTGGAGGAGATAGTCAGGCAGCGGTTGAAACCCAAAGACATCGAACCAATCATTACGGAGTATATGACCGGTGAGATTTTCGGATGGAGGAAGCTTATGAAGATATGAGCTTCCTCCATTTGTTTTAGAACAAAACCGATGTTTGTTCGCTTTTTAACCACATATAGATAAAAAAAACAATGATGAAAAAGAAGAAAGAAGGACTGGGACGCTTGTTCCAGATTGCAGGCCAACGGAAATGCCTGCTGGTGGTGGCCGGGGTGCTGTCGGCACTCAGTGCGCTGTGTATGCTTGTGCCCTATTGGGCGGTCTACGGAGTCATGCGTGAACTGTTGACCCATGCGGCCGACCTGGCGGCTGTCGACAGCCGTTTGTTGGTGTCCTATGGGTGGCAGGCATTCGGAGGGCTGGCGGCGGGGCTGGTGTTGCTCTATGGCAGTCTGATGGCTTCGCATGTGGCCGCATTCCACACGCTCTATGGGCTGCGTGTGTGCCTGGCTGAACACATCGGCCGGTTGTCGCTGGGATTTTTGAGCAACACGTCTACGGGAGCCATCAAGAAGACGATGGAGCAGAACATTGAAAAGATAGAGACTTTCATCGCCCACACCATTCCCGACATGGTGGGTGTCGTGGCCACGGTGACATTCCTGTTTGTCATTTTCTTTTCATTGGATGGCTGGATGGCAACCGTTTGCCTGGCGTGCATCGTGGTGAGCGTCCTTTTGCAGTATGCCAACTTCATGGGACGTAAGGCCAGGGATTTTACCGCCACTTACTATGACACGCAGGAGCAGATGAGTGCCTCGGCTGTGCAATATGTCCGGGGAATGCCCGTGGTGAAAGTGTTCGGGCAGAGTGTACGTTCCTTCCGTCACTTCCATGATGAAATCATGAACTACAAGACGTGGGCTTTGAAAGTGTGTGACACCTATCAGAATGGTCTGGTGGCTTTCACCGTGTTGCTCAATTCGCTTGTGACGTTCATCCTCCCGACGGGGCTACTGTTGTTGAGCCGCGAGCCGGACAATGTGGCGTTGGCTGCCGTGTGGCTGTTTTTCATCATCATGGGGCCGGGAGCGGCTTCGCCGGTGTATAAACTCATGTTTCTGGGAGGCGGCACACGGGAGATTGACGAATGTGTGAAGCGGCTCGACCGCATTCTCGACCGCCAGCCCGTGCCCGAACCGGTGTCGCCCGAGACTCCGCAGGCTTATGACATCGAGTTCCGCCATGTCTCGTTTGCTTATGAGAACAGCGGGCAGCAGACACGCACCGAGGCTCTGCGGGATGTCTCTTTCCATGCCCGCCAGGGAGAGATTACGGCACTGGTCGGACCGTCCGGTTCGGGCAAGAGCACCGTGGCCAGCCTCATCCCCCGCTTTTGGGATGTGGGTGAAGGGAGCATCCTTATCGGCGGGGTGGACATCCGGCACATAGCGCAAGAGAAGCTGATGGACCTCGTGTCGTTTGTCTTTCAGGACACCTTTCTCTTCTATGACACCATCTATGAAAATATCGCCGTGGGCCGCCATGTCAGCCGTGAGGAGGTGGAACGCGCAGCGCGTGCGGCCCAGTGTCATGATTTCATCGAACGCCTGCCTGAGGGGTATGACACCCGCATCGGCGAGCGCGGAGTCTATCTTTCCGGAGGTGAGGCGCAGCGGGTCTGTGTCGCGCGGGCCATCCTGAAGAATGCGCCCATACTGGTGCTTGATGAGGCTACGGCTTTTGCCGATCCGGAGAATGAATACAGGATGCAGCAAGCCTTGCAGGAACTGATCCGTGACAAGACGGTCATCATCATCGCCCATCGTTTGCAGTCCATCATCTCTGCCCGGCAAATAGTCGTGATGAAAGAAGGGCGGGTGGTCCAGACGGGGACGCACCAGGTGCTGAGCACCGTGTCCGGCACGTACAAGCGGATGTGGGACGCTTATACCGACGCCACCCGCTGGGAGCTTACCAATCAGCCGGCTTCTGCGGGGTATTAAGGGCGGCCGACCTAGCCTTCCTTTCCGCCCGTGCCTGCCTTCCTTTCGGCTCTCGGCTACCCTCCTTTCCGCTCAAGCACGCTGTGTAGGGGAATGAATCAATGATATAACTTAAGTAGGAACTCCTATTCAGTTTGTACACGATTTGGATGCGGATTGTGTTTATCATAAAACGTTTAATCCCTACGGAATCCTATAAATCTACGTCTAAAAAACACCTGGATATATTCATTTAATTCTTGCGATTTACTTATTTACAACTATATGAATGCAATAACCAACATTACTATCGGACAGACCGGGAGGCTGAAGGAGCCCGTGGGCTATACGGCCCTGGCCAACCTGGTCAACATCGTGCCTTTTTGCCTCTCCATCGAGGCTGTCAACATCCTGTTTCGAGCCTATGACGGCACAGACGCTACGCTCGACACTGACCGCTTGTGGATGCTCGTCGGCTTTCTCTTTTTATACCTTATCATAATGGTGTTCGCCGAGCGGGCATCCTATCGGGCCAATTTCCGCGGGGCGTATGCCATGAGCTCTGCCGGACGGCTGGCTCTGGCCGAACACTTGCGCAAGCTGTCGCTGGGCTATCTCTCGCGCCGTGACCCGGGTGATCTCTCGTCGATGCTGATTACGGACTTCACGATGGCAGAGACGGGCATTTCCCACCATCTGCCTCAGCTCATGGGAGCGCTTGTCATGCCGGTGCTGGCATTTCTGGGCTTGCTGTGGGTCGACTGGCGCATGGCGCTGGCCATGTTTATGTCCTTGCCGCTGGCGGCTCTGGTGCTGTGGTTGAGCACGAAAGCTCAAAAGCGGCTGAGCACCCGTCAGATTGAGGCCAAGATAAATGCCGGAAATCGGCTGGAAGAATATTTGCAGGGTATCCGCACGATGAAGGCTTACAATCTGGTGGGCGACCGCTTCACCCGTCTGCGCGATGCCTTGGCCGGCCTGCGCCGTGCCTGCATCCGCCAGGAAGCATTGCTTGGCCCCTTCGTCCTGCTGTCCATCACGCTGGTGCGTGCCGGACTGACGCTGATGATACTCTGCGGAGCTTATTTGCTCACTGGCGGTGAACTTTCCCTGCTCTCGTTTGTGATGTTTCTTGTGGTGGGCTCACGCGTGTTTGACCCTCTTACTGCTGCATTGACCAACTTTGCCGAGTTCCGTTATTATTCCATAGCCGGTGGCCGTATCCTCAGTCTGATGCAGGAACCGGAGATGGAGGGCGAGACGCCGGCGCCGGACGGTGGTGACATCGAATTCCGTCATGTGGCGTTTGCCTACCAGGACCAGGAAGTGCTTCATGATGTCAATCTCACGTTTCGCCAAGGTTCGCTCACGGCGCTTGTCGGACCTTCCGGTTCGGGCAAGAGCACGCTGATGAAGCTCTGTGCCCGGTTCTATGACCCGACCCGGGGAAAAGTCTGTCTGGGAGGCGTCGACATGGCCACGCTTGAGCCCGAGTCGCTCATGAGCCGTGTCTCGATGGTGTTTCAGGATGTCTATCTTTTCCAGGACACCATCCGCAACAATATCCGTTTCGGCCGTCCCGACGCGACGGATGAAGATGTCAGGGAAGCGGCCCGCAAGGCACAGTGCCATGACTTCATCATGCGCCTGCCGTTGGGGTATGACACGCAGGTGGGAGAGGGTGGCTGCACGCTTTCCGGCGGCGAGAGGCAGCGGCTCAGCATCGCCCGTGCCATCCTGAAGGATGCGCCCATCGTCCTGCTCGACGAGGCCACCGCTTCGCTTGACCCGGAGAACGAGGTGGAAGTGCAGCGTGCCATCAATACGCTCATCGCAGGCCGCACGGTGGTCGTCATCGCCCATCGACTGAAGACCATCCGTGGGGCTGACAACATCGTTGTCCTCTCCGAGGGGCACGTCGTGGAGCAGGGACGGCATGAGGAACTGTTGGCCCGCGGCGGACTTTATCACACGTTGTGGACGCTTCAGGAACGCACGCAAGGTTGGCAGGTGTAATCGTGCCGATGCCGGACTGGAAACCGGAAGTACATGCCGTCGGGGACGGATGTGCCTCCGGTTTCTGTGATGTTTGCAGATGATTGGACGTGCGGCCATATTCTGCATTTGTATGCGGGCAGCTCTTTGACGACTCGCATTCTTTTTGTTTCTTTGTAGGGCAAATATCACACTGCGGATGCTGAGACGATTCCTTATATTGTTGGTAATGCTCGTGATGGTCTGGGCGGCCGGAGCTCGGGAGACCGATGCCGACACAGTGAAGCCCTATCAAGAGGCGCTCGCACGCGACCCTGACGACAAGGACGCGCTGCGTGCCGTGGGTGTGTATTATCTCCAGCATGGCGAATTCGGGGAAGCGGAGAAATGCGGACAGCATCTGCTGCGCATGGGTGAAGGCGGCTATGAGCCGGACTTTTGCCTTCTTTGGGGACACTTCATCGTCGGGGCAGCGACCATCGACACCGGCGACGGCATGGAGTGCTATGCCCACTTGGAGCAAGCCCGCACCATAGCCGAACGTGTGCAGGACCATAAAGCGTTGATGAGCATCTACAACAGTTTTGGCATCTATTCCCTCTTCGTCAATTCGGATACCTATACAGCCATTTCCTATTATTTCCAAGTGCTCGAGGAAGCACGTCTTTTGGGTGACCGCCGGATGTGTGCCGTCATGCTGTCCAACATTTCAGGAGTCTATTTCCAGCGCAAGGACACCACCGGCCTGCGTTATGCAGAAGACGCGAGGCGCATTGCCCGTGAATGCGGGGAGGAAGTGCCTCTGTTTTACGGGACGATGAATGCGTTGCAATACTATCTGATGCTTGACAGCCTGCCCGGTCGGGCCGAAGCAGCCCTCTCCGACCTGGAGCGGATGTATGCCGGAGGTGACTTTAGCGGGCTGGCCGACCTCTATATGTATCGGGCGCAGTTGTGCGAGAAGAAGGGTGACGTGGCCGGAGCCTATCGGAACTATGCCTTCGCGATGGAACATTTCGACACAGCCGGTGTCTCGAGCATTACTGCCATTTATGTTTCTTATGCCCACCTGTTGCGTTCCGAGCATCGTCTTGCCACGGCCATTGGTGTCCTCGAACAGGGGCTTGCCTATGTCGACAGCTGTGGCATATCCGTCCATCAGGAGAAACTTTTTAAGGAACTTTCCCACTGCTATGCCGAAGCCGGACAGCGGGACAAGGCCTTGGCGTATGCATTCCGTTATCAGGACTGTTTGGAACGACGCTTCGACGACGTGCGCGAACGAGCCTTGCAGGAGATGCGCGTCAAGCATGACATATACTCGCGCGAGCAGCAGATAGACCGCCAACAGATGGAGATATTGGACAATCATTTCAAGATGGCCCTTCTCGGCGGCGGCATCGTCGTCCTCTTCGTTGCCCTCGGCATGGCCTATTACCAGTATCGCAAGAAAGACCGCCTCTACGGCATCATAGTCGCCCGCAACCGGGAGTCGATGCAGCGCGAGCAGGCGTTGCAGAAGCAGGTGGAGGCGTTGCGTGCCGGTGAGGGCGTGTCGCAAGCTGCTGCGGGGCTGTCGTCAGACAAGCAACAGGACTTGATGACTCGATTCACGGCCTTGATGGACGAACGTCGGCTGTTCACGGACCCTTCGCTGACAGTCGCAGCCGTGGCTGACGAATTGGGAACGAATCGCACTTACCTGTCGCGTGCCATCAACGAGTCGACCGGAAAGACGTTCACTCAGGTGGTCAATTCCTATCGCGTCCGTCAAGCCGTGGCTGAGATTTCCGACTTGGAGGCGGACAAGCCTCTGAAGCAGATAGCCATGGAGTCGGGTTTCAGTTCTCTTTCCACATTTTATACTGCATTCCAGTCTGCGGTGGGCATGACTCCCGCTCGTTATCGTGCGAAGCTCAAGGAAATGTAAAAACAGCTTTTCCTGAATCTTTTCCGTTCCCGTCAATTTTACGAATTACGAAAAAACTGCTATTTGCTTTTAATGTGCTTTTATTTTCCTTTGCGAAAGCGACTGTAAAGGAATGTCGCAGCATGCAAAACCATAAAAACACAAGTCTATGACAAAAAAGCAAATCACTATGTACCTCTTGGCTGCCTTGCTGGCATTGCCTGTTTGGGGACAAACTAATTTCCGTTCTCTTACGTATGATGAAGCCCTTGAGGCTGCGAAGTCGGAAGGCAAACTGGTCTTCATGGACTTTTATACCGACTGGTGCGGTCCTTGCAAATTGATGATGAGAGATGTCTTTCCCTTAAAGTCGGTAGGTGACTACATGAATGCCCATTTTGTCTGCATCAAGGTGAATGCCGAAAAGACCGGTAAGGATTTGGCAGCACGATATGGCGTGAAAGCTTATCCAACCTTCCTGGCTGTTGACGGTGAGGGAAAGGTTCTTTTTACCAAGATAGGCAAGCAACCAGCCGATGAATTTATCGCCGAAATCGATCGTCTGCTCGACTCCGACCGTACACCGGAGCGTATGAAGGCACGCTATGAAAGCGGCGAACGTACGCCTCAGTTGATTTCTTCCTATGCCCTTTATTTGACAAACCAGTCAAAGGAGCGCGGAGGTGACCGTGACGGTGCCAGGAAGGCCGATGAGATGGTTCATGATTATTTTTCCCACCTGACCGAAGCTGAACGCCTTTCGCCTGACAATCTGTTTGTCTATAAGACCTATGCCCGTTCGACTTCTGATTCCATTACCCGCTTTTGGGTGACCCACCGCGAGGCGTTTGATGCTTCTGTGAAGCCGGAGATGGAAAAGGCTCTTGCCGCCTTGTACAAGACGGACATCTGTGAGTATCTGAGTGGTGCGACAGTGTACGACGCTGCGGCTTATGAAACGTTGAAGAAGGAGACGAATGCCCTAGGCTTCAATGTCTCCAAACAATATGACCCTTGTTTCCGCCTCATCGAATGTCATGCCTGTGGCGACATGGAAGCTTATCTGGCCCTCTGCAAAGAAGAATATCCGAAGATGGAGGACGATGTGCGGAATGCGTGGTTGAATGGATTCGGTAGGTTGTTCGAAGGGCAGGACAAGTCTGTCCGTCTGAAGGCATCGAAGTTCCTTCGAAGCCTCTTGCCCGGTATGGAAGTCTACGAGTTGATGTTTATCCCTTCCCAAATCATGTTGCTGGAAGGTAATGTCCATTGATTGTAATAGAACCTAAAAACTTAATATATCTGATGAAACCTATAACATGTTTATGTCTGGGCTTGGGTATTTTGGCATTGCCCGTTCAGGCTCAAGTGAAGGCCGGTGATTCGGTCGTAGAGGAGATAAAGAACATCGAGCGGAGGACGCTCGTCGGAGTCGTGCAGGATGAGAACGGTGAACCCTTGCCGGGTGCGACCGTGCGTGTCAAGGGAACGCAAAACGGGGTCATCACGGATGTGAACGGACACTTTTCTTTCATAGCTGGTGTGAAGAATCCGACATTGGTCATATCCTACGTCGGCATGGAGACTGTCACGATGAAGGTGACATCCGACATTAAGTATATTCGCATCACGATGACACCCCAGGAGAACCTGATGGACGAGGTCGTCGTGACTGGTTATCAGAACATCAAGCGTGAGAATGCCACGGGTTCATATCAGACGCTTTCGGCTGAGGACATGGATAAACGCTACACGGGCGACATCTCCAGCAACCTGGAAGGCAAAATACCGGGACTTGTCACCGTGCGCACCGACAGTCAGACGGCTACGGGCGAGGATGCTATCACCATTCGCGGCGTGGGCACGTTCAACGCCAAGACCAGTCCGCTTGTGGTGGTCGACGGACTTCCCATTGAAGGCGGATTGGACAGCGTGAACCCCTATGACGTGGAGAACATCACCGTGTTGAAGGATGCCGCCGCTGCCGCCATCTATGGCGCACGGGCTTCGAACGGCGTTATCGTCATCACCACCAAACGGGCCAAGGAAGACCGCCTGTCTATTGACTTCAACACCGACTTGGTTATCAGCGAGAAGCAGGATTATGACAATTACAACTGGGCCTATGCCGCTGACATCATTGCGCTGGAGAAGTATAACTTCAACGCCATGCTGGGTGAAGACCCTGACCTCATCCAGCAACAGCTTGACGCAATGAACGGCGGGCGCATCTATACCCAATCAAAGGTGATGCGCCTCCTGCTCCAAAACTATCAGGGCACTTTGAGCGATGCCGACCTCAACGCCACGCTCGACCGCTGGGGCAAGAACAACTACCGCAAGGAGTGGCAGGACGTGCACGACCGCACTCAAATCACCCAGCAATACAACCTAGGTATCCGTGTGAGGAGCAACAAGCTCAGTTCGAGCATCGTGGCCAACTACAGCGGAAGCAATCGCGGCGTGAAGAATGAAAGCGACGACTCATTCACCTTCTCCTACAACGGCGACTTGGAGGTGACCAAGTGGTGGGACTTGTCGTTTGGCGTCAACGTGATAAACAACCGTTCTACCAGTCATGCCTACACGTCGTATAATCAAATCAACTCCTTCATGGCCTACGAGAGCATGTATGGCGACGATGGGTCGCTCTCCCGCATGGAGGCCGACGTTTATCCTGGCGAAGAGGCTTTCAACAATGCCGACTACGGATTGAAAGACCCGACGTTCAACATGGTGGAGGAGATGAACTACAACATGCAGAAATACCGTTACTCCAACATCCGTGCCCACGTGCAGACGCTCTTCCGCCTGCCCGTTGACGGCTGGACGGCTTCAGCTTCGTTCCAGTATGAAGACATCAATTCCCGCTCGCAGACACGTTACAACAAGGAGTCGTGGTTCATGCGCAGCATGTACAACCTCTATACGCACACGACGCAAGTGACCGAGTGGGTGGACGACCCGAACTTCGATTGGGGCGACATGACGACATGGCCTGATAACTGGATGGACGATATGGAACACCTAGGCATGATGCAGCAGACACGCGACGTGATTAACCACGCCGTGCCCGACGGAGACCTGCTCCAGACCTACAACACGTCGAGCCAGTTCTACACCTTCCGCGCCCAGACGCAATACGCGCATGAGTTTGGCAAGCATGCCGTCGATGTGCTCGCCGGTTTCGAATACCGCCAGACCCACACCAAGACAGACACCAATCTGCTCTACGGCTACAGCCATCAGACGCAGACCAACCAGAACTTGCAGACCGATTGGGCCTTCCTCAACAACCCCACGACGGGCGTGCTCGGCTCGAACTATACGCCCAGCGGCGCGCTGACCGACTTCGACACGAGCGACGCGCTCCACCGCTACTACTCCTACTATTTTACGGCCAACTACGTGTATAACAAGCTCTACAGCCTTTTCGCTTCCTACCGTGTGGACAATACCGACCTCTTTGGCACCGACCCGAAGTTCCGCCGCCGTCCGCTATGGTCGGTGGGCGCAAGCTGGAACATACAGAACGAAGCCTTCATGAAGCCCTACACGTGGGTTAACGCCCTCAAGCTGCGCGCCAGCTACGGCCTGACGGGTAACATCGACTCAGGTGCGACGTCATACCTCACGGCCAGCTTTGGCACGAACGTCTACAACGGCGGCCTGGTGGGCTACCTCGACACGCCGCCTAACGACCAGCTTCGCTGGGAGAAAACACAGACATGGAACGTCGGCGTGGACTTTGCCTTCCTCGGCTATAGGCTCAACGGTTCGGTGGACTTCTACCGCAAGCTGGGCAGCGACCTGCTCACCACGACCGACCTCGACCCGACCACCGGCTGGACGTCGCTCACCATCAACAACGGCAAGATGAACAACACCGGTATCGAGCTGCAACTCGACGGGCGCATCCTCCCGGCACATCGCCGCGAGAACGTGGGCATCAACCTTGGCTTCAACATTGCCTACAACAAGAACAAGGTGACGAAAGTGTCGCACCAGCCGGCATCAGGCTCAGAATATCTTCGTGCTTCGCTCCACGAGGGATACCCGCTCAACTCCCTCTTCTCCATCGACTACGCCGGACTGGTGGAGAAGGACGGCACTTACTTCGTGGGCTGGCGCGATAAGGAAGGTGAAGTGCACACCGAGTCGTACACCAGCGGCTCGTTCACCATCGAGGACGCTGTGTTCTCCGGCACTTACACGCCGACCATCAGTGGCGCCATTACGCCTGAAATCACGTGGAACGGCTTCTCGCTCTCAGCCATGTTCAACTACTACGGAGGCCACTACATGCGTCTCGGGAACGATGCCTGGCTTTACAACATCGGCGGCAGCTCGGGCTATAAGGCCTCGTTCGGCGTCGGAGCCGTGCCCAAGGACTACCTTCGCTATTGGAATGGCGACCCCGACGTGCCTGCCAACGGTTACATGACGATACACTATTCCAACATGGATGGCGGCATCTACCGCGACACCAACGTGGAACATGCCGGCTACATGAAGCTCCGCAACATTGTCCTGGGCTACAGTTTCAGCAAGAACGTCTGCCGTGCCCTCAGGCTCAACGAGCTTCGCCTGCGTTTCCAGATGAACAACGTCTGCACATGGGCGCGCAACAGCCGCGGACTGGACCCCGAGGCTGTCAATATCTACAACGGCAGCACCCTCAACACCGTGCCGCGCAGTTACACCATGAGCTTATATCTCAACTTCTAAACACTGACAACAATGAAAACGAAAAAGATACTTACTTTAGCCGCCGCAGCCCTGCTCTCGCTGGCCTCGTGCGACAGCAAACTTGACATTGTCCCCTTGGGCATGACCACCCTCGAAACGGTGGACGACTTGGAAACTCTGCTCAACCAAGAGCCGATGCTCTATTTGGATGAGGACATGATGCCTTACGAAATCCTGTGCAACAACATGTACCTCAAGTACGAAGGCCTTCCCGACTACTTCGGCAACCATTACAGCCTGGTTTACGCTTGGTTTGCCTATGACGAGACGGTCAACCGCGCCGACCTTACGGCCGAGGATGGTGTGTACAACTCGCTCTACGAGAGCATTAACTACATGAACGTCATCATCTCCAAGGCTCCCGATGCCAGCGGCGACGATGCCAAGCGTCGCCAAATCATCGCCGAGGCTAAAGTGCTCCGTGCCTGGTATCACTTCCTGCTGGTAAATATGTACGCTAAGCCCTACGACGATGTTACGGCTGCCGAAACGGGCGGCATCCCTTACGTGGACAACACCGACGTGAGCGAGCAGAAGACCAAACTCACCCTGGGCCAAGTTTATGAGAAACTGCTGGCCGACTGTAGCGACGAAGTGCTCCAAGACCTTGTGCAGGGCCACGTGGACGACCCCTGCCGTTTCGGCCTCGACTTTGGCTACGGCGTGCGTGCCAAAGTGCTCTTCCAGATGAAGCATTACGACGAGGCGCTCCGGTATGCCAACCTGGCCCTCGGTGTGAACAGCCGCATTGAAGACCGCTCTACCGTGAAGACCACCGGCGTGTGGACGCTCACCGAGACGGCAGCCAACAATTATTACGTGATAACGGGCGGTCAAGCCCGTGGTTTCGGCGACTACTACGGCGTCACCATCACGCCCGAAGTGGCTGCGCTTATCGACCCGAATGATTATGTCATGAAGTATCACAACGTAGACGGTTCGCCGGCGTGGGACGACCCTTATCCGGAACTTCCCGAAGGCGCGCTCCAGAGCAACATAAGCGACACGAAGTGGAACATGTTCGGCATCCGTTCCGAAACGATGTATTACCTCGCGGGCGAATGTCTCATCCGCACCGGGCAGATAGCCGAAGGGCTGGGACAAATAGACCGTGTCCGCGCCATGCGCATTGAGAACTACACGCCCTTTGCCAGCCAGGCATCCGGCCTCACGGAGCAGCAGGCCATGAAGCTCCTGCAAGACGCCAAGCGCGTGGAGTTCCTCAACTCGTTTGAGAACTTCTGCGACCGCAAGCGCTGGAACTCCGAGACAGACTATGCCGAGACGCTCACGCGCGACATGGGCACGTATGGCACCTATTCCATCCGTCCCGACTCGCCCCTTTGGGTATTCCCCTTCCCGGCAAATGCCGTGAACCACAATCCCTCGCTGACGCAGAACTATTGACCGGAAAGTTCACGCTACGGCCGGGTCAGGGCATGAGCTCTCCGTAGTCATGTATTCATACTCGTAACGAATGCGCCTATATGCCGTCAGAGATTGCACCCATACGCAGTCCTGGCAGCGTATAGGCGCATTTCAGTATAGGAAAAACCCCCATTCCCCATGCCCTCTATCCCGTGCTCGGGCGGCTTCCTTTCGGTGCTCGGCTACCCTCCTTTCCGTGGTCGGGCGGAATAGAGGGCGTGGTCGGACGGGATAGAAGGGGGATCGTTTTTTTATGGATGCTAAAAGGGAAATATAATCGAGGTAATAAAAAGAGAAGCGGCAGTAGGAATCGGTCTTGATGCCGATGGCTACTGCCGCTTTCGTGATAGGAGTGGAGCGCAAGTTTATTCGGTCTCGTCGTTACTTTCGGCTAAAAGGTCGGTTTCTAGCGTATTGTCTCCGGAGTTTTTCCAAAGAATGTCTTTCACGCGCATTGTGACAGGCCATATCTCTTTGGGCTTTTCCTCGATAGTCACGTTATTGTTTCCGCCGCCTATGGTGAGTTTGCGCACCGTGCCGGTGCCAGTTCCTTCGTCAAAAGTGGCGAGGATGATGTCGGTCAGTGACCCGGCGGATAGATATTCCGTCTTCAAGCAGGTGATTTCAGCTCCCATGTCCATCGAAGCCAGTTGCTGGCGGGTGTAGTCGTAGGCATAGAGCATGCTGCCGACGGAGTATAGAATGACGTACTTGTCGGAGAGGAAGGCGTAGTGTGAGGCTTGGTCGAAATTTTGCGCCGTCGTTTCAATGGGGTAGCATCCACGCTTGCTATGGGTGAAAGAAAGCCATGTGCCGCTGGTGGCTGTTTTGAACACGTAGATGAAGTATTTTCCGCTCTCGTCCACCATCAGCGCGTAGGAGTCGCCTCCGCTCTTGTAGCCGTTTTCGCCGTAAACCAGCGATCGTCCCACGGAGGTTTGGTCCCACGGGAAAGGTTCGCCCGCATGGTCATCCATCTTTTTACAATATCCCGTGGCCTTGTAGGTGGGGGTATATGCAAAGCTGGTTGTGGAGGTGCGTTCGATGGTCACGAAGCATTGTGCGTCCATGTCATAGAAAATGGGATAGACAATTTGGGTCGTGCTGGTGGAGCCTCCGGGAATGAAGGCCAGCGGATAGGGGTGGAAGAGCCGGGTGGAGGTTTCGGAATACTTGTTGATTGGGGTTGCGAAGTATTCCACAGTGAGAGGTTGTCCCATCACAATCATGTCTTCCGTGATGTATCCCCGCATGCTGCGGGCGCGATAGGTCTGGGCCGTATTTGACCCGTAGGTCGGGTGGGGGAAGAGTTCTTTCACTCGTATAGGTTCCATATGGCTTACGTCTGTTTCGATGATATTCAGTTCGTCGAACTCGTCTAGTTCCTTGAAGTATGTACCGCTGGTGATTTTTACGTCCTTGTCTGCTGTTTGGATGAACAAAGTTTTGAGGTTGTCAAACATGCTCATACCTGCAGATCCGGAATAAACCATTCCTTGCGCATTGCGCAGGTCTGTTTCAGGGACGAACACCCGTTCTCCCACGAGGGTGTCTGTTCCGATGCGGGTCATAATCATGTCCATGCGCAGGCGGTCGCTTCCGGGTTCGTCGCCCAGGAGGAGGAAGCCCGTGGTATAGTCGGTCGTGATGGTGATGTCCGTGCTTTCTATCCACTGCAATTCGGAGGATTTGTCTTTCACCTGGAAGTAAAGCGTATAGTTGCCCGGGTTGAGCGTGACTGACCAGTGGAGGTCTTTCTCCGTGCTGATTTGCGTGTGCTGGTGGTCGCTTCCAGAACAGAAGAACCAGCTATATTCGTAGTTGGCCTCGTCGGTCGGGACAGAAGCTGTGATTTTAGGTTCGATATTCAAGTCGTCCACCTGTGCCAGCAGGTGATAGGCAGACTCGATGCCTTCGATTGTCAGCTCGTTGAGCGGTGTGTAGTCGTAGTGCCCCTTATCTTCTATCTCGCAGGCTGGGAACAAGAGCAGGCACATCCCTGTCAGTATGTATGCTATTTTCTTCATAATCATTTAAGTTTATTTAGTCCAACATTTCTTCAGGCATAGTGCCATGTGCCCAGCTTACGCCACTTACCCACATCATGGAGCCGTCGGAATCAAGCACCCAGTAGGCGCGTCCTTTATTGTATTGTTCCATGAGGTAAGAGCTGACGAGTCGGGCAATCAAGGCTTGCCGTCCGCTTTGCATTATGGCTCGGTCTTCAAAGTCGTCCACTGTGAATCCTGTCACGTCCATCATGAGCTGGTATTTTTTTGCTGTGAACTGTCCGAAAGCGTTCTTGTTGGATGACACTGTCACGGAGTTCCATCCGGCAGGCTGTTCCAGCACGTTGTTCATGAAGATGTTGTGTACGGTCGGGTTGGCATAGGAACTGTAGGCCGTCTGTGTGTCGGTCCATCGTCCGGGAATATTACCCACTTCGGAGAATGGCAATGAGAAATATTCGTTGGGTATCAGTCGCAGTTGGATTTTAACCGTGTCGGTGAGCATTCGCTCTGTGCGTTTTGCCGTCAGTGTGATGTACGTGTGGTTTTCACCGGCTTTGATGATTTGTTCCGTGGATAATGCATCGTATTCGTCAGGAGTGATGGCTGTGGTGCTGTCTGGCACAACTTCGACTTGGAACGGACGGTCATAGTCGGTCACAGAACCTGCCACGCATACTTTCAGTTTCAGTTCTGTGCTTTCGGCGTTGTCCAGACTGGCAAAGGAGACGTAGGTGTAGTATTGGTGTGCCCACACGTTGTCATTGCCATGCTCAGCTCCGTATTGCACGTCGAAATAGAGTGCGTCGACTCCTTCGTAGTCCATCATCTCTTCTTTTTCACAGCTAGCCAGTCCCCAAAGTGCAGCCAGCATCCATAAGCTTGTTTGTATATAATGTTTCATAGTCGTCGTATCTTTAGAATTGTATTTCAGTACGTTTGTCTTCTTCGACGCTAGGCAATGGCCATACGTAGTTACTGAGTGTCATCTGATAAGTTCCGTTGGCTTCAGTACCGGAGGCGATTTCTTCCATTCCTAGTCGTTTATAGTAGAAGTATAATTGTCCTTCGCCAATGACTTCACGGGCAAATTCTCTAGTAATCAATTCTTGGCGAGTCCCGTTTTGTAAAGAAGCATCAGCGCAACGTCTGTGTTCGCGGATGGCATTGATGTAGCCCAAGGCTTCGTCGTCTGTCGGCGCACATTCGGCTGCAATCAGGTAGACCTCGCTTAGGCGTATGAGCGGCGTCATGTAGCAGTAGGTTTCCGAGCCGTCGTATGTCGCGTCGGCGTCCGGGTTTGCGTATTTCAGGAAGTAAAGCGATGTTTCGGTCTCTGTTGGTTGGTCCTCATCGTCTTCCGTTCCGTCGTCTTCCACTTCTGTTGCGATCACTTCCCACATGGTTCGTCGCAGGTCGTTGGCGTCATCGTAGAACGTGGCCACTTTCGAGTCGCTTCCCGAGATGCTCGTTCCCACGAATCTCAACCGTGACGACAGGCTGAGCGCGCTGCTGAACAGCGAGGAGTAGATGGTACGGTTTTGTGCATACATGGCAAAGAATACTTCCGACGAGAATAGCCGGTCGGGTTTTCTTTCGAGTAAAAATGATTCTTCGGTAGCCCAAGGGAATACTTCCAGGTCATCAGTCGTGATTTTGTCGATGATTTCGTTTTTAGCTATTTGATAGGCTTCCTGTTTGTCACCTTTCCACAAGTAGGCACGGGCGAGCAAAGCTTGCACGGCGTAATAGTTGAGGCGCAACTGGCGGTAGGCCATGTCATAACTATCCAGTCCGTCGTCACTTGGTATTGCATTCTGCACTCCCTTTGTCAGGATGGGGTCTCCTGTTCTCAGGAGTTCGGATGCTGCATTTAAATCTCTTATTACTTTGTCCAATACTTCACTGGCTGGCAATAAGGGCTGTATGTCTTTTGAGGACGATTCTTGGTAGGGAATGCATATCGTGGAAGCTGTGGCTTCACTGTAAATGGGGCCATACAAGCGTAGCATGTCAAAGTGTATCATGGCACGTAAGGCTAGTGCTTCTCCTTTCACGAGTGGATAGTAGGATTCATTCAAGGCTGCGCCATCCTTGTCACAATGCTCTAATATGACGTTGACGTTGGCCAGCAGAGCGTAGGCTTGTGTCCACACATTGGATGAAAGGTTTTCAAATGTTTCATCGTCAAATTCGTAATAAGAATAGACACTGTATGCATGATCATCGTTTTTTGTGACGTTGTAGTATTGGGCCATAACGTCGATGACGCTTGCGCTTAGGTATGAACCGTAAATGTCGTTCATTCCGACGTAAATGCCATTAAGTGCGATTAAGAATCCTTGGTTTGTATTATACAAGGTATTCTCCATGATGTTGTCGCTCATTTCTACGTCTAGCCAATCCTTGCAGGATGTGAATGTCAGCAGAGGGCAGACTAGTAACCAGCTTAAGCAGACTTTTATTATAGTTCTTTTCATAACCGTAAATATTAAAAGTTAAAGCCAATCGAGCAGGTTATCGAACGTTCGAAAGGATAATTCGTACCTCGCTCTTCTTTAATGGTTGAGATGCGGAAAATATTGTTCATATAGATGCGGAAGTTCACCGAAGTGGCTTTGATATACTTTAGCCATGGTGCTGTGGATGTACGGTATCCGATATTGATACTCGAACATTCCAATGTGTTTTCCGTAGCAACGAAACGACTTGACATGTTGGTGACACTCGTATCATCGATGCGTTTGAACTTTGCGTTGTCTCCGGGTTTTTGCCAGCGATCATACAATGCCCGCCGGTCTTGGTTGTATTGGAGAGAGGAGCTGTTGATGTTTTCTACTTTATTGAGTAGAGTAGATAATTGTACGTCGCCACCCATCCGGTAAGTGAACGATGCTCCAACGGAAAAGTCTTTCCATACAAATGAAGTGTTGAAGGCACCTGATATGTCGGGATTCGTGTCGCCATAAAGTACTTCGTCATCTTGGTTCCATTCGTAAGTGTATGTGCCGTCTTTCTTGATGAAGATTTCGTTTCCTGTTGCCGGGTCAATGCCTGCAGAACGTACGACATAGAGTCCGGTTGTGCTGCCATTGTCATAGTAGCGCAGGAGACTGGAGCTGGCGCGTCCAGCTTCATTGAAGGCTTCGAGCGTGTTACCTATGTTGTAATACTTGGTCGTGTTGTGGTTGAGATTGGCACTGATGAACCAATTCATGCGTTGGCGTCTGATGAGGTAATATGTCAAGCTCAAGCTGAAAGAACGGTTGTCTGTGGCTCCGATATTCATGGGTGCTGTCGTCGAGCCGGTGGATGCTGGCAGGTCGATTGTTACCAATAACGGGTCTGTACGTCTGATTTGATAGTCGGCATCAATGTTCAGGCGGTTGCCAAAGAGTTGCAGGTTCACACCGAAATTGTGTGTTACGGTGCGCTGCCATTTCAAATTGTTGTTACCCCATGTCTCGATCAGTGCAGCCAAGCCGAAGGGATTTGTACCGCTAGTAATGTAGCTGTAGATGCTCGATGAGAGCTTGGCGTCGTAGTTCTGGTTACCTGGATTACCAAGCGAATAGCGAATCTTGAAGTAATTGATTATTTTATTGTCCTTCAAGAAGTTTTCTTCATGCAAGTTCCAACCGACACCGACTGACCATGTGGTGGTGAATGGATCGTTGATGCCGAATTGTGAAGCTCCATTGCTGGTGTAGTTGAAGTCGAGCAAATAGCGCATCAGATAAGAGTAATTGAAGTTAAGGTAATAACTTACGCTGCGGCTTTTGTCGTCTTGTGCTGTCGGACGTCCCTCTTCCGGATAGCCGTTGGAGAAGTTCGGACTGGAAAATTGATCCGTGGAGTAGCCTTCAGCAGAGAATCCGTAAGTCTCACGTGAATCGTCGCGGAACTGCATACCTGCGACTCCGTTAATAGTATGTTTACCAAATGTCCGTCCGTATGTCAAGTTCAGGCGACCGGTAAACAGCGTTGATGTGGTGGCATTTTTGCGGAAAGTTCCACGTTGGTCTGATGCCGTGGAGTTAAAAGACGTTTCATTGGGTGACCTGAATACTTCTGTATCTGATTTTTGCAGTTGGTATTGCAGGTTGGCGCGGAAGCGGAGAGAGTTGATGATAGTCCATTCCAACTGGAAGTTGTCAGTCAGGCTCCAATTCTCAGACTGGTTGTAGCTGTTTTGGTTGAAGTCCCACATGGGATTCCAAATGTAGTTCACTCCGTCTCGGTAGACATATTTGGGGATTTGCCCGGACTCGGTCGTCTTGTCGTAGAACGGGTTCATGCGTGAAAAAGCCGAGAAGTCCACCGTGTTGTTGTTGGCTGTCGTGTTGCTAAAGGTGGCCTGGTTGGTAAATAGCAGATTCTTCAGACGGTAGGTCAGGCGGATGTTGGCGTTCACCACGTCGCGGTCGGAGTTTTTCATGACACCCATCGTGTTGTTGTACGAGAGGCCTACGCCGTAGAGGAACGTCTGGTCGCCACCGTCGACATACACGTTGTGTGCTTGCGTGAAACCGTAGCGCAAAGGTTCATTCAACCAATAAGTATCGTGTCCTTCGCGTACGAGTTTAAGCTTGGCGTAGTAGGATGCTCGTTCGGCTTCACCGATGATTTCGCCATTCTCGTCCAAGTTGACCCATGCTCCGCTGGAGTCGTATGATTTATACATGCCTGCGAGTTTCTCAAACTGAAGTTTTTCTTCGGCATTCATTAGATTGTAGTCTGTCAGGTCGGGCCAACTGAACGTGAAATTGCCATTGTAGGAGAAGCGCAATTTGCCAGCCTTTGGCTTGATGGTTTCCACGACGACCACGCCATTGGCTGCCTTCGAACCGTAAATAGCCGTCGAGGCTGCGTCTTTCAGGATGGAGATGCTCTCCACGCGGTCCATGTTCAAGTCTTGGATTTCCTGCAGCGTGCTCTCGAAGCCGTCGAGAATGAAGAGTGGCTGGTTTGGGTCGACACTATATTCCTGTGTCAGGTCGGTTACGTTGATTTTACCGTTGATGCTCACGTCCATGAGCGTGTTTGGGTTGGAGCCGGTCAGGTTGTTGTCTGTCAGGATGAATGACGGGTCGAGCACGCTCAGGCTCTTCAGGATGTTTTGAGGACCTACGGATTTTAGCTCTTCGCCTGTGAACGTTGACACCGAGCCTGTGAAGCTTTCTATATTTCGTGTGTAAATGCCCGTCACCACGGTTTCCTTCAGTGTCTGGGCATCAGGTTCCAGCTGCACTTGGAGTGTCCGTCCGACACGGGCTTTGATTGAAGCTGTCTTCATGCCCACATACGATATTTCCAATGTGTAGTTTCCCGCCGGAAGTGTTAATTGGAATTCACCTTGTTCGTTTGTCACGGTGCCTTTGCTCGCATCCCCTTTTACCCTTACATGGGCGCCGGGTAGCGGCATGAGTTCTTCGTCATAGACCAGACCTTTGAAGGTCACTTTCTCAGGTGAGGAATTTCCCCCCCCCCCCTTACTGTTTTTCCCTCTTTCTCATAGACTTGCGCATACGCTTCAGCTGTCATGGATGATAGTAGCGCCACGGCAAAGCAGCTCATACAGGCTCTTTTAAAAGCGCTATGCGTCAAAATTGAAACTGAGGGCAAACTTGTTTTTGCGATTCGTTTACCCATATTTTTTTAAATATTAATAGTGATATACTTGATGCAAAATTATGAATAGTATAACAAAATTCCAATAATTTAATATAAGTTTTTCTTCTTCCTTCCTTTTTCTTCTATACCTATTTATATAAAACTACCGGAGATTGGACGGAGCGGTCTGACGAACGACGCGCGAAGTTCCTTTGTAGAGTCTGCCGGGTGGTTATAGAGGGCGGCCGACCTAGCCTTCCTTTCGGTGCTCGGCTACCCTCCTTTCCGTGGTCGGGCGGAATAGAGGGCGTGGTTGAGCGGTTTTGAAGGTGGAAAATTCTACGTTTGGGCGAGTATGTAGTGACTTAGGATTCTCAAATAATCATTTGCTTTTGTGGATAAATTTAGAGGTTTGTAGAAGTCTTAAATCCCACAAATTCGGAAAAAGATAAACTTGCAACTTGTCGCTTTTTTTATTATATTGCAACCAAATTAGTTAAACTGATGTTGTTATGTCAATATTCAATATGTAAATGGGCGGATTTATGAAGAAAACTTTTGTGTTATTGATTATGTCAGTCGTTGGTCTTGTGTCTAATGATATGATTGCTATGACTGCTTGGGAAAAATCGTCGTGTTTGCCACAGACGGCATTGAGGACGACTGACGATGGAGTTGCGTTGACGGCAGAAGATATGCAGGCAGTCAAGGATAAAGCTGCAGCTGTTTCTCCTGAGATTCGTCAAAAGTTTGATAAGGCGTTGACAGCTTGGAGGCAAGCGATTGAGGGCAATGCGCGGATGAGGATGAGTTCTTCCACTTATTCCTATATGGAGCTGCCTGAGTCTGAAGTGTTGAAGAGCATGGGCGGGGAAATCATTCCTCTCATCATGGAAAAGCTGCTGACGAGAGACAATTTCTATCTGCTTCCGCTATACGAAGCAATGCAGACAGACAAGAAGTTGGTGTCGAAGGTGGCAGGAAGCGAACAGGAGCGCGCTGTACTGGCCGTCCGTTTATGGCTGGATGCCGGAAAGGCGTGACATGTTTGGAGGACATGTAAAAAGAGCGGCAATACGAACCGGGAACTAGTAGGTGCGTATTGTCGCTCTTCTTTGTGAATTTGTGTGACGGTGTTGCTTGTTTGTAGGTGTTTTTGGAGTGAGGTTCTTCATTGAGTTCTTCGAATTTGCTAGTTGGACGTCTTTTGCGGGAGAAAACTGAAAGCCGGATGTAACAACTTGCATTTGTGTACGAACACGGTCGGAGATGGGTTTTATTTATGGCGGCTCTTTGGCTTTTGTGAGAAGAATATCCGTATCTTTGTGGAATCATTTTAGGTTGGAACATAAAGAAACTATATAATAATATAAGGTATATATATGGCAAATGTTATCAAACTACGGAAGGGGCTTGACATAAACCTCAAGGGGAAACCTGAGCCGCGGATACTCGACGTGAAGCCGTCTCGGGTGTATGCCTTGAAGCCTGCCGATTTCATCGGAGTGACGCCCAAAGTGACGGTGCGTGAAGGCGACCGGGTGAAGGCTGGCGAGGCTCTCTTTGTGGACAAGAACCATCCTGAAGTGAAATTTGTGTCGCCTGTGAGCGGCAAGGTGCTGGGCGTCGACCGTGGCGAGCGGCGCCGCGTGTTGAGCATCCGTGTGGAGGCTGACGGACAGCAAGCCTGCGTGGAGCATGGAGTGGTGGATGTAGCCCGCATGAGTGCCGACGAGGTGAAGGCGTGGCTGATGGAGAGTGGTTTGTTCGCCTTTCTGCGTCAGCGGCCGTACGACGTCACTGCTACGCCGGATTCTCATCCGAAGGCGATTTTCGTGTCAGCTTTCGATTCCAAGCCGTTGGCTCCTGACTTCGAGTTTGTCTTGAAAGGACAGGAAGCTGACTTTCAGTCCGGTCTGGATGTATTGTCCCGTATGGCTCCCGTGTGCCTGGGCATCAGTGCCCGTCAGCAGAGCGCGGTGTTGCGTGAGGCGAAGGGTGTGCGGGTCACGGTGTTTGACGGTCCGCATCCGGCCGGTAATGTCGGTGTGCAAATACATCATGTCGACCCGATTAACAAGGGGGAGCAGGTGTGGACGTTGGACGCGGAGGAGGTCATCTTCATTGGCCGGCTGGCACGCACAGGGCATGTCGACTTGACCCGTGTCATCGCGCTTGACGGTTCGGAAGTGACCACGCCTGCCTATTGTCGTGTGCCTGTGGGCACGCAGCTTTCTGTCCTGCTTGACGGACGTCTTGCGGATAGTGGACATGCGCTTCGTGTCATTGACGGCAATGTGCTCACCGGACGTCCTACGTCAGCCGACGGCTTTCTGGGGGCACACTCGACGCAGGTGACTGTCATCCCGGATGGAGGTGACGTCGATGAGTTTTTCGGGTGGATTATGCCTCGTCTGAAGGATTTCAGCACGAGCCATTCTTATTTCAGTTGGCTGTTTGGGCGGAAGCGTGAATACACGCTTGATGCCCGCGTGAAGGGTGGCGAACGTCACATGATTATGTCGGGAGAATATGACCGTGTGCTTCCGATGGACATCCTGGGTGAGTATCTTATCAAGGCCATCTTGGCGGGCGACATCGACCGTATGGAGGCGCTGGGCATCTATGAAGTGGCTCCTGAAGATTTCGCTTTGTGTGAGTTTGTCGACTCTTCGAAGCTGGAGTTGCAGCGCATCGTGCGTGACGGACTCGACTTGTTGCGCCGTGAGAATGAAGGAGAATGACCGGAACTATGATGGTCTATTACACCAACTATACTTATAACCAATATGAAAGGACTAAGAAACTATTTGAATAAGATAAAGCCCCGTTTTGAGGAGGGAGGCCGCCTGCATGCTTTCCGTTCGGTGTTCGAGGGCTTCGAGTCTTTCATGTTCGTGCCTCACACGACGTCGCACACGGGTACGAACATCCACGACGCCATCGACAGCAAGCGCATTATGTCGCTGGTCGTCATTTCCCTCTTGCCGGCCTTGCTTTTCGGCATGTACAATGTGGGCTACCAGCATTTCACACATGTGGCTGCTTTCACGCAGTCCCCGCTCACGGCCGGCTTTTGGGAAATGTTCCTCTACGGCTTCCTCGCCGTGCTACCCAAGATTGTAGTGTCCTACGTCGTGGGCTTGGGCATTGAGTTCATCGTGGCTCAGTGGAAGAAAGAGGAGATACAGGAAGGTTTTCTCGTTTCGGGTATACTCATCCCGATGATTGTTCCCGTCGAGTGCCCGCTGTGGACGTTGGCCTTGGCCACGGCCTTTGCAGTCATCTTCGCCAAGGAAGTGTTTGGAGGCACAGGTATGAATGTGTTCAACGTGGCCCTGGTGGCACGCGCGTTCCTTTTCTTTGCCTATCCGACGAAAATGTCAGGCGAGTCCGTATGGGTGTCGTCTGACAGCATTTGCGGGCTGGGACAGACGGTTGACGGCATGACGGCAGCCACGTCGCTTGGCATCGCTTCGACGGCCAAGGTGGCTGATGCTTACCCGGCCTTTTCGTGGGACATGGTGACGGGGCTTATTCCCGGTTCTATCGGTGAGACGAGTGTCATTGCCATCTTGATCGGTGCGGTCATCCTGCTGTGGACGGGCATAGCCAGTTGGAAGACGATGCTTTCCGTCTTTGTCGGCGGTGCGGTCGTAGCCGGTCTGTTCAATGCTTCGGGCATAGACACGGCTATGGCAAACATGCCGTGGTATGAGCATCTGGTGCTGGGAGGTTTCTGTTTCGGCGCGGTGTTCATGGCTACAGATCCGGTGACTTCGGCTCGTACGGAGACGGGCAAATATATATATGGTTTTCTCATCGGAGCGATGGCCATCGTCATCCGTGTGCTCAATCCCGGTTATCCCGAAGGCATGATGCTTTCCATCCTGTTGATGAACGTCTTTGCGCCCTTGATTGACTACTGCGTGATGCAAAGGAACATTTCGCGAAGAATGAAACGTGTGTCTACTAACAAATAAGAGAAGGAATATGGCTACAAAGAAATTTAGATGCAAAGTCTGTGGCTATGTCCACGAAGGCGATAAGGCTCCTTCTGTTTGTCCGGTGTGCAAGGCTCCGGCTTCCGAGTTTGAAGAAGTGATGCCTGTGCAGGCTGAAGGTGACGTTCAGTTTGTGCCCGTCAAGAAGAAATTGGATACGAACAGCAACACGTATACCTTGATTTATGCTGCGGTGATGGTCATTGTGGTGGCCTTCCTGTTGGCCTTTGTCAACTCCGTGCTCCGTGACCGTCAGAACGAGAACATTAAGATGGACACCAAGAAGCAGATTCTGGCAGCGCTCCATGTCGACAAGGTGGCGGATGTCAATGCTGAGTTTGCCCGCTATGTGAAGGCTGACCGCCTGATGAATGCCGACGGCACGTTGGGCGAGACGGTGGACGACAGCCAGTTTGCAACGTCTTATGAGAAAGAAGTGAAGGACAACGGCCGTCTGCATGTCTTTGTCTGCGAAGTGGATGGTCAGACCAAGTATGTCATCCCGGTCTATGGCACAGGATTGTGGGGTGCTATCTGGGGTTATGTGGCTCTGAATGCGGATAAGAACTCCGTCTATGGTGTCTATTTCTCGCATGCGAGCGAGACGCCGGGCTTAGGTGCTGAGATTGCCAGCAAGCCGTTTTTTGAGAAATTCCCGGATAAGAAAGTGCTCGATGCTGCCGGTAGCAGTGTGGCGTTGGGAGTGATGAAGAACGGAAAGGTGGAAGACCCCTCTTCTCAAGTCGATGGTATATCGGGAGGCACTATCACTTCTAATGGAGTGGACCAGATGCTGAAGAAATGCTTGTCGGCCTACATGAAGTTTTTAACGTCTAAAGAATAGGAGGAAGATACAATATGAGCCAATTATTTTCTAAGAAAAACAGAGAAGTGCTGACCTCGCCTGTTGGGATGAACAATCCCGTGACGGTGCAGGTGCTGGGCATTTGTTCCGCCCTGGCGGTGACAGCAAAGTTGGAACCGGCCATCGTGATGGGACTGTCCGTCATGGTCATTACGGCATTTTCCAATGTCATCATCTCGCTGATTCGCCATTCGATTCCCAACCGCATCCGCATTATCGTCCAACTGGTGGTCGTCGCTGCGCTGGTGACCATCGTCAGTGAAATCCTGAAGGCGTATGCCTATGACGTGAGTGTACAGCTTTCTGTCTACATCGGCTTGATTATCACGAACTGCATCTTGATGGGACGTCTGGAAGCCTTTGCCATGTCCAATGCCCCTTGGCCTTCGTTCCTCGACGGCATAGGAAATGGTTTAGGGTATGCCATCATACTCATTGTCGTGGGATTTTTCCGTGAGTTGCTCGGTTCGGGAGCCATCTTGGGGCACACCGTCATCCCGCAAGCATTCTACGACGCCGGCTATCTGAACAATGGCTTGATGCTGATGCCTCCGATGGCGCTCATCATGCTGGCATGTATCATCTGGTGGCAACGCAGCCGTCACAAAGAGTTGCAAGACAAGTGAGCGCGTTGTCTGCCTGTTATCAATCACTCAAATCGTTAAGTTATGGAACATCTATTGAGTTTGTTTGTCCGTTCGATATTTATCGACAACATGATATTTGCCTTCTTCCTCGGCATGTGCTCCTATCTGGCCGTGTCAAAGACGGTGAAGACTGCCGTGGGGTTGGGCATCGCCGTCACCTTCGTCTTGGTGGTGACGCTCCCTGTGAACTATCTGCTCCAGACCAAGGTGCTGGCTGCCGACGGCATTTTCGGCATTGACCTCAGCTTCTTGAGCTTCATCCTGTTTATCGCCGTGATAGCCGCCATCACCCAACTGGTGGAGATGGTGGTCGAGCGGTTCAGCCCCTCGCTCTATGCCTCGCTGGGCATCTTCCTGCCGCTGATTGCCGTCAACTGTGCCATCATGGGCGCATCGCTCTTCATGCAGCAACGCATCGTGAAGGGAGAGAGCGACCCGCAATACATCGGAGGCATAGCCGACGCCATTTCCTATGCCCTCGGTTCGGGCATCGGCTGGATGCTCGCCATCGTCGGACTGGCTGCCATCCGCGAGAAGATGGCCTACTCGAACGTGCCTGCTCCCCTGCGCGGGCTGGGCATCACGTTCATCGTGGTCGGGCTGATGGCGATGGCTTTCATGTGTTTTTCTGGACTGAAGATATAATGAAGAAGGAGCAACATTTAGACTAAAAAGACATGGATACACAATTAATCATAGCAAGCATTGGGGTCTTTCTGGCCGTAATGCTGATTCTGGTAATCGTCCTGTTGGTAGCCAAGAAATATCTTGTCCCTTCAGGAAATGTGAAGTTGACCATCAATGGAGACAAGGTCATCGAAGTGGAGTCCGGCTCGACGCTGCTCAACACGCTTTCCGTCAACGGCATTTACCTCTCTTCCGCCTGTGGCGGCAAAGGTTCGTGCGGACAGTGCAAGTGCCAGGTGCTGGAAGGAGGTGGTGAGATCCTTCCTTCTGAGATTCCTCACTTCAACCGCAAGCAGCGTCAGGAACACTGGCGGCTGGGCTGTCAGGTGAAAGTGAAGGGCGACATGAGCATCAAGGTGTCGGAGGCTGTGCTTGGCGTGAAGGAATGGGAGTGTGAGGTTATCTCCAACCGCAACGTCGCCACCTTCATCAAGGAATTCATCGTGGCCCTGCCTCCCGGCGAACACATGGACTTCATCCCCGGCTCGTATGCGCAAATCAGGATTCCGACCTTCGAGATGGACTACGACAAGGACATCGACAAGGAGCTTATCGGCAAGGAATATCTGCCGGCTTGGGAGAAATTCGGCCTTTTCAGCCTGAAATGCAAGAACGACGAGCCGACGGTGCGTGCCTACTCCATGGCCAACTATCCGGCCGAGGGCGACCGCATCATGCTCACCGTGCGCATTGCCACGCCGCCTTTCAAACCCAAACCGCAGACAGGCTTCATGGACGTGATGCCCGGCATTGCTTCGTCCTACATCTTCACCCTGAAGCCCGGAGACAAGGTGCTCATGAGTGGTCCTTACGGAGATTTCCACCCGATATTCGACTCCAAACGCGAGATGATGTGGATTGGCGGTGGCGCCGGCATGGCTCCGCTGCGTGCCCAAATCATGCACATGCTACGCACGCTCCACACCACAGACCGCAAGATGTCTTATTTCTATGGCGCGCGTGCTCTGAACGAGGTGTTCTATCTGAATGACTTCCTCGAACTGGAGAAAGAGTTCCCCAACTTCTCCTTCCACTTGGCACTCGACCGCCCTGACCCGGCTGCCGATGCCGCAGGCGTGAAATACACACCGGGATTCGTCCATCAAGTCATCTATGAGACTTATCTCAAAGACCACGAAGCTCCCGAAGACATCGAGTATTACATGTGCGGCCCCGGCCCGATGAGCAAGGCCGTCGAAGGCATGCTTGACAGCCTCGGCGTGCCGATGAAGAACCTGATGTTCGATAATTTCGGATAATTACGACACACGAACGTGTAGCTGCATAAGCAAGCCCGCAGTGCTTCTTCTTTTGAAGTGCTGCGGGCTTTTCTTTTCTCTCCAATCCAGTCTTCGGACAGGGCTTGTCTTACCGTCTTTCGGGCGGGATAAAGGCCACGTCCGGACGGAATAGAGGGCGTGGATGAGCGGAAAGGAGGGTAAGGTCGGGCGGAAAGGAAGGCGTGCCCGGGCGGAAAGGAGGCCCAGGTCGGAGGTCTGTAACGTCTTGTCTTGCAGGGCTTGGGCGAACATCCGGGTAATTGTATTTTGGAGGGCGTAGAAATGAAGCACGGATGTCGGCGAGAAAGCCTTGGCTTGTTCTGCTGATGAGGGACGGGGCAGAGGCAGAACCCTCATTTTTTTGCATCGGATAGTCACTTATTTGCCCCGGCCTTTGCCTCCTTTGCGGGGGGTGCACCGTCGTTTGACGTCCGGCTCTTGGCGTGGGCAGTCTCCGCCAGTCTTAGTCCTTTGATTAGTCAAACATTGTCAGTCCTTTGTCTGCTCTGATGCGTTCCTGTTTTATAAATAATTGCGCTTTTTTATTGATGAAAAAAGCAGACTGTTCACATCTGTTTCCCATCATTATCCTTTTCATTTTTTCTTCAACTTCTGTCACTGTTTGGTCACCTGGCCTTAAATGAAAAAGCTCGAAACTTTTTGAACTCAAATTAGTCATTAGAGATTTTTTTGAAGTGGAGGGCTGCTTGGATGGAGGGGGTTGCCGTTGGCAGTGGACAGGATACCTTGTTTCGGGAATTACCCATAGAGATAGAGTAATCCCCTCCATGTAGAGGTATGATTCATGAGTCTCTATATGGAGGGGAAGGGTGGCCGACGTCATCAATTGGCGTGAGCCGTGCTCCACGTCTTATATCCTCCTGAGAGGTTGTACACGTGGGTGAATCCGTGTTGCATCAGGATGCGGGCGGCCAGATAGCCACGCAGACCGACGGCGCAGGTCACGACGATGGGTTTCTCCCGTGGCAATTCGTCGAGGTGTTCGCGGAGTTCGTCGACGGGGATGTTGCGGAAGCCTGGTATGCTTCCCGTGGCATATTCTTCGGCTGTGCGCACGTCGAGCCGTATGGCCTCGCTGTCCGTCAGCAGCGTGTCGCGCCACGTGATGATGCGCACCCGTCCGCTCAGGATGTTGTCGGCGACAAAGCCTGCCATGTTCACGGGGTCTTTGGCCGAAGCGTAGGGAGGTGCATAGGCATGTTCCAGCTCCATGAGGTCATAGACCGTGCCGCGGCGTTGAATGGTTTGTTCCAACATCTCGATACGCTTGTCGACGCCTTCCGTGCCGATCACTTGTGCGCCCAGGAGGCGTCCGTCGGCAGGTGAGAAGATGATTTTCAGGCTGAGCGGGGCTGCACCCGGATAGTAGCCGGCGTGCGAGCTGCCGTGTGTCCATGATGACACGTAGGGGATGCCTTCGCGGCGGAGCAGTTTGGCGTTCGCACCCGTGGCAGCCACCGTCATTTCACAGATGCGGGCGACGGACGTGCCCAGCGAGCCTGCGTAGGTGCGGCTGTTGCCTGTCACGATGTTGTCGGCGACGATGCGGGCCTGTTTGTTGGCCGGGCCGGCGAGAGGGATGAGGGCAGGCCGTCCTGTGACGAGGTGGGTCACTTCGACGGCGTCGCCCAATGCATAGATGTCCGGGTCGGATGTTTGCAGATGGGCGTTCACACGGATGCCTCCCGTCTGGCCCAGTTCCAGTCCGGCTTCGCGGGCCAGCCGCGTCTCCGGGCGCACGCCGATGCTGAGCACGACGAGGTCGGCCGTGAGCGTTGTCCCGTCGTTCAGGTGTACGCCGACGCGACCGTCAGCTTCCGAGAAGCGGGAGACGCCGTTGCTCAGATGCAGGCGGATGCCTTGTGCCTTCAGGTGACAGTGGACGGCGGCGGCCATCGAATAGTCCAGCGGGGCCATGACCTGGTCTGCCATTTCCACCACATGCACCTCGATGCCCAGGTGGTGGAGGTTGTCTGCCATTTCCAGCCCGATGAAGCCTCCACCCACGACGACGGCGCTGTTCACCTCGGTGTAGTCGATGTAATACTTCAGCGTGTCGGTGTCGGGCACACTGCGCAGGGTCAGGATTTTCGGATGGTCGATGCCTTCGATGCGCGGGCGCAGCGGTTCGGCTCCGGGAGAGAGCACGAGTCGGTCGTAGGTCTCCGTGTAGGTGTCACCGGTCACGAGCCGGCGCACGCTGACACTGTGGGCCTTCGGGTCGATGGCTGTCACTTCCTGTTCCGTGCGGATGTCGATGCGGAAGCGGGCTGTCAGTCCCTGCACGGTCTGCACGAAGAGTTCCTGGCGGTCACTGATGATGCCTCCAATATAATAAGGTAGTCCGCAGTTGGCATACGAGACATATTTCCCGCGTTCGATGAGGATGATTTCTGCCTGCTCGTCAAGCCGACGCAGGCGGGCTGCTACGGTGGCACCGCCGGCAACGCCCCCAATGATAAGATATTTCATAGTGTCATGCGATATTAGGATGGTTTTGAGTTGTCGTAAAGATAAGCATTTATGGCTGAATGATGTTACTTTTTGGATGAAAAAAGCCCTTTGCAAGCGGCATAAAGGGCGTCCGGGAGCGGAAAGGAGGGTAGGCGGGAGCGGAAAGGAGTCCGCCCGAGGACGGAAAGGAAGGCGGCCGAGGACGGCCTTTATACCTGGCCGGAGGCTGAATGGAGTGGAGAAAAGACGGACTTGTGGGGATACTTACAAGTAGGTATTTTTTAACACCTTTTTTACCTATTTGTGGGTATTGTCCTTATTTTTCCCCTCTTCTACCTTTGCAAGTGCAAAAAAGAAAGATTAATCCATAAAGAAATGAAAGGAAAAATAGCATTATTTTCATTGTTCTTAGCCGTGGGCATGTCGGACGTGTATGCTGTAAGCGGTGATGACGTGTCGGCCGGCGATACGAACGGACAACCGGAACGCGTCGAGAAAAAGAAGCGTTTCTCCATCGGCGGATATGGAGAAGCCGTCTATTCGCGAAACTTTTTCAGCGACAGCTATCTGCGCTACAACAGTGCGTCGAAGGCCGAGAGCCTGAAGGATGAGAAACACTCGCGTTTCGACTTGCCCCATGTCGTGATTTTCCTGGGCTACGATTTTGGCAAAGGATGGACGATGGGCGCGGAAATCGAGTTTGAACATGGCGGCACGGAGAGCGCCGTCGAAGTGGAAGAAGAGGAAGGCGGAGAGTATGAAAGCGAGATAGAACGCGGAGGCGAGGTCGCCTTGGAGCAGTTCTGGATACAGAAGTCGTTCTGCCCGGAGTTCAACATCAAGTTGGGCCACATCATCGTGCCGGTGGGCGGTACGAACATGCATCACATGCCGACGGAGTTCTTCGGAGTCTACCGTCCGGAAGGCGAGAACACCATAATGCCCTGTACATGGCATGAGACGGGTATCAGTCTTTGGGGACGGGCCGGCGACTGGCGCTACGAAGCCTTGCTCATCTCCGGCCTTGACTCCGAACGTTTCAGCCGTAAAGGCTGGGTGCACGACGGTTCGGCATCGCCCTATGAGTTCAAGATAGCCAACAACCTGGCGGGAGCGGCCCGTGTGGACAACTATTCCATTCCCGGTCTGCGTCTGTCGGTGAGCGGATTTGTTGGCAATTCGTTTCGCAATACGCTGCGCACGCCCAACAGTTCGTATGACGACATCAAGGGCACCGTCACCATCGGTTCGTTCGACTTCCATCTCGACCGTTGGAACTGGGTGGCACGCGGCAACTTCACCTACGGGCATCTGACCGACTCGCGCACCATCACGCAGTATAACATGAGCTTCGACAACAACTCTCCTTCGCCCAAGCAGTCGGTCGCATCCGACGCCATCGCCACGGGAGTGGAAGTGGGTTACAACGTGTTTTCCCAGATTCATAAGCTCGACCAGAAGGAGCAGAAGCTCTACGTCTTCGGCCGTTATGACTACTATGACTCCATGTACAAGACGGCAAGCTCCATCATCGACTATGACTATTGCGGACGTCAACGCCTGGCCTTCGGCCTGAACTATTACCCCATCAAGGATGTGGTCATCAAGGGAGAATACTCCATCGGCCTGATGAAGTCTTACTTCAACAACGAACCGTCGCTCTCCTTTGGCGTGGCTTATTCGGGACTGTTCGACATTTGAAAATGATAATTGATAACTAAAGCATATAACCTATGGATTTAAAAAGATTCTTTGCTCGCCCGCTTTGCGTGGCAGCAGCCGGCCTGCTCACCTTCGGCATGGCGGCATGTAGTGACAATGACAGCGATTGGGACGGCACGTCCGATCGCGAGACAGCCCTCCGGCTGGTGGTGGCTGACTATACGGCCAACACCGTGATTCCCACTTATGAGGCTCTGGCCGATGCTTCTGTGGACTTGTACAATGCCATCTATGCCATGTATCAGGCCGGGGCAGGCCATGTGACCGAGGCTCAGGTGAAGGCTGCCGGCGATGCCTGGCGTGTGGCACGCGACTACTGGGAACGCAGCGAGGCGTGGCTGTACGGCCCGGCCGGCGACTACGACGTAGACCCGCACATCGACTCCTGGCCGCTCAACGCGACGGCTCTCCAGGCATTGCTCAACAACTCCACCGAGATGGCCAAGATGGATGCCGAGGGTATCTACATCTCGCAGACGATGGACTACGGCATCCTGGGATTCCATGCCTTGGAATATTTGCTTTTCCAGGTGGAAGGTACGGGCATGAGCCAGACTTCCGTGCCCCACGCCACAAACTATACCACCGAGGAGTTGAGCTATATCACCGGCGTGGCGGGCGACTTGCGCAACCAGTGCATCATCCTGGAAGCTGCATGGCGCGGCGAATCCAACATCTCGCAGACGAAGCAAAACATCCTGGACAAGGTGCGTGCTACGGGTGAAACCATGACGGGCAACAACGAAAACTGGTCGAAGGCGCTCAACGACCTTGCCGCCGGACTCTGTTATGCCGACGAGATGAAGAATCCCGTGGAAGGAAGCAGCAGCGACTTCGTGAACTTCCTGGCCGCAGCGCAGACGATGATTACCGACGGCATCCAGAACATTGCCAACGAGGTGGGTAATGTCAAGATTGGCAACCCGACCGGTATGGGTAGCGGGGAGGATTACGAGTATGACCCAGGTTACATCGAGTCGCCCTACAGCCTGAACTCCATCAATGACTTCCAGGGCAACATCATTTCCATCGAAAATGCCTACATGGGCTTCCAGTCGGGCAAGTCCTACAATGCGGGCGAGACGTATATCAAGGCCAGTACCCACACGCTGAGTGCCTACGTGGCCACGTTTAATCCTGAACTGGACAACCGCGTGAAGGCTGCTATCACGGCTGCCTACGATGCCATCGGCCAGATGGCAGAGCCTTTCGCCTACACCTGCAACAGCGCCAATGGCTATCAGGCCCAGAACCGTGCGGCCATCACGGCTTGCAACGAGCTGAACGACATCTTCGACGAAGTGCTCCGTGCACTTCAGGAGCAACGATAAGGTATCTTAACTACGGACGACATGAGACGAAACAAACATTTTTTCTGCCCGGCCATGCTGCTTTTGCTGGCCGGGTTCGTCACGACCTCATGCGAGGATGACGAAAAGGGGGGAGGCAATAACGACCAGCCGGAAGACTTCCCCGAATGGTATTACACCGGCGGCGAGCTGGGCACGGCTTTCGTCGCCACGCAGACGGCTTTCGAACAGCCCACGCCTGTGGTCGACGCCAGTGCGACGATGACCAACTCGTTCAACCGCGGCGAACAGCTCTTCGAAAAACCTTTCAACAGCAACACTTCCGGCGTGCGCCACGGGCTCGGTCCGGTCTATATCCGCACCTCGTGCCTGCACTGCCATCCGGGCTACGGACATGGCAAGAGCCAACCCGACGGCGCGTTCAACACCATCAGCACAGGCAACGGCTATCTGCTCGTGGTCTATGACCCGGCGACGAACGCTTATGTCAACTGGCTCTCCGGCATGCCGCAGACCAAGGCCGTCGCTCCCTTCAAAGCCCCGCTCGACGAGTCGCAGATTACGATAAAATGGCATGACTACACCGACGCATGGGGCAACCGCTTCCCGGATGGTGAGACTTACGCGTTGCGCTATCCGGAGGTGGACATCCCGCGTTCGGCCATCTACGTGGCAAACAACGGCTGGGAGATAGGCAACTACGAAGTGCGCCTCGAGTCGACCATCGGCATCTACGGCACGGGCCTGCTCGACGCCATCTCTGACGAAGACCTCAAGGCTGAATACACCAAGCAGGAGCAGGACGGCTACATGAAAAACGGGCTGAACCCCAATATATTTGCCAATGGCGAGTGGGTGGGCCAGTATGCCAATACGGCCCAAGGAGGCGACGGCACGAAGTATCCCTTCCGCTACACCTATGCCCTGAGCCGCGGTCCGCTGCAAGATGCCGCCGGGGCGAATGCCTTTTGGAACATCACGAACGCCACGCGCAGCGACCGCCGCTTCCACTATCTCGACGCGGCAGGCAGCTATGCGTCCATCTCCTCGCAAGACCCTGACGTGCAGGCCGGCTTCCGTGACTACATCCGCGCCATCGACCCCGAAGAGACGAACCATCCCGAGTGGCATCAGAAACGCTCTGATGCCACGTATGACGAGGAGGCCAACATCCTCGCTTACCTGAACTCGAAGACGCTCGACGTCGAAGTGTCCGACCAGGACTACATCGACCTCATGGTGTGGCACCGTGGCCTGGCTGTTCCCGCTGCGCGTAATGTCAGCGACGAGGAAGTCATCCGCGGACGGGAGCTGTTCGCGCAAATCGGATGCGCCTACTGCCATAAGCCGTCATGGACGACGGGCGATGACGAAATCCGCGACCCGGCCCGCTTCTTTGTGGGAGAAAAAGCCGACAAGTTGCCCCGCTATCCGCACCAGAAGATTTGGCCTTATACCGACATGGTGCAACATAAACTACACATGGTCAACGACATCCGTACCGGATGGTGCCGCACGACCCCGCTCTGGGGACGCGGCCTGCACCAGCGTTGCACGGGTGCCGAGTTTGCCGACCGCCTGCACGACTGCCGTGCACGCAATGTCATCGAGGCCATCATGTGGCACGGGACGAGCACCGAGAGTGACGCCTACAAGAGCGTGGAGCAGTTCCGCCAGTTGTCGAAGGCCGACCGCGATGCCATCGTGAAGTTCATTGACTCCATTTGACAGCGGCTTTCGACTGGTCTGTCGGGCGTGAGGAGTCCGCTTCTTCCTTCTTTGCTGTGTCCGGTCCTCTTTGCCCGATGGGATGAGTCTTGCAATGCGTGGTGCAGTCTTTTGCACTACGTATTGCAAGAATTTGTATAGGTGTATGCAGCAAATTGCATACAGTAATACAAGAAATTGCACGTGTGAGAACAAAAGTTGTGCAATGTATGTTGTTGGAAATAAACTTTATACTGAACCTTTTCTTGTGTTGTTATAAAAAAGTATGCGTATATTGAGATTGTTGAGTTTCGGTTCTGCAGGAGTGCTTGTCTGTGCCCTGATGGCCGCCACGGTGGTGGAACAAGTGTGCGACACGGACACGGCCCTCCGTGCGGTCTATCACGCCCCTTGGTTCGTCGCGCTTTGGGGTGTGACGGCGGTGGCTGGCTTGGGTTGGCTGATGGGGCGGTTGCCCCGCCGCCGGTGGGCCGTGTGGCTGTGGCATGCGTCGCTGGTCATCATCCTGCTGGGCGCATTGGCCACTCACGTCTGGGGCCGTCAGGGGAATATCCATCTGCGTGCCGGGGGCGAACCGGTGCAGGTATTCGCCGATGCGGAAGGGCAGGAGACCGCGCTCCCGTTTCGGGTCGGGCTGGAGGATTTTCAGGTGGAATACTATCCCGGGACACATTCGCCGATGGACTATGTCAGCCGGATTGTCATCGTTGACGCGGGCGACACCCTCCGCGGGCAGGTGTCCATGAACCGCATCTATGCCCACCGCCACTATCGTTTCTACCAGTCGTCTTACGACGAAGACGGCCGCGGGACGGTGCTCGCCGTGTCGCATGACCCGCTGGGCATTGCCGTCACATACGCCGGCTACGTGCTTCTGCTGGCGGCTGTCGTGTCGTTTTTCTGTTCGCCGTCGACAGGGTTCCGGGCGTTGCTGCGTCATCCGTTGCTCCGTCGTGGAGCAGTCGCTGTGATGCTGTTTGCCGGTTGTTTGCCGGTTTCCCTTCGTGCTGCGGAGCGTCCGGCTGTGTTGCCTGCCGAGGTGGCCGCAGCCTTCGGCGAGCTGCATGTCTACTACAACGGTCGCATTTGTCCCCTCCAGACCCTTGCCCGCGACTTCACGCTGAAGCTCTGCGGACGGGCTTCCTACCGCGGTTTTACGCCCGAACAGGTGTTGACGGGTTGGTTCTTTTTCTATGACGACTGGAAGGCAGAGCCTTGCATACGCATCCCGCGTGGCGAAGCGCGCCGGCTCCTGGGCGTAGAGGGCAGCCATGCCAGCCTGTCTGACTTCGTCGGGCCGGAGGGGTATAAGTTGGGCAAGTCGGGGGCGTCTGTGGGCAAGGGCGTGCGTGAGGCTGACGAGAAGTTTCAGCTGGTGAGCATGGTGGCGACGGGCAACATGCTGAAGCTCTATCCCGTATGCGATGCGGAGGAAGGCCGCGTGAGCTGGCTGTCGATGGTCGATGACCGTCCCGAGGGCATCGAAGCCTCCCAATGGCTCTTTGTCCGGAAGAGCCTGGGGCTGGTGGCTGAGCAAATCGCCCTCGGCGATTATCGTAAGGCCTGCGAGCTGCTGGCGAAAATCCGTGCCTATCAGGTGAAGGAGGCCGGTCACGTGCTCCCGTCGCCGTTGCGCTTCCGTGCCGAGAAAGTCTACAACCGTATGAATTACAGCCGTCCTTTTGCCTTCGCCTGCCTGGCAGTCGGGCTGTGTGCTTTCGCGTTCTGTGTGCGGTGCCTGGTGCGTCAGTCCGTGCCTGGCGGACTGTTCTTCAGCCGTCTGCTGACCCTTGGACTGTGGCTGATCGCGGTTTATCTGGCGGCAACCATCATCCTGCGTGGCTATGTGAGCCATCACGTCCCGCTCTCGAACGGCTATGAGACGATGCAGTTCATGGCCTTTGCCACCGTGTCGGTCACGCTCCTCTTGCGGCGTCGTTATCCGATGCTTGTCGCTTTCGGCTATCTGCTGTGCGGCCTGTCGCTCCTGGTGGCCATGATGGGCGAGGCCAATCCTCCCATCACCCGTCTGATGCCAGTGCTGTCGTCGCCGCTGCTGAGCGCCCATGTCGTCACGATTATGGTGGCCTATTCGCTGTTGGCATTCATGATGTTGGGCGGAGTGACAGGCATCATCCTGCACTATGCCCGCGGCGGCCATGCCCTCCAGGTGGAACGTCTCAGCTTGCTGAGCCGGCTGTTGGCCTATCCGGCTGTGGCTTGCCTCGCGGTGGGCATCTTCATCGGGGCCGTCTGGGCCAATGTCTCCTGGGGACGCTATTGGGGCTGGGATCCGAAGGAAGTATGGGCGCTCATTACGTTGCTTATCTATGCTGCGGCGCTCCATCCCGCTTCTTTGCCGGCCTTGCGCCGCCCGATGTTCTTCCATTGGTTCACCGTCATCGCCTTCCTGAGCGTGTTGGTCACATATTTTGGAGTCAATTTCCTGATGGGAGGCATGCACAGCTATGCCTGAGGAGGGGGATAAAGAAAAAGCGTCTGTGTTCGCGTGACGGCAACACAGACGCTCTTTTTAGTAAGTAATGTATCTCTTATTTCAGTTTGGCGATGTTTTCCTTCAAGGCGGCAATCTTGCTTTCGGCATCAGCCTGTTTCTTGCGTTCCATTTCGACCACCTTGGCCGGGGCGTGGTTGACGAACTTCTCGTTGCTGAGTTTCTTCAACACGCTCTGTAGAAATCCTTCCTGGTAGGCCAAGTCTGCTTCCAGTTTCTTCAGCTCTTCTTCCGTGTCGATGAGGCCGAACAGCGGAATGAAGTACTCTGCCGTCCCGACAAGGAAGGAGGCGGCGTTGTCCGGCTTTTCTGAAGGCGTGGTGATTTCGAATATGTTGGCCAGCTTCATCACGGCCTCTTGGTAGAAGACGATGGTATCGTCGTCACCCATGACGAGCAGGTCGAGCGTCTGCTTGGGTGTGATGTTGCGCTGGGCACGGATGTTACGGATGTTTGTCACCACTTCCTTCATGTGTTCCATGCCGGCGATTTCTACGAGTGCATCCTCCAGGTTCTCGCCTTCGTGCTTGTTGAGCTGGGCGACCATGATGCTTTCGCCCGGCTTACGTTCTGCCATGTGTTGCCAAAGCTCTTCGGTGATGAACGGCATGAAGGGATGGAGCATCGTGAGCAGTTCTTCGAAGAAGGCCAGCGTGCGTTCGTAGGTCGTGCGGTCGATGGGCTGTCCGTAGGCCGGTTTCACGAGTTCGAGATACCAGCTGGAGAACTCGTCCCAGAAGAGGCGGTAGACCGTCATCAGGGCTTCGCTCAGGCGGTATTTGCTGAAGAGGTCGTCCAGCTCGGCGTGTGCTTTCACCAGTTGGGCTTCAAACCAGCGGGTGGCTGTTTCTGCCGCTTTGGGCTGTTCTTCGTCAGCCACTTCCCAACCCTTCACGAGGCGGAATGCGTTCCATATCTTGTTGCAGAAGTTACGTCCCTGTTCGCAGAGTGTTTCGTCGAAGAGGATGTCATTGCCTGCCGGTGCGGCGAGCATCATGCCCATACGTACGCCGTCAGCACCATACTGTTCGATGAGCTTGAGCGGGTCGGGCGAGTTGCCGAGCGACTTGGACATCTTGCGTCCCAGCTTGTCGCGCACGATACCGGTGAAGTAAACATTGCGGAAGGGCATTTGGCCTTCATACTCATAGCCGGCCATAATCATGCGGGCCACCCAGAAGAAGATGATGTCCGGTCCGGTCACAAGGTCGGACGTGGGGTAGTAGTAGCTGATTTCTTCGTTGCCCGGACGGTTGATACCGTCGAACAGCGAGATGGGCCACAGCCAGGAGGAGAACCACGTGTCGAGGCAGTCTTCATCTTGGCGGAGGTCGGTTAGCGTGAGGTTGGCGTTGCCTGTCTTTTCTTTAGCCTGTGCTAAGGCTGCTTCTGCCGTTTCAGCCACTACGTAGCCACCTTCAGGTAGGTAGTAGGCCGGGATGCGGTGTCCCCACCAGAGCTGGCGGCTGATGCACCAGTCCTTGATGTTCTCCAGCCAATTACGGTAGGTATTCTTATATTTTGCCGGGTAGAACTTCAGTTCGTCGTTCATCACCGGGGGGAGTGCCATGTCGGCGAAGTGTTTCATCTTCAGGAACCACTGCATCGAGAGCTTCGGTTCGATGGGCACGTTGGTGCGTTCGGAGAAGCCCACCTTATTTGTATAGGCTTCCACCTTTTCCAGCAGTCCGGCAGCCTCGAGGTCTTGCTCAATCTGCTTGCGCACGTCGAAGCGGTCCATGCCGACATAAAGTCCGGCGGCTTCGCTGATGGTACCGTTGTCGTTGAAGATGTCGATGCTCTGCAAGTTGTGCTTCTCGCCCAGCATGTAGTCGTTCACGTCGTGGGCCGGGGTCACTTTCAGACAGCCCGTACCGAACTCGATGTCCACGTATTCATCCTCGATGACCGGAATCACGCGGTTCACCAAGGGGACGATGACTTTCTTGCCTTTCAGCCATTGGTTCTTCGGGTCGTTCGGGTTGATGCACATCGCCGTGTCGCCCATGATGGTCTCGGGGCGGGTAGTGGCTACGATGGCGTAACGGCCTTCTGCATCACCATCCACCTTGTAGCGGAGGTAATATAATTTGCTGTGCTCTTCTTTATAGATAACCTCTTCGTCGGAGAGGGCAGTGAGGGCTTTCGGGTCCCAGTTGACCATGCGCACGCCGCGGTAGATGAGGCCTTTGTTATAAAGGTCCACGAACACCCGGATGACGCTGCGGCTGCGCTCCTCGTCCATCGTGAAGGCTGTGCGATCCCAGTCGCACGATGCGCCCAGCTTGCGGAGCTGCTTCAGGATGATGCCTCCGTGTTCCTCCGTCCAGGCCCACGCATGTTTGAGAAACTCCTCGCGGGTGAGGTCGGTCTTCTTGATGCCTTCCTGGGCCAGCTTGTTGACCACCTTGGCTTCGGTGGCAATGGAGGCATGGTCCGTGCCCGGCACCCAGCAGGCGTTCTTGCCCATCATGCGGGCGCGGCGCACGAGAATATCTTGAATGGTATTGTTAAGCATGTGGCCCATGTGGAGCACGCCGGTGACGTTGGGGGGCGGGATGACGACGGTGTATGGTTCACGTCCGTCGGGTTTCGAACTGAAAAGTTTGTTGTCCAGCCAATACTGGTACCATTTCCCTTCCACGTCAGCGGGATTGTACTTACTTGCTAATTCCATTTTCGTTAATCGCTTGTTTATAATTGTTTTCCATTAATGCGTGCAAAAGTAGCAAAAAAGGGGCGAACCGCTTTATAGTTAGGCAGAAAATCGCTCGCCGGGCTTTGAAAAATGCTGCGAAACGCCTCTGTCCGTCCTTGGGCCGCAAGGCACGTCTGAGCGCCCTTAACTCCGTCCGACCACGCCCTCCTTTCCGCTCCCGGCTACCCTCCTTTCCGTGGTCGGGCGGAGTTAAGGGCGTGCGAAGGCGGCTTTTATGCCGTCATGGCGGATTATTCATGCTGTTGTTTTTCCGTGATTTGGTCGAGAAATTCCCGTGCCTGGCGTTTGGCGTAGTGCGACAGCACGGCTTCCAGTTCCGCCTGATTGTCCCGGCCGGCTTGCAAGGCAAGTTCCAGTCGCGATGTTTCCTGTTGCTGGCATGAAAGCAGGCACAAACTCGGAGCGAAGAATAAGAAAAAAAAGAAGTTTGATGTGTTTCATGGTAAGTCGGTGAGTTAGTGCAAGGGGCTTCTGCCTTGCACTCACATAGGATGATTTCAGTTTGTATTAGAAAGACTTTGAAATTGTTTATAGGCAGGATGCATATATCCATCCTCTTGTATCAGTTTGGTTTCTTTATACAAGTTAGATTGTGCATAAATGCAGGTTGCGCAACATAGGCAAATGATAAAAGCGATGAATGTAAATAGCCTTTTCATATTCTTATAGGTTGGTTCCTTTCAGATGGTGTTGAATTCAAAGAAAGAAGTAAGAAGGAAAGGAACGTCTGTTTTCTCTCGTTCTTGCTGTATGCAAATCTATGTATTTGATACTAAACGGCAAGCATGGAGCGTATGTTTAAGAACAGAAAAGGAGGCTTCAGAGTATTCCCAGCATCTGTTTTTCGGCGATGAGGTTGTCCAGGGCGTTGCCGGGGGAGGCCATCATGAGGCTGCGCACGATGTCTTCCGGCTGGCAGGTGTAGTCGTAGTAGGGCAAAAGGGTTTTGTCCAACTGCTGGCGGGGGACGACTTCTGTCCGCAGCTTGGCAAACTCTTCGAGGGGGATTTCCTCGCTTTGGCGCACGAGGAGAATGCGCCGGGCGATGGGGTTGCGGCTGTAGTCATGGGTGAGGTAGAGGCCGGTGATGAGGGAGGGATATTCCAGCATGGGCAGTTGCAGGTAGATGACTTTCAAGGCGAGTTGCAGGCGTTTCTGCTCGTTGAACAGCAGGTAGCCGACCTGGCAGGGCGAGAAGATGCCTGTGCCGATGTAGTATTCGCCTGACATGCTCTGGCAGTAGACGCGCGGCATGGTCTCCCCGTCGGCGAGGGTGCTGATGAGGTAAGGCTCGATTTTCAGTCCGTCGCAGAAGGACGAGCGGCTGTAGGAGAGGTAGAAGCCGCTGTAGACGTTGGCATTGGGAAGATACTTGACAGCTTCTTTTTCGATTTCTTCGAAGAACGGACGCCCGTTGTTTGCCACGAAGCGCGGTTCGATGTGCATGGCTTTCTGATAGAGTTCTTCGATGGACCCCAGCAGCTTGCGCTTGGAGACATTGTTCACTTGTTGGAGGGCGATGTCCAGAGCTTCGTCGCTGCTTTTTCCCGCAGAGATTTGCCCCATGTAGGTGGGGAGCACGGAGGTGTAGAGCGAGGACAGCACGCTTGAAGTCAGGTCGAGTTCTTCGGCCAGGTCTTTCATTGTATATTATTTAATCGTTATACTTTTGCATAAAGTTTCAACATCAGAGTGTGGAATAAGGCAGATCTTTCATT
>JACJJM010000212.1 GCA_016900015.1 Phocaeicola coprophilus | reverse complement strand
CGCGTAGGCTGAATGTATGTTCTTCTTGACAGAATACATGTCATTCTGGCGGTCAAGTAGGAAGTCCCCGGCGGCAAAGTTGTCCTGGTTGAAGTAGTCATCAAAGCTGATGGCTGACATATCGAAAGGAGTGCGCGCCACGGCGGACATGTCATACTCAACGGCTTCAAACCCGTCGTCGACGAAGCGGCCCATATAGCCGATCCTTACGTTTGAGTTATGATCGAATCTGTCCTTGAG
>JACJJM010000211.1 GCA_016900015.1 Phocaeicola coprophilus | reverse complement strand
TATTTATATCGTTTGTTTAAAAAAGAATGTGGTATTTCACCGCAAAAGTATTTGCTAAATTTTCGTTTAAGAGTGGCTGTAAATAAATTAGAATGTACTCAGCTTTCAATTATGGAGATTGCTGAACTTTGTGGTTTTAATGATGTGTCATCTTTTTGTCATCAGTTTAAGAAGGCTTATAATGATACACCACTTAATTATCGCAAATATCCTCGACCAGATTTGAGTATATAAAAAAAC
>JACJJM010000210.1 GCA_016900015.1 Phocaeicola coprophilus | reverse complement strand
ATCCTTTATTATTGTTTCGGAAATATGATTGTTGTATTTGCTCAATCTCTTCTGAATCGAAATAAACTAAAGCTGGTTCGCCATTGATGTTTTTTCTGTAAATATCTTTGTCAGGTCGCATAGCAACCGAATAGATAATACGTTTTTCTTCATTGGCAAAAAATACAGGCTTTTCATTTTCGGCTGAAAACTTAGAAAGTACAGTTTCAACCGCTGCACCCAAAACGAGCGAGAACGTAT
>JACJJM010000209.1 GCA_016900015.1 Phocaeicola coprophilus | reverse complement strand
CCACTTGCGCCTTATCTTGGTCCAGTTCTCCCCCCGCATGCGCACGGTAGAATGAGGATTGTTGCGTGCTATGTTAAGCAGCGATGTCTTAGCCGTTCTTATCGTTGATGTCTTTAGTGTGCGCATTACACCAATCCTCTCTTAATCTCATCAGCAATAGCAGCATAGCACAAGGCCGCATCATCGTACTGCTGTAATCATGGAATCTTATTGCAATCTTAGAATTTAAAGTAAAGAAAAG
>JACJJM010000208.1 GCA_016900015.1 Phocaeicola coprophilus | reverse complement strand
CCAGGATATCCTGTTTGATTTCTATCATGGTATTGCCAAAATTACCATCAACCGTCCGCGATACAGAAATGCATTCACCCCGACCACTACTTCCGAAATCAGCGATGCCCTGCTCATCTGCCGTGAGTGTCAGGACATCAACGTGGTGGTACTGACAGGCGCCGGCGACAAGGCCTTCTGCTCCGGCGGCGACATGCACGTGAAAGGACACGGAGGTTATGTAGGCACCGACGGCGTACCC
>JACJJM010000207.1 GCA_016900015.1 Phocaeicola coprophilus | reverse complement strand
CGTCATCGCTGATCATATGCGTTGAGCCATCGGATAGGATACATCCCAGTTTGATCGTCTTGGTGCTTCCCAATGCAATAGGTTGTATCTCTATTGTTTCAAGGCTTTCCTCTTTAGCCCAAGGGAGATCAGTCTGATGTTTCACGTGAATGATTAAGTCGTTGTAATCGTAATCACCGTTTTGCGTATCTTCAAACATGACTGCCTGCCAGGTTTTGGCATAAGTGGTCTCGGCACCTTCT
>JACJJM010000206.1 GCA_016900015.1 Phocaeicola coprophilus | reverse complement strand
TTTCACTGATATTGTTAAGGAGCAAGAAACAGGATGAGCAGCACAGATTACGGCATTCCCGCACAGAGGCGGGCTTTAAACATCATATGGACAGCAGCCGGTGAATATGGATTTGAACCCGCATTTATGGCATTTACCCAGGACGGGCAGCCGGATCTCTACATGGATTCCATCATAGGGTACGTTCGGAAATGGTATGATAGTGGAGCCATGCAGGAACTCTTTGACACGATCGGCTCTTC
>JACJJM010000205.1 GCA_016900015.1 Phocaeicola coprophilus | reverse complement strand
ACTCTGATAGCACAGCGACAACTGGTCAATAATACTTATGCAAAAAGCCTGTAACTAAAAATGTTACAGGCTTTTTGATGACTTCAACATTTTGTGATAAAAAACTGGCTTGGAGAAATATCCAACGCCAGTTTTAATATTTTTACAAATCTGTTTGGCTAGCCAAGGCTCCCATTGGGTCCCAAGGTGCTAATACAGTTGGTTCAGCTTCATAAGCAGCAAGTTCCTCATCAGTTAAGAAT
>JACJJM010000204.1 GCA_016900015.1 Phocaeicola coprophilus | reverse complement strand
GCCCAGCGGGAAGTGGAGTCCGCCATAATAGCTACGTCATAGCCCATATCCCGGTAGTACTCGGCAAGAGTCAGTCCGGTGTAAATGCTTGCCTCACGGGCAGCCACGGGCATATTTGAAGTATTCGCGATTAAGGTGGTGCGGTCCATCAACGGGTTGCCGGTACGGGGATCGGTCAGTTCACCGAACTCCTCCAGTACCTGTGTCATCTCATTTCCACGTTCGCCACACCCGATATAGATG
>JACJJM010000203.1 GCA_016900015.1 Phocaeicola coprophilus | reverse complement strand
GGCTACACATAACTCCTTGTTTAGCGTCAGCACGAGATACTACAACTGAGTTCTTACCTAATAGGTCATTCATGTAGCCTGTCACAAGTGAGTAGGCATCCATACGCTTATCAGGGTCAATCAAGCCAGTCATGTAACATCCTGACTTACAGCCAGTCATTACACTCATCAATTGAAGCCCTGATGCACACGAGTCAAGAGCTACTGCATGACCACTAGGTAAGCCTTTGAGAGCCTTACGTA
>JACJJM010000020.1 GCA_016900015.1 Phocaeicola coprophilus | reverse complement strand
TTCCATGCACGACAACTTGCATGATTATGCTAATTATCGTAACCGTATTCAATTTTCTTATTATAGTTCATTTAAACAACGGATGGAAATAGTCTGCGCTCTTCGCGTCCGGATGTTTGATGTCGGCTCTGTCCCGTTACAGCTTTGTGTCCGGCAGTCCCTTAACACCGCCCGGCCACGGAAAGGAGGGGCGACGAGGACGGATAGGACTCCGCGCGCGGACGGAAAGGAAGGCTAGGTCGCCGTCCTTTAAGGCTTGTTTTGCTCTTTTTTAAGGAAAGAGCCGTGGCTCAACTGAACATGTCTTTCCCGATGCGGATGGAGGCAATGGAGGCCACGATGGGCTGCATGTTTTCCGGCCAAACAGCCCTGCCGTCCAAAACATCGCCGAGGCAAATACGACGCGCGAAAACGTATATTCCACCGGTGTCATCCGGTGTAGCAGCAACAGTTGAGTAACGAGCACAGCCAGACCGAATATCACGTTTGCCGTGAAGGCCATGGCGTGCCCGTACGCTTTATGCAGAGTCATGTTCTACAGCCTTGCTCCCCAAACCATCTTTTCTACATCCTCCAGCGTGGCGTTGAAGAAGCGTTTCTCCTTGTTGAGCGAGCGTATCTGCTGCATTTCCTCGTCAGTCAGGACGATGTCGAAGATTTGGATGTTCTCCTTGATGTAGTCGGGATTCGAAACTCCGGGGATGACGGAGAAGCCTTCCTGGATGTGCCAGCGCAGGATGATCTGTGCCGGGCTTTTGCCATAGGCTTCGGCTATCTTCTTTATCACAGGGTCTTTGAACAGCGCACCGTTGCTCATGTCGCCCACGTATTCCGGCGTTTCGCCGTCGGCTTCCTTCTGACGGGCGGCACAGGCATCGGCGAGTCGCTCCTGCACGTCATTCGTCTGCGAGTCGAGGAAACCGTTGCGGCGCACCAGTCCCGTGTTGAACATGCTCAGCGTGGCCACAGCCTTAAACCGCTTGTCTGGTCTGTGCGACCGAGGTGCCTGCCAACATCAATGCGGCAGCACCGCACAATAGGGTCTTGCATAAAGTGTTCATTGTCATTTCTCTTTAAAAAAGGTTGGTTACATACGTTCCTTCAACACAGCAAACAGTTCGTCCCTCGTGAACTGCTTGCAGCAGCCGGGCATCAGCAGGCAGGTGTCGGCAGCGGCACGCAGGAGCGTCTCGTCCGTGATGCCCATTTCGCTCCAGCGCGTGGGCAAGCCTATTTCCTGGATGAAAGCCTCGAGCGCGTCGACACACAGGGCGGCTGTCTCTTCCGTCGTGCGGCCTTTCACGCCCCACACCCGTTCGCCCATTCGCGCCAGTTTCTCCTTGCCTTCATCGAGCAGGCGGCGGTAGAGGGCGGGATGGATGACGGCCAGCCCCTGCCCGTGGTTGCAGTCGGTGTAGGCGCCCACGGCATGTTCCAGCATGTGGCATTGGAAGTCGGTCAGCTTGCCCAGCTTCAGCAGGCCGTTTTCAGCGAGGGCGGAGTCCCACATCAGTTCGCCGCGGACAAAGTCGTCATCGGGATTGGCGATGAGGGCACGCAGGTTTCGGATGACGTTGCGCATCACGGCTTCGTTGATTTCATCGGAGACGTTGTCCCCCAGCGGACGGCCCATATAGGTTTCCATGCAGTGGCTCAGTGTGTCGAAAGCCCCGCTGACGACTTGCTTCATCGGCAACGTCTTTGTCAGGTCGCTGTCCAGGACGGCGAAGCTGTGGTAGGCGCCGACGAGCGGCTGTTTCAGCTTCTTGCCGGTGTGGGTGATGACGGCTCCGTTGTTTTGCTCGGCACCCGTGCCCGAGGCGGTCACGACGGCCCCCATCGGGACGAACTCCGTCGGCAGGCGGTGTTTCTCGTACATCATGTCCCAGATGTCCTCATCCGTCCGTGCCTGTGCTGACACGATTTTGCAGCAGTCGATGACCGAACCGCCGCCCACGGCCAGGATGAAGTCGATGCCTTGCTCGCGGACGATGCGCGCGCCCTCCTGCACTTTCTCGTAGGTGGGGTTGGGGAGGATGCCCCCGAAGTCTGTCACCGTCTTGCCACACTCGCGCAGCCAGCCGGTGATTTTGTCATACAATCCCGTGCGCCGCAGCGAGCCGCCTCCGTAGGCCAGCAGCACGCGGTCTCCCACGCGGGCCATTTCCTCTTTGATTGCGCTCTCGGCGCACCCCTTGCCAAAGTGCTGGCGGACGGGGTATTGGTAGGTGAATTTGTCCATATCTGCTTGTTTTTGATTGATTGTGTTGCAAAGTTAGGATGCGGATTGCCGCCCGTCCATACACAGATTACGGATTGAAGCACCAATATCAACGAAAGGCATTGTGCTTCTTGCCTGTATGGCTGAAATGATACAAACAATTGGATATGATGGATTTGTTTGAGTGTATGTAGGACGGGATATTCATCTTTATACGTAAGTGGCAAGAACTAAATGAATATATCCGGTTATTTTTTAGACACGGATGCCGCGGATGGACGCGGATTTATAAGATTCAGCAGTATTTAGTGTTTTACAATAATAATCCGCGTCATCCGCATCGAATATTGTATAAACTGAGTATTATTTTCTACTTAATATGATTTGAATAGAAGGAAAAAACATCTGTTGCCGGCCTTGGCGATAACCTTGATGCCTTCTTTCAGGTTGCTGTCGTGTGTTTTGGAGCAAGAATCATTGATTCCGGGTTGCCGTCGTGTGTTTTGTAGCAAGAATCATTGATTCCTGATACTTTTTTCCCGATGGCAAGCCGTATGTCGATGATTTTTCATACATTCGTTCCCGACAGGGGCTGGAAACGGTGTTTCTGCCAAGTATAAACTTTAAAACGATAAAAAAATGAAGGAAATCGGAACTATCAGTTTAGGCCGGTTGAACAACGGCGCACATTTCTTGTATGTAAGCAATGTATTGGCACGTGCCGAAGCGGACGGAAAGGTCAGCACGAAGGCTGCGACGCAAATCGCCGCGCTCAAGGCTGCCGTGGCGCAGGAGGACAAGGACTTGAAGCTCTCGCAGAAGAGCCTGTTGACGGACGACATCGCGGAGGCGGACCACGACCGCGACCTGTTGCTGGGCGGTTACAAGCAGGCGGTGAGGGGCTTTCTCAACCTGCCTGTGGAGAACATGGCGCAGGCGGCAAAGGTTCTGAACCAGCACATCATCGACTACGACATCGACCCGCAGGCGCAGCTTGACAAGGAGACGGGACTGCTGGTGAACTTCATCGCCGACCTGGAGGGGAAATATGCCACGCAGGTGGCTGCCCTGTCGCTCACCCCGTTTGTCACCAACCTGAAAGAAGCCAACGAGCGTGTCCGCACGCTCACTGCCGACCGCACGGAGGAACGGATGGCCGTGTCCGTGGGCGCGCTGAAGCAATCGCGCAAGGCGGCTGACGATGCGTACCGCACGCTGGTGAAATGGGTGAATGCTCTCGCGTTGATAGAAGGCGAGGCGGAATATGCCAGCTTCATCGACTATGTGAACACCGAAATCACGCACTACAAGCGCGAGGTCATCGGGCAGAAGGCGGACCCGGCTGGCACTTCGGGCGGAGGCGACACTCCGGACAAGCCCGTCACTCCTCCGGGAGAGGGCTCCGGCGACGGAAGCGACGACGGGGAATTGTAAGAAACTAAAAAAAGAATGCTGCTCATCATCGGGCAGCATTCTTTTTTTCTTTACACGGGACAGGGAGCCGTCCGGATGAGGCTGGAGTCCGGGGCGGAAACGTTTATTTCACGACCTGGATTTCCCGCAGCCACTCCGTGATGCCCTTCGTGTTGCGGTCCACGGCTCCGAAGCCCTTCAGGTGCTTGGCGTCGGGCGTCAGTTCGACGATCCGGGCGAGCGTCTCGTCGCGGTAGGTCGAGGCGTAGGTGCAGAAGGGGACGACCGTCTTCCCTTTGAAATCATAGCTTTCGGTGAAGGTGTTGATAATCATTGGGGCAGTCCACCACCAGACGGGGCAGCCGATGAACACGGTGTCGTAGCTGTCCCAGTCGTCGACTTTGTTCTTGATGGCGGGGCGGGCGTTCTGCTCCTTCTCCGTCTTGGCGACTTCGGTGCAGGGCGTGTAGTCCGTGGGGTAGGGCTTCGCAGGCTCGATGCGGAAGAGGGTCGCGCCGGTCTGCCGGGCGATGTATTCGGCCACGTGCTGGGTGTTGCCGCTCCAGCTGAAGTAGGCGACGAGGATTTTCTTTTCTTGGGCAAACGTGCCTGCTGTGCACATCACGAGAAGCGTGAGGAGTGTGAAGATTCTGGTTTTCATAGTCATGTTTCTATTTTAAATTTATTGTTCGGTGATTCCCATTTCGCGAAGCCAGTCCGCGGGCAAGGGCCGTTTTCAGGTTTCCCAATTCGCTTGTGGCCGTGTTGGCGGCGATGGCTACGATGTTCTGCTGGCGGATGCTCAGCGTGTCTGCCTGCTGTGCCTGCAAAGGTCCGCAGAAGGCGAGCAGGAAGAGGGTCAGGGATAGAATCGCTTTTTTCATAAATGCATCTGTAGTTTTTGATTTGTTCTGTTGCAAAAATACGGTGGATGCGGCCTCCCGTCCATACACAAATTACGGATAGAAGCACCAATATCAACGATGTAGGCTCATTTCCGCAGGGCTGTGCCTCCGAACACGTCAGACATCGGCATCGTGTCCAATGCCCGGTCCATCTGCTCCACTTCTTCGTCGGTCAGGAGGATGTCTGCTGCCTGGGCATTTTCTTTCAGGCGGTCAAGTTTGCGTGTGCCGGGGATGGGGACTATCCACGGCTTTTTGCAGAGCATCCAGGCCAGGGAGATTTGCGCGGGCGTAGCGTGTTTTTCTCCGGCAAGTCGGCGGATGAGTTGCAGCAACCCGTGATTTTTGTCGTAGCTGTCCGGTTGGAACTGTGGCATCGCGGCGCGGTAGTCTGTCCGGGCATCGAAGCGGGAAGCGGCGGTGTAGCAGTCGGACAGCAGCCCGTTGGCCAGCGGCGAGAATGCCACGAGGCCGATGCCCAGCTCTTCCAAGGTGGGAAAGAGGGCCTCATGCCAGCGTGCCATCATCGAATAGCGGTCTTGTATGGCGGTGAGCGGGCAGACGGCGTGGGCGCGGCGGATGTCTTCTTCCGATGCTTCCGACAGTCCCCAATAGAGCACCTTGCCTTCCTTTATCAAGTCGGCCACCGTGCCTGCCACGTCTTCCATCGGGACGTTCGGGTCGGGTCGGTGCTGGTAGTAGAGGTCGATGTAGTCGGTCTGCAGGCGGCGGAGCGAGCCTTCCACGGCACGGCGTATCGTCTCCGGGCGCGAGTCGGGCAGCAACGGATAAGGCACGATGCCGCTTTCCGTGTCGAAGCGCAGGCCGAATTTCGTGGCAATGGCAATCCGGTCACGGTAGGGTCTCAGGGCTTCGCCCAGCAATTCCTCGTTGTCGTGCGGACGTTCCGACGTGCCATACACTTCGGCGGTGTCAAAGAATGTGTAACCCATGTCCACAGCTTTAGCCAGGAGTTCCGTCATCTCCCGGTGGTCGGCAGGCGCACCGTAGGCATGGCTCATGCCCATACAACCCAGTCCGACGGCGGAGACGCGGAGTCCTCTGTTTCCTAAATTTCTATATTCCATAGTCTGATTCTCCTTTCGTTTTGTTTGCTGGCAAAATTACGGCAAGTCGCAAAGCGTGTCGATAGACGGATTACAGATTGCTATACCCATATCAACGAAAAAAATCCCTTGCAAACCAAGTAAAGTTTGCAGGGGATTTTTTCGGTTTCATTCAAAACCCTCACGAGATGTTGACCTTGAAGCAGAGAACGTTCCTCTCCATTCCGATTTCGGCTGTCCCCGTTGGGGGATAGTTATCGGAGCGGACAGGATTTGTGAATCAGACTTTTCCCAAGCCGTATTGCAGCTTCTGAGCAGCCCCGCTGACAAGTTGCTTTTGTGCTTGATTGAGAGAAAGACAGATTAGATATAGGATTAATAATAGGTTTCATGAAATGTTTCAAAATACACAATGCCATCCCGGTAGAAAATGTTTATTTTGTTTTCGCGGGCCAACCATCCGATGGCGCAAGCCAATTCCATTGGATTCAGCTCCGTGCTTTTGACGAGTTCTTCCCATGAGAGTGTGTTGTTATCCAAGGCACGCCATACGATGCCTGCATTTTCGCCAATCATTTGTTTTTCCATAGGTATATTCTTTTAATATCAGTGATGCAAAAATAAGCACCAGACGCTGTGTTTGTATAACCTTTAGGTATAATAAAATGTGCATTATTTCTTATTTGCATTCCTTTTTTTTCAAATGTACCTCCAAGATAGCTTTCCGTCCTTCTAAGTCTGGGAGTATCATTGGGATGCGGCGGTCGAAACGTCCTGGGCGCAACAAGGCTTTGTCCAGACTTTCCGGGCGGTTGGTTCTTGACGGATCGTGGATAAAAGGATTTGCAGACATGGAAACCGTGTCTTGGTATCTGTTTGTCAGCATAGATTCCCGAATACCCAGCCCGAGACTGTTGCCATGGCAATGACTAAAACCACAAAGACGACCGTTTTCTTAAAGCCAAGCACTTGGTTGATGACAAGCATGCTGGGCAGTGACAAAGACGGGCCGGCCAAAAGCAATGCCAATGCGGGACCTTTGCCCATGCCTGAAGCCAATAGGCCTTGTATGATAGGGACTTCAGTCAGTGTGGCAAAATACATGAAAGCTCCCGTAAAACTGGCTAGAAAATTGGACAACAGGGAATTTCCACCTACAGCCCATTGTATCCATTCATTGGGGATAATGCCGGCAAGGGAGGTGTCGTCATGGGTGGACCCCAACAGAAAACCTGCGGTGACTACACCGACTGCAAGCAGTGGCATGATTTGTTTGGCAAAGCCCCAGGATGAAAACAGCCAATCGCGGTTCTCTTCATTGTTTTTGCCAAGCAATAGTACCACAGACAAACAAGTGATGGCTACAAGCATCGGTACAAGCGGAATCAACTTTTCGTTGGGGATAAAGCTATTGGATAGGATGGCTGATGAAGCTGTAATGATTGCACCAAGTAATACCCACACCACTTTCAGTTTCAATATCCAGACTAATGACCCGCATAGCAGGACTGAAAGTACACCGACAACATACCATTTATAGATAAATAAGGTTTGCCATAATCCGGTATCGTTGGAAGCGGGTGCACCCAAGTTGGCGAATACCAGTATCAGTACCAACGTAAAGAAATGGAATGCGGTCTGCCACATCGGACGATTTTCAGGTGCAGGTATGATATTCATTTGTTGTTCTTGCTTGGCTTTCTCTTCTTTCCGGAAGATGAATGCCATGGCAAGACCGATGACGACGGAGAACAAGACGGCTCCGATTACGCGAGCAATGCCCATCTCGAGGCCCAATATCCGTGCGGTCAAAATAATGGAAAGCAAGCTGATGGCAGGACCTGAATACAGGAATGCGACGGCGGGTCCCAATCCTGCACTGCGTTTGTAAATGCTGGTAAACAATGGAAGGATGGTGCAGGAACACACGGCCAGTATGCCGCCCGAAACAGCAGCCACTGTATATGACAGCCATTTTTTTGCATTGGCTCCAAAGTATTTCAGTACAGAGCTTTGACTGACAAATACGGCGATTACTCCTGCGATGAAGAATGCAGGCAGCAAGCAAAGGACGACATGTTCGCGGGCATACCATTGGGCCAGGTCAAGCGTTGCATCTATCGCTGTCGTGAATCGAATACTTTGCAACGGCATAAAGAATACCGCTGCAAAGATTGCTACAATCCCAAAGAGGATTTTCAACTCCTTTTTTGTTTCCATGTCCTGTCTTGTTTATATGCCAAGGGCTTTTTTCACTTCGCTCTCGGTTGGTACATGTCCTTTGATTTTGACTGTTCCGTCGATCACTATGGCTGGTGTACTCATGATGTTGTAGCTCATTATTTCCAGAATGTCTTCCACTTTGGAAAGCTGTGCGTCAAGACTGTTTTCTTTTACTACTTTTTCCACAACTTTATAGGCTGCTTTGCATTTGGCACAGCCTGGGCCTAAAATTTTAATTTCCATAATATGTATTGTTTGAATTGATAAAATTTCTTCTCAAAAAAGAGTAATTGTGCAATAATAAGAGCCGATGGCGAGAACCCATGCTGCGTCTTGGACAGGTAAAGCCGTAGGAACATTTGCTTGCTGTTGCTCACTTTTTGCGTTATTGTTTCCGCAGGTGGAAAAGACCAACGCACAGGGTCATCATTAAAACTGTTTTCTTCATATGGATGGTGTTTATATGTAATTCGTAAAACAACGAACAACGAAGGTAAAAAAAGAGGCTGTTATCCACAGCAACTCTCTTTTTTAGGTGCTACACATTGTTCGAAAAAGTCTTTGAACAGGTTGGAAGCTAATTGCCAGTTATCCCTGTTAATGCAATACTTCACCTTGGGTGTCTCAACTTCGCCCTGTATCAATCCTGCGTCTTTTAATTCTTTCAGGTGTTGTGATACGGTAGCTTTGGCTATCGGCAGCTCTTCATGTATGTCTCCGAAATAGCAAGTGTCACGTTTAGCAAGAAATTGAAGAATCGCGATGCGTGTAGGATGCCCCATTGCTTTGGCAAAGCGAGCAAGTTGTTCTTGATTGGTACTTACATTATCTGACATATCACTTTTGTTTGTTGTTCGCGAAAATACAAACATTATCGAAAGTAGCAAAAAAATGAAGGTAAAAACAAAAATAGTTTGCTCCATTTTTTAGCGGTGTAACACGGCTCGTTTATTTAAACAGTGGATAAAGTGTTTATAATTAGCACTCTTCTCGCAATCTGCATCCGTATGTTTGATGCCGGTCTTGTCCCGTCACGGCTTCCGTCCGGCAGTCCCTTAACACCGCCCGACCACGGAAAGGAGGGTAGCCGAGGACGGATAGTACTCCGTGCGCGGACGGAAAGGAAGGCTAGGTCGCCCGCCCTTTAAGGCTAGTTTTGCTCTCTTTGGGTTTAATGAAAGAGCCGTAGCGATGCAGTCCGGTAGCCTCTTTTATTGTCTGTTTGCTTCTTTGATGCTCCACAGTGATACGTATTCGTTACGGTAACGGGCGTTGGGATTCACCTCTTTCATTTGTTTGAAGAGGATGGCTTTCTGCGGGCAGTTGTGTATACAAGCAAAGCAGAATTCGCAATCGCCTTTCATCGTTACGCCTGTGGATGCCAGCTCATAGTTGCCGCGCGGACATACTTCGGTACAGATGCCGCAACCGATGCAGGCGTCCGTGACGAGGAACGCGTCTTGGCTATGCATCAGAAATCCGGTTTCCGGGTCGACGCCTGAGGCTTGGAGGAATCCTGCATGCTGCTGCCGTTCCAATTCCGTTACCGGCTCGTGCCAGTGGCGTTGTTTGCTGAGGTCGGCCGTGATGCGTTCCAGGCTTTCGGGGATGTGTTTGTCTATCTTGATTTGCTCGTTCATGTCGAAATTGGGGAGCCAGTTGTCTACCATGATCATCGTGGTGATATAGTCGAATGGACATCCGGCTTTCCGTGATATGTCGTCCCAGATCTCGACAGAGCTGCATTTACGGTTGCCGTAGGTCAGGATGGCAAATTTGTATGTTGCTTTCAGGTGTGCTTTCTTGATAAATTCCCGTACCATATTGGGTGGCATGTGGCCGTAAACGGGATAGACGATGCCGATTTCATCCGCTTCGAATGTGTAGCGGCCCTGCTTCACGAGTTGGGGAATGCTGAGCAGTTCGGTATGTTCGTTTGCCAGTTGTCTTGCCACATAGAGACAGTTGCCTGTTCCTGTGAAATAGAAGATGATACGTTTTTTTGTTTCCATATTGCATGATGTTAATGCCGGCATACCCATGCAGGCGGCTCCGGCGAAGAGCAGTCCCATCCGTTTGAGGGCGGAGCGACGGGATATGCCCTTGTTGTAGTCTTTGTCCATGTTGTCTTTATTATGTTTTTTGCAAAGGTACGAAGGTTCGTCATGCCTGTTCATACACGGATTACAGAACGTTGCACCCATTTTACGGAATCTGATACCTATTTTACAGATTATGTTTTCCTTCACATTTGCAATCAAATCTTTTCGTTACTTTTGGGCATGACTGTATAATAAAGAAAAGGATATGGGCGAAATATTGGATTTGAAGACAATAGATGATTACAATGAGTTTCTTGGATTGGAAACGCTGAACCCTTTGGTCGGCTTTGTGGATTTTTCAAAAGTCGAAGTGTTGAAACATCGTTGCAAATGTTTTGGGTTTTATGCGATTTTCCTGAAGGAGAAGATTCATGGAGCGATTACTTACGGGCGCAGTAAATATGACTATCAGGAAGGAACACTGGTGTTTATTGCACCCGGGCAGGTGGGAGGCATTGATGACGATGGCGAGACTTTGCATCCGCAAGGATATGCTTTGTTGTTCCATCCCGACCTTATCCGGGGGACGTTTCTTGCCCGTAAGATGAAAGAATACACGTTCTTTTCTTATGAAGTGAATGAAGCCCTGCACATGTCCGAACGTGAACGACAGACTGTCTTCAACTGTTTCAGCGAGATTGAAGAAGAGCTTCGACACGCCATCGACAAACATAGCCGTTCCATCATTGTTTCCAATATCGAGGTTCTGCTCAATCACTGTCTCCGTTTCTACGACCGTCAGTTTGCCACTCGGGAAGCCATCAATTCAGATGTTCTCACCCGTTTTGAAGCTTTGCTGGACGGATATTTTGACTCTAAAAAGCCTGAGGAGCTTGGATTGCCGTCTGTGGCTTGGTGTGCTGATCAACTCCATCTCTCTGCCAACTATTTTGGCGATTTGGTGAAGAAACAGACAGGCAAGTCGGCCATCGAATACATCCATTTGGCCGTCATCAACAAGGTGAAAGACTATTTACTCGGAACGGACAAGACTGTCAGTGAAATAGCTTACGAAGTGGGATTCCAATATCCTCACCATCTGAGCCGTTTGTTTAAGAAAGTCGCAGGTTGTACGCCGAATGAATACCGGATGCAGGCGAAACAATAAGCGTGGCGATGAGTCTGAGCTTGTCTTTGTTGTTTGGTTCCCGTGATTTGGAAGAGTTTGATAGAAACAGGTGTAGGAATATAATTTCCACATCGGCTTGACGTATCCGTATTAAAACAGTTTCAGGTAATCTTTTGCCACAAATATGTTTCATATTCATTAACCTGTGCTGAAGGAATGAAGGATATTTTGCTAACTTTCCCAAAATGCAAAAAATGGTGCTTCCCTTTAAAGGCAAGCCTTGTTTTTTACATTTCCAGAACTTTTTCTTAGAAATCCTTCAGTATCCTTCATCCTTCAGCGGAAAACGCTGGCTATCAACAATGAAACATCCATTAACAGAATCAAGCGTTGCTTTGCTCTATTTTCCGCACTTGGAAGCCTACCAAGCGACCAATCATTGACGCAGATGGATGATAAACTGCCCGCCGCTCTTGAAAGAATTATACAACGCCGGCAATCAGAAACGCCAACGGCAGTTTGACATCCTCAAAGCACACTTGGGCGAACCGTAAAACCACCGCCTTCGGAGCGTCCTCTTTGTCATGGTCTGACTATCGCAATTCACTCACCCTCATCTTCGCGATCATGAGCACCTGACTATCGCGATAGTGACACAGAGTGAATCGCGATAGTCAGACCAGCCAATCACGGACGTCGAACAAGGACGACCGATGGGCCGGTAACAGCTGTATGCCGACAGGTCCTCCCTGATACGGTCATGGTGTCGGATTGTTCGGTGTTGTCAGAGCAAGTTGAACTTGTCGCCGTCGGACAGTACGGGAAATTTTTCCCTGAATGCAGCCAACCGCTCCATGTCGAGAGACAGGGAGACAAAGCTTTCCCGTCCTTCTTCGCAGGCGGCAGCCACACGGCCGTATGCGTCGACGGCCTGGCTGTGTCCCGGATAGGTGCAGGCAGGGTCGGAACCAATGCGATTGGATGCCAGCACATAACATTGGTTCTCGATGGCGCGTGCGCGGAGCAGGATGTCCCACACGTCGATGCGTGAAGTCGGCCAGTTGGCGACATACAGGATGGCATCGTAGTCTGCACGGTTACGGGAGAACACAGGAAAGCGGAGGTCATAGCACACCTGGAGCAGGAAGCGTACGCCGCGGAAGGAGACTACGACGCGTTCCCTGCCTTCTGTATAGGCACGTTTTTCTCCGCCATAGGTGAACAGGTGGCGTTTGTCATAGGTCGTAGTGCTTTCAGGCGTCACGAATGCGAAACGGTTGTGACACAGACCGTCCGTCTTGACCGGCAGGCTGCCGGCGATGGCTGAGTCGAGCTCTTCGGCCTCGTGTTGCATCCAGCGGAAGGTGTCTGCGGCTGCATCGGACACTCCCGGCACTTCGGGGTTCATGCAGAAACCTGTGGCAAACATTTCAGGGAGCAGGTAGAGGTCGCTTTTCGGAGCTTCGTGCAGCAGGCGGGTGAGACGGGCGAGGTTAGCAGACGGAGCCTGCCATTCGATGTCTGTCTGCAGGATGGTCACGCGCAGTGGTTGGGATGGGTTTTCGTGTGTGGACATGTCGTGTGGAAGAGGGTTCAACGTGTATTGCTTTCCAGTCGGTCGAGCATTAGTCGGGCAGCTTTTTCAGAAGCTCCCGGTTCGCCCAACATCTGAATGATGCGGTCGTATTCGGACAGCATTTTTTGTCGTTCGTCTTTGTCGAGAAGGAGGGCAAGTTCGTGTTTCATGTTGTCCACGGTCATGGTGTCGGCCACCAATTCGCGCACCACTTCCCGACCTGCGATGAGATTGACAAGCGAGATGTATTTCACTTTGATGATATGCCGTCGCAGGAAGGATATGACTTTTCCGATAGGCGTATGATAGCAGACGACCTGCGGCACGCGGAACAAGGCTGTCTCCAGAGTTGCCGTGCCGGAGGTGACCATGGCCGCGTGGGCATTGGCCAGCAGGGGATAGGTCTGTCGGTAGACGACCTTTACGGGAGTGTCCCGGATGAAGTCGTCGTAGTAGAACGGGTCAATGCCGGGAGCACCGGCGAGGACCATCTGATAGTCCGTGAAGCCGGACGCAGCACGTATCATGTCAGGCAGGTTGTCCTTGATTTCCTGTTTGCGGCTGCCAGCGAGCAAGGCGATGATAGGCTTGTGCGGGTCCAGGCCGTTCGAACAAATAAACTCTTCACGCGTTTCGACGTAACTGCGGCGGAAATTGGCCACGGCGTCGACACAAGGGTTGCCCACATAGTGGACGGGATAGCCGTAGCTGCGGTAGAACTCCACTTCGAAGGGCAGGATGGAAAACAGTTCGGCCACGTCGCGTTTGATGTTCTTGATGCGATAGGTTTTCCATGCCCAGATTTTGGGGGAGATATAATAGAAGGCCGGGATATGTGTATGGGCCTTAAGGAATTTGGCGATGTTGAGGTTGAATCCCGGATAATCCACCAGGATAACGACGTCCGGCTGCCAGTTTACAATGTCTTCCTTGCACAGGCGCATGTTGGCAAAGATGACAGGCAGATGGATGAGCACCGGGATGAAGCCCATGTAGGCCAATTCGCGGTAGTGCTTGACGCGCGTCCCGCCGACGGCTGTCATCAGGTCGCCTCCGAAAAACCGGAATTCGGCTTTCGGGTCTTCGTGGCGTAAGGCTTTCATCAGGTTGGAAGCGTGGAGATCGCCCGACGCTTCCCCCACAATCAGGTAATATTTCATAGCGTTAAAACTTCAAGTTCCATTCTTTCATGCGGTCGAGCATCTCGTAAGCTGTGACATCCGTTTTCACCGGAGTGATGGCCACATAGCCATGCTCCAAAGCCCAGGCGTCCGAGTCTTCGCCCATCTCCGAACGGTGGAACGAACCTGTCAGCCAGTAGTAGTCTGCTTTGTGGGGGCGGGGACACGGGACCCACTCCTGTTGCCATTGTCCGCGTGTCTGGCGGCAGACTTTTACACCGTTGAAGCGAGGGGCCAGCGGGAAGTTCACGTTCAGGCAGACCCCTTCGGGCAGGCCGTGTCGGAGGACTTGGCGCGTGATGCCTTGCACGTAGTCCGTCAGCGGTGTGAAGTCGGCATCAGGGTCGTGGTCGCAGAGCGAGAAGCCGATGGAGGGGATGCCCTTCATGCAGCCTTCAAGCACGACACCCATCGTGCCGGAATAGTGTACGTTGACAGCTGAGTTGTCGCCGTGGTTGATGCCTCCCACCACGAGGTCGGGCTTGCGCGTGAGCACGCTGTGCAGGGCCAGCTTCACGCAGTCGACAGGCGTGCCCGAACAGGAGTACATCGTCAGGCCGTCTTCTTGGCCGTACAGGGTGTAATGCACCGGGTTGACCACTGTCAGTGAGCAGGCTGCTCCCGAGCGGGGTGAGTCCGGGGCCATCACCACCAGCTCTCCCAGGGGGCGCAACATGCGAATTAGTTCATTGATGCCTTTGGCCGTGATGCCGTCATCGTTGGAGATTAATATCAGTGTTTGTTCATTCTTCATACCTTAATATATTTATATAGTCGCTTGCTTGGAATGTATGCTAAGCATGGCTCATTTTTTTTCGTTGCCTTGTGCGCTCACAAAAGTACGAAAAATAGATTAATCCTCGACTGCTCCCGGGGCTGTTTGTCGATTTACCCGGCCATTCCTTGGCAGGTGTCCCTGACTTACGTCTGTGCTTCGTCTCTCGCCGGAGTCTTTCCGGCGGCTTGCATAATCCCAATCCGTCATTCGTCTGTTTCTTTCGACTTCTCTGGCTGCTTTTCGATGCCTGATGTCATCTTTCTCCGCTCTTTCCCGGACATGGCCCGTAATGCCTCCCAAAAGGCCCGGAAATGCCTGTTCGCTATAAATTAAAAATCAATTCAAAGACTGACGACCGATGGGGAATGATGCGGCCGGACGTTACCCTCCTTTCCGCTCCTGCACGGCTTCCTTTCCGTCCTTCCACGGACTCCTTTCCGCTCCCGGCTACCTTCCTTTCCGCTCTTTAGCAGTCTTAACATGTTGATAATCCGGCGTATGAAGCGATTGCCTTAGCTCTGTGCCGGAGGCCTGGCGGCATAACCGATGGTTGTCAGGCCTGCATTTCGTCAGAAGGCGACAGAATGGAGGCATTCTCTTCCGGCACGAGAATCCGCGAAGGCAAAAAAAGGCGTGTAAGGAAATGCTTCTTTAGAATATTTCTTAATCTGCGTGAAAGGTCATGTCTGAAAATGAAAATATTCGGAGATAAATCTATATATTTGCAAATTCAAGAAGTGTAAGCGACTTGAATTAGAAAATTAACATAAATGGGAAAAATCATTGCTTTAGCCAACCAAAAAGGTGGCGTTGGAAAAACGACTACAACGATAAATCTTGCAGCTTCCCTGGCCACGCTTGAGAAGAGCGTCCTGGTCATTGACGCTGACCCGCAGGCCAATGCGTCTTCAGGTTTGGGTGTGGATTTGAAAGAAGTTGATTGTTCCATCTACGAGTGCTTGATCAATCAGCAAGACATTCGGGAAGCCATCTATACGACAGACATTGAGGGGCTGGACATCGTGCCTTCACACATTGACCTTGTGGGGGCTGAAATCGAAATGATACAACTGGACAACCGCGAGAAAGTGATGAAGAAGCTGCTCGCCCCGATGAAAGACTTGTATGATTACGTCTTGATAGACTGTTCGCCCTCCTTGGGGCTTATCACGGTCAATGCCCTTACGGCTGCCGACTCGGTGGTAATCCCGGTGCAGTGTGAGTATTTTGCACTTGAAGGCATCAGCAAGCTGCTGAACACGATAAAGATTATCAAGTCCAAGTTGAATCCGGCATTGGACATAGAAGGTTTCTTGCTCACGATGTACGATTCGCGCCTGCGTTCGGCCAATCAGGTCTATGACGAAGTGAAGAATCATTTTCAGGAACTGGTGTTCCACACGGTTATCCAGCGCAATGTGACCCTGAGCGAAGCGCCCAGTCACGGCATCCCCGTCATCCTCTATGATGCGGAGTCGAAGGGGGCGAAGAATTATTTGTCGCTGGCACAAGAGATTATAAAACGAAACAGTAAATAGAAGCTACATGGCAGTACATAAAAAGTTTGCTTTAGGACGCGGACTGGATGCACTTATTTCCACGGAAGAGGTGCACACAGGTGGTTCTTCTTCCATCAACGAAGTGGAACTGTCGAAGATTTCAGTAAATCCTAACCAACCCCGGCACGACTTCGACCCGGAAGCCTTGCAGGAGCTTGCCGATTCCATTGCCGAAATCGGCATCATCCAGCCTATCACGTTGCGCAAGGTGGATGAAGATTCCTATCAGATCATAGCCGGAGAGCGGCGTTTCCGTGCATCGCAGATGGCCGGATTGACCACCATTCCGGCTTATATCCGCACGGCTGACGATGAGAATGTGATGGAGATGGCACTCATCGAAAACATCCAGCGTGAGGACTTGAATTCGCTTGAGATTGCTTTGGCCTACCAGCATTTGCTGGAGCAATATGAATTGACCCAGGAACGTCTGAGCCAACGCGTGGGCAAGAAGCGCACGACCATAGCCAACTACCTGCGCCTGCTGAAACTGCCGGCTCCTATCCAAGTGGCTTTGCAAAACAAGGAGATAGACATGGGGCATGCACGGGCATTGCTGACATTGGATGACCCGAAGACTCAAATCAAGATATTCGAGGAAATCGTGAAGCACCATTATTCCGTACGCAAGGTGGAAGAGATGGTCAAGGCGCTCACTGAGGGCGAAAGCATCAAGAGCGGCGAAAGGAAGATTACGGCAAAGGGTGCCAAGCTGCCCAAGGAATACGATGCCTTGCGGACTCATCTTTCTGATTTCTTCCAGACGAAGGTGCAGATGTCGTGCAGCCAGTCCGGAAAAGGTAAAATCAGCATTCCGTTTAACAACGAGGAAGAACTGGAACGCATCATGGAGATATTCGACAAACTTAAACCCCAAGAATAGAAAAAGATGTCAGCTTCGAAGCGTATGAATCAGATGTGTTGCCATTGGCGGATTATGATGTGGGCATTTCTCGTGCTTTTATCGTGTGCTGGCAGGGTGGAGGTGCAGGCGCAGACCGTGTTGCCTGATACGCTTGCCGTGGACTCCCTTGTGACTGACAGCCTGATGATGATGCAAGAGCGGCAACTGGAAGCTCTCGAAGCACCCATCGACACCGCACGGCTGCTTGCCGGCAGCGATTCCATCAGCAAGACGGCTACGCCTCTTCCTGAAAGGAAACGCTGGATGCCCGACCCGAAACGTGCCACCTGGCTGGCATTGCTCATTCCCGGAGGCGGACAGATTTACAATCGTAAGTATTGGAAACTTCCGATTGTCTACGGGGGCTTTGTGGGGTGCGCCTATGCCTTGACCTGGAACGGGCAGATGTATTCCGACTATTCGCAGGCCTATCTGGACTTGATGGATGACGACCCGAATACGGACAGTTACAAGGATTTCGTGCCGCCCAATGTCGATGTGGACAGTAACCGGTCACAGTATGAAACCATCTTTCGGCGAAGGAAGGATTTGTATCGCCGCTATCGTGATTTAAGCATCTTCGCTTTCATTGCAGTCTATGCTTTGTCTGTCATTGACGCCTATGTGGATGCCGAGTTGTCAAACTTTGATATTTCCAAGGACATCAGTCTGAAAGTGGAACCGACCATCATAAACCGTAACAACAATTATTTTACTAATAGCTATAACTCCAACCTGAGCATAGACAAGAACTCTTCAGTTGGCTTGCAGTGTAGATTAAGATTTTAAACGCTATATGAGAAAGATATTCATCATCGCCTTACTTGTTTCGTCTGTGAATCTCTTCGCACAGAAGAGCATTACTGTGCAATCTTCCACGGGAGAAATGGAAGAAATCGACATACCTGAAAACATGATATTGTCTGTCGACAGCTTGCTTTCTGATTGGCATGCGAAAAACTATCTTTCGGTGACGGCCGAAGATTGTGGTTACACGGATGTCAATCCGACGTATCCGGATTCCATTTACATCGACCGCTTGTCACGCATTCCGACCATCATGGAAATGCCCTACAATGAAATCGTGCGCAAGTTTATCGACATGTATAGCGGACGTCTGCGCAAGTCTGTGTCATATATGCTGGGGGCTGCCAATTTTTATATGCCCATCTTTGAGCAAGCACTGGATTTGTATAACTTGCCATACGAGTTGAAATATCTTCCCATCATCGAGTCGGCCCTCAATCCGAAGGCTGTGTCGAAAGCCGGCGCCGCGGGATTGTGGCAATTCATGCTTGGTACAGGCAAGCTGTATGGATTGCAGGCAAACAGCCTTGTCGACGAACGGCGCGACCCGATTAAGTCGACTTATGCTGCGGCCCGTTACCTGAGTGATTTGTATAATATCTATAAGGATTGGAATCTGGTCATTGCAGCTTACAACTGCGGTCCGGGCACGGTCAACAAGGCTATCCATCGTGCTAATGGGGCTACGGACTATTGGAGCATTTATAACTATCTTCCGAAAGAAACACGAGGTTATGTGCCGGCTTTCATTGCGGCCAATTATATCATGAACTATTACTGCGACCACAATATTTGTCCGATGAATACGCAGTTGCCCTTGGCCACGGATACCATCCATGTGAATAGGGACTTGCATTTCCAGCAGATTTCCGACCTCTGTGACATCGACATGGAGTCGCTTCATGCTTTAAATCCGCAATACAAGACTGAAATCATTCCGGGCAACAGTGGAGACTGCATTTTGCGTCTGCCGCAAGCAGCCTTGACAGCTTTCATAGATGCTAAAGATTCTGTTTATACCCACCGTGCAGCCGAATTGTTCACCAAGCGTAAGCAAGTCGCCGTGAAGCAGGCGAGTGGCAGTGGCAGTACGGCCGGGGCTAAATATTATAAAATCCGACGTGGTGACACTCTTTCCGAGATTGCAGAAAAATTTGGGACCAGCGTGCGCCGTTTGAGAAGTTTGAATGGTATACGCGGCAATCGTATCACCGCCGGAAAGTCAATCAGAGTCCGTTAACCTTAAATTCATGAGATTATGGAAGACCAGTTGCAAACCAAAGAAAGGCAGGAAGAAGAGCTGATAAACGCAGCTTTTCAAGATCTTCTGAACTGCTATCTTGCGACCAAGCATCGCAAGAAGGTGGAAATCATTACCAAGGCGTTTAATTTTGCCAAACAAGCTCATAAAGGAGTCAAGCGTCGTTCAGGCGAACCCTATATCATGCATCCTATCGCCGTGGCCAAGATTGTTTGCACGGAGATCGGGCTGGGCTCTACTTCCATTTGTTCCGCTTTGTTGCACGATGTGGTGGAGGATACGGACTATACGGTGGAAGATATTGCAAACTTGTTTGGTCCGAAGATTGCACAAATCGTGGACGGGCTGACGAAGATCTCCGGAGGTATCTTTGGCGACCGTGCGTCGGCACAAGCCGAAAACTTCAAGAAGCTCCTGCTCACGATGTCTGACGACATCCGAGTCATACTCATAAAAATCGCAGACCGCCTGCACAATATGCGTACGCTGGGCTCCATGTTGCCCAACAAGCAATACAAGATAGCCGGTGAGACGCTCTACATCTACGCTCCGCTGGCGAACCGTCTTGGACTGAACAAAATCAAGACGGAGTTGGAAGACCTCAGCTTCAAGTATGAACATCCGGAGGAATATCAGCAAATCACAGACAAGCTGGCTGCTACCCAAGCCAGCCGTGACGAAGTGTTCAAGGAGTTTACAGACCCGATTCGCGCTGAACTGGACAAGATGGGGCTGGAATATGAGATAAAAGCACGTGTCAAGTCGCCTTATTCCATCTGGAACAAGATGCAGACCAAGCACATCACCTTTGAGGAAATCTATGACATCCTGGCTGTGCGCATCATCTTCAAGCCGAAATCCATGGCCGAGGAACTGAATGAATGCTTTAACATCTATGTGGCTATCTCCAAAATCTATAAACCGCATCCGGACCGTTTGCGCGACTGGGTGAACCATCCGAAGGCTAATGGTTATCAGGCGTTGCATGTCACCCTGATGAGCAACCGCGGCCAGTGGATCGAGGTGCAGATACGCAGCCAGCGTATGGACGATGTGGCTGAACAGGGATTTGCCGCTCACTGGAAATATAAGGAAGGAGGAGGCAGCGAGGATGAGGGCGAACTGGAGAAGTGGCTTCACACCATCAAGGAAATCCTCGACGACCCGCAGCCGGATTCGATGGACTTGCTTGATACCATCAAGTTGAACTTGTTTGCTTCTGAGATATTTGTCTTCACGCCGAAGGGAGAAATCAAGACGATGCCAGCCAACTGTACGGCGCTTGATTTCGCATTTTCCATCCATACCTTCTTGGGCAGTCATTGTATCGGTGCGAAGGTGAATCATAAGCTGGTGCCTCTGAGCCATCGTTTGCAGAGTGGTGACCAGGTGGAGATTCTCACTTCGAAAGCGCAGCGCATACAACCTTCATGGGTGAATTTTGTCACGACGGCAAAGGCCAAGACGAAGATTCTGGCTATCATCAAGCGTGAGCAGCGTCTGGCGCAAAAGCAAGGGGAAGACATCTTGAGCGAGTTTTTCAAGAAAGAAGATATAGAACCCAATAGTGTCAATGTCGACAAACTGCTGGCGCTTCATGACATGACGCGTGAGAATTTTTTGGCTGCCCTGGGGCAGAAGACTCTCACGCTGGGCGATGAAGACCGCAATGCTCTGAAAGATAAGGGGAATAACCTGAATTGGAAGAAGTATAAAAAATATATATTTCCTTTCAACCGGAGGACAAAGGAGACGACTCCGCAATCACAGCCGGCAGAACCGGAGCCGACCGTGAGCATTGACAAAAAGAAACCTGTCATCCTCACGGAGAAGGGTGTTGGAAAGGATTTCATCCTGGCGAAGTGTTGCAAGCCTATTCCGGGAGATGACGTGCTCGGTTTCCTGAATGAGAACAATCGTATCATCATCCATAAGCGCCAGTGTCCTATCGCCACCAAGCTTAAGAGCAGCCAAGGAAACCGTATCCTGGCAGCCGAGTGGCACACGCATCGTGCGATGGCGTTCACGGCGACGATTCAGGTCAAGGGCATTGACGACTTGGGATTGCTCAATGAAATCACGCAAATCATTTCCCGCCAGCTCAATGTGAACATCCATAAGCTAAGCATCGAAAGCAACGAAGGCATTTTCGAAGGGCAAATCGAATTGTATGTCTACGATGTGGACGATGTGAAGACTCTCTGCGCGTCGCTCCGTCAGTTGAAAAATATCCAATCTGTGATCCGAGTCTGACCCTTCGGTCACGGTTTCCGGAGCGAGGGAGGATAAGTCCGTATCTGATCCTACATGAGTCCGTATCTCATGCCGCATCAGATACGGACTTATCTTATAGGGTATCCGGAGTCGCGGCAGGGCGCAGCTCGTCCCACTTCGGAGGTTCCCGGTGGAGAAGGTGGCGGACGAAGAAGTCGAAACGCTTATGTTCGCCGTAGGTCTCGCCCATCGTGTGGCGCGCGCCGGGGATGACCACCAGTTCGAAATCCTTTCCGGCACGGATCAGTGCATTGGCCAGCTGCATGGTCGAGGCGGGGTCGACATTGTCGTCCAGCTCTCCCACCACGAGCATCAACGGACGGCGCAGCAGATGCGCATTCTCCACATTCGAACATTCCTCGTATTGCTCCCCGACGGGGTAGCCCATCCACAGTTCGTTCCACCAGATTTTGTCCATGCGGTTGTCGTGGCAGCCGCAGGCCGAATAGGCCGCTTTGTAGAAGTCGGGGTGGAGCAGGACGGCGTTTGTCGACTCTTGTCCGCCGGCCGAGCAGCCGAATATGCCCACGCGTTCGATGTCCATGTAGGGATACTTCTTGGCTGCGGCACGTATCCACGCGATGTGGTCGGGCAGTCCGGCATCTTTCAAGTTCTTGTAGCAAACGTTTTCGAATGCGCGCGAGCGAAACGATGTGCCCATGCCGTCGACCATCACCACGATGAAGCCCAGTTCTGCCAGCGGGCTCATGTAGCCGTCATACGGGGAGAAATGTTTGGGCACGTACTGGTCGCCCGGCCCTTGGTAGATGTATTCGATGATGGGATAACGACGCGAAGGGTCGAAGTTTGTCGGGCGGATAATGATGCCCCACATGTCGGTTTTCCCGTCACGGCCTTTGGCAACGAACGTTTCCGGCGCTTTCCAGCCTTCGGCCGACAGGCGGCTGATGTCGGCTTTCTCAAGCGGCATGACGATTTTGCCGTCACTGGCGCGGCGGAGGACGGCGACCGGCGCACGGTCGACCATCGAGTGGACATCGACGAGGTAGTCCATGTCTGCTGAGAAGGTCGCCCGGTGCATGCCTTCTTCCGGAGTGAGGCAGACAAGTCCTTTGCCGTCGAAACCGATACGGTAGTAACGGATGAGATAAGGGTCTTCGTCCGGTTGCATGCCGTTGGCTGAGAAGTAGATTTGCCGGTTTGCTTCATCGACACGGAGTACCTCACGCACATACCATGCACCTCGGGTGATTTGGTGAGTGGGAGCAGACGTCGTACGGTCGAACATGTAGAGGTGGTTCCAGTTGTCACGCTCGCTCATCCAGATGATGTGTCGTCCGTCGCGCAGGTCGTGGCGGAAATGGCGGACGTAGTTCACATACTTGTCGCTTGTTTCCTCGATAAGCGTTCGCACATGGCCTGTCGTGGCCGATAATTCCAGTACGCGGCAGACTTGGTGTCCGCGCTGATTGTATTCGAACGTGACGGCTTGGCTGTCGTCGTCCCAGTGTAGTCTGTGGAGGGCATATTGGCTGTCGAACAGCCGGGTGGAAGGAATAATGCTTCGTCCGCTTTCGACGTGGAAAATGCAAGGCACGCGGAATGGCAGTTCGTCACCGGGCTTGGCATATTCCTGTTTGTGCAGCTTAGGTTGGAGCTGGTCGGAGGGCGATGACTCCACGTAATACACATAGCGTTTTGTCACAGGGCGTATCTTGCAGGTTGCGACCTTTTTGCTGTCGGGCGACCATTGGATGTAAGCTGAATAGTAATTGCCCAATGTGCCGTCAGTGCTCAGTTGGCGTTCCCGGCCGGTCGCGAGATGACGGACATATACGTTGTGTTCCTTGATGAATGCGGCATATTGCTTGTCGGGGGAGACAACGGGCGAGGCTGTCTTTTCATCGTCAGTCTCCATCCAATGGCGTTGTTTGCGGGGGACAGGGAGTCGTCCTTCATCTGTCAACTGATTATTGTGTACTGTATATGCCCATCTCCGGTTGCCGAATACGAAACGGAGTGTGTCCAGTCCGTCACTGACTTGCAGGTTTCTCAGGATGATGGATGTTGGTTTCACGGGTTGTCCCGAAGCCGTTGTCAGGGCTGAAGCCAAGAGCGAATGGTCGAAGAGTTCTTTCCGGCTTTGTTTGTCGGCATCGACAGTCACATAGAGACGTCCTTCAGGAGTGTGGCGGATATACCAGAAACGGTGTGTGCGGCCAATCCATTGCGGAACGACATTCGAATAGTACACCTTGTCGGCATTAAACTTATCCCTCAGCGCAAAGGCGCGACGGTAGTCATCTGCCGTACCTTGTGCGTCAGCCATGCTTCCCCAAAGAAGCATGACCAGCGCTATGACAATCATTTGGAGTGTTTTCATCGTGCGTATCCTGTTTATTTGACTTCCCATTCATACAGGCCAGAAGAGTTGTCGGCCGGCAGCTTGACTTCCAGCCTGACAGCCCTGGTCTTTACGGGTTTGAACTTGACTGTGTTGCCGATGCCTTTCTCTGTGCCATAATTGTCGGCTTCTTCCACTTCGTGCCAATGTCCTTGGCTGTCCCGGTAGAATAGTGTCCAGCTTTGCGGAGTGCGGCATCCACCCCAGGGAGCATCGTCAAACCAATAAACTGTGGAGCAGGAGATGGTCGTTTCTTGAGGAAATTCGTAAGATAGCCACTCTGTGCTTCCTTTCTTGGGCCACCAGTGATAGTAGGGTATGGAACGGTCGTTTTCGTCTTTTGGCACCAGACGGTCATTGATGGCTGAGATGGATGTCACTTTGTGCGACGCATCAATTTTGCTTTGTGAAGCCAATGTTTCAGGCATGGCTGGGCGGGTGGCACTCAGTTCCTGAGGCAGCCATACGGCCATCGCACCTGAGCCGCGGTGTGCCCAAGCATAGTAGGGGATTAGGGTCAACGCCACATCCGTGGTGGTCAGTCTGCCCCGGTCGTCATAGCTGAGTGTTTGGGCATTCGTCCGAAGCTGCGTGATGCCGCAAAGCAAGTCGGGTCTGTCCACCACTTCAAACGTTGGATGTCGGTTCATGATAATGCTCAGTATGTCAAAGTCGTTGTCAGGCCATTCGGCACAATACACCAGCGGGCCGCGTTCGACAGCGATGCGTCCGCGGTCGGCTTCCACTTTGCTGTTGGCTTTGACCGTGCGGGGTTCCATGTCGAAATGTATGTCCACCCGGTCGCCTTTCTTCCAACGCCGGTCAATGCAGAAATATCCGTCCTGCAATTCGCTGTCCACCGGTACGCCATTGACTTTCACGGCGTAGTTCAAGTGCTTCCCATCATTATAGGCATATAAGTCACTGGGAACGGCTTGGTCGCGCACCCATCCCGGAATACGTATTTTCAATGTAAATAGTCCGGCCTTGTTTTTCTTGATGAGGATGCCCACATCGCCATTCCACGGATAACGGGTGGACTGCTCGATGGACACAGACTTGCCCTCCACATCAAGTTCCGCATCATTGCTCATGAAGAGGTTGACGTAGACATTCTTACCTTTTACAGCATAGATGTAGCCGGGGACGGACGGTATGAAGCGGCAGATGTTTGACGGGCAGCAGGCGCAGCCGAACCACGGTTGACGCTGGTGCTGCCCCATGCTCTCCAGGGGGTTGGGGTAGAAGAAGCTGCCGCCATCCAGTGACACACCCGACAGGAGTCCGTTGTAGAGCGTACGTTCCAGCACATCGTAGTATTTAGACTCGCCATGCAGCAAGAAAAGGCGGTAGTTCACATACACGTTTCCGATGGCGGCACATGTCTCGCAGTAGGCCGACATGTTGGGCAGTTCGTAATTCTTGCCGAAGGCTTCTCCGTTGCTGGTCGCCCCGATGCCTCCGGTGATGTAGTATTTCTTTCCGACGATGTTGTCCCAAATGCGGTCGATGGCGTGGATGTAGGCCGTGTCGCCTGTGAGTGCGGCCACATCGGCCATGCCTGCATACATGTAGGCGGCCCTCACCGCATGGCCGACAGCTTCATCTTGTTCGGTCACAGGCTTGTGGGCTTGGCTGTATTCGTCGCGCCGGCTTGTATGTCCGCGCTGGTCGAGGAAGAATTTGGCTTCGTCCAGATACTTCTGTTCCCCGGTGACGAGGTAGAGTTTGGCCAGCGCCATTTCTGCTATCTGGTGTCCCGGCACGCGGACAAGTTGTCCAGGGCGAGGTCCGATTTCCCGGCATACGCAGTCGGCATAGCGGATGGCTATGTCCAGGAAGTTGCGTTTGCCCGTGGCTTGATAGTGGGCGATGGCTCCCTCCACCATGTGTCCCAGGTTGTAGAATTCATGGCTTAGCTCTTCCACCTTTTCCCAGCGTTTGCTGCCGGCCCATGCGTGGGGATGCCGGGGATTCATGGTGCGGCTGGTGTAGAGATAGCCGTCGGGCTCTTGTGCGGCAGCCACGAGGACGAGCACGCTGTCGATATACTGTTCCAGCTTCTTGTCCGGATAGGTCTGAAGCAAGTAGCTGGCACCTTCTATGGTCTTGTAGACATCGGTGTCGTCGAAAGAAAATCCGCCCACTTTGATTGTGTCGCAAGGATGGGCGGCACGAACAAAGTTCTGGTATCTGCCCGTTTCTTCACATTTGCTGAAAGCCAGGGGGATGGTTACTTCACGGCTGGCCTTGAGCCGTTGTCCCCAAAACGAGTCTGTCACTTTCACGGACGTGAAGGGGACGGGGGCTATCGGATAGCCATGTGCCTGCGGTCTGACTTGCGCCCGGCTTCCGATGGCGGCGAAAGTTAATAAGGCAATGATGAAACATTTCTTCATAGTGGATTAATTTATGATTACTAAACAGGGTTCTGATCTCAATTCGTTGACTTTCCATTCCAGGATGCCGCCGGAGGCGTCTTTTTGAAGCTGTGCGGCAATCTTGAGGCCGGTTGTTTGGACGGGTTTGAAGTCGAGGTGGTTGTATTGGTCTTTTTTCACGCCGTAGTCGCTTGGATTTTCCACTTCCTTCCACGCCTTTCCTTCCTTATAGTATAATTTCCAATGCTCGGGTACACGGAAGTCTCCGTCATAGTGGTCGAAGTCCAGCCAGTAGACGTCCACGCTGGACACCGTGTACGGACGGTCAAACTCATACGCCAGTGTCTCGACTGTGCCTTTTTTCAACCACCAGTAGTGGTAGGGCTTGGAGGTGTCGGACGAACGTTTCGGTTCCCATTGGTCATTCACGCCCCAGGCCCAGGTTTCTATGGAGGCCGACTCGGGCGCGTCTTTCTGGATGGGGGCTTGGAGCATCAGTGTGCGCGCACGGCTGGCTATGGTCGGCCGGGGTGTGGGGCGTGCATACTCGGCGGCGACGGGTATCCACACGGCCATCTGGTCTGCTCCGCGGTTGTTCCAGGTGGAGTAGGGGATGGCTTTGAAGGGCACATCCTGTATGCTTCCGTCGCGTCCCACTTTCCGGGCCGTGCCGGTCAGCACAGTCACGCCGCGGAGCAGGGAGGCGTCGTAAGAGGCTTTCATCGGGGTGCCGTCGGGGATGAACTTGTCAAACACCGTGCTGTCACACTGGTCTTTCCCTTCCAGGCAATACACGATGGGCCCGCGTTCGATGGCCAGTTTGCCCCGGTCGTCCTCCACATGCTCGTTGGCCTTCACCCGGCGCACATCCATCGGGAGATGCAGTTCCACGACGTCGCCTTTCTTCCACGTGCGGCAGATGGTCACGTAGCCGTCGGACATGCGGGATGAGACATTCTTGCCATTGAGCCGGACTTGACAGGGAGCAGCCTTGTCGGTGAATGTGTAGAGGTCGGTCGCCACGGGAGCGTCTTGTGCCCATCCCGGTATGCGGAAGCGCAAGGCGAATTTTTGTTCCTTTTCAGGAGTGACGGTGACCGTGATGTCGCCTGTCCACGGGTAGCCCGTAGACTGTGCCAGCTGCACGCGGTTTTCGGCCGTCGTCAGCATGGCTTTGCTCTCGGCGTAGAGATTGATGTAGATGTCATTGGCTTGGGTGGCATAGACATAGTTGGGCACGGAAGCCATGAAGCGGGTGATGTTGCCCGGACAGCAGGCGCATCCGAACCAGCGTTGGCGTTCGTGTTGTCCCATGGACTCCAGCGGGTTGTCATAGAAAAAACGGTCGCCGCTGAGCGACACGCCGGAGATGACCCCGTTGTAGAGCGCGCGTTCCAGCACGTCGATGTATTTGGCTTCGCCTGTGGCCAGAAACATGCGGTGGTTCCAATAGACATTGGCGATGGCGGCGCATGTCTCGCAGTAGGCCGTGTGGTTGTTCAGTTCGTAGTCTGGTCCGAAGCCTTCTCCCTGTGCGCGTGAGCCGAGCCCGCCTGTGATGTAGAGCTTTCGTCCGGCCATGTTGTCCCAGAGGCGGGTCAGGGCGTGCAGGTAGGCGGTGTCGCCGGTCTGCCGTGCCACGTCGGCCACGCCCGAATAGAGGTATCCGGCCCGCACGGCATGTCCCACGATTTCATCTTGTTGGAGGATGGGCTTGTGGTCCTGGCTGTATTCGCTCAGCGTGTGTCCGTCTGTCCCCCGTCCTGTCTCCTCCACGAAGTAGCGTGCTGTCCGCAGATAGTTCTCATTGCCTGTCACGCCGTAGAGTTTCACGAGAGCCATTTCGATGATGGGATGGCCGCTGGGGCGGTGTATTTGTCCTTCATCCGGACCGAACACTTTGCAGACGAGGTCGGCATTCCGGATGGCCACGTCGAGCAGCGAACGTTTTCCTGTCGCGCGATAGTGTGCGACGGCAGCTTCGTAGAGATGGCCGCTGTTGTACAGCTCGTGGCTGTTTATCTTCTCCCAGCGGTGTGTCCCCCACCATCCCGAGAGGCGCGTACACTTGTTGGTGACGCAAGTGGTCAGGTAGCCGTCCGGTTCTTGGGCGGCGGCGATGAGGGTGATGACGCTGTCCAGGTAGCAGTCCAGCTCCTTGTCATACTTCACGGCCAGCGAGTAGGACGCTCCTTCGATGATTTTGTAGGGGTCGGTGTCGTCGAACGAGAAGTCGCCGCGGTGTTCGCCTTTTTTCAGGCCTCCCGCGATGGCAAAGTTGTCAAAACGTCCGTTTTTCTCACATTCCTTGAAAGCCGAGGGAATGGATACTTCACGGTTGGTCTCGATGCGCGGTGTCCAGAAAGAGTCTTCCAGGTGCACTTGCGTGAAAGGTACTTCGCTGATGGGAGCGTCGGGCGGGATATAAGTGCTGTTGCATGCACAGATGCACGGGAGGATAATGCTGCTCCACAGGATTTGTCGTAGAGGTGTTTTCATGAGTGTATTTGCGTTTACTATTGCGTGCCTCAAAGTTAGGAATTTTGTTGCAAAATGCAGCGTTTCTCCGTAAGTCTTCGGGATGCTCCCGCAAACTGCGGCGGCTTTCCGTAGGCCTTGGGAATGCTCCCGCAAACTGCGGCGGCTCTCCGTAGGCCTTGGGAATGCTCCCGCAAACTGCGGCGGCTCTCCGTAGGCCTTGGGAATGCTCCCGCAAACTGCGGCGGCTCTCCGTAGGCCTTGGGAATGTTCCCGCAAACTGCGGCGGCTCTCCGTAGGCCTTGGGAATGCTCCCGCAAACTGCGGCGGCTTTCCGTAGGCCTTGGGAATGCTCCCGCAAACTGCGGCAGCTCAATCAAGGCCTTGGAAATGTTTCTGCAATTTTGCAACGGCCAATCAAGGTCTTGGAAATGCTCCTGCATTTTTGCAACGCGACTGTATATCATTCGATTTTTTAGACGCAGATAGGCGCGGATAACGCGGATTTTTGATTATCAATCCGTGTCATTCGCGCCTATCCGCGTCTAAAGAATTAAGTCTTTAAGAATTCGTTTTATCGCTTCACGCTCACCAGCGCATTGCCGTTCTTCACGGGATTCCAACCGTCGTTTCCGGCAAGCACCTCCTCGATGCCGTAGCCCGTGAGGTCTTTCAGTTGGTGGCCGTAGGGTGCGCGGGCTTCGGGGCGTGCGCCTTCGCCGGTGTTTTGGTATTCAGCGTAGGTCACGGTCTCCTCGTTGCTCTTCTTGCCCCAGTTGTTCCAGCCGGCAGGAGCGATGTGTCCGCCCAGGTCGCAGCGGATGAACACGGCCTTGGCATACGGACGCCAGGGGCGGGAGAGGGCCACGCCTTCCACACCCGGCTCGGCGGTCATCTTGCAGTCGTAGAACACGTAGCCATACTTTTGCTCTTTGTCCGTCGAGGGGGCCGTGAGATAGCCTTGGCCCAGGCTGTGGATGGTGCAGCGGTTGAACACAGCCGTCGACCATCCGAAGATGAAGTCCACCGTGCCCTCCACGTAGCAGTCTTCGTAATACTGGCGGCAACCCTTGCCGTAGGTGTAGAGCGTGTCCTGGTTGCCCAGGAAGCGGCACGCCTTGAAGTAGGCGCGGTCGGCGCTGACGAAGCAGGCCACGGCCTGGCCCACGCGTCCCGCCGTGTTGGCGAAGGTGATGCCCTCGGCATAGAAGTCGGGGGCATAGATGTAGCACGTCGACGAGCCGGAGGTGGACATCTCGTCGCCCAGGCTGTTTTTCTTGTTCGCATAGCCGTCGTTTGTGATGACGGCCCCCGTCTGTCCGATGAGGGAGATGTTTATCTTGCATTCGGGCACGATGACACGCTCCTTGTATTCGCCCGGACGGACGAGGATGGTCGTGCGCTTGTTCTTGCGGAAGTCGGGCACGGCGTTGATGGCATCCTGCACGGTGAGGAAATCGCCGCTGCCGTCCTTGGCCACCACGAAGTCATAGTCGCGGACATACGGCTTCAGGGCGGGCACGGCCTCGGCCAGCGCGCCGACAGCCAGACGGGCCACGCGGCGTGCGCCGCAGACGTTCAGGTGCGTGTTGTCCTGCCGTCCCTTCGGGCAGGCGGCATAGGTGTTTGCGGGCACCCAGCAGAAGAGCGATTTGGAGGCCTCGCGTCCCATGTCCTGCACGAGGTCGTGCGTCAGGCGGTTGAGGTCGACGAAGGGCACGTCCAGCTCGGCGGCCACGCGGCGCGGCGATTCGAGGTAAGCCCCGTGGGTGTCGATGAGGGTGTCGCCTTCGAGCGACGTGCCTTCCACCTTCTCGCGGCGCAGGTCGTCGTCGGTCACGGCATTCTTGTTGTCAAAGAAGTTGCGGCGCACGATGGAGTTGAACAGCACGGGGATGCCGCCCTTGGCGCGTGTCTCCTCCACGAAGCGGCGCAGATTGGCGTCAAACGTCGTGCCGGGGTCGGTGTGGCGGTCGGGCTTCGGCTTCTCGTCGTTGTGTCCGAACTGGATGAACACGTAGTCGCCCTTGCGGATTTGTGTGCGCACTTGTTCCCACAGTCCTTCGTCGATGAAGCTCTTCGAACTGCGTCCGTTTCTTGCATGGTTGTCCACGCGGATGTCTTCGGTGAAAAATCCGGGGAGCATTTGTCCCCAGCCGCGTTCGGGGTTGTCGCCGTCGAGCGGCTTGTTGGCCATCGTCGAGTCGCCTATCATGAAGATGGTGGTCACGTCCCGCGTGTCGGTACGAAACGAGGTCAACAGCAGTAGCGCACAGAGCGCCGGAAGTAATTTTGTTTTCATGTTTTGAGAAAGATTGTGTTTTTTCGTTGTATTACTGATTCTTTGTGGCAAAAGTAGACAAAAAAATCCATCTCGTATCCTTTCGTCCAGTTTTTTCCCCTGTATGCCGGGCCGGAGCGGGGCTTCCTTTCCGTCCTTGCTTACCCTCCTTTCCGTCCTTGTCTACCTTCCTTTCCGTCGTCGGCTACCCTTTACTCCGCTCAAACCGCCTCCGGCATGCCAGTTTTTTTCAAAACTCGTCGAAATTGATTTAATGGGAAAATGTGTACTTTTGTGTAACGTGATTAATGAAAATGCCATGAAAAAAGCAATTATCTCTCTTTTCGCTTTCCTATTATATATAGGTATAGGCGACGCTGTGGCTCAGGGGACATTCCTTCTACGCGGCAAGGCGACGAATCTCCCGGCAGACAAACGACAGTTCGAACTGGCTGTGACGCATCCTTACAAGAATGAGTCGCACATCGTGCGCGTGTGTCCTGACGGGACGTTTGAGCAAACCATCTCCCTGACGGGCAAATTGCAAGATGTCTATCTCTATCTGGGCGATGCCGTGACGGTATTTACCTTTCCGGGCGACACCATTAATTTGGAGTTTGACTATAAGAATCTGCCGGAAAGTGTCCGTGTGTGGGGAAACACGCCGGAGCGCAGCCGGGAGCTGGAGCTTTGCATGGAGGGCTATAAGCAGTTTCGCAAGCGTTCCATGAGTATCCGTCAGGAAGGTTATTTCCTTGAAGCCGGAAAATGTGATAGCGACACATTGCTCCGCCGTGTGGTGGACTATGTGAAGGACCGCCAGCAGCTCATCGCCCGGTTCAAGCAAGAAGGCCCGTTGCCGCATGAAGAATATTTTTATCAGTCGGCCTATTTCGGAGGGCTTTTCCCGTTGGTCTCAGATTATATCGTATTGGAAAAAGCCAGTGACATGGTACAACTCTATCCGGAAGGGAAAAACATCGTGCGTCCTTACCGGGATGCCAACTTTGACTTCTTCGGCAATCCTTCTGCCTTGGACTTCATGCAGGCCTACATCCGCAAGGCGGTGGACAAAACTTGCAATGCTTTTAACCAGAATTGGAAGAACATGGACGAGCTGGCCTATCAGACGGTGGACCTCATCGTGCCGAATAGGAAGTTGCGTGATTGGTATCAGGTGAGCAGCAAGTTTTCGTATGTGCTTTTCCAGTCTATGGAAGATGCTAAGAAAGTAGGCGAGCGGTTGATGGCGACCCTAACCGACGAACAGGCTAAGGCTTTCTTGCAACAGCAGATGGAAGATTACGTCTATCCCTTCCAGCCCGGAGCCGAAGCGCGTGACATGACGCTGCCCGACTTCGACGGGCACGAAGTGTCGCTCAGCTCACTGCGCGGGAAGTATGTCTACATGGACATTTGGGCCGAAGGCTGCGGTCCGTGCATGATGGAGTTTCAGAAAGTGGAAGCATTGCATAAGAAATATGAAGCTTACGGAGGCCGTATCGCTTATGTGTTTGTATGTGCACGGGGAGACAAGGATGCCTGCCGCAAGCTTATCAAGAAGTATAATGTGCAGGACAAAGGCATCCATCTCTTTGCCGACGAGGCTCATCAGGATGAAGTCAGAAAATATGATAAAGAGTGCTGGCCCACCTACGTCCTCATCTCCCCCGACGGCAAAATCGTGGAATATGACACCGCACGCCCCAGCATGTTGCTCCACGATGGCGAGAACATTCTCGACAGATGTCTTAAGAAATGAAGAACCTTTGAAAATGAAGAGTGAAGAATGAGGAATGAAGAATGCCATGCGGACGATGCTATATGCACTCTTCATTCCTCATTCTTCATCACTTCACCTCCTCCAGCCACGGGAGGTTGAAGCGGTAGTAGAAGCGGCTGCTGACGATGTGTATCATGCCGTCGGGCGTCTGTGTGCCGGCCAGGTAGCCGCGCGGCTCGGCATGCGTGTCGTCGGCTTCGAACCACTGCGTCCATGCCCCGGCGTTGAGCAACTCGTGGCGGCCGTCAGTCAGCAGGCGGCGGGTCTCCCACGTGCGGCCTTCGTCATAGGACACGGCGGCATAGAGGCCGTGGCCGCGGTAGCGTGTGCCGTCGGGACGGGTGAACCACAGTTCACTGTCGCGGTCGGACGTGCGGAAGGGATGCCCGGTGAACGACACGAGGAGCAGCGGACCTTCCTGGAGGCGCATCAGCACGAGACGCTGCCCGCCGTCGATGGGCGGGAGAGGCGAAGCGTGATAGGTCCACGTCTTGCCCATGTCGTCGGAGATGCTCACGGGCATGCGCAGGCGGCCTTCCTTGTCTGTGATGTTGTTGTTGCGGCCCATGGCCATGAGGCGGCCGTCCTTGAGCTGCACGACGCCCGCGTGGATGCCGGCGATGGTCGTCCCCGTCGCGCCTTCGGCAAACTTCGGCAGGGGAGCGCCGTCCCACGGGTCGATCCACGTCTGTCCTCCGTCCTTGCTGATGTGGACGGCTGCTCCGTCAGCTCCTCCCGAACCGGCATCGCAGGCCTGGACTATCCAGCCCTCGCGCGTCATCATCGTGCCGGCGATGACCTGGTGGCGCAGCGTGTGTTCGGGAGCGATGAGGCGGGGCTTCGTCCACGTCGCGCCGTCGTCCGTGCTCGTGCGCAGCGTCATCGCGAGGTTTTTCCAGCCTCCGAGAGCTTCCACGCCGTTGATGTGGTAGAGCGTCCCCCGGCCGTCGTTGAGCAGGGCCGAGCCGGTCATGTTGCGGTCGGGCACTTTGTAGAAGAGGCGGGCCGGTTCCCACTCGTGGCTGCCGCGACGCAGGCGCGAGGAGAGGACGGCCAGCTCGCGGCCCTTTTCCTCGTCGGTCGAGAACCAGATGGCCAGCAGGTCGCCGTTCGGACACCAGGTGATGGCAGGCTGGTGGTTGTGGCTGTAGAAGGGTGTGCCCGAGCCGGGTGCGGGCTCTTTGACATAGACGATGTAGGGCTCGAAGACGGGCTTGTCCGTGCGCTGCGCGTCCCAGTCACACTGCTCGTGGCTGACCGTGAGCGCGTAGGTGTCGGGGATGACGGGCAATGGCTCGGTCGTCGGATAGTCGGCCTGCACGACGCGGAAGCCCACGTGGTAGCCCATGTCGTCGGGTATCATGGCCGAACGGTTGGCCGAGCGCAGGTAGTTCATCGGTGTGTTGTGGCTGCCGCCGCGCGTCACGCGGTAGAGCCCGTCGGCCGGGCCCACGGGGTCGGTCTGCCAGCCGGGCATGTAGGGACCGTACCAGTCGGCGCACCATTCTTCCACGTTGCCGCTCATGTCGTGCAGTCCCCACGGATTGGCCGGTTGTTGGGCCACTTGCAGCGAGAGGGGTTTCGGGTCGGGGGCTACGGCCTGGTTTTTCATGTACGGCTTCAGCAGGCGGTCGCCCATCCAGAAGTTCCACATCGTCCCGGCGCGGCAGGCATATTCCCACTCGGCCTCGGTCGGGAGGCGGTAGGTCTTGCCTTCGCGCTCGGAGAGCCAGCGGCAGAAGGCCACGGCGTCGTCGTAGCTCACGAACACGACGGCCTCGTCGTCGCCCGACGAGAAGCCGCGCTTGCCGCGCAACTTGCGGTGCTCGGGCCGGAATTGTTCATACTGTGCGTTGGTCACTTCGGTCACGCCCATGCGGAAGGGGCGCGAGATGGTCACCCGGTGCATGGGTGCTTCGTCGTAGTTTTCCCCCGCGCCTGTCCCGCCCATGTAGAACGTGCCGGCGGGGATTTCCACGGTGGGGATGAGGGGAGAGGTGTCTTTGGCGCTCTGTGCCGCGGCGGTCAGGGCCGACAGCAGCAATGTGGCGCACAGGCTTCCCCGTGAGATGGAGTTTCGTATCGTTTTCATGCGTAATTTAATTAAGAATAAAGAAACTTTGGAAATGAAGAATGATGAATGAAGAATTGTCCATGCGGCGTGTATGCCATTATGCACTTTTCACTCTTCATTCATCATTCTTCATTATTAAAAAGCGTCCAGCTGTGAACGTTTCATCACGAGCGGATAGCGTTCGGGATGTTTCAGGCTTTCGATTTCCAAATCGACATCCAGTTCGGGCCACTCGATGGCGTTAGGGCCGGCCATGCGTACATTGAGTGCGCTGCTGACGCGGGCATCACGCAGCCATGGCACGCGATTGTATGACACAAAGTAGTCTTGTCCCAGGACGGACAGCATCATGCCTTGTGCATTAATCATCAACACGCTTACCGATGTGGGCTGCAAACTGTTGTTTAAATTCGTTTCCATATTGTTCTACTAGTTGGGTTATTTCCCTTATATCTTTATTGCTGAAACCATGATTGTTTGCCAATTCTATGTCCGGTTCGAGCCAGAACTTGGCTTCGCATTCGGCTTTAACGACATGGATATGTTTACGTTCCTCTTCGTTTGAATAGATTTTAAACGTATATCCCTGTTCTTGTCTAAACTTTGGACTCATAAAAATTAAGAATTAAGAATGATGAATGAAGAATCGCCTTGCGTCATGTGGTGCTATATACACTCTTCATTCCTCATTCATCATCCTTCATTTAACTTAGAGTTCCCCGTCGTCGCTGCCGTCGCCGGTGCTTCCGCCGCCGGGGGTAGTGCCTCCGCCGGGCTGTTCGCTGTCGCTGCCGTCGCCGGTGTTTCCCGTGGAGTTTCCGCCCACGACTTGCGTGAAGACGCTGATGAGGCCGTTCACTTGTCCGATGAAGGTGTTGATGGCCTCGGTCGGCTGCACGATGGCGTATGCATTGACCACTTGGACGATGTTCTGGTAGAGAGCGTTCGCATTGTCCACAGCCTCTTCCGACTTGATGTCGGCCTGCCCGATGCGTGATGTCGCTTCGGCTGCCTTTTCGAGGTATTTTTCTTCAAACACGTTGTTTGCTTCGCGCAGGGCTTCCACTTCTTCGGTCAGACCCAGCGTGGTGATGGCTGCGGCGTTATCCTCCGCATCGAGCACGCCCAGCATGCCGCGCACCTCGGCCGTCTGCTTGTTGTACTCGTGGTAGCGGATGCCACGGTAGGGGCTTAACTGCGGTTTCAGCAGCAGGGCTGCTTCTTTTTTGGTGGCAACGGGCGAAGTGACATAGGCATTTACCACGCTGCTGATGACGCCCGAAGCGTTGTCGCGCACCTTGTCGGCTTCGCTGAGCGACGCGGTAGCCACGAATGCTCGCTGGCGGTTGACGATGGACGACAGTGTGGCAATCGCATCGGCGTAGCCGGTGGCTTGTGTTTCGATGTGGAGGGCTGCCGGGGTCGCTGTGGTGATAAACTTGTTTATCTGCGTGTGGAAATTGGCGCATGCGCCTATTGTCAGTTGGGTGATGCTGAAAGTTCTAATCTGGCTAGGCATAATATAAGTGTTTTAAATGTTAAAAAAAGATCTTTTTTTGTCGCCAAAGCTCTTGGGAATGCTCCCAGGGTGTCATGGCAGCTCGCGGAAGTGCTTGGGAATGCTCCCAGGGTGTCATGGCAACTCGCGGAAGTGCTTGGGAATGCTCCCAGGGTGTCATGGCAACTCGCGGAAGTACTTGGGAATGCTCCCAGGGTGTCATGGCAGCTCGCGAAAGAACTTGGGAATGCTCCCAGGGAGCTTTTTTGCCGATAGCCCGTCGGGCCGAGTCCTCCCTTACGGTCGGTGGACGCACGCATCCATGAAATCCCATCTCCCTCCCTTTGGGGGAGGGCCGGGGAGGGGTTGGCAGGATTTGTCGGGTCGGACTCCTTACGGCCTCCAGGTGTCTTCCCGCGTGAACACGGCTTCGAGCGTCACTTCGGCGGCTTCCTTCTTCGTCAGTTGGCGGCTCCAGGGGGCACGCTCCGTCGTGTTGGCGCCGGCGCCCGTGTTGTTATACTCGGCGTAGCGGGCCGTCTGCTCGTTGCTGGCCTTGCCCCAGTTGTGCCATCCCTTGGCGACGATGTGGCTGCCCAGCTCGCAGTTCATGAAGAGCGTGTAGGCATACGGTCGCCACGGACGGCCCAGGCAGACGCGCTTCACGGAGGGGTCGGCCGTCAGGCGGCAGTGGTTGAAGACGTAGCCATACTTGACGTCCTTCGGCGTGGAGGCGGCGGTGACGTAGGAGTCGCGCTTGCTGTGGAGCGTGCAGCGCTCGAACCAAGCCGTCGAAGGGCCGAAGATGAAGTCGGTCGTCCCGTCGATGTAGCAGTCCTCGAAGTAGAGGCGTGTGCCGGCCACGCCGGTATAGATGGTGTCCTGGTTGCCGAGGATGCGGCAGTTGACGAACTTCAGGCGGTCGCCTTCGGTGTGGAGGGCGACGGCTTGTCCCTTCTGTGCGGCATTGTTTTCGATGGTGATGTTGCGGAAGGTGATGTCCGAGCCTTCGACCTTGACGGTGTAGGTGCGGAAGGTGCCCATCGGCGCGTCGTGGTCGGCGAGGCGGATGTTGGCGTGGTCGTCATAGGTGATGATGGTCTCGTCACGGTCTTCGCCGAGGATTTCGATGTTGGTGAGCCAGGAGGGGATGATGACTTTTTCCTTATACGTCCCGCGCTTGACGAAGATGACCTTGTGGTAGTCCATGAAGGCACGGCAGTCCTCGATGGCTTCCCAGAGGGTGCGGAACTTGCCCGAGCCGTCGCGTGCGACGACGAGCGTGTCGGGGGTGTCGGTGGCAGCCGCAGCCGCGGCGCACACCAGCAGGCTGACGAGCAGCGTGTAGAGTTTCTTCATTGCAGTGTGTGTTTTTTTATGTGTGTTACGTATGTATTCTGTGTGTATGGGGATTTTGGGGACGCGGATGAATATTTTGAAAACAAATCCGCGTCATCCGCGTCTGAAAGTTCAACGCCCGCCGTCGGCTTGCAGGCGTTCGCGTTCGAGGCAGAGGTTGATGAAGGGGCCGACGGCCTTGGGGTCGTTGTCGCGGACGGGCTCGCTGATGTAGTATTCGTAGTCGCCCGAGCGGTAGGGGTTTCCGCCCAGTCCGGCGACGGCGCAGGTCGTCGTGATGCTGACCACTCCGTCCTTGTCCACCTTGATGAACTTGTCGAGTATGCCCTTGTAGCCGCGTTCGGCTGCGTCGAGGTAGGAGCGGTCGATGAGGCCGAGGCGCACGGCTTTATAGAGGGTGTAGACGAACATCGTGGAGACGGACGATTCGAGGTAGTTGCCCGGGTCGCCACTGCGGTCGATGACCTGATACCAGAGTCCGCTGTCCTTGTCCTGCCAGCGTACGATTTGCGTGACGACGTTGTCGAGGATGGCGGTCAGCTGGTCGCGTCCCTCCGTGCCGGCAGGTATTTTCTCCAGCACGTCGACGAGGGCCATGGCAAACCATCCCATCGCGCGTCCCCACGTGTGGGGCGACTGTCCTGTCTTCTTGTCGGCCCAGGGCTGCGTGCGGGCTGCGTCCCAGGCGTGGCGGTAGAGTCCCGTCGCGGGGTCGTAGGTGTGCTTGGCGCAGACGGCAAACTGGCGGATGACGTCCTGGAACTCTTCCGGCTGTCCGTAGCGGCGGATGTATTCGGTGTAGAAGGGCGATGCCATGTAGATGCCGTCGAGCCACATCTGCTGCGTGTAGCGCAGCTTGTGCCAGAAGCCGCCTTCCTTCGTGCGGGGCTGGTAGGTGAGCTGTCCGCGCAGGAGGTCGAGTGCTTTCTTGTATTTCGGGTTTTGCGTCCGGTCGTAGATGCGGAAGAGCACATTGCCGGCATTGATGAAGTCGAGGCTGAGGTCGGAGGGGCGGTAGGAGGTGATGGAGCCGTCATCATGGACCATCGTGTCGCAGAATTGTTCGGCGTAGTCGTAGTAGCGTTTGTCGCCGTAGGCTTCATAGAGGTTGAGCATGGCGCAGAGCACCACTCCGTGGCAATAGCCCCATTTGGGGGACTTGACGAAGTCTAGCTGCCAGGCTTCGGGGCAGCGTGTCATCTCCGATTGGGCCATACGCACGGACCAGGGGGCTTTGCCGCTCACTTCCGTCTTGGCCTGTTGTGCCTGGGAGGTCAGGCAGAGTGCGAGCATCCCGGCGACTGCAAAAGATTTCAAGTATTTCATAATATTAAATATGTAAGAATGGTTGCAAATTTAGAGATTGCATGGCATTTATATGAGAATTTGCCTTTAATAAATCAAAAAAACGAGCATTCTCACACTGTTATTCACTAAGAAAATGTACCTTTGGGGCGCAAATCTCGCAAATTTATTTAAAACAATAAAACCTAAATTAGTATTATGAGTACATTACGAACAGACAAGATGACAAACTACCGCTGGGTGATCTGTGCCATGCTGTTTTTCGCTACGACGGTGAACTACATGGATCGCCAGGTGTTGTCGCTTACTTGGAAAGACTTCATCGCTCCGGAATTTCACTGGACGGACAGTAATTATGGTGACATCACCGCTATTTTCTCCATCGTATACGCGATTGCCAATCTCTTTGCCGGACGTTTCATCGACTGGATGGGCACCAAGAAAGGCTATCTCTGGGCCATTGGTGTCTGGTCGCTGGGCGCTTGTGCGCATGCTCTCTGCGGATGGGCCACAGAGCACACCGTGGGCATCCACGACGCGGCTGAGATGATTTCAGCCACCGGCGCTGTGGCTTCGACCATCGCCATCGTCAGTGTCTATTACTTCATCGCTGCCCGCATCATCCTCGGCTTGGGCGAGGCCGGCAACTTCCCTGCCGCCATCAAGGTGACGGCCGAATATTTCCCGAAGAAAGACCGTGCATTCTCCACTTCCATCTTCAATGCCGGCGCGACAGTCGGCGCGTTGGCCGCTCCGGTGAGCATCCCGCCCTTGGCACGCTACTTCCAGGAGCTGGGTGTCGGCAACGGTTGGGAGATGGCATTCATCGTAATCGGTGCGCTTGGTTTCGTGTGGATGGGCTTCTGGATGTTCCTCTACAAGAAGCCGCGTGAGAACAAATTCGTGAACAAGGTGGAGCTGGCCTACATCGAGCAGGACAAGGAGGCTGAAGAAGCTGCTGCCAAGTCAAAAGCTGCTGACGAGAAGAATGAGAAGAAGCTCACCTTCTGGCAGTGTCTGAAGTTCCGCCAGACATGGGCTTTCGTCGTGGGCAAGTTCATGACCGACGGTGTATGGTGGTTCTTCCTCTTCTGGACTCCGGCCTACATCTCCGACGTGTATGGATTCTCATCTGACAGCACGACGGCCCAGCTGCTCATTTTCGTGCTTTATGCCATCACGATGCTCTCCATCTATGGCGGCAAGCTCCCGACCATCATCATCAACCGCACGGGCAAGAACCCCTACGCAGCCCGTATGCAAGCGATGTTCATCTTCGCGCTGTTCCCGCTTCTGGCCTTGTTGGCCCAGCCGCTCGGCAGCTATTCCTATTGGTTCCCGGTCATCATCATCGGCATCGCCGGTGCAGCCCACCAGTCTTGGTCAGCCAATATCTTCTCCGTCGTGGGCGACATGTTCCCCAATAGCGCCGTAGCCACCATCACCGGCATCGGCGGCATGGCAGGCGGTGTAGGTTCGTTCCTCATCAACAAGGGTTCGGGAACGCTGTTTGATTATTCCGCAGCCACCAACATGACATTCATGGGCTTCGAAGGCAAGGAAGCCGGTTACTTCATCATCTTCTGCATCTGTGCCGTCGCTTATCTCATCGGCTGGACCATCATGAAGATTCTCGTGCCGCGCTACAAGCCTATCGTAGTAGAATAAGCTTTCTTTTTTGAGGGTAAATAATTAGGTGAAAAACCCCGCAAATCCCGAAATGGGAAGAGCGGGGTTTTTTTGTTTGCTGACGGGGCAGGTCAATATTCCGTCTTGTCGGTCTTCGCCGTCCAGTCGCGGAATGCTTGCAGGGCTTCGTCGCGCAGGAGTTCGCGGGAGACGAGCCGCCGTTTGTCCGGTGTGAGGGCGATTTCCTCGTAGATGAACGAGTCGTCGAAGCCGATGTCGGCCGCGTCGTGTTTCGTGTTGGCGTAGTACATCCGGTCCAGATGTGCCCAGTAGATAGCCCCCAGGCACATGGGGCACGGTTCGCACGAGGTGTAGATCTCGCATCCCTCCAGGTTGAAAGTGCCCAGCTTCTCGCAGGCCGCGCGGATGGCGCTTACTTCGGCGTGTGCTGTCGGGTCGTTGTTGGCCGTCACACGGTTCACGCCCGTGGCGATGATGTCGTCGCCGCGCACGATGACAGCCCCGAACGGCCCTCCGCCGTTCTTCACGTTGTCGATGGAAAGCTCGATGGCTTTCCTCATAAATGCTTCGTTCATAGGTCAGTTTGTCAATGAAATGTATAGAAATATTTTGATAGCACATTACAAACATAGGAACTAAACCCACTGAAATTGGAGACACCCTGTCGTAGGGACGCACGGTCTGTGTGCTTTTATTTGCATAATGCATTTCCTTTTCATGCAGTTAGTGTAGGGGCGGGGTCTGCCCGCCCGAATACATTCGCATGTCACAGAGGGCAGGCAGACCCTGCCCCTACAAGTTTCAACATGCCGTCTCCTTTATCCTTGTACTGTTTCTATCAGCTCTTCCCCCGTCACCAGGCTTTGCTCCCCCGTCACCATATTCTTCAAGGTGAACTTTCCTTCCTGCATTTCATTTTCGCCCGCTATGGCCACGTAGGGGATGGCTTTGGCGTTGGCATAGCTCATCTGCTTTTTCATCTTCGCGCTGTCGGGATAGATTTCGGCGCGGATACCGACTGCGCGTGTCTTGGCCAACACGGGCAGACAATAAGCGGCTTCGGCCGGACCGAAGTTGACGAAGAGGAGTTGCGTGCCGTTGACGGCTTCTTTGGGGTAGAGATCGAGTTGGTTGAGCACGTCGAAGATGCGGTCAGCTCCGAACGAGATGCCCACGCCTGACACGCCAGGCATGCCGAACACGCCCGTCAGGTTATCATAGCGTCCGCCGCCGCTGATGCTGCCTATCTGCACGTCGAGCGCCTTCACTTCGAAGATGGCACCCGTGTAGTAGTTCAGTCCGCGTGCCAGCGTGAGGTCAAGTTCCACTTCGCTCCGGATGCCGAGGCCGGACAGTGTGTCGAGGATGAACTCGCTCTCTTCCACGCCCTTCATGCCCGTCTCGCTGGCAGCCAGCACTTCCTTGAGCGTGGCCAGCTTTTCGGCGTTCGTGCCGCTGAGCAGGATGATGGGTTGCAGGCGGTCGATGGCTTCCTGAGGGATGCCCTTTGAGGCCAGTTCGGCGTTGACGTTGTCCAGTCCGATTTTGTCGAGCTTGTCGATGGCCACGGTGATGTCCACGATTTTGTCCGCTTCGCCGATGATTTCAGCGATGCCCGACAGGATTTTTCGGTTGTTAATCTTGATGGATACTCTGACGCCGAAGCGTGTGAACACGGCGTCAATCATTTGCACCAGTTCCACTTCGTTGAGCAGCGAGTCGCTGCCCACCACGTCCGCATCGCATTGGTAGAACTCGCGGTAGCGGCCTTTTTGCGGGCGGTCAGCACGCCACACGGGCTGAATCTGGAAGCGCTTGAAGGGGAAGGTCAGCTCGTCACGGTGCATCACCACGTAGCGGGCGAAAGGCACGGTGAGGTCGTAGCGGAGTCCCTTTTCACAGAATTTGGATGCCAGCTTGGCGGCGTTGCGCGAGAGCAGTTCCTCGTCGGTCAGACCGGAGAAGTAGTCGCCGGAGTTCTGGATTTTGAAGAGCAGCTTGTCGCCCTCGTCGCCGTATTTGCCCATCAGCGTGGAGAGATTCTCCATGGCAGGAGTTTCAATCTGTTGGAAGCCGAAATGATGGAACACCGTGCGGATGGTGTCGAATATGTAGTTGCGTTTCGCCATCTCGACAGGCGAAAAATCTCTTGTTCCTTTGGGGATGGATGGTTTTGTTGCCATAGTGCTTTGATGTTTATAAAGTTTGAGTTTCACTTAATCAGAGGCAAAGGTAAGATTTTTGTGTCGGATAGCCACTTATTGCCTGCAAAATCTGTCGGTTGGCACCTGCTTGCGGACAGTATAAAGGCCGGCCGACCTTACCCTCCTTTCCGTCCGGGCACGGAATAGACTCCGCCCGGGCACGGAGTAGAGGGTAAGGTCGGCTACCCTTTATACTCCGGTCCGGGCATGAAAATGAGTGACGAAAACATGCTTTATAACATATTTTGCTTACATCTATGTCTTTTTTAGTGGATATTTGTTACATCCTTCTATTGTATATAAGAGGAATAGTTGTACATTTGCCCTACGATTAACTTAAACTTTAAAAAAATGACAGAGAAGATTCACCAAACGTTGCGCGACTCGAAGGCTGCTCGGTGGACGGCCTTGGCGGTTGTCGCGTTCACGATGTTATGCGGTTATTTCCTGACCGATGTGATGGCTCCATTGAAGCCGATGCTGGAAGAAGAATTGTTATGGACGAGTACGGACTATGGTATTTTCACGAGTGCCTATGGTTGGTTCAACGTCTTTTTGCTGATGTTGATTTTTGGTGGAATCATTCTCGACAAGATGGGTGTGCGTTTCACCGGCCTGGGAGCTTGCATCCTGATGGTCTTGGGATGTAGCATCAAGTATGGGGCTGTCTCCGGGTTGTTCCCGCTTGAAGGCACGGTAATCGCGGGCATGAAAGGTCAGGTGGCTGTGGCAGCCTTGGGTTATGCCATTTTTGGCGTAGGCGTCGAGACGGCCGGCATCACGGTGTCAAAGATTATCGTGAAGTGGTTCAAAGGCTATGAGATGGCCCTTGCGATGGGTCTGGAGATGGCAACGGCCCGTTTGGGCACGATGTTGGCCATGTCGGTCACAGTCCCGTTCGCCAAGTTCACTGGTAGTATTTCCGCGCCTATCCTGTTATGTCTCATCATGTTGTGCATCGGCCTGATTTCATTCATCGTCTATACGGTGATGGACCGGAAGTTGGAGGCTTCGGTGGGTAAGGACGAGTCGTCGGCCGATGACGGTTTCCGTCTGAGCGACATCGTGCTTATCGTGCGCAACAAAGGCTTCTGGCTGATAGCCCTGCTGTGCGTGTTGTTCTATTCAGCTGTATTCCCATTTTTGAAGTATGCCACAGACTTGATGGTCAATAAGTATAACGTTGACCAGGAATTGGCAGGCATCATTCCGAGCCTCCTGCCGCTGGGCACGCTGTTCCTGACCCCGTTCTTCGGCAATCTGTATGACCGTAAGGGAAAGGGAGCGACCATCATGCTCATCGGCGCCTTGATGCTTATTGGCGTGCATGTCCTTTTCGCCTTGCCGATTCTCAACTATTGGTGGTTTGCCACCATCATTATGATAGTGTTGGGTATCGCTTTTTCTCTGGTGCCGTCAGCCATGTGGCCTTCCGTGCCCAAGATTATCCCTGAAAAACAGTTAGGAACGGCATACGCGCTGATATTCTGGGTGCAGAACTGGGGTTTGATGGGTGTGCCAGCCTTGATTGGATGGGTGCTCGACCGTTATTGCAAGTTGGGCGGTGAAGGCCAGCCAGCCTATGACTACACGCTGCCGATGGTGATATTTGCCAGCTTCGGTGTCTTGGCTTTGATTATAGCTTTGATGCTGAAGGCTGAAGACAAGAAGAAAGGCTACGGTCTGGAAGAAGCTAACATCAAGAAATGATGCTTTGAGGATAAAGAGGGGAAAATGAATGTAGAAGAATGAAAAAGCCGGGTCGCATTTTTTATGTGGCCCGGCTTTCTTGTAGGGTGTGAGTCGCTTCACTCTTCTGCTGAAATCTTGAGCACGCCTCCTGTCGTGGGGTCGAAGATGACTTGTGTGGCTGTCTTTTTGTCGAAGAGTTTCTTGCTGAGTATTTCCTGGTTGCCAAACTGGGCAAAGGGGATTTCTCCTTCATAGAACTTCTCTTTGCCTTGGAAGATGGTCACATGGGCTTTTCCAGGCACGTTGTAGACCACGCCGTCGAGCTTCTTCTTGGCTTTCTCCTCAGGAGTCGGCGCGGAGACAGTCTTCATGTCTTTCAGTGACACGTAGATAGGTTCGCCTGCCAGATTGTTGGCGCCCACGATGCCGAGTTTCTGCGAGAAGCGGAAAAGGACTTCCTTGTCGATGTCTCCCGTCGGGTTGAGCGTCAGGGTGAACTTGCGTGTTTCCTTCACGGTCGTCCCTTCAAAGAGCTGCATCAGGGCTTCTTCCTGTTTGTTCAGGTTGGACAGCATGATTTTTAGTGACTCGCCGTCGGTCGGCATGTAGTCGGCTTGTCCGCGTGTCAGGCTGTTTTTGCTTTCCCTGATGTTGTATATTTCCTTGGCTGTCAGTTCTGCCATCTTGGCCCTCGAACCGGCCATGAGGATTTCTTCCGTCATGTAGTCGCGTGGGTTGACAGGTCTTTCGGCAGCTTCAGGAGCGTCTTCATGCACTTTGTTGTCGGCCTGTGTGTGCGTGTTGATGGCTTTCAGGATACCGTCGTCCGTAAGTTCCACCAGCGGGGCGACGGTCTTGTCGCGCAGTTCGATGGTGTAGGCCTGGTCTTTGTCCGGTTCTCCGATGGGGGTGACTTTGATGTCTTTGATGGTCCAGTGTTCGGAGCTTTCCGTGGAGACGCTGTTCAGCCGCAGGTATTTTTCCGCATAGCGGCAGAAGTCGCCAGGTGTGAATACTGCCTTTTCAGCCGTCACTGTGATGTGCAGGGTGGTTTGTGGGAGGAAGTAGGTCACTCCTTCTTCGTTCTGCCCCGGGACATAGTTGCTGACGCGCGTCTGTGCGTTGGCGGCAGAGAATGACAGCAGCAGGGCAAAAGCAAATAATCCGATTTTCATATCTGTATGATTTAGATGTTGGCGTGATTGGTTTGGGGCTGGCAGACCTGTTTCCAGGCTTCCGGCAGGTGGCGGACGATGCTTCCGGCCGTCATGGCTATCTGTCCTTCAGTCTCCGCGGCCAGGTCACCGGCAAGTCCGTGGACGTATACCCCCAGACGGCATGCGTTGGCCGCAGAGTAGCCTTGGGCCAGCAATGCCAGCAGGATGCCGGTGAGCACGTCGCCGCTGCCGCCTGTGGCCATGCCCGGATTGCCTGTGGGGTTGAATGCGACATGCCCTTTCGGGGAGATGATGGCTGTCCAGGCACCTTTCAGTATGACATATACGTGATGCTTGGCTGCCAGTTCTTGAGCCCTTGTGATGCGTTCATACGTGTCATTGCATGTTCCCACCATGCGTTCCAGTTCTTTCGGGTGCGGAGTGAGGATGCTGTTTTGTGGTATTTGGTTCATCCACGAGCGGTTTTGGGAGAGGATGTTCAAGGCGTCAGCGTCGAGCACCATCGGGCCGGAGGCGATTTGCAGTTGGGCGATGAGAGCTTCGCCGGTCTCGATACGTTTGCCGAGACCGGGTCCTATGGCCACTGCATGATAGGAGTCGTCGTCGACGGGCGTCATGAAGAAATCATCGCTTTCGTCGAGGTCGACCATCGCTTCGGGCACGCTGGTTTGCAGGATGTCGTTGTTGCGTGTCGGGGCATGGACCGTGAGCAGGCCGACGCCGCTGCGCAAGCAAGCCTGGGCAGCCAGGACTGAGGCACCGGCCATGCCCACCCTGCCGGCGATGAGCAGAGCATGTCCGTAGTCTCCTTTGTGGGAGGCTTTGCGGCGCGGGCGCACCAGCGATGTGATTTCCTCTCGCTCCATGATGTGGAACGGCGTATCAGCTTCCTTCAGGAAGTCAGGATGCAGGCGGATGTCGAGCACTTCCACTTCGCCCAGCAGGCTTTCGTTTTCAGGGAAGAGGAAAGAGAGCTTGATTTGTCCGATGGTGAGTGTGAGATCGGCGCGGATGATATAGTTGCGCTGGTTGTAGCTGTTGTCCTCGCACATCAGTCCTGACGGGATGTCGATGGATACGACCTTGGACGGCGACTGGTTGATATACTCCACGACGAAGGCAAAGCCTCCATTCAGCGGCTTGTTGAGTCCGGAGCCGAAGAGTCCGTCTATGACGACATCCTGTTCCGTCAGTTGGGGTTTGGTGAATGATTGGGTGATTTCCACCAGGTTCACGTTTTCGCACAGGAGCAGCAGTTCGCGGTTGGTCGCGCAGTCATCCGACAACTTGCCTGTGGGATTGAACAGATAGACCTCGACGGCATACCCCCGTTCTGAGAGCATGCGTGCCGTCGCCAGCGCGTCGCCCCCGTTGTTGCCCGGGCCTGCAAACACCTTCATGGGTGTCTGCTTGTCCCAGCGGCGGGTGATGGCTTCAGTAATGGCCTGTGCGGCACGCTCCATGAGGTCGATGGATGCGATGGGTTCATGTTCGATGGTATATTGATCCCATGCCTTGATTTGAGATGTAGTCAGTATTTTCACTTGTACAGAGTCTTTTTAATGTCGTTTAGTGTGTAAAATTACTACATTTAAGCTAAATACCGCGGGTATTTTCCGATAAATCATTTGCCACAGTGCTGATATTTTTAGAATATAGTCAACAAACGTCGTTCTTTAGTATGCCTGCCCGGGAACAGGCATGGCGGGCCGTGACGGAGATTGCAGGCATCCCGGAGCTTCCATAGACTCCGTCCGAGGACGGAAAGGAGGGTAGCCACGCGCGGAAAGGAGTCGGCTCGCGGGCGGATTCCTTTCCGCTCCGGGCGAAAACAGAGCCGGTGTAAATGTAATGGCAATCGATTTATACACAGTGTATTGCGTGTGATGGCCTCGATGCGTTGCCATGTGTGGCCGGAGGTGCGGGCTTTCCGGCTTTGGACAGGACAACCTTCACGGCAGCGGATGGAGGTTTGCGAAAATAGTTTACTAAAGACCGTGCATGCTTCTCTGTCTCTTTCGTCGGCCGGTCGGAGTGGGCCGACGGTGAACATACAGATGAAGGGAGCATCCTATGCCGGACAGGCCTTCTTTTGGACGTGCTGGATGCAAATCCGTGCTTGGTTTTTTGACGAGTTGGCGGAAAAGTGTAATTTTGCAGACCACTTATAAGAACAAACGGGATATTAACTAAAAAGATAATCATAATGCTGAACATTGTTATTTTCGGAGCTCCGGGGTCGGGCAAAGGCACTCAGAGCGAACGTATCGTTGGAAAATATGGCATCAATCACATCTCCACCGGCGATGTGCTTCGTGCAGAGATTAAAAATGGAACAGAACTGGGCAAGACTGCCAAAGGATATATCGACCAGGGCCAACTGATTCCCGATTCGCTGATGATTGATATTCTGGCAAATGTTTTTGATTCTTTCGTGGACAGCAAAGGAGTCATCTTCGACGGTTTTCCCCGTACCATCGCGCAGGCTGAGGCCCTGAAAGCGATGTTGCGCGACCGCGGCCAGGAAGTGTCGGTCATGCTTGACCTGGATGTGCCTGAAGATGAGCTGATGACCCGTCTCATCAAGCGCGGGCAGGAGTCAGGCCGTGCTGACGACAACGAGGAGACAATCAAAAAGCGTCTGGTCGTCTACCACACGCAGACTGCTCCTCTCATCGACTGGTATAAGGGCGAGGGCAAATACCGCCACATCAACGGTGTGGGCTCGATGGAAGGCATTTTTGCCGACATCGTGGAAGCTATCGAAAAAGTGTAATCAAACTTTAAATAAAAAGAACGCAAATTGCGCAACTGGTAAAGAATTGCGTAATTTGCGTTTTATTTTATCTATGTTTCCTTGCTGTCTGTCATGTGAAAGATAGGCATTCCGCAGCGGGCAGGGAGTGTAGGGACAGGACAAAGAGACATAATAAGAAGCTGCTTTGAATTTATCGTGTGATGATTTGGAATGAGTTTTTGAGTCATTTTTGGTTCTGTGATGAGGAAGATAGCGGGCTATCTGACGAAGAACAGGAACGAAAAGGACCAAAAAATCGCCCAAAGCATACACGAAAAACGGATGCATCAAGCAGGGAAAAACTTTTTGTAGAAATTCAAAACAGCTTCTTCTAAGTAAGTCGCAAGAATTAAATGAATATATCCGGCAATTTCTTTGACGCGGATGCCACGGACGACGCGGATTTATAATTCACAGGCTTCGGCATCATGACAGAAATAATCCGCGTTTTCCGCGTCATCCGCGTCGAAAGAATAAATGCCGCATGGTATAAACTAAATATGAACATTTACTTATGCAAATCTTTCAAATATGGCTGAATCGAATTTTGTAGACTACGTGAAGATTTATTGCCGTTCCGGAAAGGGAGGACGAGGCTCGGCACACATGCGCCGCGAGAAATATATTCCTAACGGAGGCCCCGATGGCGGAGATGGAGGTCGCGGAGGCCACATCATCTTGAGAGGAAACCGCAACTATTGGACTTTGCTCCACTTGAAGTATGACCGTCACGTGTTTGCCGGTCATGGAGGCAACGGCTCGCGCAACCGCAGTTTCGGAAAGGACGGCGAGGACAAGATTGTGGAAGTGCCTTGCGGGACAGTGGTTTACAACGCTGAGACCGGTGAATATCTTTGTGACATCACGGAGCACGGCCAGGAAGTGGTCTTGCTCAAAGGAGGCCGCGGAGGCTTGGGCAACTGGCATTTCAAGACGGCCACGCGTCAGGCTCCCCGCTTTGCACAACCCGGCGAACCGATGCAGGAGATGACCGTCATCATGGAGCTGAAGTTGCTGGCTGATGTCGGCCTGGTGGGTTTTCCCAATGCCGGAAAGTCGACATTGCTCTCCGTCGTGTCATCGGCTCGGCCGAAGATAGCCAACTATCCCTTTACGACGCTGGAGCCTAATCTCGGCATTGTCTCCTATCATGAAGGCAAGTCGTTCGTCATGGCCGACATCCCCGGCATCATCGAAGGGGCAAGCGAAGGAAAGGGGCTGGGCCTGCGTTTCCTGCGCCACATCGAGCGCAACTCGCTCCTGCTGTTTATGGTGCCCGGCGACACGGACGACATCGCCCGGGAATATGACATCCTGCTCAATGAACTGGCGAGGTTCAATCCTGAGATGCTTGACAAGCAGCGTGTGCTGGCCATTACGAAGTGTGACATGCTCGACGAGGAACTCATCGCGATGCTGTCAGAACATTTGCCTGAGAATGTCCCTCATGTGTTCATTTCCTCCTTGACCGGCATGGGCATCCAGGAGCTGAAAGATGTGCTGTGGAAAGAGCTTAACAGCGAAAGCAACAAGCTGGAATCTGTGGCAAGCGAACGTATCGTGCATCGCAACAAGGATGTGCGACTGCTCGCAAGCGAACTTCAGGCGATGGGCGAGGATGAAGACATCACTTATGTGGACGAGGACGAGATTGAAGACCTGGAGGATTATGAACTGGAAGAGGACGATTGGGATGAGGATAAACAATGAGCCGGTTGACATGTAACAAAGAATTGTTGGAATACGAGCTTTTCAGTTCCCAAACGGGATTGATTGCATTTTCGACCACCCGGAAGGGAGGATGCAGCAAGGGAGCATATGCGACTTTCAACTGCTCGCCTTACAGCGGAGATGATTCTGCCGCTGTCTTGCAGAACCTTCAGCATCTGGGCACGTTGCTGCCCACGTTTCCTGTCGATTGGGTGATTCCCCATCAGGTGCACGGCACGTCTGTGCTGGATGTCGGACAGGAATATGCTGATGCGTCGCAGGACACGCGGCGTGAGATGTTGGAAGGGGTGGACGCACTGGTCACTGACCGTCCGGGCTACTGCATCTGTGTGTCGACGGCTGACTGTATTCCGTTATTGTTTTACGACATACAGCGTCGGGTGGTGGCTGTGGCGCACGCCGGATGGCGCGGCACGGTGAACCGCATTGCGGAAAAGACCCTCAATCACCTGGAGCACCAGTATGGCTCCAGGCCTGAAGATGTCTGTGTGGCCATCGGACCGGGCATTTCGCTTGAAGCCTTTGAAGTGGGAGTGGAGGTGCATGAAGCGTTTCTTGAGGCGGGTTTCCCGATGGACAAGGTGGCCCGTTGGTATCGGCCTTCAGCCCGCTGGCACATCGACCTTTGGGCGGCCAATTATTGGCTGTTGCGCCAGGCAGGAGTCATGCGCGAGCATATTGAGGTCTCCGGCGTATGTTCCTATTTGCAGTGTGATGATTTCTTTTCAGCCCGTCGTTTGGGCGTTCACTCCGGACGCACTTTGTCGGGCATCATGTTGGACTTTTAAACAGAGATGAACCATGAGTATCGAACAAGCAATGACCGAAGGCATCGTGTTTCGTGGAGCGCCAAGCGAGAAACGCGGAAAGCCGGGTGTGAAGACAAAGGCCAAGAAGAAAGCCTATATCACAGGCTCTCACGGCTCAGGCTCGGCCAAGATGAAGGCGGAGTATCGCCGTCGCCGGGCGAACAGGCATAAGTAATAAGGAAGATGCTGCTTGCCGGTTAGTGTCGGAGCATTCCGTGTCCGGTGTCCTTTTGGATGCCGATACGGAATTTTACGTTTTCACTCGGCTTGAACTCCACGTCGAAGCCGACTCTGTTCTGCCAGAGCATGGGAGTGAGTGTCGGATTGAGGTGCATGATGTCCTGCCTGAAAGAGTGTTGGTAGTAGAGGTTGAATCCCAGCTTGTCGAAGGGCGTGTAGTAGAGTCCGGCGGCAGCTCCGAAGTCGGTCTGGAGGTGTCCGCCAAAGTTGTATTGGATGGCTGCTGCCCCGCCGTACAAGTATAAGCGGGGGAGGAGTTGCTGCGGATAGAAGAATTGCACGTCGCGTACTGTCCCCCATAGTGGGTAGCTGGTGGAAGAAGTGATGGCATGCCATGCGCCGAGGCGTGTCATGCTGATATAGTCCATCACATACGGCTGGTTCAGCGTCGTGAAGAGTTGTGGCTTGTTCATCCAGGGCGTGAGCGTGTAGCTGCGCTGGAATGAGAAGGCAAGCGTGTCAGGCTGGGGGAGGGCGACGACGGAGCGGGGATTCATCTCCGGTCTTTCCGGATGCAGGCTGTTGTCGGGGATGAGGCTGTGGTCCGGAGTCTGCACAGGCTTCGTCGGAAGCGTGTGTTCAGGGTGTTCGCTCTGTGCGAATCCGTTCAGGAAGCAACACAGGCAACACAAGAAAATCCATAGATGCAGGTGTCGTTTCATAAGCTTTGCGGTCAATCTTCTACGAATATACCCATTTTCTTCATTAAGAAACAAGCATTCATGTTTTGTGCCACTCCTTCCTGCATGTGGTAGGAGAAGGTCAGTTCGTTGTTGGCAATGGTGGCCTCGAAGCGATAGTTGCGGATATTGTCCGGATAGAGGTCGGCCAGGCTGCCCAGTTGCAGGTCGTGTGTGGCTATGATGCCGTTGGCTTGCAGGTGGATGAATTGCTTGATGAGTGACAGAGAACCCTTCTGTTTGTCCACCGAGTTGGTTCCTTTCAGGATTTCGTCAAGGATGATGAAGAGTTCTTCGCCGGTGTTCAGGCGGTCGATGATTTCTTTCAGGCGTTTCAGCTCGGCGAAGAAGTAGGATTCGTTGTCGTTGAGCGAATCGGTCGTGCGCAGACTGGTGACCATGTGTGCCGGATAGAATGTCATGCGGTCGGCACAGACCGGTGCGCCGATGCTGGCAAGCAGATAGTTCACGCCCACAGTGCGCAGGTAGGTGCTCTTTCCGGCCATGTTTGCGCCGGTGATGATAATGAAATAAGGACGTTTTTCCATGCGGATGCCGTTGCGCACGCAGCGGTCGCGGTGGATGAGCGGATGTCCCATCCGGTCTGCGCAAAAGGTGAATGGCTGTTCGGTGGGGACAGGCCAGGTGTAGTCCGGATGATTGTAGGCAAAGGTGGCGAGCGAACAGAGGGCGTCCATTTCGCCTATGGCGTCAAGCCAGGTGGGCAGGCTGGCTGCATGGCGTTCCTTCCACTGTTCGATACGCATCACTTGACGCACTTCCCAGAACAGGAAACCATTCAGCACAATGTAGGCCAGGATGTTGTTTCGCTGGTTCAGGGCATTCATTTCTTTCGACAGCTGTGCGATGGCTGTTGAAGCCGGTTCCTTGCCATTGTTGAGGCGCATGCAGCAGGCTTTCAGCACTTCGCTTTCGGGGTGGAGTGTCTCCATCAGTTTCATCTGGCGGATGTAGCTGCCGAGGATGGCCAGTTTGTCTTCATAAGATATTTGGAAGAGTGTGATTTTCTTTTGCAGTCCGATGCTGACGAGCAGGCAGAGGATGAATGACCCTGTGAGCCAGTTGAACGACAGGATGTCGGCGATGCCCAAGGCCAGGAACAGGAGGTTCAGTCCGGGAAAGAAAATGCAGAAGAACCGGAACAGGCGGCTGTGACGGAACTCTGTCCCGGCCTGTGCCCAGCGCAGGAGGTTTTCTCCGTCAGACAGTTTTCCTTTATAGACCATGCCGGTGGCTTCGAATTCTTGGCGGAAATCAAGTTGCGGAGTCAGTTCGCGGACAGCTTCCTGGCGGCGTTCGATGGCGTCTTTCTTATCCAGCGGGCAGGTGAACCATTCGGCCAGGCGTTTGCGCCCGAAGTAGGTCGATGTGCGATTGGTGTACTGGAACAGCGAACGTTCGCCAAACAAGTCCAAGTCGTAGGAATAAGCGTGGCTTGGGTCTTGAAAATCCTTTCCTCCGTCGAAGCAGTCCGTCCGGTAGTCGATGGCAGCCAGTTCGTTTTCATTGATTTCTATTAGTTTATGAATGAAGTCTTTTGCATAAAACAATCGGTCGTGTACCTTCATTAGTATCAGAAACGGGATGAGACACACCAGGATGATGGGCAGTACCACAGTCCAGCCTTCATGGCGGAAGTAGATGGCTCCGGCCACACCTGCGACAAACAGAAGCAGTCGGATGGTGCCTATGCGGTAGATGCGTTGTTGGATGCGGGAAAGTTTATGTTTGTATTCGTCAATGCGTTGTTGATAACGTTCAATGATGGTCTGCATGTTTCTGTGATATTAGTAGATTTTTCTTCGGTTTAATTCGCGTTGGTAACGGAGTGCGTTGTTTTGGTGTTCGCGCAGGGTTGCTGCGAAGTTATGCCGCCCGGAGAAGTCTTCTTTGGCGCACATGTACAGATAGTCGTGGCGGGCATAGTTCAGTACGCTTTCTATGCCGGCGATGGATGGTATGCGTATCGGGCCTGGAGGCAGTCCGGCATGCAGATAGGTGTTATAGGGAGAGTCCACAGCCAGATGTTTATGCAGGATGCGTTGCAGCCCGAAGTCTCCGCATGCGAATTTCACGGTCGGGTCAGCTTGCAGGAGCATTCCGCGCTTCAAGCGGTTCATATAGAGTCCGGCTATGATGGGTTTTTCATCATTTTTGGCAGTCTCTTCGTCCACAATCGAAGCCAGTGTCACGACTTCTTCCGGTGTCAGACCGATGTCTTTGGCTTTTTGCCGTCGTTCGTCATTCCAGAAACGGTCTTTTTCTTTCGTCATGCGGGCCAGGAATTGGTCGAGTGTCATGTCCCAATACACTTCGTAGGTGTTGGGGATAAACAGGCAAGCGATGGTCTGCGGGGTATATCCCAGCCGTGCACAAGTGAGGGAGTCGGTAAGTGCTGATGCCACGGTAGCCGAGTCGAGCATGATGCGTGACGAAACGGCTGTGGACAGTTTGTCTATTGTCCGTACGCTTGGAATGATGAGATTGACGGGTGTCTGTTGTCCGCTTGCTAGACGACGGATCAATTTGAATGCGTTGTCGTCAGGTCGGACGGCATAACGTCCGCTGCGAATATGTTTGTCGTAGTCATAGAAAGTTGCCAGCCATTGTATTCCGGTGAGGGTGGACGGGTGTGCTTGTTGGGACAACTGGTGGCAGACGGTCTCTATCGAATCGCCGGGATGAATATAGATATAAGTGGTATCGGTTAGTCTGAATGTTTTGCTAAAGAAAAGATAATAGGCTGTACTTCCAGCCGCAAATGCGAATATGAAAAACGTCAATAAGCTATAAAGCAATAGTTTCTTGTGTTTCATTCAGTCGTTATTTAGTTTTCGCAAAAGTACGACAAAAAGGGTAAGGTGTAGAATATATTTATAATAAATAACACATATCCGTCATTTTTATTTGGAGCTGGAGTTATGCTTCTTAGGGATGGGATCTTGTACTTTTTTCGTTTGATAGGGAGTCTGGATGAAAAGGCTTTTTGCCTGCTTCTTGCATTCTGATTTTTATAGAACGCTCTGTTTGTGCTGCTATAATATCTTGTTTTTCAGCTTGATTATACAGACTTGATATGATGCCCTGACAATCGCGATTCACTTACTTTCATAATCGCGAATATGAGGTGGAGTGAATCGCGATCATGAGACCTTCATTTTCGCGATTATGGAAGCACCATGACTGCGATTATAGCGTGAGGATATGGATAAAGTATTTGCTTATTGTATTTTTTCTTTCCGTTGTGTGAACAATCGTTGTTCTGTGATGTGAGAAAGAAGCATAAAAAAGAGTATACCGCAGTCGGTATACTCTTTCTATGAGATTTGCTGTAAAATTAAGCCTGAGGTTTATGCGTTCTTGGCTCTTTCAACAACAGCCTTGAATGCTTCGGGGTGATTCATTGCTAAATCAGCCAATACTTTGCGGTTGATTTCGATGCCGGCTTTGTGCAGAGCACCCATCAACTTGGAATAAGACATACCTTCCAAACGTGCAGCAGCATTGATACGTTGAATCCACAGTGCGCGGAAGTTACGTTTTTTGTTTTTGCGGTCACGGTAAGCATAAGTCAAACCTTTTTCCCAAGTGTTTTTGGCAACGGTCCAGACATTCTTTCTCGCACCAAAATAACCTTTGGTAAGACCTAAAATTTTCTTTCTTTTTGCTTTAGAAGCAACATGATTTACTGATCTTGGCATAGTTTTAATCGTTTTTGAATGTTAGCGTCGCAGTTACTTACAACTAACGAACTTCGGGCTAAAGCATTCGGTTAATAAAAATTGTTTCTTGTATTCGAAGAATTACTTCATTGCTAAAAGTGATTTTACTGAATCCTGATTAGCTTTGTGTACCAAGCCAACGTGTACCAGGTTCTTCTTTTGCTTTTTAGTTTTCTTCGTCAAGATGTGGCTGTGATAAGCATGTTTTCTCTTGATTTTTCCTGTTCCGGTAAGAGTGAATCTTTTTTTAGAACCGGAATTAGTTTTAATCTTTGGCATCTTATTAAGTTTTTAATTATTAATTAAATGTGGCAACGCACTATACCTACTGGCGTTACGCACGTATGATTTTTATTCTTCGGCTTTCGCTTCAGGTTGAGGAACTGCTTGTTTGGCTTGTTGCTGTGGTGCCTTTTTGGGTGAACCAGCCTTTTTGGGTGCTAAGGAAATGGTCATTCGTTTCCCTTCCAGCAATGGCATTTGTTCCACTTTCGCATAGTCTTCCAGATCATTGGCAAAACGCAGGAGCAGGACTTCTCCTTGTTCTTTGAACAGGATGGAACGTCCTTTAAAGAAAACATAAGCTTTTACTTTATCTCCGTCCTGGAGGAAGCCGATGGCATGTTTCAACTTGAAGTTGTAATCATGGTCATCTGTTTGAGGTCCGAAGCGGATTTCTTTTACGTTGACTTTTACTTGTTTTGCCTTTTGTTCCTTCTGACGTTTCTTTAATTGATAAAGAAACTTCGAATAATCGATTAAACGACAAACAGGAGGAACTGCATTGGGTGAGATTTCAACTAAATCACATTCATGTTCCTCTGCCAGTTTCAGAGCTTGCGCAATAGGATACACGGCTGATTCAATGTTATCGCCCACGATGCGGACTTCTTTGGCACGAATTTGTTCATTAATTCGGTGTTGCCCTTTCAAATTGTCATTCTTCATTCAAAAATTTCTTCTTCCTGTTTGTTTTTAGTTAGTAATAGGTTTCTTTATCAAAAAGCCGTTTGCGAGGATTTCCAGTCTGTCACTGAGTAAATTCCTGCAAACGGCTGCAAATTTAGTACTTATTTATCATATTCTGAACTTCTTCGTTCAAAATCTTTGCAAATTCTTCGTATTTCATCGCGCCTTTGTCTCCTTCGCCTTGTTTACGTACGGAGACTTCTCCATTTTCCATTTCTTTTTCACCGACAATCAGCATGTAGGGGATGCGTTTCATTTCATTGTCACGGATTTTACGCCCAATCTTTTCGTTGCGGTCGTCGACTAACGCGCGGACATCGTGGGCTTTCAAGTAAGCCTTCACTTGTTCTGCATAGTCATTATACTTTTCAGAGATGGGCAGGATGGCCACTTGGTCGGGGGTCAGCCACAAGGGGAACTTTCCGGCCGTGTGTTCGATCAGCACGGCTACAAAGCGTTCCATAGAACCGAACGGAGCGCGGTGTATCATTACCGGGCGGTGCTTCTGATTGTCTGAACCCATGTATTCGAGTTGGAAACGTTCGGGCAGGTTGTAGTCCACTTGGATGGTTCCCAACTGCCAGCGTCGGCCGATGGCGTCTTTTACCATGAAGTCGAGCTTCGGGCCGTAGAATGCGGCTTCGCCGTATTCCACTTTTGCGGGCAAGCCTTTTTCCTTGCAGGCTTCCACGATGGCTTGTTCGGCTTTCTCCCAGTTCTCATCGCTACCGATATATTTCTCGCGGTTCACCTTGTCGCGCAGGGAGATTTGAGCTTCGAAGTTTTCGAAGTTCATTGATTTGAACACGATGGAGATGATGTCCATCACGCGGAGGAATTCATCCTTCACTTGGTCTGGGCGGCAGAAGATGTGTGCATCGTCTTGCGTAAAGCTGCGCACACGGGTCAATCCGTGTAGCTCGCCGCTCTGTTCATAACGGCAGACTGTGCCGAATTCTGCAATGCGCAGAGGCAGGTCTTTGTATGAGTGAGGAGAGTTCTTGTAAATCATGCAGTGATGGGGGCAGTTCATCGGTTTCAGGAAATATTCTTCCCCTTCTTCCGGCGTATGGATGGGCTGGAATGAATCTTTGCCATATTTTGCATAGTGTCCTGAAGTCACATACAGCAACTTGTTGCCGATGGGCGGACACATGACTTCCTGGTAGTCGTAGCGTGACTGGATGCGGCGCAGGAACTCTTGCAGGCGCAGGCGCAACGCGGTGCCTTTCGGCAACCACATGGGAAGGCCTTTGCCTACGGTGTCGGAGAACATGAACAACTCCATCTCCTTGCCGATTTTCCGGTGGTCGCGTTTCTTGGCTTCTTCGAGCATCGTCAGGTATTCGTCCAGCATCTTCTTTTTCGGGAACGTGATACCGTAGATACGGGTCAGCTGCTTGCGGTCTTCGTGTCCTCTCCAGTAAGCACCGGCTACGGACAGCAGCTTGATGGCTTTGATGGGGGCTGTCGACATCAAGTGCGGGCCACGACAAAGGTCGGTGAATGCTCCTTGTGTATAGGTGGTGATATGGCCGTCTTCGAGTTCGGAGATTAGCTCGCATTTGTAGGTTTCTCCTCTTTCTCCAAACATCTTGAGCGCGTCAGCTTTGGCGATGTCGCGGCGTACCAATGCTTCTTTTTTGGCTGCAAGTTCCATCATCTTGGCTTCGATGGCCGGCAGGTCCGATTCCTTGATGACAGCCTCTCCCGGGTCTACGTCATAATAGAAGCCGTTTTCGATGGCCGGGCCAATGCCAAACTGGATGCCTGGATAAAGTTCCTGCAAGGCTTCAGCCAACAAGTGCGCGCTTGTGTGCCAGAAAGCATGTTTTCCTTGTTCGTCATCCCATTTGTAGAGCACGATGGAAGCATCATTGCTGATAGGGCGTGACAAGTCGTAAGTCTCTCCATTAACACCACAAGCCAACACGTCCTGAGCCAGTCGCGGGCTTATACTTTCTGCTATTTGCAAGCCGGTTACCCCTTCGTTGTATTCACGAACGGAACCATCAGGAAAAGTTATCTTTATCATAGTTCAACGTATTACATTCATTTTATATTACGAGCACAAAATTAACCATTTATTTGCGAGATTGTCCTCTTTTTCTTAAAAATGTTAGTTTCTCTGCGTGGAGAATCGCTTAATTACATTGTAGGCTGAGAAGATGCCCAATTCTCCGGCTTTGCTTAAGTCGGCAATGCCTTGTTTGTTGTTGCCTAAATATATATAGGTAAGTCCGCGGTTGTAATAGGCATCTGCGAAGTTGGCATCCAGTTCCAGCACTTTGTTGTAGTCCACAATGGCTGCATGGTAGTCTCCTAGCATGGCGAACAGGTTGGCACGGTTGTAGTAGGCGTATGCGAAGTCGGGAGCCAGCTTGATGACTTGGTCCAAATCGTTTTTCACTAACTCGTAGTCTGCATTCTTCACCGCGATGGTCACTGTCGTAGGTGCGGGAGAAGTCGGCATAGCTGTTTGGGGTGCTTGGACACGCTCGTTGTCCATGCGAGATTCAGCCTTTTGGTATTCCAACTGCTTGTAGCGTGCGATGGCACGGTCGAAATAGGCCGGCATGAATGTGCCGTCAGCCATGATGGAGGTAGTGTAGTCATTGATGGCGTTTTCGAAGTCTTGCACCAGGTAGAAGTCCAGTCCACGCAAGAAACGCAGTTTGGCCATTGTCTTGTCGTCCTTCGCTGACTCCACGGTGTGGTCGTCTATCCATTTGAAATGGTCGTCCGCCTGCTCTTGGGTCAATGGGGCTTCGTGGTTGGTAATCAGCAGAGGCTTGGAGAACAACGGGTCGTGATTGAGTTCGTCGATATATTTATAATAATGTATTGTGCGGCGCATGCCGTCTTCTTTTTCGTAGTAAGTCAGTGCATACATGGGTTGGTATTCGATGTGGACGTTCTTGTCCTGCACTCGTCCGCGGTATTCGTTTTTGTAGCGCGGTGCATTGTCATCGCTGTCGGCTACGACAATTTTGCCGTAGTTTTCCATGTTTTTATCTGATTTCTTACGTGTCTTGTCGTCGTCGGAAGTCTCTTGTTTCTTTTTCCCCTGGTTGTTGTAACGGTCGAGCTGATTGCGCAGTAACACCAATTCGTCGGCTTCCGCACCTCGGTTGTCTCCGATTTTCCGGCGTGCAGCCGCGCGGTAGTAATATCCGGTCATAAAGTTCGGGTATTGCCCGATGACGGTGGTGTAGTCCTTGATGGCACCTCGCAGGTCGCCGGTCTTGTCCAGCAGCAACCCCCGGTTGAATGTGGCCATCATGTCGTCAGGATTTTGTTCGAGGACAAAGTTGAAGTCTTCGATGGCTCGGTTGTCATCTCCCACGTAGGCACGCAGCAATCCGCGGTTGTAGTGTCCGATGAAGTTGTTCGGATCGACTTGCAGGGCCAGGTCGTAATCGCTCATAGCTCCGCGCAGGTTGTTTTGGTGATAGCGTGCCAATGCCCGGTTGATGTAGTTGTCAGCATTCTTTGCTGCCAGATGGATGGCTTGGTTCAGGTCTGACTCGGCGTCCTGGTAGCGTTGTTGCTGGAGGCGCAATGTGCCTCGTGCCGACCACACCGTGGAGTTGTAGGCATCGACTTCGATAGCCTTGTCGATGTCTTGTTCGGCGCGGAGCGTGTCTTTTTGCCGGATGGCGACGTCGGCACGCATCAGGTAGGCATTTGACTCGCGTGGTGCCAAGGCTATCAGCTTGTCGATGTCTTTCTTCGCACCTTCGTAGTCCTTTTTCTCCATGCGGCAGAGAGCCAGGTTGTTCCACAGAGCACTGTTTTCCGGGTCAAATTCGATGGCTTTGGTGTAGTCTTCGATAGCTCCGTCGACGTTTTGCTGGCGGATACGCGCATAGCCGCGCACCTGGTAGCATCCGGGGACAAACGGGTTGCGGTCGATGGCTTTTGTGCAGTCTTCTTCCGCGCCTTGGAAGTCTTCTAGGTTTATCTTGGCGATTCCCCTGAAGAAATAAGGCTCGTACAGGTAAGGCTTGGCACTGATGACTTGGTTTAAGTATTGTATAGACAATACGTAGTCTTCAAAGAACAACGCATTTCGTGCAATGGCCATCACCCGGTCGGTATTGATTTGTGCACCGACCCAACCGGGAAGACAGTATAGTAAAACAAGGAATAGTCTACGTATCATCTAATGTTGCGGCCTAAGTGTTGTGTTTCTGAGTTTCGTTTAGCGTGGAGTTTTCACTTTGTAGTTGCAGTGTGCCTTTCCTTTCAGCAGGGCATTTATCTTTCCTTTGATGAGTTGACGGCGAAGCGTTGAGATGCGGTCGATAAACACTTTTCCGTCCAAGTGGTCATATTCATGCTGGACGACACGTGCTTCATACCCTCCAATCCATTCGTCGTGTTCGGTAAAATTCTCATCCATGTATTTCATGTGCACTTTGTTCATGCGCTTTACGCTTTCGTGGATGCCGGGCAGGCTCAAGCAACCTTCTTCGTCGGATTCTTCCTCACCGCCGAATTCGATAATCTCCGGATTGATGAATGTCTTGCGGAAATCTTTGTATTCCGGGAGTTCGTCTGACAGGCAGTCGAGGTCGATGACAAACAGGCGTATGGGCAACCCCACTTGTGGTGCGGCCAGTCCCACACCGTCAGCCTTGCTCATGGTCTCATACATGTTTTCCACTAATTCTTTCAGGTTGGGATACTCTGGAGTTATGTTTTCGGCTACTTTTCTTAGGACCGGTTGTCCTAATGTATAAATAGGTAAAATCATGGTTGTATATTATATTCTTTTTGATTCTAAATAAGATTGTAATATGATGGTTGCACTTATTTCGTCGACCAGGGCTTTGTTTTGCCGGTCTTTCTTCTTCAGTCCGCCTTCAAGCATGGCTTGGTGGGCCAGGACTGATGTGAACCGTTCGTCGACAAACTCGATTGGCATATCGGGCAATGCCTTTTTCAGTCTGTTCACGAAAGGCGTGATATGCTTCATGTTTTCTGACGGCTGGTAGTTCATTTGCTTGGGTTGCCCCACGATGATGCGTTCCACCGGTTCACGTTTCACATAGTCTATCAAGAAGTTGAAAAGTTCGCTCGTGGGTACAGTCGTGAGTCCGTTGGCTATCAGTTGCAACGTGTCGCTGACGGCTATCCCCGTTCGTTTCTTTCCATAATCGATGGCTACAATTCTACTCATGGTGCGCAAAATTAAATAATAAAGCCGAAGTAAGAGTCAATCTAAAGATAAAAAAGCTGTAAAATGTGTTTGTTGGATGGTCTGAGTGCTTGTTTGTTGTCTTTTCGTTTGAAAAATGGCATTCCTGGGTCGGATGGGGGCAAACGTAGCTATAGAGGGTAGGTGAGGACGGCCTCCTTTCCGTGCAGACGCGGAAAGGAGGCCGCTCCGTCATGCCGCAGGCTGCGCCTGGCGTGTCCTTTAAAAGTTGTGTTTTCAGAGTTTTGTTGCGGGGAGTGACGGAGGGTTGCGAAAGCTTCGGGCGGGTGATGAAACAAGAAGGGCAGTGTCTGTGAATGGATGTTTCAGACACTGCCCTTTCGATGTATTAAAGATGTCTCTGTTTCTTAATCAATATACGCGGTAGAGCAACCATGCGCCTTGGAAATCGGCGCGTGAAGGATATTTGGCTTTGAATGCGTCGCGTGCCTGAGCAGCTTGGATTTTGTCGTCATACGATTCCACAACGACGCGATACATGTTGCGCTCCTCGTTTTTCACGATAACGGCGCTGTAGCCTTCCTTGTCCAGCCAAGTCTTCAGTGCTTCGGCATTGCTTTGGCTGGCAAAGCTGCCGCACACCACGCCGTAGGCCTTTAGTCCGTTGCCGTTGACCATCGTCACCTTTTCTTCGCGGATGGATACATTGGCCGGAGTTGTCGTCGTAGTCGTCGTGGTCGGCGTGTTTGTCACGACCGGTGTGCTGACCACCGGGGCCACTTCCACCGGTTCGCTCACTTGCGGTTGGGCCAATTCTTGTTGTTTGGCTTTCTCGTATGCCTTCTTGTAAGCACTTTCACTCGATTTACAAGAACCCAACATCATGGCCAGGCATAAGCCTGTTCCCAGAATCAAATAGCTTTTCATTGTTCTTTAAAGTGTATAGTTTTTAATCAAATTCGATTTGCTAATCTCATTTATCGGGCAAAAATAACACTATTTCCCAAGAACTCACGGATTTCGCTTGAAAAAAGCAAGTACTTTTTGCTAAAAGCAAAATTCTCATTAAAAAACTATGAAAGAAATCATGCTTTATGGTAGATTATCGTTATATTTGCCTTTGAACTCAATTTTAAACATTATCTACTATGAAAAGTTTAAGCATTTTAGCAGCATTCCTCGGTGGTGCCGTTGTCGGAGCTGCGTGTGGCATTTTGTTTGCCCCGGAGAAGGGAGAAGATACTCGTTTGAGAATTGCAGAAGCTCTCCGCAAGAGAGGTATCAAGCTGAATCGTCAACAACTGAACGATTTGGTGGATGAAATCGCATCTGAAGTGAAAAGTGATGGGGAATAAGTGTTCTCATATCATTTTGGCCGGTCATGCCTGATTCATCGGAAGCGGTATATTGCTTGGCTTGTTTCCGTGAATCAGGTTTGACTTTTTTTGTTTAGACATTTACATTAAAGAATCATCGTCATGTTTGCTAACGATAAGAGCATCGAAACTTTGGGACAACTTTTTGAGGAGTGCAAGAAATACATTTTGCTTCAGAAAGAATATATGCGTCTGGAACTTGTAGAGAAGCTGACCGTCTTGTCTTCCACTTGCATTATGGTCGTTATTGCTATTATTTTAGGAATGATGGCCTTGTTCTACTTGTCGTTTAGCGTCGCTTATATCCTGGCTCCCCATGTGGGAGGACTGACTGTGAGCTTTGCGATTATCACGGCTTTTTTGCTGTTGCTGCTGGCTGTCGTTTATGTTTTCCGCAAGCAGCTTATAGTCCGGCCGTTGGTGAGGTTCATGGCCAATCTGTTTATGAGTTCGGAAGAAACGGATACTGATAAAGAATAAGAAAACTCCCTTTCCCCATGGCTACAAATACATCCAAGAAGCTCATCACGCTGGAAGAAATTTCCCGTCAGAAAAAGGACGTTTATCGCCAGATCAAGGAGCAAAAGCAACTGATCCAACTTACGGCGACAGACTTGTTTGCGCCGGTGAAAGCCGCCAACAAGGTCGAACTGTTTATGAATTCGGTCAACTCAGGCATTGCTGTGGTCGACGGTGTCATGACGGGGATGAAAGTGATGCGCCGCGTCCGCAGTTTCTTCAGACGGAAGAAGTAAACAGGCGCTGCATGAGGTAAGCATCTGTGTAGCCCCTTTCACTGTCGTTAAACCATTGTTTCAAGATAACTTTTTGAGAGAATCCGCACTTTTCGAAGAGCGAGAGAGAGGCGGTGTTGGTCGTTTGTACGTATGCATACAGTTGGTTTACATGAAGCAAGTTGAAAGCATAATCGCACAATAGTTCCAGCGCTTCCTGTCCATATCCGTTCCTTTGGTAATCCTTTTCGATGGCAATGCCCACTTCTGCGCGTCCGTGGAGGGGCGTGAAATCAATCAAGTCTACGGTCCCTATGGCCTGTTGGCAGGCTTTTGGCTGGATCATGAGCCGCAACTCGTGGTCGGTATAGATGTCGTTTTGGCAGTTGGCTATATATTGGCGCAGCACGTAGTGTGAGTAGGGGACGGTCGTGTTGCTGACGGACCACATCTCGGGCGCGTTTTCCAGGCGATACATCATTTCCAGGTCTTCCGGTTCGGGCGCACGCAGGATGAGGCGTTTGCCCTGTAAGCAGTGTTTATTCATCGCGTCGGGTTATTTCAAGTTCGTTCATCAGCCGGCGTCGTCCCGGCACGCAAAACAGTGAAGCTATGCATCCCAGCAAGGCACAGAGGCCGCCGATGCTGTTGACCGTCGTGTAGTAGAGCAGCAAGTTGCCCCACACGATGAAGGCGAGGATGGACAGGCGGAGCAGGCTCAGCCGGTGGTATGCCCTTAGCGATGCAAGCAGGGGCAGTGTACGCAGCCTCACCACTCGTCGGCTGAACAGTCTCAAGGACAAGGGTATGCCGAGTAGCGTGAGCAGGATGGCCGCAGTCTCAAGGCCGAATTCCAGCCGTGCATGGCCTGTCAGGCTTCCTTCTTCCAGCCATCCGCATTCGAAGGCTGCCATCAATGCTGCGGCTACGACCCATAGCAGTCCGTATTCCCATAGCAGGCGGCGAGTCCATTTTTTGATTTCTTCCATGGTTCTTGTTTTTTCAGTTTGTCCCGTTGAACGGGGTACGGTTCACGATGGAGCGGCCCAGTGTCACTTCGTCGGTATATTCCAGTTCGTCACCGATGGAGATGCCGCGGGCGATGATGCTCAGCTTCACGTTGCATTTGGCCAGTTTGCGGAAGATGTAGAAGTTGGTCGTGTCGCCTTCCATCGTCGAGCTGAGGGCGAGAATCACTTCCTTGACACCTCCGGCTTCCACCCGTTTCACCAAGCTTTCGATTTCTAGGTCCGACGGCCCGATGCCGTCCATGGGCGAGATGACTCCCCCCAGCACATGATACAAGCCCCGGAACTGTTGCGTGTTTTCGACGGCCATCACGTCTTGTATGTTCTCCACCACGCAGATGGTCGAAGCGTCGCGTTGCGGATTGCTACACAGACGGCAGACATCCGTGTCAGAGATGTTGTGACACACCTTGCAGTATTTCACCTCGTGCTTGAGCGTCGTCAGCGCATGGGCAAACGACTCGACCGTCGTCTCGTCTTGGCGCAACAGATGGAGCACCAGCCGCATCGCCGTCTTGCGACCGATGCCCGGCAGTTTGGCAAATTCGTTGACAGCCTTTTCCAGTAAAGCGGAAGGGTATTGTTGATTCATGTTCTTTGTGACCCGATGTACTTAAAAAGATGCGCAAAGATACACATAATTGCAACAAGCTCGTCTCCCGGTGATGCAAAAAGGATATATTTGCATCACAACAAAGAAAAGAAAGAAAGTCATGAAAATCGTGTTGGCTATAGACTCCCTGAAAGGTTGCCTCACTTCCCGGCAGGCTGAGGAGGCAGCCCGGGAGGGGATTCTTCGGGTGAAGCCCGGGTGCGAGGTGTGTTGCCTGCCCGTGTCGGATGGAGGGGAAGGCATGTTGGAGACGTTTGCTGCGGCCGGGATGTTGCGGCGGATGTCAGCGATGGTCCACGGTCCGCTGATGGAAACATTGCAGGCTGACTACGGCGTGTCGCCTGACGGGCGGACGGCGTTCATCGAGATGGCTGCGGCGTGTGGCTTGCCTCTCGTCCCGCTGGAGAAACGCAATCCGATGGTGACGACCACCCGCGGGCTTGGCGAACTGATGGCCGATGCTGTGCTGCGTCGCGGATGTCGGCGGCTGCTCATCGGGCTGGGTGGAAGTGCGACGAGCGATGCCGGAGCGGGCATGCTCCAGGCTTTGGGCTATCAGCTGACTGACCGGGCGGGGCACGAGTTGGAGCCTGGCGGTGGGGCGTTGGTCCGCTTGGCGGAAGTGGATGCAGGCGGGGTGTCGCCGCTTTGGGAGGCGTGCGAAGTGAAGGTTGCCTGCGATGTGCGCAATCCGCTTTTCGGGCCGCAGGGTGCCGCTTGTGTGTTTGCTCCGCAGAAGGGTGCGGATGCCCGTATGGTGGAGGTGCTTGACGATGGCCTGCGCAGGTTTGCCGATGTCACACGCCGTGTCACGGGACGCGACATATCCTTGTTGCCCGGTGCGGGAGCTGCGGGTGGCGTCGGTGGTGCGCTGGCTGCCTACTTGGGAGCGACGTTGGAACCGGGCATCCGCCTTCTGCTCCGAGTGCTCGATTTTGACCGCCACGTGGCCGGGGCTGACCTTGTCATCACGGGTGAGGGGCACGCCGACAGCCAGTCGCTGATGGGGAAGGTGCCGGCGGGAGTGCTCGAAGCGGCTGCGGCTCAGCGAGTGCCTGTCGCGTTGATAGCCGGTCGGATTTCGGATGAAGAGGAGTTGAAGAAGGCTGGCTTTGCAGCCGTCTGTTGCATCAATCCGCCGGGAGTGTCTCCCGAAGAAGCCATGAGGCCGGACTATGCCGCGCAGCGTATCGCGGAGACGGTGGCCCGCCTTGTGGAGGAGGATGTGTAGATTGTTCGTATAATTCAAAGAAAAAAAGACGCAGACAGAGGCGCATTTTGCCGTCAGGAGGGCGGCTGTTTGTGCGGCCTTCATGCCGGCCTTGGCTACCCTGGTTTCCGTGGTCGGGCGCAAAGGAGTCCGTGGTCGGTTACCCTCCTTTCCGCTCCGGCGCGGGATAAAGGGGTGTTTCTGTTACTGTTAAATGATTGCTAATCAATTGATTCTTTGCATGCCGCTTCCTTTCTCTTGGCTTCTTCTGCCTGAAAGCGGTATTGCATGGGGGACATGTTGCAATGCCGTTTAAAGAATTTACCAAAAGCTGACTGGTCGGAGAAGCAGAGCATGTCGGCCACGTCTTGGATGCTGCACTCAGGCTTTTGCAGCAAGACTTTAGCCTCAGCGATGAGCCTTTCGTTCAGCAACATGGAGGCGTTTTTGCCATAGAACCGCTTCAGGCTGGCCGACAAGGCATCGGGTGAACAGCTGAGTTGAGACGCATACCAGCGCACTTCGTGTTGCTCGCGGCAATAACTGTGCATGAGGTAGAAGAATTGTGCCACCCGGTCTTTTTCCTGAAAATCCTTTTCATTGATGGAGTTATGTTCTTTCAGGGAGATGGCATTCCACAGTTCACATTCTGTGGCACATAGCAACATTTGTATTTGTTCTGTCTGCAGGGGATTGCTGATGTCGTTCAGCGAGGAAAAGAGCAATCCCGTGAGTTGCTTCAGGCGGCAGACCCTGTCCCTTTCAAGCTGGACAAACGGATGTTCGGCAAAGTGGAGCATCAGGTCGGCTATCTTGGAGCGCAGCCGGGCTGTGCTGTTCATGAAGAATTCATGTTTGGACAGGAGGATATAGGCTTGGAAGTCGTTGAGCAAATCCATGTTTTTCCAGTCATAACCCATGATGAAGTCAATGAGAGCGGGTGACTCGAAGCCAACTCGTAGGCTGTTGGCCATCAGCCGCAGTTCGCCACTGTATAGCTGGAGGCTGATGTGGCAGTTGGCGTGTCCCCACGAGTCCGGCAGTTGGCAGGTCTGTCCTTTCAGGTGTATGATGGTCAACTGGTCGGCATAGGAAGCTGTCTCTATGCTCCCGTCTTCCGAGATGTGGTCACGAAGCCACTCTATCAGCTCATTGTTACTCATATTTTTCATAGATCTTCCTGTTTTCCTCTTTTGAGTGTATCATTTCGCGGATAAAAGTAACAGAAAGACAATAAGCTGAAAAGCCTTTTTCGACTTATTAGAAGTATTAAAGTAAAAAAAGTGTAACTATGGATTTTAAACCAATCTATTTCGGATTAGGACCAGCCGGACCCTCTGGATGCCCGATAATTTTGCGGCAGTTTTAACTATAAACAGAAGTGTAAGATGAAAAAACTATTTCGACAAACAGGCGTCTGGATGCTGTGTCTTCTGGGACTGTCCGGATGCAAGGATGCTTCGCCGGCAGTAGAGGGGAGCAGTTATAAGACGTTGGTCGTCGGCCCGGCAGACCGCACGCTGAGCCGGCAGTTTACAGCCTCCATCAAAGGACGGCAGAGTGTGGAGATACGTCCTCAGGTGAGCGGCACCATTACGCAGGTGTGCATCAATGAAGGAGCGAAGGTGGAGAAGGGGCAACCCCTGTTCGTCATCGACCAAGTGCCTTACCAGGCTGCGCTGGAGACAGCCGTGGCCAATGTGAAGAGCGCCGAGGCTTCGGTGGCCAATGCCCGCATGACGGTGGACAGCAAGCAGGTGCTTTATGACAACAAGGTTATCTCCGATTTCGACTTGCAGACGTCGCGGAATGCACTTCAGGAGGCTGAGGCTGCATTGGCACAGGCAAAGGCGCAGGAGACCAATGCCCGCAACGACCTCTCATACACGGTGGTGAAGAGTCCGGTGGACGGCGTGACCGGCATGTTGCCCTATCGTGTCGGGGCACTTGTGGATGCCAGCATCAGCGAACCGCTGGCCACGGTCTCTGACGATGCGGAGATGTATGTCTATTTCTCCATGACCGAGAACCAAATCCTTGCGCTTGTCCGCCAATACGGCACGCTGGATGAGACGTTGAAGCATATGCCCGATGTCGAACTCCTGCTCAGCGACGGGCAGCCGTATGCGCACAAGGGCAAGGTTGACGCCATCAGCGGGACCATCGACTCCGGTACGGGCGCCGTGAGCCTGCGGGCGACATTCCCCAATCCGGAACGCATGCTCCGCAATGGAGGAAACGGGACTGTGGTCTTCCCCTACGTGCGCGATAGTGTGCTGGTCATCCCGCAGGAGGCTACATATGAGATACAGGACAAGATTTTTGCCTATCGTGTCGTGGACGGTAAAGCCACTTCGACGCAAATCACCGTCTTTCCTGTGAATGACGGGCAGGAATACATCGTCGAGCAGGGATTGGCCGTGGGTGACACCATCGTGGCCGAAGGTGCAGGACTCTTGCAGGAAGGGACTATCATTAATGAATAATGAACCTCCTGCATGGCATTCTTTATCCATCATTCTTAATTCTTCATTTGACAAGATATGAAACTGAAACTATTTATAGACCGCCCCATCCTGTCATGTGTCGTGTCGGTGCTTATCCTGTTGGTGGGGCTTATCGGACTGTCGGGGCTTCCGATGGAACAGTATCCCGACATCGCGCCACCGACCGTCATGGTGTCGGCCACTTATACCGGTGCCAATGCAGAGACGGTGCAGAAATCGGTCGTTGTCCCTCTGGAGGAAGCCATCAACGGCGTGGAGGACATGCTCTACATGACTTCCACATCGACCAACACCGGCTCGGGTAACATCACTGTCTACTTCAAGCAGGGGACTGACCCCGACATGGCTACTATCAACACCAAGAATCGTGTGAGTGAGGCTGAGGGACTTTTGCCCGCTGAAGTGACCAAGATAGGAGTCACCGTGGAGAAACGGCAGAACAGTATGCTGAAAATCATCGCGCTCTACTCTCCCGACGATTCCTATGACCAGACGTTTATCAACAACTATTTCAAGATAAACATCGAGCCTCGCCTTTCACGTGTGAGCGGTGTGGGCAATGTGAATGTCATGGGAGGCGACTACGCCATGCGTATATGGCTCAATCCACAGAAGATGGCACAATATAGCCTTGTGCCTTCCGACGTGACTGCCGTGCTCGACGAGCAAAACCTGGAGGCAGCTACCGGTACGTTGGGCGAGGACTCCGAGAACACATTCCAATACACCCTCAAGTATCGTGGACGGTATGAGACGGCTGAGGAATTTGGCAACATCGTGGTCAAGGCTCTGGACAGTGGCGAAGTGCTTCGTCTGAATGACATCGCGACCATCGAACTGGGAGCACAGACTTATGCTTACAACGGCGAGATTGACGGCCATCCTGGAGCGACGGCCATGATTTCGCAGACCGCAGGGTCCAATGCCAATGAAATCATACAGGAGATTGACCAGCTTATGGAGGAGGTGCGCCGCGACTTGCCCAAGGGGCTGGAGCTGGTGGACGTGATGAGCACGAAGGAGTTTCTCGACGCTTCCATCCATGAAGTGGTGAAGACGCTCGCTGAGGCCATCATCTGAATTAGTCAAGACTTAATCTGACAGTTACGCACAAAAGAGTAAATTTGTAACATAAAAGCAGATTAAGTTATGAC
>JACJJM010000202.1 GCA_016900015.1 Phocaeicola coprophilus | reverse complement strand
GTATAACATAGATAAGTACAAAAATGAAATTTCGGAAGCATATAAGAAAATAATGAATGAAGAGAATCAATAGCAGAGAAACTTCAAGAGAGAGAAAATACATATCATATCTCCCCCTTGAAGTAATAATATTATAAACCGAAAGTAGGTTTGAGCAACTTCAAAGCATTATCAACCTCAACCTGACTTACATCCATAAGGTCATCACCCCAAGATTCCGGGAAATCGATGATAGACTTACCA
>JACJJM010000201.1 GCA_016900015.1 Phocaeicola coprophilus | reverse complement strand
ACATTAGCCACTGCACTATTTTGCAGGCTTTGCTGCGCGGCTGGGGCTATAACGTCGCGCTGGCGAACAGCGGGCGACAGGCGCTGGAGCAGGTGCGGGAACAGGTTTTTGATCTTGTGCTTTGCGATGTACGAATGGCAGAGATGGATGGTATCGCCACGCTGAAAGAGATCAAAACATTAAACCCCGCGATTCCGGTGCTGATTATGACCGCGTACTCCAGCGTCGAGACGGCGGTAGAGG
>JACJJM010000200.1 GCA_016900015.1 Phocaeicola coprophilus | reverse complement strand
CTCTTGAATACTGTTGGGACTAAGGGTATGCCGAACAACTCGCCCAGCACGTTATAATCGAGTTTGTCTCCACGTGATTCAAATTCGTCGAACATGTTGAGCGCACCTACAATTTTGAGGTTCATGTCGACCAATTGCGTGGTTAGGTATAAGTTTCGTTCGATATTACTTGCGTCGATTACGTTGATGATGACGTCAGGAGTGTTTTCTATGATTTGTTTTCTTACATAAAGTTCTTCAGGAC
>JACJJM010000199.1 GCA_016900015.1 Phocaeicola coprophilus | reverse complement strand
ATGTTATTTGTAACTTCTATGGTACTTTATAGTCCAGCAGCAACAGCCGTGGCATTAATGCCAATTGGTGTATCATTAGGTTTACCTGCTGAAGTATTAGTTGGTTTAATTCCTGCTACATGTGCTGTATTTATCATCCCTGGTGGAGCACAAATCAGTTGTGTTGCTTTTGACCGTACAGGTACAACTAAGATAGGTCGCTTTGGATTTAATCATAGTTATTTAATACCAGGCATGGTATCAC
>JACJJM010000198.1 GCA_016900015.1 Phocaeicola coprophilus | reverse complement strand
GTCTTCACCCTGCTGAACTACCTGCTGCCCGAGAAGGGCATCATGCCGATGCACTGCTCGGCCAACCACGCGATCAGCCAGCCTGACGAGGCGGCGGTGTTCTTTGGCCTCAGCGGCACAGGCAAGACGACGCTGTCGCAAGACTCCTCCCGCATCCTGGTCGGCGATGACGAGCATGGCTGGTCCGGACGCGGGCTCTTCAACTTCGAGGGCGGCTGCTACGCCAAGACCATCAACCTCAACCC
>JACJJM010000197.1 GCA_016900015.1 Phocaeicola coprophilus | reverse complement strand
TCGCTGGCGACCGCACGCTGGAAGGCAACGAAGAGACCATGCAGACCTTCGACCAGGTCATCCGCATCGACCAGCTCCGCCACGCCAACCGTCACGAAGGCCGCATGGCCGACCAGAAGTCTGTGGTGGAGTTCCGCGGCAACAGCCGTGACACGCTCGCCTACTGGCTGGCTGACCGCATCGACCAACTGGCCTTCTTGACCTTGTCGGGCGTGAGCTACGCCAAGACCAACAAGGGCGTGAAC
>JACJJM010000196.1 GCA_016900015.1 Phocaeicola coprophilus | reverse complement strand
ATGCGAACATGCCTACGTCAGGAATGATGGGTGTATCGTTGCCTGCGTGGCAGTCACAGTTTGGTGAAACGTCGCGTATTACGGACACATGGAAATTTGGTCTGCCGTCAATCACGGCCTTGGTGTACTCCGCCATGCGGCAGTTAAGGTCTTTTACCGAAGCGTTATTGGCGAACGATATGGCATCGAAGTTGCATGCTCCGATACAGCGTCCGCAGCCTACGCAGTTGTCATGGTTTATCGAC
>JACJJM010000195.1 GCA_016900015.1 Phocaeicola coprophilus | reverse complement strand
CTTTTGCTTTTATATCAGATAGTTTTTTAAAGACTTGTTTTTTAAGTTTTTTTGATTCGTCTTCTATTTCTGATTGTGTCATTTCCTTTGGAAGTTTTTCAATTTCAGATGTAAGCCAAGGTCTAATCTTATTATCCCAAACATCTTCTTGCCCACTGGTGTAATCAAAAGTTTTATCAATTTCAACTTGATAACGCTTTGTTGAACTTTTTAAAATTCTCATTACTTTACCATGATCGGCAGACC
>JACJJM010000194.1 GCA_016900015.1 Phocaeicola coprophilus | reverse complement strand
GCACGAGAGGTACCCGTTCGGCGGGCTGCCGCCGAGGACGTTGGCGAAGAAGTGGACGTGCCACCCGTACGGGTACGGCTTGGGCGTGGCCCCACCGTCGCAGGACCCGAGCCGCACGAGGTACGACGGGGTGCCTTCCATGTAGTTGCCCGTGATGTCGATGCCGTCGCCGCCGACCACGGGCTCGCCGATGTTCCCGAAGTCGCCGTACAGGCTGAACGTGCCGCTGAGGCCGTTGTTGTCGCC
>JACJJM010000193.1 GCA_016900015.1 Phocaeicola coprophilus | reverse complement strand
GCGTGATGGACTGCAACCGGCCCTTCCATCACTACGACTTTGAGCTGGTCCATTTCCTCTGCCGGCTGGTGGCGCTGGATATGCAGAAAAATGATTTCTACGGCACCAACGTCAATTTGCAGCACAGCGTCCTGCTGGGCGATCTGCTCAATGGAGACGTGGCGGACGGAGAAACCGCCACCGTCCGCAGCGCCCAGCTGGGCTGGGTCCTGAGCAACAGTATGTATATCATCACTGTGTTCGATC